>JAGWYN010000084.1 GCA_018969295.1 Chloroflexota bacterium | reverse complement strand
GGGGAGGCAGGCCCTCTGGCCCTGCGCCGCTCCCCCGACGGCCCCGCAGTCTGGGTGCAGCCCTACACCGGGCTGCCAACCCGGACCGACCCGCGCGCCACGTTGTTTGCAGCCCGCCAGCTCGGCGTGCAGCGCATTCTCAACTGGGACATGGGGATCGCGATCAACCCGGTGCTGCAGCGCGGCCAGCCGGTCCTGGTCGACGACTACATCGACTGGACCCGCCATCAGGCAGATACGTTCTTTTCTGCGGCCCATACCGGGTTCGACATCAACTATGGCGGGGTGGGGGCCCCTTTCTGCCCCGCCATGGCCGCAGCCATTCAACAGCTGCTGCCAGGCCTGCCCCACGCAGTCACGGTCGGCGTCGATTTCCTGCGTCGAGAAACACGCGCCGAAGCCCGCATGTTTCGCAGCTGGGGCGCCGATGTGCTCACCTACAACCTGGTGCCCGAAGTGACACTGGCACAGGAGCTGAAGATGTGCTATGCTGGCCTGGCAACAGTCAGCGGCTATGCCTCCGACCGTGACCAGCGCACACCAATGGGCGAGGTGCGTGCCAGCCTGAGCACCACGTTGCAGATGTTGCCGGCCTTTGTGGAGCTGTCCAGCCAAATGCACCACTGTCGCTGTCACACATAGCCTTTTGCCCCACGTCGACGAAAAAGGAGCGACCCCATGAACGGCTTTGAATTGCTGCGCGACGAACCGATCGAAGAGATCCACACGCGCGCCCGGTTTTATCGGCATCTCAGGACCGGCGCCGAACTGCTTTCCCTCGAAAACGACGACGAAAATAAAGTGTTTGGGATCAGCTTTCGTACACCTCCCAACGACTCGACCGGCGTCGCCCACATTCTCGAACACTGCGTGCTGGGCGGCTCCCAAAAATATCCGCTCAAAGAGCCCTTTGTCCAGCTGCTCAAAGGCTCGCTGCATACCTATCTCAATGCATTTACCTCCCCCGACAAGACGACCTACCCGGTCGCCAGCACCAATTTGCAGGATTTCTACAATCTGGTCGACGTCTACCTGGACGCTGTCTTTTACCCGCTGCTGACCCCCCATCATCTCGACCAGGAAGGCTGGCATTATGAGCTGGAAGAGACAGATGCTCCGCTGGTCTACCGCGGCGTGGTCTTCAATGAGATGAAGGGGGTCTACTCTGCGCCCGACGCGCTCTTGTACCGGGCGGCCAGCCAAGGTCTTTTTCCCGACAACAGCTATGGGCTGGACTCGGGGGGCGACCCGCAGGTCATCCCCCAGCTGACCTACGAACAGTTCAAAGCCTTCCATGCTGCCTACTACCATCCCTCCAATGCCCAGATTTTTTTCTATGGCGACGACGACCCTGCCCGGCGGCTGGCTCTGCTCGACGCCGTGCTGGGCGGTTTTACGGCGATGCCAGCCGCCAGCCCCGTGCCGCTCCACCCCCCCTTCGACCAGCCCCGCTCGACACGAATTCGCTTTGGCGCAGACGGTACGTCCGCACACAGCCGCAAAAGCCTCTTCTCCCTCCAGTGGGCGTTGCCCGAAGTCCCCGACCCGGCCCAGCGTATGGCCCTTTCGGTGCTCAGCTACGCAGTGGTCGGCACACAGGCGTCGCCGCTGCGCAAGGCGCTGGTCGATTCTGGGCTGGGAGAGGATGTGGTGGGAGGGCTCAGCAGCACGCTGCGCCAGCCGACCTTTGGTGTGACCATGAAAGGAGTTGACAGCGCCGCCGCTCCGGCGGCCGAGTCGCTGATCCTCGCCACACTCGGCGCTCTGGCTGCAGAGGGCATCGAGGCCGATATGGTCGAAGCAGCGGTCAATTCGATCGAATTCAGCCTGCGTGAAAACAACACCGGTTCGTTCCCGCGCGGCCTGGCCCTCTTTCTGCGTGCTCTTCAAAACTGGACCCACGGCCGCGACCCGCTGACCCCCCTTCGCTACGCCAGGCCGCTGGCCACCGTGAAAGAGCAGCTGAACAGCGACCCCACTCTGCTGGGAGGGCTGATCCGCACCTACCTGCTCGACAACCCCCACCGGCTCGCTGTGCTGGCAGAACCGGACCCGGGCTACAACCAACAGCTGGCCGAACAGGAACAGCAGCAGCTTGCCGCAGACAAGGCCGCCCTGTCCCCCCAGCAGCTCAAGCAGATCCTCGACAACACCCGGCTGCTCAAAGAGCGCCAACAACGGCCAGATTCCCCGGAAGATCTGGCTCGCCTGCCCTCGCTCCGGCTCAGCGACCTCGAACCGAAAAATAAACCGATCCCCTGTTGGGTCGGCGACCTCGGCGGCACCCAACTGCTGCTCCAGGATCTTTTTACGAACGGGATTCTCTACCTGACCCTTGCCTTTGACCTCACCGGTGTTCCCCAAGATCTGCTGCCCTACGTGCCTTTCTTCAGCCGTGCCTTGCTGGAAATGGGCACAACCCACGAAAGCTACGTCAAATTTTCACAGCGCATCGACCGCAAGACAGGGGGAATTGGTGCCTCCACCTATCTCTCCGAGCGCTTCGGCCAGCCCGAACCGGCCGCACGTTTCTTGCTCTCGGCCAAAGCCACCGTCGCCCAGGTGCCCGATCTGCTGGCCATCCTGCGCGAGATGCTGCTCGCTGTCAATCTGGACGATCGGGATCGCTTCCGCCAGATCGCGCTCAAAACCAAAGCACGCTTTGAAAGCAGCCTGATCCCCAGCGGCCACGCCTATGTGCGCAACCGCCTGCACGCTGGGTTGACGACCGCCGGCTGGGTCGAAGAACAGCTGGAAGGGATCGACGGGCTCTTTTTTGCGCGTCGGCTGGTCGATCAGGTCGAGAATGAGTGGCCGACCGTGCTGGCCAGCCTGCAGGCCGTCCGCCATGCCTTGGTCGAGAGCCGCAACCGGGTGGTCAATGTCACCCTGGATGGCACCCACTGGGCCACGGTCGAGCCCCAGCTGGCAGCTTTTTTGCGCGACCTCCCCGCAGCTTCAGTGCAACCGACCCGCTGGGCACCTCTCCTGCACAGCAATGACGAGGGGCTGGCGATCCCAGCCCAGGTCAACTATGTCGGCAAAGGCGGCAACCTCTATTCCCTCGGCTACACCTACCACGGCTCGATCCACGTGATCAACAATTTTATCCGGACCAGCTGGCTTTGGGACAAGGTGCGCGCCGAAGGAGGCGCCTATGGGGCCTTCGTCAGCTTTGGCAAGCAGTCCGGGCTCTATACCTTCCTCTCCTATCGAGACCCCAACCTGGCCAGGACGCTGCACGTCTACGACCAGACCGCCGCTCTCCTGCGTCAGATCGAACTGAGCCCAGACGAGCTGACCAAAAATGTGATCGGGGCCATCGGCGATATCGACGCCTACCAATTGCCCGATGCCAAAGGACGCAGCTCGTTGATCCGTTTCCTGATCGGCGAAACAGAAGAACGCCGCCAGCAGATGCGCGACGAAGTTCTCTCGACCACACTCGACCATTTTCGCCAGTTTGGAGATGTGCTGGCCGCGCTCAACCAGCAGGCACGCGTGGTCGTGATGGGTGCTGCCGATGTCCTGGCCAGCCATCAGGAACAGCCGCTCAAACAGCTCGATGTGCTCTGACGGTTGGGGGGGAACTGCGGGGAGCAGCCCGACCCCCTTTCCACTTTGTCGACCTGTTTACCGCGCCGTGACAGGCAGCTGGAGGGGCACACTCTCCAGCTGCCGCCAGCTGCGGTTGAAATAGAGCAGCGGCTCACACTCGGCAGCTGCACCCGCTGCAACCACTTCCCCGACAAAAATCGTGTGGTCCCCGCCGTCGTAGGCGTGGCGCAGACGGCAGTCCAGCCAGGCCGCCACCCCTGGCAGAATCGGAGCACCCGTCACAGCCTGAACCAGATCGATCCCCGCAAAGCGGTCGTTCAGCTCGGGAACCATCCCCGCAAAACGCATCCCCCACGCCAACTGGTCCGTGCCCAGTATGTTGACCGCAAACATCCCGCTCTGTTCGATCGCCGTATGGGTGAACAGCTTGCGCGCCACACAGATCAAAATTTGCGGCGGGTCCGCACTCACGCTGGCCAGCGAGCTCGCCGTGATACCAACCCGCTGACCATCGACCTGCGTTGTCACAACCGTTACCCCCGAGGCCCAACGGGACATCGCTTCCTTAAACCGCTCTCTCTCCATCTCTCACTCGCTTCTGATCGCCCAGCCCACAGCCCGGCGATTCCGTATGGCCCGCTCTCAGCGGCTCGGGTTGTACAGGAAGAACCACTTGACGTTCAGATGTTCCAGATAGCCATCCTGCTGCATCGACTCGATCGCAGCGTCGAAGGGGGCCACCAATTCCGAGCCTTTGGGGTAGATGAAGCCAAATTCTTCGGATTTGATCGCATCGCCCGCAATCTTCAACGCGTCTGGGTTGGCGCCGATGTAGCCGCGGCCGCTCGCCGCGTCGACCAGCACCATGTCCACGTCGCCCGCGAGGAGTGCCTGCACCGAAGCGCCGAAGGTCTCAAAAAGTTGGATGCGTGGGTTGGCCTCGTCGCCGTCCAGAATGTCGTAGACCGCGGTGTAGAAGCCGGTGGTGCCTGCCTGTGCCCCTACCAGCAGTTCGGTGTTCGCGGCGAATTCCGCCGGCGTCGCAAAACGGTCCTCGTCGACCCGCACCAGCATGAACTGCTGCGCAGTCATGTAAGAGATGCTGAAGTCGACCTGCTCGGCCCGCTCGGCGGTGATCGTGATGCCGTCCATGCCGATGTCGAACTGACCGGCGTTGATCGCCGTGATCATGCCGTCCCATGAGGTGTTGTTCCATTCCACCACACAGTTGAGCCGGGCGCAGATCTCGGCTACGGCGTCATATTCCCAGCCGACCGCCTCACCGGTCGCCGGGTCGATAAATTGCAGCGGCGTATAGTCGTTGGCCATCGCCGCCTGCACCACGCGGCCGCCCAGGTCGGGCAATGCATAGACCACGTTGGTCTGGCCCGGGCCCGCAGCGGGCGCCTCAGCGGGCTCGTTGGCTGGCAGAGCCGCTGGCACACAGGCGCTCAACAGCAGGACCATAGACAGCATCAGCCAGAGCACGAGCGTTCTGCTCCTCTTCATTGTTTTTCTCCTTGTCTTTTGTTGCAAACCAATTCCAGCCGTCGTTGCTATTGTAGTATAGCTGACGGCAAGTGCTGAATTCCGCATGCTGGCTCACAACCTGGCATCGCGCCGTCGATCAGGGCTCCCCGCCCTGGTTCACCATCGGCAGATAGAGCGTTTCGGCCAGCACAGCGGCGGGTGTCCCAGGAAGTACCTGGTCCGAGCCAGGCAGTTCTGAACCGGACAGAGGAAACTCTACCGGAGAACCGACCCACAAGATCGTCGGCAGGTAGATCGAGCGAAACTCGGGCTGGAGCGAGCTGCCAAAGAGGGCAAACTGGCTCAGGTGGCTGATCGAGACCGTGAGCACGGCGTTGACCACATCGTGGCCAGTCACCTGGATGCCCTCTGTGCTCCAGCGGGTTCCATCCCAATAGTAGAGAGCCAACGTCGTGACATCGAGCGCGGCCACCGACCCTGGGTCGTACCGAAGGGTCAACAGCAGGGGCTGGGCAAACTGGACACCTGACAACGGTTCGGCGTCGATAAAGGCATCCAGCTCAAATTCGAAATTGGCAAAGCGGAGCGTGCCTGGCGGGCTCTGTGTGTTGTCGGTGCGGGTGACCGCCGGGCTGTAGCTCAGGACAAACGTTTGTCCCGGTGCCAGGGTCGGTGTGTAGAAGCCGACGGGGGCCGCTACCTGGAGCGTTCCCTGGCTGCCGGTAAACGCGACGGTGGTTGAGAGGGTGGGGTCGACAGCGGCCACCGCTGGCTGCGTTTCGGCAAGCGGACGAACGAAGAGCACCACGGTGGCGCTGCTGCGCTGGCTGTTGCTGTCGCTGAGCGTGTAGGTGAAGGTCACCACCCCGCTGGCCGCCGGCGCCGCAGTGTAGCGGATCGTCTGTTGGTTCAGAGTGGCCGCCCCGCTGGCGGGCGCTGTGATCGCAACCACCGCCAACGCCCCGCCGGCGGGGTTCAGATCGTTGGCCAACACCGGGATCTCCACGGTCTCGCCCTGCAGCAGACTGGCGGCGTCGCCTACCGCACGCGGCTGCGGCACCAGGATCGTCTGCACCCGTGCAGCCGAGCGGGCGGGCAGGTAGTTGGCGTCGCCGCTGTAGAGTGCTGTGATCTCCTGCACCCCTCCGGCCAGCGCTGCTGTCGTTATCCGGGCGACACCGTCGACGAGTGGGCTTTCTCCGATCGCGGTGCTGCCCACCAGGAACAGTACCCGGCCAGACGGCGCTGCAGCTGCAGGTTGCCTGGCCCGGATCTCTTGGACGGTCGCTGTGAAGTTCACCGCAGCGGCGAGCCCGGCTGGATTGGGGCTGCTGTTCAGCACGACCTGCGTGCTTGCCAGCGCCACCTCCTGTGTGATCGGCAGCGAACTGCCGGGCCGGTGGTTGGCATCGCCGCCGTAGAGAGCGACCAGCGGGCTGCTGCCCGCTGGCAGGTCGTCCACCCGCACCGCGGCTTCCCCCGTGCCGGCAGCCAAGGCTGCGACCCACTGCCTGCCGCCGGCAGCAGTGAGGGTGATGTTTCCGGTCGGAAGCAGCGGCCCAGGCCCGCCCACGCTCACGGTCAGCGTGACCGGCTGCCCGTAGGTCGTGCTCAGCGGCCTGTTGGCCAGAACCACAGCGGATTCTGCCGGGCTGACCTGGACGACCTGGCTCCCAGAGTCGCTGGCTGCATAGAAGCCATCCCCGCCGTAGGTGGCTGTGATGGCCTGGAGGCCAGCCAGGAGGCTGGCGGTGGCCAGCGTCACTTCTCCACTGGCGCCAATCAGGCGGCTGCCCAGCACGGCTTCAGCCGTGGCAAAGGTGATGACCCCGGTCGGCAGCTGGGCCGCTGTCGGGGGGAGTGTGCTCAGGGTCGCTGTCAACAGCACTTGTTCTCCGTAGACGACCGCAGACGGTTCGACCGCAAGCTGCACGGCGGTGCCAGCGCGCACGACCGTCTGTGTGTAGGGCGCAGATTTTCCTGGCAGATAAGTGCCATCTCCGCTGTGTGCGGCGACCAGCACCGTCTGCCCCAAGACCAGGCCGGGCAGCGAGAAGGTGGCCACGCCGCTGGCCCCGAGCGCAACGGGCGCCAGGTTTTCTGTCCCGACCGTCAAGGTCACGCTGCCCGAGGGGGCTGGCCCCCCTGCGACCGGCGTCTGCACCGTCACGGTGGCCACGGCTGCCGCTCCAAGCACGGCTGGATTGGGGCTGCTCTCGACGAAGATCAGGGCACTGCCCGGAAGCACGGTGAGGGTCACCGGCGCCGTGTTTGCAGGCAGATGGTTCTGATCGCCGGCATAGGTGGCGGTGATCCCGCTGGCCCCGAGCGGCAGGCTGGTCACGGTCAGCGTGGCCACCGCGGTGGCACCTGCGGCGCTGTGCTGCCCGGCACCCAACGACGCGCTCCAGAGACCGCCGCTGGTGGCTGCCAGCGTGACCACGCCGCTCGGGGCCAGCGGGCCTGGCCCGCTGACAGACACGGTCAGCGTCACTGGAGCGCCGTAGACGCTTGTTGTCGAAGGGCTTGCCAGCTCAATTTCTGGCTGGGCCTGACTGATCTGTGCAGCCAGCACAGCCGAGCGGCTGGCCGCATAGAAGGCGTCCCCGCTGTAGCTGGCCGTGATCGGCTGTGCCCCGGCGGGCAGGTAGGTCGTTGCCAGCACTGCCTCGCCGGTCTCGCCAAGTGTGGCGCTGCCCAGCACGGTTGTGTCAGTTGCAAAAGTCACCACGCCGGTGGGTGTCAGCACGCCGGCGGGCACAGCGACAATCGCCGCCACCGTCGCGGTCAGCCATACCGGCGTCCCGTAGACAGCAGCGAGAGGCTCTCCAGCGAGCAAGACAGCAGTGCTGACGCCCCCCACCACCTGAGTGAACGGTTCAGAATTTCCTGCCAGATAGCTGCCATCCCCGCTGTAGGTGGCGGCCAGCAGGGTCTCGCCCAAGGTCAGGCTGGGCAAGCTGAAGGTCGCCACCCCGCTGGGGGCAAGCGCAACAGGGGCGAGCGGGGTGTTCTCAACCGTCAGGCTCACGGTGCCGGTGGGCTGCTGGGCACCGGCAGCGGGTGGCTGCACCGACACAGTCACGACCACGCTCTGCCCCAGCACGGCTGGGTTGGCTGTGCTGGTGATCGAGACCACAGCGCTGCCCGGAAGCAGGGTCAGTGTGGCGGTCACAGGGTCTCTGGCCAGATAGTTGTTGTCTCCTCCGTAGGTTGCTGCCACCGCGCTTTCGCCCAGCGGCAGGGCTGTGGTGGCCAGGATCGCTCTCCCGTCGGCAGCAACAGCGGCTGTGCCCAAAAGCCTGCTTGCCGTTGTAAAGGTGACCGTGCCGGCCGGCCGGCTCACTCCGGTGGCGGTTGTGCTGACTGTAGCGGTCAGCACGGTTTGCTGGCCGAACGTGGCCGGGGCTGCTTCCAAGGCGAAGCCAGGGCGAGCCCGTGCAACTGTGAAGAGGAGCTCGCTGGAAAAGCTGTTTTGAAACTGGGTGTCGCCCGCATAGAAACCAATCACCGTCGGGCTGCCGGCGGGCAGCTGGGTTGTCGTCAGAACCGCCAGGCCGCTCCCATCCAGCGGCGCAGCCCCCAACAGCCCGGCAGAGGACGAAAAGAGGACAAGCCCGCTGGGCGTCCCAGCACCTGGTGCAACGGCGGCGACGGTCGCTGTCAGCACGGCAGGGTCGCCGTAGCGGCCGGACGCCGGCATGCTGGCCAGGAGAGTGGCGGTCTGGCTGCGTACCACCTGTTGAAAGAGGGTGTTCGAACTGCTGGGTTGAAAATTGGGGTTGTCCGTGTACACGGCGGTCACGTCGCTGACGCCGACCGGCAGGCTGGCGACGGTCAGCGTCGCCACGCCGGCTGTGTTCAGCGGGCTGCTGCCCAGCGGGCCGCTGGGGAGGGTGAAGGTGACGTTGCCGGTCGGGGCTCCTGTCCCGCTGAGGGTGGTGGTCACCGTCGCTGTGAAGATGACCGGCTGGCCGAAAAAGGAGGGCCAGGGCGCACTGGCCAGCGCTGTTGTGGTCGCCGCCGGCAACACCGTCAGCGCAACCGGCAGCGACTCGCTGGCCCGATGGTTCGGGTCGCCGGCGTAGGTCGCTGTGAGCACCCGTCTTCCCTGCGGCAGGAAGGCCAGCGTCGTCGTCGCAATCCCTGCTCCGTTCAGCGTCACGGTCAACGCTTCTCCGCTGTCCGCGCGCAACGTGACGACCCCGGTGGGAACCAGGCTGCCGGGCCCGGCGACCGCCACCGTGAAGAGCGCCGCCTGGCCGTATCCGAGGGCCACCGGGGTGACGGTCAGCGTGGTTGTGGCTGTCACCGGCAGCACGGTCTGTGTGACAGGGAGCGAGTGGCTGGCGAGAAAATTGCTGTTGCCGACATAGGTGGCGGTGAGCACCTGCTGCCCTGCCGGCAGGCTGGCGGTGGTCAAGGTCACAGCCCCGCCAG
>JAGWYN010000035.1 GCA_018969295.1 Chloroflexota bacterium | reverse complement strand
ACAGCAACACCGACAGCAACACCGACAGCAACACCGACAGCAACACCGACAGCAACACCGACAGCAACACCGACAGCAACACCGACAGCAACACCGACAGCAACACCGACAGCAACACCGACAGCAACACCGACAGCAACACCGCCGGTGACAAGCACCCCCCAGCCCAGTGACTGTGCAGAAGGCATTGCAGGGGTGATCGAAGCCGACAATGGTTTCTGTCCCAGCAGAGATGGTTTTGCATTCAGCAATTTCAGCGATACGCTCGACCCATCCAGCGAAGTTTTGATCGATATGTACAGTGCAGACAGGGTCTGTAAAAAAGGCACGATCTCGCTGGACGGTCTTTCCTGTGAAATCGATCTCAGCATTCGCAAATTGATCACATCCAAACAAAACACACCCTATGGGGCTGCCTACGGGATGGCGGTTGCTGTGCTGCGTCTTTACCAGAACCGATATGAGTCCCCCATGTCGTTTGATCCTGCAGCCCAACAGACAGGGCAGCTGGCCCTGTCCGAAGCTCTGCAGACCTATCTCCACAGGCTCAGTGCGGGCGCATATTCGGCTCGCAGCGATGTCGGCACTGACTACGGCTATGTCCGAGCCAGCCCGTTGCCTGAGTTGCTGGATCGCCTCAGCGAACAGTTGCAAAACGATCCGGCTGTTGCAGACCCCTATGTGCTTTTGCTCTATTCTCCGTCGGGGTCGAGCAGCCTTGCTGTGACTCCGTACCGAGTCGTCCACCTGGACAACAGCCGTTATGAGGTCTACGTGTACGACAGCAATTTTCCTGGCGATGACAGCCGACGGATAACCTTCGACCTGACAGCCGGGGTTTGGAGCTACAACACCCTGGCGCCCGGCTCGAACAATCCAATTGACCTGAGTGGCACTGTCGCCACCAACCCACTGCCAGATCTGCGTCTGCTCTCTGCGCATGCCCTCCGCAGTCTGATTTTGCTGGGTATGGGGGTAGAAACGGACCGAGACGGCGAGACCCGCAGCCTCTTTGCGAGCGGAAACCCGGTCGCCTATCAGACAGAAAATTGTCATTCGCTCACTGTTGCCGGTGTAGTCGTGGTCAACGCTGAGTCCCCCAATCCTGACGGGAGTTGCACTGGCGTATTGAACACGGGAGACTATCAGTCACTCGCCTTCAACGATGGGCTCGGCGCCGAAGAGAACAACCGTGCCCACAACCGTCTCTATGGCTTGCGCGATGCTGGCGTCTTCACGTTGAAAAATGCCAACACCCCGGCTGAAAATCTGCAATTTGATCTGGTAGGCCAGCAAGGTAGCGGCAATCTACAGTTGGATTTTCTCACAGACCAGGGTGATCTCACACAAGTCAACGCTCAACCCTCCACGCAGACACGTGCTGCTGGCATAACCGCCATTCACTATGGGCTCTCGCTCAGCCCAGATGCCAGCCAGGTCAGCCTGGTACCTGCCAGCCCGACCGGCACCGATGTGGCCATTGTGGCTTCGCTGGGGTTTGCCGAGCGTGGCCAGACCGAAAACCAGCCCAGCAGCAGCATCGATCTGACCGATCTGCAGCTGCTAGGGGGTCAGCCCTTGCAGTCCTCGATCGACGGGAACACCGGGCTGCTGACTGTCTCCTCCGACCGGCCTGTAACTTTTTCATTGGCAATCGAGATGCTGGCGCCCGATGGGAGCGCAGACCTCTTCAAAAATTCCAATTGGAGCGTGGACGGTGTCGCCGCGCAGCTGGACTTTGGCAGTTGGCAAGGGGGCAACGCCCCACTGAGCGTGGTGGTCGACAAAACTGGCGATGGGTTTGCAAACGATCTGCCCCAGGAACTGGAGAACGAATCCAACACCCCGCCGACCTCTCTGCCAGAGGCACCCGAGCCAGGGCTCGAGTTCCCCCTGTTTCTCCCCTTCATCCAGCAGACAGCCGCTCAGGGTGCAACTACGGCGGCTGGTGCAGCAGCCCCTTCGGCACAGCCTGTTGGGCCGGCACCAGAGTTGACACCGGCGTTTCCAACATTTCTGCCGCTGATCCAGCAGGAGATCGGGCGCATTCAGCAATCGCTGGCGCCGTTGGTGGCGAGCTCCGTTCTCTGTGTGAATGGCACTCTCTGCCCTGATGCCCTTCGCTATCCGGCAACCCTCCTGCTGCTCTTTGCCGCAGGTTGGCTGTGGCGGCGGCCACGCTGACCCAACAGGGCTCGGTTCACATGCCGTCATCCCTGCTGTACCCAATGGCTGCACCGATCCACGCCGCCACTCTGGTTGCCCTCTGCGCCCGGGCCGTGCTCACCCCGCAGACCGCTGCGCAGCTGAAGCAGGCAGTCGCTGGCTTCGAAGATTGGGCTGCGCTGCCGGCGTTGGCCGAAAGACATGGACTCGGACCACTGGTCTACACCCACCTGCGCGCAGTCGGAGCAGAGATCCCTGCACCGACTGAACTGACCCTCAAAGGACTCTGCCTGCGCCACCAACGGGCTGCACAGATCTACGACCACGTCTTGAGTGAGATCCTGCAGACATTCTACACCGCCGGAATCGACGTGCTGGTGCTCAAAGGCAGTGCACTGACCCACCTGCTCTACCCCCAGCCCGGTTTGCGCCCACGTCGCGATCTGGACCTTCTGGTCAGGCCGGAAGCTGCCCTGCACGCATACGCGCTGCTGGGCACTCTGGGATTTGTGCTCGCCCCCACACCCTACCAGGATGTGAGCCGGTACCATCAGCACCTCGCCCCAGCCACCCGAACTGTGCAGAACTATTCGGTCATGGTCGACCTACATACAGATCTCTTTTTTCGCTTCAAACCCTACCATCTGCCTTCAGCCACCTACAGCCAGCTGAGTACAACTGCCCAGCCGTTTACCGTAAACGGCCTCCCCGCCAGCACCCTGAGCCCCACAGCAATGCTCTGGCACCTCTATCATCATGGGTTCAGCATGCACCTGCGCGGAGACGCACAAGGACGGCTGCTTGGCGCAGCAGATATCGTTACCCTGGTCGAAAAATGGCTTGACCGCATCGACTGGGAACACTTTCAGCGCTGCTATCCACAGACCTTTCATGCCTTGCCGATGTTTCACTATCTGACTCCCTGGTCAGATGCAGTCTTGGAGCGGCTCCAGTGGACAGTCGGCCCCACGCCGGGCGGTGTAGGGGAAGTCTACGCAGGCTATCCCACCCAGCTGGCAGGCGAACACCTGCGTCGCGGCCTGCGCCGCAGCTGCCGTGAGACATTCTGGCCTTCTGAGTGGTGGGTGCGTCTGCACTACGGACTCCCAGCCACCACCCCCACCTTGGTTGGACGCGCCCGCCATGCGGCCTATGTGCTCTGGGACCTGGGGATCTATGCCACCAGCCTGCTGGGCCCGCTCAAGCTGCACCCCTATCCTCGTTGATACACGCCATGCAGACACAAACCCTTACATTTGGTGGAAGCACGGTCACCCTTGAATCCGAAGGGACCCACGCCGACAGGCTCGTTCAACAGTTGCTGGCCAACATCGCCCCCGACAGGAGTGCCCCCGACAGGAGTGCCCCCGACAGGAGTGCCCCCGACAGGGGCAGCAGCTGGACCCTACGCCTCGTCTCGCAACAGGGCCGGCCTGCACACCTGTTCTCGGGAGCGTGCACAGCCACCCTCCAACCGCTCGGCGAGACAACAGCCGAACAGGTGCTGGGGCACCTCTGCTACCGGCTGGCTGCTGGCAGCCAGGGAGGAGTGCTGTTTCATGCTGCCGGCGCGTGCCATGCTGGACAAGGCTGGCTGCTGCCGGGTAAAGTGGGTGCAGGCAAGACGACGCTGGCGGCTTGGCTGGTCGCCTCCCATTACACCTATTTGAGCGATGAACTGGTCTTTGTGGCAAACGGATCGTTGCAGATGCAAGGATTTTCACGCCCGCTCAATTTGCGGGCAGGTGGCCTGGCAGCCTTGCAGGCAGCCACTTCGCTTGTTGTAGAAGACAACACAGCTGCCAAGGATGCCAATACATTGGTTGCCCCCCACTACATCGGACCCGGCAAAGTAAGCGACCAAGCCATGCTCTGTGCAATTCTCTTTCCACACTATGCCGCCAATTGCACCTTCTCCTGCACCCCCCTAAGCCAGGCAGAAGCCGGACTGGCGCTGATGGAGTGTCTGATCAATGCCCGCAACCTGCCAAACCATGGCTTCACAGAGGTGACACGCCTGGCCCGGCATCTGCCAGCCTATCGCTTGACCTACAGCAACTTTGAACAACTGCACCCCTGGTTCCTGGCAGCGGAGAAGCCATGTGGAAAATTCTTGGAAGCAGCCTGCTGGCCACAGCCGCAGCGCTGCACGGCTATCACACTCTGACAGGACGGGACGCACTGCTGGATCTGCGCGACAAAGTGCGGCTGCAGAGCCGCAGCCTGGCCGACTGGGACAATTTCTGCGCTGCCAATCCGAAAAGATCCGAGATCGTCGTCTGCCTGACCACCACCCCCAGCCGGATCTCCCGGATCGAAGGGACGTTGAAAAGTCTTTTCTACCAGACACACCGCCCGAAAACAATCCGCCTGCATGTTCCAACATTTTCACGCCGCGAAGGGCGCCTCTACTCGGTTCCTGCCGCGCTGCAAACCCTGACGGCGCTGGAAATCGTGCGTTGCGCCGATGCCGGCCCGGCCACAAAGTTGCTCCCCGCCCTCGAGGTCTTCGACCGCGAACAGCCCTTATTGGTGGTCGACGACGACCGGCTCTATCCACCCGACCTGATCGAACGGTTCACAGAGGCTGCGGCCCTGCTGCCCCACGCCGCCTTGGGACTGAGCGGATGGAACGTGCCCGATACCCTCACCGATCGCCCCACAACGCTGCTCGACCACCTCTGCCAGCGGGCACCCGCCCCCGTGAAGTCGACACGCCTGCACCAGCCACGCCGCGTCGATATCCTGATGGGCTACACCGGCTACCTGGTCCGACCAGCATTTTTCGAGCACACCACCGTCAGCGACTACAGCGCCGCACCGCCAGCCGCTTTCTATGTGGACGACGTCTGGATCAGCGCCCACTGCACAGCTCCCCGATGGGTCTTTCCAGCACCACGCCACTGTTTTATCCCGCGCAAAGATTGGTTCCTGCACGATCGAACCGCACTCTATCGCCTGAACAGTGGCGGCGGCAACCCAGAGCTGCGCAACAACACCCTCCTCATCCGCTACTTTCAAGACCGCTGGCTCTGTACCCAATGATCCCATCCACACTCCACCAGACCTGGCAGACCCAGACCCTGCCCCCACAACTGTACCGCTGGCAGCTCTCCTGGAAACGCCATAACCCCACCTGGCAGCTCCATTTTTATGATGACCAGGCCTGCCTGGCCTTTGTAGAAGCTGCCTGCCCCGAGTTCCAGCCCCTCTATCAGGAGTTCCCGTACGCCATTCAACGTGCCGATTTTTTTCGCTACCTCGTGCTCTATCACAAAGGCGGCCTGTATGCCGACATCGATATGGAATGCCTCCGCCCGCTGGGAAACTTCGGAGGCCGCTGCCAGGTGATCCTGGCCGTCGAGGCACACTTGACCCGCCAAAGACAACAAGAACTGGGCTATCGTCACCCCTACCAGATCGCCAATTGCATCTTCGCAGCAGCACCAGGACATTGGTTTTTGCAGCGCCTGATCGAAGCCGTGGCCCACCAGGCCAGCCGCCTGCCCCACACCGACAACGCCATCGAAGAGAGCACCGGCCCACGTTTGCTGACCCGCCTCTACTTTGCTCTGTCTGAAGCCGAGAAGCAGCAGATCACCCTGCTGCCCCAGATCTGCTGGATGGCACCGACCACCTATCCCAACTGGTGGCCGCTGAATCGCCATATGGCAGCCAGACACCATTTTCTTGGCTCCTGGAAACAACCCGCCAGACCGCGTGCGCTCCACAGACGCTGGATCGAACGGTCCAAACTTCCCAATCCCTGGCCCACCCTCAGAGGAGGCACCCATGCTTGAACCAGCACACTGGATATTCTCCTGGCTGAACTGGCTCTATCCACTGCTGGTGGGCGGGCTCTTTGCAACCATTTGGGTCGTCAACGACTTCACCGCACGGCGCACACGGCACTTTACAACCCGCCACCGGCTGGACGACCTCATCCCTTTTCTCCCGATCTTTGCCCTCCCCTATTTTTCAGCATACGTGCTGGGCAATGGGGCCTACCTTTTTCTGCGCGAGGACGCCAATTTTACGCGCATTCTGCTGGGCTATCTGCTGATCTACCTGCTCTCAAATATCAGCTACCTGCTCCTGCCCACGCGCGTCGAACGGCGCGAGCAGCTGACCCCCGACACGGCCTCGACCCACATCCTGGCCCGCTTTCAACATCTCTCCAAACCCTTCAACAACTTTCCCAGCATGCATGTCAGCTATTGCCTGTTCAGCGCCCTCGTGGTCGCCACCTACGCCGACAACGAGTGGGGGGGAGTACTCTTGGTCTGGGCCGGGGTGGTCGCCTTGTCTACATTGTTCACCAAACAGCATCACCTGCTCGACGTAGCCGCCGGCGCACTGCTTGCCACACTGGCCTACTGGGTCGTCCGGGTGAGCGCATGAACGTGCTTCTCACCGTCGATCTGGAACAGGATTGCCCTCCCTATCTGGATACCTTCCGGGGGATGGAGCAGGGCGTTCATGACCTGCTCACCCTTCTGACCGATGCCGCGATTCCGGCCACCTTCTTTGCTACAGGTGTCGTGGCCCGCCGCTACCCCCACACCCTCGCCACCCTCGTCGCACAGGGACACGAGCTGGGCGGCCACGGCGACACGCATCGCTCTTTCACCCGTCTTGCTGCCGACCAGGCCAACGCAGAAATCGTCCGGTCCAGCGAAAGCCTGCGCCGCCTGGCACCGGTGACAGCCTTCCGCGCCCCCTATCTGCAATTTCCAGACGCCTACCTGCCTCTTTTGGAACAACATGGATATCGGATCGACGCCTCCCAGGCCCGCTACAAGCTCCGTGCACTCCGCCCACCCCCCCCTTCCCGGCTGCAACGGCTGCCCGCGTCGGTCCCATCCTCTGTGCTGCGTCTGCCCGACCCGCTCCGCCGCCTCTGGCTGAATCGGCTGGCCAGTCCCGTCGTGCTGTTTGTACATCCATGGGAATTTGTCGATCTGCGCCAAGAGAAGCTGCGCCTGGACTGTCGCTTCCGCACCGGCAGCCTGGCGTTGGAGGACCTGCAGCATGTCATTGAACACTTCAAGGCCAAAGATGCCCAGTTTATTACCGTCAGCGATGCCTGTCGACACCCTGCATGACCGCTACAAGATCGCTTTGCTGGGGGACTGGTTTTTACCCCATGCAGGCGGCATCGAAATTCAGATGCACGACCTGGCAGAACAGTTGACCCTGGCCGGCCACGAAGTGCATGTGATCACGCCGATTCCCGGCCCCACACGCATGGGTGGCTTCCAGATCCACCGCCTACGCGCAAGGCGGGTCCCCCTGTTTGGCTTTGTCGCCACCCTGCACCCCTTTGTCGAACTGGCCGAACTCCTCCGTCGTGAGCGTTACGATGTCGTCCACTGCCATACCAGTTATATCGCCCCTACCGCATATGGGGGGGCCTATCTCTGCCAGAAACTGGCGATTCCTACCGTCATCACCTTTCATTCGGTGCTGGCACAGTTTGCCCATCTACTGGCAGCCGCCGATCGATGGCTGCACTGGTCGAGCTGGCAGGTGCTCTTTTCAGGGGTGAGCCGCTTCGTCACAGCCGCCATCGAACGCATCGTCGCGCCCCACCCCGTCCATCTGCTGCCCAATGCCATCGACATTGCCTTTTGGCGGCAGTCACAGACAGCTGCCCAGAGACACCCCGAGGTGGTGCTGGTGGCTGTGACCCGCTTCAGCCCGCGCAAGCGCGTCGACAGCCTGCTCAAAACGGTCGCCCAGGTCCGCTCCGCACGCCCCGAGATCCCAATCCGGCTGATGGTCGTCGGGGACGGCCCGCTGCGCCCCTATCTCGAGAGGCTGATTGTAAGGCTGGGACTGAACGCAGTCGTCCACCTGCTCGGCTACCAGCCGCGCACCCAGATTCGCACCCTTTTCAGCCAGGCTCATATTTTTGTCTCTGCCTGCGCCATTGAATCTTTTGGCCTGGCCGCACTGGAGGCACGCTGTGCAGGGCTGCCGATCGTCGCCCGATCGAGCGGGGTCGATCAGTTTATCACCCACAACCAAAATGGCCTGCTGGCCACCACAGACCAGGAACTGGCCGATTTTCTGCTGCAGCTGATCCAAGACCCGGCACAACGGCAGCAGATCGCCCGGCACAACCAACTGACAGCCCCCTCGTTTGGCTGGGAACACGTGCTGCCACAGCATCTCGCCTTCTACCACCAGGCCACCACAATGGTACACAGATGATCGCCGTCGAACAGATTGATCCAAGCTCACGCCGGCAGCGCGCTCGCTTTGTCGAGCTGCCCTACCGACTCTATGCAGGCTCCCCACACTGGGTGCCGCCGCTGCGCCAGACTGTGAACTGCTGGCTCAGCCCCAGCCAACACCCTTTCTACACACATTCGACCGCTGAATTTTTTGTCGCTGTCGAAAATGGCCGCGATGTAGGACGGATCGCCGCGCTGGAGCACCGCCCGTTCAATACAGAGCAGGGCGTTCGTCAGGCACACTTCTACGGCTTTGAAAGCGAAAACAACCCAGCAATCGCTGCCGCTCTGCTGGATCGGGTCGCCGCATGGGCACAAGAGCGCCAGTTGGACACCCTCATCGGCCCCAAAGGATTCAGCGTGCTCGACGGCTTTGGCATTCTGATCGACGGCTTCGAGCAGCAGCAGCTGATGAACCTCACAAATTACACCCTCCCCTACTACCCAGCCCTCCTGGAAGGATGGGGGTTCACCAAAATGCTCGATCTGATCTCCTGCCGCCTGGATGCGCGTTCGTTGAAACTGCCGCCTTGGCTTGACGAACTGGCAGACTGGGCGCGCCAGAAAAGTGGGCTGCAAGTGCACGGATTCACCACTTTGCGCAGCTGGGCCCAAGATGCCCCACGCATTCTACACCTGTACAACCGCTCGTTGAAGCAAAACTGGGAGTATTATCCCTTTTCAGCGCAGGAGATTGCCTTTGTCCTCGACAGCATCAAACCCACCATCCACCCGCAGCTCGTCAAAGTTCTTTCTGACCACAACGAACTGGCAGGTGCTCTGATTGTGCTGCCGGATCTCACAGCCGCGCTGCGGCGCGCGCGAGGCAGGCTCACACCGCTCAGCATCGCGGACCTCCTGCTGACCGCACGACGGCGCCCGCGCTCGGTCGCCGTCGCTGCACTCGGGGTGCTCCCCGAATACCGTCTGCGTGGAGGCAACGCCCTGCTCTTTGTGGAATTGTTGAAAACCGTCACAGCGCTCGGCATCCAACACGCCGAGCTGGTCCAGATTCCAGAGACGGCGACAGAGATGCGCCGTGATCTCTCTGTGCTGGGCATTCCCGCCTACAAAACGCATCGGGTCTACCGCAAACAGCTATGAGAAAGAACCATCCACCACCATGCAGACCACCCTGTTGACACCGGCCAGCAATTTCGTCGAACTGCTGCAGCGTTACAGCACAGTCAAGCCCCACCACACAGCGTTCATCTTTTTGAAAAACGGCGAGACCGAACAGGGCAGACTCACCCTGGGCGATATCGACACACAGGCCCGCATCATCGCAGGCTGGCTCCAACAACAAAACGCCGCGCAGCAGCCAGTCTTGCTGGCCTGCCCGACAGGCCCCGAATTTGTAACCGGTTTTTTCGGTTGTCTCTACGCAGGAGCCATCCCCGTCCCAATTCCTCCTCCCACCCGGCCGCGATGGCTGCCACGCGCGGCAGCCATCGCGGCCCATGCCGGTGCCTCGATCGCACTGACCAGCACAGCCCCCCTGCATGCGTGGAGCGGACCCACCGTGCACTGGCAGCCGATCGACTCGATCCACCCCGACTCTGGGGCAGCCTGGAGTCCTTGCCCCACCGCCCCTGAAACCCTCGCCCTGCTTCAGTACACCTCCGGCTCGACAGGACAGCCCAAAGGCATCAAGCTCAGCCACGCCAATCTGCTGGCCAACCTGGCCCAGATCTGCGCAGCCTGCAGACTCTCTTCGGCGGATATCGGGGTGTTCTGGCTCCCTCTCTACCATGACATGGGGCTGATCGGCAGTATTCTGCCACCAATTTATCTGACGGCAACTGTGGTGTTGATGGACCCAACAGCCTTCACCGAACGGCCAGCCCGCTGGCTGGAGGCGTTGAGCCGGTATCAGGGCACCATCAGCGTCGCACCCGATTTTGCCTATGCACTCTGCGCAAAGCAGATCACGGCGGCAGAAGGTGCCCAGCTTGACCTCCAGAGCTGGCGCGTGGCCCTCTGCGGCAGCGAACCGGTGCGCGCCACAACGCTGGAACACTTTTCCCACACCTTTGCTGCCTGTGGGTTTCGTGCCACCAGCCTGCGTCCCACCTATGGGCTGGCAGAAGCAACCCTGATCGTCTCTGTCCACCAGGAGCCAGAACCTGGTGCTGACAGTCGATATGCCTCCCCCAAAGGTTCCTCGGCCAACGCTGCGGCAGGCCCCTCCCTGGTCAGCTGTGGAATGCCGGTGGCTGGCGTAGAAGTCAGGATTGTCGATCCCAACACCGCAACACAAATGCCCGAGGGGCAGATCGGCGAACTCTGGGTACAGGGTCCGAATGTCGCGCAAGGGTACTGGCAGGACGCAGCAGCAACCGACACAACATTCGAGGCACTGCTGAGCGACAGTGGAGAAGGGCCTTTTCTGCGCACAGGAGATCTGGGCTGTCTCCAGGACGGTCAACTGTTCATCGCTGGCCGGTTGAAAAATCTGATCCTCGCCGGCGGCGAAAACTACTATGCTGAAGATATCGAAAGAAGTGTGCTGCAGGAAACCTCGGCAGCTGTGGCCCTGGCCGCCGCTTTTGCTGTAGACATCGACGATCGCCAAAAAGTCGTGCTACTTTTGGAAAGACACCGCAACTGGCGGCACGGCCACGATCCGGCCGCACTGGCAACATTGGCACAACGTGCCCGACATACGGTCAGAGACACCCTCGGTCTGGAGGTCGACGACGTGGTGGTGGTCCGGCCAGCCGCGCTGCCACGCACCTCATCTGGCAAACGCCAACACACACTCTATGCAGCACTCTATCTGGCCAGCACCCTGCCCGGTATCGAGTATCGTCTGCCCACACCCATTGCACACCCAGCAACCGACCTGCCGGGCAAGGAGATCTGGGCCCTGGGCTGGCTTGCCGAGCTGACCAACACCCCCGCCAGCCAACTGGACATACAACAGCCCTTCCACAGCCTGGGTCTTGGCTCGCTGCAGACAGCCCTGCTGCTGGCACGCCTGCACACAGAACTCGGCATCGTCGTTCCCCCTGCTGCGCTCAACCCAGATGCATCCCTTGGCGAACTCGTAGCCCTGATTTCAGCGGCTTCCCCCCACAAGGTAAGCTGACCGGCTGTGCTAGAATAGCAAGAATTCACCTGCCCAAAAGCCAATGGAGCCTCCATGCGCCGCAACCTCCTTTCCCTTTCCCTGATTGCCCCGATCATTCTGGCTGTCCTGGCCAGCCAGCCGTTTCTCCCTGTCGCTGGCCAGGACAGACCGGTGGCGACACCCACTCCCGGCTGGCAACTCTTTCTTCCGGCTGTGGGCCGCCCTGCAGCACCTTCTGCAAGCTCCCTGCCGGCCTCCCCAGCACTGGTACGCCGGGTGACCGAATGGGCAGCACCGATGCAGCTCTCGATCCACACCCTCCACGAACGGCCAGATAGCCCCAGCGGCGATGTCGTCTATCGGATCAAGGATGTCTTCACAACTCGCGAGGGCTCCTGGGAAGTGGGCTCCGCCGCCTACGGAGTTCCCCAATGGGCCAGAGAGGAGTATCTCAGCGCTGCCTTTGCCAAAGCCGGCGAACGCAACAACCTGTTCGCTGCGGTGATCGAACTGGACGGCCAGTGGAGGCAGGCCCAAGAAATTCTCTACTGGACCGGGGGGCTGGGCGCGCTGACAGACCTCGGCAGCACCACCTGGGATGTCAAACAGACCGTCGAAACCCCGGGCTGGGCCAGTATGGTGATGTACAGCAGCAGCAGCTATGACCCGGCGGTCAGTGCAGGCCCCTGGTGCTACACACTCAATCTCCCGCTGCCTGCAGAAGCGCTGTGCGGCGCCGGGCTGCCCGAAGGGCTCCTGGTTTCTACCTTTGTCGTCTGGCAGGCTGTCCCCACTGCTGAGACCCCTGAACCACCCCCCACGGTGACCCCCACGGCGACCCCCACGGCGACACCCCCCACAGCGACACCCCCCACAGCGACACCCCCCACGGCGACACCCCCCACGGCGACACCCACAGCAACACCCACAGCGACACCCACAGCAACACCCACAGCGACACCCCCCACGGCGACACCGCAGCCCACAGCCCAGCCTGCCGTGGAACGGCGCGTGGGTACCTGGATCGATGCATTGAATGTTTACACCAAAACGATCGCAGAGCGCCCCGATCCACTGCCCGACGGCGAGTTCCTCTACGTCCTCAAGGATCTCTTCACGACCCGCGACGGCTCCTGGGACCCCTCGTCGATCTACGGCAGCATCGATCTGTGGGCGCGCGAGGCCTATTTGAAACCCTTGAGCGACCCCGAATACTTCGACGACGCTGGCGCCGACCACCATCTCTTTGCTGCAATCTTGGACCCAGCGGGGCGGAAGCTAAAAAACTGGGATATGCTCTACTGGTCAGACGGCTTTGCCATGCTCGGCGACCCGACGTATGACGGCTACGCTGTCGGCAGCGACGGCAACCGCTATCCCCGCACCAAAGATCGTTCGGGGTGGGCCAACATCGTGCTCGGTCCTGGCAGCAACTACGGCCCCGACCGCGGCGAATCTGGCCCCTGGTGCTGGACCCCCCGAGGGCTGGCGGCAGAGGTCATCTGCGGTGGCGGCATGCCCCTCAACCAGCACATCTCTTTCTTTGCAGTCTGGCAGGCTGTTCCCCGAACAACACAGCCGACTCCCACAGCGACTCCCACAGCGACTCCCACAGCGACCCCCACAGCGACCCCCACAGCGACCCCCACACCGACCGCTGTCCTGCTGCAGCTGCACAAGCTGGACCCCAACACAGGGAGCAATGCAGCGCCCAACGACCTTTGGGTCTATGGCACCAATCTGCAGCCCTCACTGCAAATCACTGTTGCGGGGGCTGGACTCCAGGCGGTCGTCGTCCCCTATTCAGGGGCACAGCAGGCCCGGGCGCGTGTCCCTGCCCATCTGCCCGTCGGCCAACACGATGTCATCGCCCAGATTGCGGGGCAGCGGCCGGTCACCTTGACTGCGGGCTACACCGTGATCGACCCTGTTGGCGTCGACCTGGCTGTGGACGATGCTGACCTGTGGATCGAACCTGCTCTGGCGCTGCAGAACAGCCCAACCCGGGTTGGGCTCAACGTCCTGCGCGCGGGGGGCAGCGACCCGGTGACGCCTACGGTTCATTTTTATCTTGGCACACCGCTCACCGGCACCCTGATCGCCACTGCCACCACATCTGTGCTGCCCCCTGGCAGTGCGGTGATGGGCACGGCTGCCATCGACTGGCTGCCCCTTGCTGTCGGCAGCTACAGACTCTCTGCGGTTGTCTCGATGGGGGGTGTCTTCTCCGAGAGTGTCACCAGCAACAATGTGGCGACAGCGAGTATCGCTGTTCAGGCGGCAGCCCATCTGGGGGACACCACCCCTCCCACGGTGACCTTGGCGGCAGTCCCGCAGATCACCGACCAACCCAGCCTGGAGCTGCAGCTCAGCGCCGCTGACCTTCCGGGGGGCAGCGGCGTCGCCGCCCTCTATCTGGTCGAACGGGTCTACAACAACTCGGCGCGGCGCTGGGTGGCCCGCCAGCAGACCGGCTGGCTGCCCTATCAAACCCCTTTGTCCTTTGTCTTCAGCCCGGTTGGCGGCGTGCGTACGCTGCAAGTCTGGGTGGCTGATGTTGCCGGCAACATCAGCCACACCGCTGCCAGCGCGACGACCAACCTTCTGCGCCCTGAAGAGCCGATCCAGGCAGGCCAGGTGCACCTCTACCGCCTGGATCTGCAACCGGGCCAGCACCTGACCGCCAGCCTGGCCACACACACAGGCGACGCCGACCTGTATGTCTGGGACGTCCAGGAGCAGCTGGTCGACTACCGCAATGCGGCTGAAACTGTCACTGAAACCCTTGCCCTGACCCAAAGCGGCAGCTACCAGCTCGAGGTACACGGCTATCTCGAAAGTTTGTACCAGCTTACCTTGGAGGGCGGCCCGCTGGAAGCGGCACGCCAGCCAGCCAACAACAAGCCTTTGCCGACAGCGCCAGCAGCCTCTGCCAGCAGCCAGCCCGCAGCCCAGCAGGCGCTTCCAGCACTCACATTCTCCCTCTACCTGCCGGTGATGCAGCGCTGAGGAAGGGGGATCCAGAGAAACCGAGTTTCTTGGAGAAACTCGGTTTCTCTGGGTCCGCTCTCCGCCAGCACCCCAAACCATTGAAAGACACGCCAACACCGCCCCCTGCCCATCCCACTCCTTTCACACAAATCGAGTCAACAGGGACATCTTCTGGCCCCAAAGCTGCGCCGGATACTTTATGAACCGACTACTTGACACAATCCAGCTCATTCTCGACAACCGGCTCGACCGCAACAGTCGAGCCGGCAGCGACGACAAATTCGCTCAGCCCCACTTCGCTTGCTGAATTGCTCCAGTCATACGTGTAGCCGAGACGGGTCCAGGGATACCGTTCCAAAAAACGAGTTGACAACCCCAGACACCGATGCTATACTGGCTGCACAATTGGTATAGACCTCTATATGTGTTGCGCGTTCCAGCCAAGATGATCGACAAAAACAGCCCGGTGCCTTTCTACTACCAGATCGCAGAGCAGCTGAAAGAACAGATCAGCCGCGGATCCCTGGCCGCAGGGACCCGCCTGCCCTCCGAGCGCGAGCTCTGCGAACAGTTCCTGGTCAGCCGCATGACCGTCCGCCAGGCAATCCATTCCTTGCAGCAAGAAGGGCTGCTCGAAGTCCGGCAGGGGATTGGCACGTTCGTCCATGGCCCCAAACAGACCTACGACGCCCTCCACCTGCGCGGTTTCTCAGAAGAAATCGGACGACGCGGGGACAGCGTCGAGTCCGTGGTCCTGGAACAGGCCATCGTCCTCCCCCCCGCCGCAGCAGCCCACCGACTGAGGCTCAGCACAGGAGCAACGACCCTCAAAATCATCCGCCTGCGCAAAGTCAACCAAGAACCCCTCCTCCTCGAAACCAGCCTGCTGCCCACCACACTCTGCCCAGGGCTGGAAAGCGTCGACCTGGCCAGCAATTCACTCTACCAGCTCCTGGAAAGCCGCTACCATCTCTATCTGCGGCGCGCCGAACAGACGCTGGAATCTGTGGCCGCCACCGACTACGAAAAGTCTCTCTTTGGCCTGCGCCCCAATGGGTCCGTCCTGCTGCTCGAAGGAGTTACCTACGGAGAGCACGATCTGCCCGTCGAGTATTTCAAGGCCATCTACCGCAGCGACCGCTGCAAGTTCCGCCTGGAAAGCTGGCGCGATGTCGAACGACAAAACGGCAGCACCCAGCGAATGAGCGTGATCGCCGCTTGATTCAGCTGGGCCATCCTCTGGATGAACCCAGCTCTGTGACTGTACTTTTTTTCTGGGTGGGCTCTCCCCAGGCGCCGGCGATTTGGCGGCGGCTGGGGCACCCACCCCCACCCAACAAGGAGCGTCTATGTCCAATACTGTGCGGATCGGGGTCGTCGGGTGTGGCAGCGTGATGCAGCACGCCTACTCACGCCAGATCAATCTCCTCAAACAACGGGGCCTGGTCGAAACCGTAGTGGCCTGTGACATCAAAGAAGATCGCAAACCGCTCGTCACCGGCCCAGAGTACGGCTACCAACGCTTCACCACCGATTTTGAGGAGGTGGTGGCCGCCGCAGATGTCGATCTGGTGCTGGTGACCACCTCGATGCGCGAGCATGGCATGGTGGCACGCGCCGCACTCGAAGCCGGAAAACATGTGCTGGTCGAAAAACCCATGGCCTCCACACTGGAAGAAGCCGCTGCCCTCGTCGAGCTGGCCCGCACCAGCAAAGGCTTCCTGATCCCTGCCCCCCATGTCCTGCTCAGCCCCACCTACCAAAAAATGTGGCGCCATCTCCACAACGGCGACATCGGCACCCCCTATCTGGCCCGCGCATTCTACGGCTGGTCTGGCCCCAACTGGGGCAAGTGGTTCTACCAGCCCGGCGGTGGCTCGATGTTTGACCTCGGCGTCTACAACATTGTCAGCCTGACCGGCTTCCTCGGCCCAGCCCGACGGGTCTCTGGCTTGATCGGCACCGCCATCCAACAGCGCGTGGTCGAAGGCGAGCTGATGGAGGTGCAGACCGACGACAATGTCCACCTCTGCATCGAGTTCGCCCACAACTGCTACGCCGTCGTCACCACCGGCTTCACCATCCAACGCTACCGCACCCCTGCCATCGAAATTTACGGCAGCAAAGGCACCATCCAGATGCTGGGCGACGACTGGGACCCGGACGGCTACGAGCTCTGGCAAAATGACGTAGGCGCCTGGAAGGTCTTCCCAGAAAGCGACCCCAACTGGCCGTGGACCGACGGCATCAACCACCTCGTCCACTGCATCCGCAACGGCGTGCGCCCGCTTCACGACCCCGCCCACGCCTACCACGTGATCGAAATTATCGAAAAAGCTCGCCTGGTCGGCAAAACCGGGATGGCCCAAACGATCGAGAGTTCGTTTACCCCCCCCAATTTGAGCGGAGAAAAGACAGAAGGCGCCGCCCATCTCCAACACGACCCCACCAACTGACGGCCGACCATGACCCAATACAAACCTTCACCCCGCCCCACCTACCATGAGCCCACCCCGCTGCCCTACGCCGGCACCGCCCGCCACCTGTGGGGAGACGCCGAAGCCGGCCAGGTCGCCGACTGGATCTATGTGTCCAGCGCCCAGATCCATCAGATCGTCTGGGGGCTGGCGCCCGGCGGCTCCTTCCGCCACTCCGCCGAGTTCCGTACGATCTTCGGCGCCGATCTGATCTATTATGTGCTCAGCGGAACCATGGTGATCGCCAACCCCGAACACGGCGAGGTGCAGCGGGTACTGCCTGGCGAAGCTGCCTTTTTTCGCCGCGATACCTGGCACCATGCCTTCAATTACGGGACCGACCCGCTGCGGGTGCTGGAATTTTTTGCCCCGCCCCCTTCCCAGGGCACCTCAGGAGCCTACGCCCGTACCAAACCCTTGCTCGCCGACTCCAGCTACACCAACGACCAGGCCCTCGGACGCTGGCCGATGGAACGCGCTGCGATCGAGCAGACCCAGACAATCACCGTCGTGCGCGACCAAGACTTGCTCTGGCGCTTCGAAGGCGGCCAGCTCCTCGTCGGCCTGCTCTGCTCGACCGAACACCTGACCGCCGGCAAGCTGCTCCTGCCCCCAGGACACCGCAGCGGCCGTCTCTGCCATCCCGGGGACAAGAGCCTCTACCTGACCCAGGGCACCCTCCACGTCTTCTGCCCCGACAAACCCGACGCGCCCAACTGGTTCGAGCTGCACGAACAGGACGGCTTCTTCCTGCCCGCCGGCTCCTGCCACGAGTTCCACAATCTCACCGGCCAGCCGGTCGAGTGTCTGTTCGGCGTCGCGCCGACCTACCGCTGAAAGGTGCACACGGTGTCTGCTGCTCCCTCTCCCCGGCATTCCAGCACTCCAGACAGGCCTGCTGGCCCCGAGCATCCTTGCGTCGCCCTCGGCATCGATGTCGGCGGCACCAAGGTCGCCGCTGGCCTGGTCGACTTACAGGGCACGGTCCTGCTGCGCCGCAGCGCACCCACTGCCGCCGACAGCCTCGCCGTCCTCGACCTGGTGCTGACGCTCACCGACAGCCTGCTCGACAGCGCCCGCTCGCTCCACCGCCCTGTAGCCGGCACAGGGCTCAGCCTGTGCGAGCTCGTCACCCCAGACGGCCAGATCGCCAGCGACGACACGATCGCCTGGCGCGGCCTGCCCATCCAGGCCCTTCTCGCCGAACGCACCGCCCTCGCCGTCGTCGAAGCAGACATCCGGGCCCATGCCCTGGCCGAGGCCCGCTACGGCGCCGGCCGCGGCCTCGCCACTTTTTTGTATGTCAATGTCGGCACCGGCATCAGCAGCTGCCTGGTGCTGAACGGACAGCCCTACACCGGCATGCACGGCAATGCGCTGGTGCTGGCCACGATGCCCGTCACGGTCTTCGACGAACAAGAACGCAAGGTCGAGTTCGCCCTCGAAGCCTTTGCTTCTGGAGCCGGCCTGACCCAGCGCTATCGCCGCCACCGGGCCGACACCACCCGTGTCGAGGAGATCGTCGCCGACGCGGCCCAGGGCGACCCGCACGCCACCCAGATCCTGTGCAGCGGTGGCGAGGCGCTCGGCAGCGCGCTGGCCTGGCTGGTGAATGTGCTCGACCCTGCCGCCGTAATCGTCGGCGGCGGGGTCGGGCTGGCCGCAGGGCTCTACTGGACGCAGGCACTGGCCACCGCCCGCGCCCACATCTACGCCGACGCCAGCCGCCAGGTGCCGATCGTGCCCGCAGTGACCGGCCGAGACGCAGGCATCATCGGCGCCGCAGCCCGCATCTTTCAGAAGAGCCAGCACGGCTGTTGACGTGCCGACTCGAGCGTTGCTCTGTCAACCAGGGGAGTCGTTGATGTCCCAGACACCACCGTGGTACCTGCAATACCCTGAAGTCAAACAGCGCCGCAACTGGCGCAGCTGGCCGCTGATCCGCCAGCTGCGCAGCTTGCAGTGGCGCCGACTGCGCCCGCTGGCCGCAGGTCGCCAGGAAGAGCTCTCGGTGATTCGCTACTACTGGGCAGATTTTCTGGAGAGCCGACGCCCCGATCTGCGCGGCCGTGGCCTCGAAATCGGCGAAACCGCGACCCTTCGCCACTACGGCGGCCCCGCACTCACCCAGACCGACGCCATCGACCTCACCCCCCACAGCCCTGCGGTCCGCATCGTCGCAGACCTGGCACGCGCCGATGGGGTGCCCGGCGAACAGTACGACTGCTTCCTGATGCAGTTCACCACCAATGTGATCTTCGACATCCGCTCCGCACTCTACCACGCACTCCGCCTGCTCGTCCCCGGTGGGGTGCTCCTCACCAATTTCTGGTGCACCGATTTTTATTTTGCACAGGGGCTGGATATGGGCACCGGCGCACCCCTCTACATGCACTGGTTTTTTACCCCGGTCCAGGTCGAAAACCTGCTGCACGAGGTCGGGCTGACCCCCGCCGACTACCAGCTCACCGTCTACGGCAACCTGCTGGCCAAAAATGCGTTCCTGCTCAACCTGCCAGCCCGCGAGCTGACCCCCGCCGAACGTGATTTCCAAGACCCAGGCCAGCCCCTGCTGATCTGCGCACGGCTGGTTCGCCCGGTCGGCTGGCAGCTGTCCCCTCCCGCCACACGCCAGCCGAGCTGGCTGCCCCCCGGCCCCCCGCTGCGGCTGGCAGCCGAGACAGGCCATTTCGGAGACGCTTATCTGCGCTGACGACGCTCTGCGTCCGTCCCGTTTATCGTGATACCGAATTCTTGCTCAGGAGGAACTCTATGAAAGACAGTCTTGTCCACAATTCGATCAGCCGACGCCACTTCCTGCAGATGGCAGGGCTGGCGCTCGGCGCTGCGACGCTGGCAGCCTGCGCCCCTGCCGCAGCCCCCGCCGCAGCCCCCGCCGCAGCCGGCGAACAGACCACCATCTCTTGGTGGAACGGCTTCAGCACCCCCACCGTCCAGGAGATCGTCCCCCAGATCATCGGGGATTTCGAGGCCAAACACCCCAACATCCGGATCGAGTACGAAATCAGCGGCGGCCCTCCTGGCGGCGGCGACCTGGTCGAAATCATGCTCTCCCGCATCGCCGCCGGCAACCCGCCCGACACCATCACCCTCTGGGATGCCCCGTCCCAATACGGCGCACTGGGTGCACTCACCCCGATCGACGAACTCATGGGCCAGGCCGAATTGGCAACCCCAGACTCTTTTTATGAAAATGTGCTCAACACCTGCAAATGGCAAGGGCAGACCTATGGCCTGCCCGCCTCCGCCGCAGGGGCCGCCATGTTCTTCAACACCGACCGCTTCACCGAACGCGGCATCACCAGGACACGCGCCGATTTCCCCACCACCTGGGCAGATCTGCGCGCCCTCTCCGATGAGCTGACAACTCGCGAAAACGGCGAACTCACAGAGGTCGGCTTCATGCCCCCCTGGGACGCCACCTGGCTCTACCCGGTCTGGAGCAAACTCAACGGCGGCCAGATCTTCGACGCCGCCAACAGCGTCTACACCGTCAACAGCCCGGAAAATCTCGGCTGGATCGAAAGCTGGGCCTCCTGGATCGACCAAGCCTATGGCGGAGACTTCGAACAACTCAACATTCTCGGCAACTGGGGCAGCTCCTACCCGCACGACAACTCGGCCTACTACAACGGCCTTTCTTCGATCAAAGCCGACGGCAGCTGGATTATGACCGACGTCGACTTCCCCTTCCAGTGGGAGGTCGCCCCCCTGCCCTACGGGCCCAGCGGCACCGGCACAGCTTCCGGCTTCTGGCCCAACTGGTTCGCCCAACCCAAAGGCGGCGCTCACCCCAACGAAGGCTTCCTCTTTATCGAACACTTCTGCACCAAAGGCTGGGAAACCTGGTACCGCGCCATCCCAGATACCCCAGCCTGGCGCGGGGCCTCACGCGACGTCGTCACCCAGGCGCTGATCGACAAGGTCGGCGAAGAACGGGCCCTGGACCTCCACCGCTTCTTCCTCGATGCACTGGAATATGCCGCCCCCATGTGGGACTCGCCCATCAACAACTTTGCCTCCGACACGCTGCAAAGCGCTGTCACCGCCGTGCTGGGCAAAGCCAAGACGGTGCAAGAAGCCCTGGACGAGGCCCAGGCGCTGATCCAGGCCAAACTGGAGGAAACCCTCCAGTCCGCATAGTCTGCACTGCGTCTGCATCTGCCTGGGGGCATTCCCAGGCAGATGCAGACAAGAGAGGAGATGCCCATGTCCCGTCGTCTGCGCGATACAGCGCGCGCCTATCTGTTCGTCTCTCCCTGGCTGATCTCGCTGGCGGTCTTTACCGCCTATCCCATGCTGGCCTCGTTTTATTTTTCGTTGACCCGCTACACCGTGATCCAGCCACCCGCCTGGATCGGCCTGGAAAATTTCCAGGTCATGTTCTCCAAAGATGAACTCTTCTGGCTGGCAACCTGGAACACACTCTACTACACGGTCGTTTCTGTGCCGCTGCAGATGTTGGTGGCACTGCTGCTGGCCACCCTGCTCAACCACAGCACACGCGGCATCGGCTTCTACCGCACAGCCTTCTACCTGCCCAGCCTGGTGCCAGCCGTGGTCACCACCCTGCTCTGGATGTTGATCCTGGACCCGCGCGCCGGGCTGGCCAATGCCGCACTGGAAGCACTCGGCCTGCCCAAGCTGGGCTGGATGCACAGCGCTACCTGGTCCAAACCGTCGCTGATCCTCATCTCGCTCTGGGTCGGGGTCGGCCAGCCGATGCTGATCTTTCTGGCCGGGCTCAAAGATACCCCCCAGTCGCTCCTCGAAGCCGCCACCATCGACGGCGCCAACCGCTGGCAGCGCTACTGGCGTGTGGTGATCCCGCTGCTCACCCCCACCATTTTCTTCAACCTGCTGATCACGCTGATCGCCTCGTTTCAAGTCTTTACCACAGCGTTCATCGCCACCGCCACCGCTACCGGCGCCACCGCCGCAGGCCCGCTCAATTCCATGCTGGTCTATATGGTGCACCTCTACCGGCAAGGCTTCCGCTACTCTTCGATGGGCTACGCCTCTGCCATGGCCGTCGTCCTCTTCCTGGCCCTGGTCCTGCTGACCCTGCTCGTCGTACGCTCTTCGCGCGGCTGGGTACATTACGAAGGAGCCCCCCCGCGATGAGACCCGCCAGCCAGCGCCATGCCCCATTTCCTTTTTTGACCAGGAGGCACCCCAGATGAACCTTCGCCGCTGGACAGAGCCTGTGCTGAGCCATCTGCTGCTGATCGCAGTGGCACTGCTTTTTTTGATCCCGCTCTGGTGGCTGCTCATCACCTCGATCAAACCGCTCGACCAGATCTTGACAATCCCACCGATCTGGTGGCCCCCCTCCCCCCAGTGGCAAAATTACGTGGACACGCTGACCTCACCCGCCTTTCCCTTCTGGCAGCTGATGGGCAATACACTCTTTTATTGCGTCGTCTCCACCATCGGTACAGTGGTTTCCTCCGCCGTCGTCGCCTATGCCTTCGCCCGCATGCGCTTTGTCGGCCGCGACCTGCTCTTTGCCATCACACTCGCCACCCTGCTGCTGCCCGGCGTCGTCACGCTGATCCCCACCTACGTGCTCTTTCAACGCATGGGGCTGGTGGGCACCTACGCCCCGCTGATCGTCCCCTACTTTTTTGCCAGCGCCTTCAATATCTTTTTGCTGCGCCAGTTCATGCTCACCATCCCCGTCGAGCTGAGCGATGCCGCCCATGTCGACGGAGCCGGCGACTTTCGGGTGCTCTGGCAGATCATCCTGCCGCTGGTCAAACCAGCCCTGATCGTGGTCGCAATTTTCAACTTTATCTACGCCTGGAACGATTTTCTAGGTCCGCTGCTCTACCTGGACGACTCCAGCCGCTATCCCTTTTCGATCGGGCTCTATGCCTTCCGAAGCCGCTTCGCCCTGCAGTGGAATTTGATTACCGCTGCGGCCCTCACCATCACCGCCCCCCTGATCGCTGCTTTCTTCGCCCTGCAGCGCTATTTTATCGAAGGCGTCACCCTCACCGGTGTGAAAGGCTGAACCCAAATGGCTCCCATCCGCTTGGCTCTGCTCGGCTGCGGCGACGTCGCCCAGCGCGATTATCTTCCTGAATTTCACCGCCTGGCCGGCCGCGCCGAACTCGTGGCCGTCTGCACCCGCACCCCCGAAAGGCTGCGTTGGGCCCAGCAGCACTATCAGATCCCGTACGGCTACACAGAGTTTCAGCAGATGCTCGCCGAACACGTCGCCGACGCAGTCGTCAACCTCACACCGATCCCCCTCCACGACGCCACCAACCGGGCAATCCTGGAGGCCGGCTACCACCTCTACAGCGAAAAACCAGCGGCCAACCACGCCAGCTCTGCCCGCACGCTGGCCCGCCTGGCCCGCCAGCAGGGCCGCCAGGCCCTCTGCGCACCCTCCATCCGCCTCTTCCCCCAGCTGCAGTTTGTCCGCCAGCTGCTCGCAGAAGAGACCATCGGCCCCGTCCACTCCGCCCACGGGCAGGGCCTCTTCGGGGTCCCCCCGTGGGCGGGCTACCCCTCAGACCCCACTCCCTTCTTTGCCGCCGGTGCCGGCCCCATGCTGGACATGGGGGTCTATCCGTTGCATGCACTCACTGCGCTGCTGGGGCCTGTCCGGCGTGTCACCGCACTGGTCGCCCGTGTGCAGGAAAGCTTCACCGTCGACACCGGCCCCTACACCGGGCTGCGCGTGCCGATCGAAGCCGCCGACCACTGGCAGCTGCTGCTCGACTTCGGCAACGCCTGTTTTGCCCACGTGGCCGCCAACGCCGTGGTCGTCGACACCCGCAGCCCAGCAGTCGAACTACATGGGCTGGCCGGCACGATCGCGTTCGACCCGATCTACGTCGACCAGCCAGTGCAGCTGCGCCGCCGCAGCGACAGCTGGCAGGAGATCCACCCTCCCTTCCCCCCCAATCCCCCAGGACGCAGCCACGGCCCCGACCACCTGCTGGGGATCCTCCATCTGCTCGACTGTATCGAAGGGCGCTGCGAACCGCTGCTGGGGTTCGAACAGGCAGCCCATGTCCTGCAAATTATTGAAGCAGCCCAGGAGTCTGCCGCCACCGGCTGCGCTGTTGCCATCGACTGAAAAGACACTTCAACGTGTGGCAACAGCGCAGCCGGGGACGGCTGGCCACACCCGTCACCTGTCTATATTGTGTGAGGAGGATTTGATGAACACTCGTCCTTTACGCGCTGCCCTGGTTGGCTGTGGCAGTGTCTCGCAGCGTGGGGTGCTGCCCCACCTGAGCCTGCCCGACGCCCGCCAACGGGTCGAGCTGGTCGCCGCAGTCGACAGCGTCCCCGAACGCGCCGCCCAGACCGCACTGCAGTGGTCGATCCCCGCCTGGTTCACCGACATCGACACGCTGCTGGCCCAAAGCGACCTCGACCTCGTGTTGGTCATCACCCCGATCCAACAACATTTTTCCCACGCCCTGCGCGCCATCGCCGCTGGCAAACATGTCTATGTCCAAAAGGCGATGACCACGACCCTCGCCGAAGCCGACGACCTGCTGGCCGCCCGCGACCGCATGCAGGTCAAGCTGGCCGCCGCCCCCGGCTTCGAACTCTTCCCGTCTACAGCCCGGCTGCGCACAATCGTGGAGAGCGGGGCGCTGGGCCGACCCGCAGTCGCCTACACCTATACCCCAGGCTTCGGCCACGAACACGAACCGATCCGCAAACAGGACGGTGCCCTGAATGCCATCGACCCCACCTGGTACTACCGAGCCGGTGCCGGCCCGCTGCCCGATGTGACCGTCTACGCCCTGCAGCTGGCGACCAGCGTGCTAGGCCCGGTGCGCCGCGTGGCCGGACTGGGCAACCAGCTGATGCCAGAGCGCAGCTGGCACGGCCGCACCATCGGCATCGAGGTCGAAGACAACAACGCCCTGCTGCTCGAATTTCACAACGGCACACTCGGCGTCGCCATCGGCGCCGACTGTGTCGGCGGTTCGATGAATCCCTGGGGAGGCATGAGCCTCTACGGCACCCATGGCTCCCTGGAGATCACCGAGGTCGACGGCGCCAGCGGCTACCCGCTGCGCTTCCGTACCCGCCCCAGCGGCTCGTGGGCACTCAACACCCCGCTCGAAGAAGCCATCCCACTCACCGCCTGCCCCTACCTGACCCCGGAACACCTGCAATTTGAAGAACCCCACCTCTACGTCGACATCATGGAACTGGTCGACGCCATCGTCGAAGATCGACCCTGCCGGGCCAGCGGCGAACAGGGCCGCCACGTCGTCGAAATCATCGAGGCAGCCCGACGGGCCATCGCTACCGGAAAAACCCAGTGGCTGAGCACCCAATTCTGATCTGAACCGCACACTCCTGCCTTTTTATGATAGAATCACAGTACCCCTCCGTCATTGGGAGGGTACCTCTGCGGACAGGCGATCGCCTGTCCGCAGGATTCGGCATCATTCAGGAGTCAACAATGCTTCAGCCAACAAACCGCTCCAGGCACTCCTTCTCTCGCCGGCTCGACTCCCTGCTTCTGCTGGCATTGGTGGCAGCCACTGCCTGGGGAATTCTCGCGCTGCCCGGCCCCGAAGCCCAGGCAGAGAGCGTTCGCCCCCCACAGCGACAGAGCGCCTACCCAATTCCACCCACCTCCACCCCACCCCCTACCCCCACCAGCGCCTATCCAGCCCCCTACCCTCCCCCAACCACCCCCTCCCCTGGCTTTCTACAACTTTTCACCGTCGAACCGTTCGCAGCCAGCAATGCGACCAGCACCACCGTCACACTCTTTGGCACCGGCTTCCAAGAGACGCCAACCCTCAAACTGGGCCCCTATTCCTTGCTCACCGTCCGCCGCATCAGCAGCGAACAGCTCACCGCAGTCGTGCCCGCAGGACTCCCTCATGGAATCTACGACCTGCTCGTCGCCAACCCCGACGGCACCACCGCCCTGCTGGCCCAAGAATTCATGGTGATCGGGAACGGCCCCGCCCTCTTCGCAATCCAGCCCACCCAGGGAGTGGCCGGCGTCGAGAATAAAATCTATCTCCAAGGGTTCAACCTGGCCGCAGGCGCCACTGTCCGGCTCGGAACGCTCCACCTTCCTACCGCCGGGATCCCCCCCACCTTTCTGCGGGCGGTCGTCTCCCCCACAGTGGCAACCGGAACCTACGATCTGCACGTCACCAATCCCGACGGCACCACCACCACCGCGCCCGACGCCTATACCCTGTTGACCCTCGACGAAACATACGACGACCTCTATGCCCCCAGCAGCCAACTCTGGAACTCCCCCACCGCCGTCCGGGCCGGTGCCCCCAGCGACCTCGGGCTGGTCATCACCCGCCAAGGCGGTAAAAACACGCTCGCCAATGTCCAGGTCCACTTTTATGTCGATATCCCAACGGTGGCTGCCAACTGGCTCGGCGAAGCCACCCTGCCACTGCTTTCCCCGCGGTCGTCGGAGAGCACCGCAGCGATCCAATGGACGCCGCCCACCCCCGGCGTCTACACCCTCTACGCGATCATCGACCCGGCCGAGTCGATCGAAGAGTCGCTGGAAACCAACAATTGGGTCAGCCGCACATTGACCGTGCTGCCGTCAGGCAGAGATGGGGTGGCCCCGCGCGTCGACGCCTTCACCGCCGACGACGGCGCCGACAGCACTGCCGATCCGAATGTCCGGTTGGATGTGCGCGCGTCAGACCCGACACCAAGCAGCGGGATCCAGTCGGTGCTCTACCAGGAATTCGAGTTCAGCCCGGGCGCCAACCAGTGGGTGCCCGCACGCCACTCAGGCTGGCTGGACTTTGCCACAGCCAGCACCGACTACGGATGGGAGCTGCTCTCCTCGCCCGGGGTCAAATATCTGCACGCCTGGGTCGCCGACCAAGGGGGCAATATTTCACTCTTCCCGTTCAAAGAACGCATCAACTATGTGCCCGCCACCGCCAGGGTTGGGCTGAACCAGGCCAACGTCTACCGCTATCAGCTGGCCCCCGGCGACCAGGTCGTCGTCACGCTGACCCCTGTCGAGGGAGACCCCGATCTCTACATCTGGCCTCCCAACCCCGATGCCCCCCCCTACGTCAGCAACCTGGCCGGCTCGGCCGTGGACAGCGTGCGCTTCAGCCCCAGCGGCCCTGATTTCACCGGCGACGCAGAGGGCGAGTTTCAAATCGAAATCTACGGCTACACCGCTGCCACCTACCAGCTCTCGGTCCAGATCAGCTCCGGTGTCGCCACAGCCAGCCCGGCCGGCGGCGTCGACCCGGACAAATCGCCGCTGACACAGCCGCTCCTCAACCCCGACAGCGTTCCAACCAGCCGCCAGGCCTTGCCCACAGCCCCCGTTTCGTCGGCGGCACAGGCCAACGCGATCTACCTGCCGGCGGTCTCCCGTTTGGTCAACAGCTACCTCTACCTGCCGACCATCTCACAATGAGCAACCCCCTGTTCCTGGAAACGCTGCGCGGCCATTGCCTGGCCCGCCCCCACCAAACCGCCCTCGAATGGCTGGACGACTCCCCACTCCGCCTCTCCTATGGGGAGCTGGAGCAGATTGTCCAACAGGCAATGGGGCTGCTCCAGGCACACGGCGTCCAGCCCGGCGACCGCGTGGCCCTCCACCTGCCCAAAGGGCTGCCTTTTGTCCTGCTGCACCTGGCCACGCTGCGGCTGGGGGCAGTCAGCCTGCCTCTCAACCCCGCCTGCCCTGCCACAGAGCTGGCCTATTTTCTGGCCGACGCCGAGGCGTGCCTGCTGTTTGCCTCCCCCACCACGGAGCTGGGACAGGTATCGGCGAAAGCGATTGTGGTCGACAGCGCCCAAGACCCGCTGCTGGCCCGCCTGCTTGCCCCCTACCCTGCCGAAAATTCAGCCCCCCTCCCCCCCGACGCCACCTGCCTGATGATCTACACCAGCGGCACCACCGGGCGGCCCAAGGGAGCCGAACTGACCCACGGCAACCTGACTGCCAATCTCAACAGCCTGCATGCGGCCTGGGAATGGTGCGCCGAGGATCTTTTGCTGCATGTGCTGCCCCTCTTTCACATCCATGGGCTGTTGGTGGCGCTGCACGGCGCGCTGCACGCTGGCGCCACCACACTGCTGCTCCCCCGCTTTGACCCCCAGCAGAGCCTGGATCTGCTGGGGCAGCGCCCCTGCAGCATCTTAATGGGCGTCCCGACGATCCACCGCCGGCTGGTCGACCTGCCCGGCGCCGAACGCTACAGCCTGCGCCATCTGCGCCTCGTCACCTCGGGTTCCGACCGCCTGCCTGAAGAACTTTTCGCGCGCTTCGAGCAGCTTTTCGGCGTTCGTCTGCTCGAACGGTACGGCATGTCCGAGACAGGCATGCTCCTCTCCAACCCCCTGCACGGCGAGCGGCGCTGCGGGTCGGTCGGGCTGCCGCTGCCTGGGGTGGAAGTGCGCATCGTCGACAGCTCGACCGAAGAGCCGCTCCCCGACGGAGCTGTCGGGGCTGTACAGGTGCGCGGCGCCAATGTCTGCAAAGGCTACTGGCGCCAGCCAGCCAAAACTGCCGAAGCCTTCACCGCCGACGGCTGGCTGCGCACCGGAGACCTCGGGCTGCGCGAACCAGACGGCTACATCACCCTCCAAGGACGCTCCAAAGATCTGATCATCAGCGGCGGCTTCAACGTCTATCCACCTGAGGTGGAACGGGTGCTGGCCTCCCACCCAGCCATCGCCGCCAGCGCCGTCTTCGGGTGCCCGGACCCCGAATGGGGAGAACGCGTCACCGCAGTGATCCTCCTGCACCCAGGCCCTCCCCTGGAAAGCAGCGCAGTGATCGACTTCTGCCGCCAACATCTGGCTCCTTACAAAGTCCCACGGCGTGTGTTTCTGGCGACCACGCTGCCCACCAACGCCATGGGAAAGGTACAAAAGGCAGCGCTGCGCCAGGCCTTGTGTCCATGAACAAACCCACAGAGAGCGAATTCCGCCGCCCCCGCTCCCCCGAGCGAGAAGAACGTATGCTGCACCTGCTCGACTACATCCCCCAGCGGCGCATCGGCGTGTTCGACCAGCTGCGCCCACAGCGCTGGAACTGGTACCTGATCCGCCGCCCGATCGAGCGAAGCCTGGACCAGCAGGCACCCCAGCCGTTGACGATCCGCCAGGTGCGCAACCTGCGCCACTTCTGGCTCGACGGCATCTTCGCAGCCGCCAGCGAATCGTTCTACCTGGCCTTTATTCCCCTCTTTGCGCTGGCCTACGGCGCCACCAACCAGCAGGTAGGCTGGATCATCGCCATCGGCAACCTGGCGGGGGCCGCCGCCCTCTTCCCAGGTGCCCGCCTGATCGAGACGATCGGGCACCGCAAAGAGACCGTTGTGTGGAGCGGCGGCGGGATGGCTCGGCTGATGGTGCTGCTCCTGGCCCTGCTGCCGCTGCTGACCCTGCCGCCGCCCATCGCTGTCCTTGCGATCGCCGCACTCAACGGCGCGCGCGCCTTCAGCGCCAACTTCGCCAACCCGGCCTGGACAGCCCTGGTGGCGGAGATCGTGCCCGATTTCATGCGTGGGCGCTATTTCAGCATGCGCAACCTGACCATGGGGCTGGCAACCTTGCTCTGCTCGTCCGCCGCCGGCTGGATCATCCACGCTGGCAACCAGTGGCAGGAGGGCTCTCTCCTGGGCTACCAGCTCAGCTTTCTGGTCGCTTTTGTAGTTGGGATGGCCAGCACCTACCAGTTTTCTCAGCTGCGCGAACCCCACGTCCCCCGGCAGGCGGAAGAGCAACGTTCCGCGGGCAGCCTGCGCCATGCGCTCCGGCACAGTCCAGGGTTTTGGGGCCTTGTGGTCAGCGGCTTTGTCTGGAATTTTTCTCTCCAGATCGCCGCCCCCTTCTTCAACGTCTACCTGGTCTCCCATCTGGGAGCCAAGGCCGACATCGTGGGCATCTTTGCCAGCATCGCCAGTCTCTCCGCAATGGGAGGGCAGCTCTTTTTTGGCAAGGTGCTCGACCGGCGCGGGGCTGTCTTTTTGCAGCTGGTGACCGGCCTGCCGATCAGCCTGCTGCCAGTGATGTGGGTCTTCTACAGCCAGCCCTGGCAGGCAGGGGTCAACAATTTTTTCGGGGGCTTCCTGTGGGCAGGCTTCAACCTGGCCAACTTCAACCTGCTGCTGCAGATTACGCCGGAAAACGGGCGGCCGCGCGCGGTCGCGCTCTACCAGACCGGGGTCTTTGCCAGTGCCTTCTTCGGCCCCCTGGTCGGCGGCTATCTGGCCGACTCCGTTGGTTTCAACACCATCTTTGTGCTCTCAGGCGCCGGACGGCTGGCGGGCATTTTGATCTTTTTGTGGATGACCTACCTGCCGCTGCGCCGGTGGAAAGAGCGCTCTGCCGCCCACTGACCAGAGCAGCCCCCCAACAAAAAAATGCCGGAACAAGTTCCGGCATTTTTTGAACCGCTGGAGTCGAGCTCCACGGCTGGTACTTTGGCGCTCTGCGCCTTACCAGCCGCGATCGTCTCTGCGCGAGGAGCCACCCCGGTCCCCTCCACGCGAGGAACCGCCCCGGTCCCCCCCACGCGAGGAACCGCCCCGGTCGCCACCCTCTCCGCGCGGCCGGGACGGAGGACGGCTGCCACCGGCACCGCCAGCACCGCCGCCGCCACGATAGCCGCTGTCTTCGCGCGGGCGCGCCTGGTTGACACGCAGTCGACGGCCCCCGATCTCCTTGTCGTTCAGCCCGGCAATGGCCGCTTCCGCCTCGCTGTCAGAGGGCATCTCCACAAAGCCAAACCCCTTGGACTGGCCGCTCTCGCGATCGCGAATGATCGACGCGTCGCTCACAGCACCATAAACCTCGAAGGTTCTGCGCAGTTCATCCTCGGTGGTACGGTACGACAAATTTCCTACGTAAATGTTCATAAAATCCTTTTCCAGCGCTCGGGCTTGAAAGATAGGTTGGCTTCGGGTACGGTGGGCGAAGCCGGCTGACTGGTATTCCTGATACAAAAAACGATGATTGACGACAGACGACAAAAACTGGCCTTACCAACAACTGCTGCCACGCAGCACAATCGCTGGTACCGCCAGTCTAAACACATGTGAATTGAGAGATCTACTTCGAGGCATCCACCTGAACCCGGAAGACCATCACATCTCTGCGGCACCCATTCGATGGCCAAAATGGAGTTAAATGCCCGTTCTGCTGCTTTTACAACAAAAACAAGGCTCTATCTTGCCTTTCACCTATTCTATCCCTTTTGTACTGAATTGTCAACCCCATCCGCCCATCAATTTACAGCTTTTTGCTTACAACTTTTTGCCCACAATTTGAACCCTGGAGCCCGGCGACAAGGGTCAGACCCTCCCCAACCGCCGCCAAAGGGGCTCTCCGCTCTGCTCAGCCACCAGATACCGGCGCTCCCCATGCGTGCCTACCCCCGTCACGGTGTAACAGCCCGGCTCCCTGCCAATATAGTGGCTGAAGATCCGATCGGTCAACGCTCGCCAGGCCTGCGCCTCCTGAAGATCGTCCATCTGCAGCTGCGTCCAGTTGTTCGGAATCTCGATCGCAATCACTTCGTCGCTCAAATCCCAGGTCGCCTGACGACAGCCGTCGTTGACCCGCGGGATCCGAGGACGCGCCCCCAAATCCAGCACCTCCGCATGCTCTCCCAACAGTGCACGCTCGCAGACGCGCCGGCTGCCTACCAGCCAGGTCAACACAAAACGGGAGGCATGGATGCGGTTCAGTTCGTTGCGAAAGGGATACAAATCCGGAAAGAAATGGCAGGAAAGCGCCTTGAGCAGCCCGAAGTTGAGCGCGGCATTGGGGTACTGCAACGGGTCAGCCGTCCAGGTCACTATCCCGACCCCCTGCTGCCAGGCAAGTGCCGCCTGCTGCCGTTTGAGCAGATTGGCGACCCGCAACCCCCGGTATTCGGGCAATACCCCCAGCGCCTGTGACTCGATCCGAAAGGCTCCGTTGAAACGCTCCGACCAGTCCGAAGGCAACGGCACCCCAGAAAACGCGTAAAAACCGAAAAGAAACCCCGCCGTCCTGCCGTCGACGCGCGCCACCAGCGAGGTGCCTGCTCCAAAATCGACCGCATGAATGTCTGCCGGGTAAAGAAATTCCTGCGGGGCTCCCCAGACCTGCTGCTGGATCACACGGCTCTCCGCAGCTTCCCGTTCATCCGGGCGCCCGATGTCTACCACCCCAAAGGGCAGATGGGTGCGCTCATACAGCTGCGCCCCCTGCGGCTGGTAGAAGACAAGCTCACCCTCCGGCAGCGCAGCCTTACAGCACGCGACCACCTCCGCAGGGTCGACTCCTTCTTCCTGGGTCGAGTGGTAGCGCAGCGTGTAGACAGGCCGGGCCCGACGCAGCTGGCGGGGAAACAAAAATGCCACCCCGCAGCTCCGACCGCCGCGCCGAAAAATGGCCAATTTTCCGCCGATCTTGCTCAGCGTCACGTAGAGAAAATGATAGGGAAAGACTGTCGGGTTGCTCCCTGCACCCAGCAGCAGACCGACCCGTTCCAACTCCGATGCCCACCGGATCGAGCTGCTGTCCAGCAGCGTCACGTCCACAACGCTTCAATCCTTCTGGCGGGCCTGACGTGCCGCATAGAGGAGAATGCTCCCCGCCACTGCGGCGTTGAGGCTTCCAATCTGCCCCAACATCGGCAATCTGATCAGAAAGTCACAACGTTCTCGTGTCAGCCGGCTCAGCCCTTCTCCTTCACTGCCCACCACAACGGCCAGCCCCCCGTCCAGCCGGACGCTGCCCAGCGGCGGGGTGGAGGGTTCGCTGTCCAGCCCGGCGACCCAGATATTGCGCTCCTTGAGCTCCTCGATCAGCCGGTTCAAGTTAACCACCTGCACGACAGCCAGGTGCTCCACCGCGCCGGCGCTGGCATTGCTCACCGCTGGCGTGATGCGAGCAGCACGCCGTTCTGGGATAAAAACCCCATGCACCCCCACCGCCTCCGCCGTCCGGATCAACGTGCCCAGGTTCTGAGGGTCTTGCAGATGATCCAGAATCAAAAAGAGCGGCGGCTCTCCCGCACGCTGGGCGTTGGCCAGACAGACATCTGGAGCCACATAGGGGTACTCGTCGACTTCGAGCGCTACCCCCTGCGCGTTCGACTGTTCGCTGCGCAGCCGGTCAAAGAGCCCCCCCCGCAGCGCCCGCACCAGCACACGCTGCTGCTCAGCCATCGCCACGATCGCAGCGACGGGCCCTTCGTTGGGGAGCGCCGCGTCCTCACGACGGGTCTCCACCCACAGCCGGTAGAGACGCCGCCGTCCGGCACGCAGACATTCTTGGACTGCGTGTCTCCCATACAGTAGCTCGCTCATTCCGCCTCAATTTTCCACCGGGGTCCCGCCGGTGTATCTTCCAAGGTGACCCCCAGCGCCTTCAAACTGTCGCGAACCTTGTCCGCCAGCGCCCACTGTCTGGCCTGGCGCAGGTCGCCACGCACATTGACCAGCAGGTCGATGAACGGGCGGGCTGCCACCTCAGCCGCCGCCTCGGCTGCCGGTTCTGCCAGCTGCAACCCCAAAACCCCAGCCAGTTCGCGCAACGTCTGCTGGGCAGCCTGAAAAAAGGGCCCGCTCACCCCGCCAGCTCGCCCGCTGTTGATGGCCCGCACCAGTTCAAAAAGCGCTGCAATCGCCCCAGCCGTGTTGAAATCATCGTCCATCGCCTCAATAAACCCAGCCCGCACCTCCTCAACCGCCAGCCGCAGCTTTTCGGCCGCTTCCCCCGTGCTCTCCCTCCCCTGGGCAGGGCGCAGCCCGCTGCGCAGACGCGCCAGGCTGCGCTCGGCGCTCTCCACCGTTTCGGCGGTGTAGACCACCGGCTTGCGGTAATGGCCTGTGGCGATCAGCAGCCGCAGTGCGTCGGCGCTGTGCTCCCGCAAAAACTGGTCGATCGTGACCAGATTTCCCAGCGACTTGCTCATCTTTTCGCCCGCCAGCTGCAGCATGCCGTTGTGCATCCAGTACCGTGCAAAGGCTTTGCCTGTGTAGCTCTCGCTCTGGGCAATCTCGTTCTCATGGTGTGGAAAGATCAGGTCGTTGCCCCCCCCATGAATATCGACCGCCTCCCCCAAGTGGTGCAGACACATGGCAGAACACTCGATGTGCCAGCCCGGCCGCCCAGCCCCAAACGGGCTCTCCCAGGCCGGTTCGCCCGGCTTGGCCCCCTTCCACAGCGCAAAGTCCCCCGGATGTTCCTTGCGCGCGTCCTCCTCGATGCGCGTGCCCGCCAGCGCTTCCTGCAGCCGGCGGCCGCTCAATTTGCCGTAGTCCTCGTCGCGAGTGACCCGAAAATACACATCCCCATCCAGCCGGTACGCGTAGCCCTTCTCCTCCAACCCCAGAATCATCGCCGTGATCCACGCCATCTCCTGGCTCACGCGCGGGTAAAGGTCAGCTGGCAGGACGTTGAGCTCGCGCAAATGGCGCAGGTACTCGCTGGCGTAGTGGTTGGCCAGCTCCAACGGGTCACGCCCCTGTTCGCGCGCACGGCGGATGATCTTGTCGTCGACATCTGTGAAGTTGGTCACAAAGTGAACCGCATAGCCTTGGTAGACCAGGTAGCGGCGTACGGTGTCGAAGATGATGGCAGCCATCGCATGGCCGATATGGGCGTCGGCATAGACGGTCGGCCCGCAGATATACATGGTGACCTGGCCCGGCTGATGGGGCACAAACGCCTCTGTCTGTCGGGTAAGCGTGTTGTAGATACGAAGCGCCATAAAACTTTCCCTATCTGGATTGGATCGGCCGCTGTCGGCCTCCTGGCCCCTGCACACCCTGTGCGGGGACGATTATTCCGGTGTTGCAAAGATCAGGCGGCCCGCATTGGTCTGCAGAACCTTGGTCACCTGCACAGGCACCTCATTGTTCAGATGACGGCGCCCATTTTCGACCACCACCATCGTCCCATCCGCAAGATAGCCGACTCCCTGTCCCTGTTCTTTTCCTTCCTGGATAATTTTCAGCGGAATGACCTCTCCAGGCAAATATACGGACTTCACAGCGTTCGCTAATTCGTTGATGTTGAGCACGCGCACCCCTTGCAGGCGGGCAATGCGGTTAAGATTGTAGTCGGTGGTGAGGATGGCAGCATCAGACTGCAACGCCAGCCGGATCAATTTGTCGTCTACCGTGTAAGCCTCCTTGGGGTCAAAGTCGGTAAAGAGCGTCACCACCTCCGGCATGTTTTGCAACCTGTCGAGCACCTCCAACCCACGCCGGCCACGGCCACGGCGCATGCTGTCCGCCGAGTCGGCGATCGACTGCAGTTCGTTCAACACAAAGCGTGGCACGGTCAACGTTCCCAACAAAAAACCCGTCCGGGCCACGTCGTCGATCCGCCCGTCGATGATCACGCTGGTATCCAACAACAGCAGAGGGCTCTTCTCGCCAGAACTCCGAGAATCGGGCTGCGACATGGCCAGCCCCCGCCACAAGGGCCCCAGGTCACTCTGGCGTCCGACCAGCAAAACTGCCCCCAGATAGCTGCACAACACCGCCAGCACAAGCGGCAAAATCCTGCCAAATGGATCCGGCAGGTAGGCGACTGGCACGCTCAAAAGCGCAGCAATCCCTAGACCTGCCGTCCCCCCCAACACGCCGGCCATCAGATCTGGGGTCGCTATCTGGCGCAGAGCGCTCTGGGCCGCATGCGCCGGTGCCCGCACCAGCCAGGACGCAGCCACAAACCCGACGACCATCCCGACCACCGACAACACGACATGCCAGCTGCCCAGGCCTGGGATCTGCTGCAGAACCAACGCCACTTCCCAGCCGATCACCCCATATAAAATTGTTCCCAACAAACGCAGAGGCAGGCTCGCACCCATTTTTGCGATCCTTATGAATACCTTTGTTCCATCCCAGAAACGACAATTCGTTCCATACTCTACTTAAGGCTGATCCGGCCTTCAATTGCAGTACGGCACCCTACGTTTGGCAAAAAATTTGTGTTGGGGGGTGGCCCCAACACAAATCTCCAGATCTGCGTCAGCTGGTGGGTGGGAGCGGGTGTTGGCTGGCTTCCCCACCACTCAGGCCAGCAAAGCCAGGGCCCCCTGCCACAATGCCTGGGCCACCACATTCTCTGCCAACGTCGCTGCGTTCAGCTTGAACGTTGTGACCACCACCCTGCCCCGCCCATACGGCATCTCCGCCAGCAGGGAAACCGGCTTGTGGATCCAGCCCAGCGCCAGCCCAGCCCAGCTGTGGGCCCGGGCTGCCCAGCCGGGCAGCCCAGCCAGGACATAGTCCGGCATGACCGGGGCATACTCCATCTCCAACAGCGGGCTGCCCGGCAACGCAGCAAACGGCCCCTGCTTTTTCAGCCAGGAAAAAGCGGTGGCCCAGTCCCCCTGCCAGGCGGTTCCAGCACGGGCCAAAATCGCCCCAATCGGCAGGCGAACCCGCTCGCCCTCCGGGCCATCCTCCAGACCGCCCCCCGCCAGCAGCAACAGGCGCGCTCCCCCCTGCACCGCACTTTCCAGCGAACGGGTATAGTGCGATGCGACCAGGATCGGCGGCTCGCCTTCTGGCCAGCGTTCGAGGACCGCATATCCTTGGGCGCGCAGCAGAGCAGCCAGCGCAGGGTCCTCCAGCACACAGAGGGAACCGGCTGGCCCGGCAGGGTCGACACAGGCCAGTTCGACCTGGTTGGCCGCGATCGGCGAGCCATCTGCCGCTCGCCAGCTCGCCGTGAGCACCACGATCCCAGCGGCCGCCAGCGGCACCGCGATCTCTCCCCCCGGCGCCGCCACCTGGCCAGATGCCGAGCCAGCGTGCCACTCGATCCATCCGTCGCTGCGCTCCCCATCTACACCGAAGACACGCAACACGACCGGCAGGCTATCGCCGGGCCGACCGCTCCAACGCTGCGGGCGCAAAAGCACCACATTGTCCTGGTTGAGCGGTGTGAAGTGGCTGTCCAGCCCCTGCTTGACGGCACGCTGCATGGTCAGCAGCCCGTTGCACTCCCAGTGCACATCGGTGAATTCGGTGATGACATAGCCGGCGATCGACGGGTTCAGTCGCATGCTGGTGATCTCGTAGTGCAGGCTGCGTGCCATGTGCAGCTGGGCATTGTGCGCAAAGGCCGGCAGGCTGCCAAAGACAGCGTTCAGCCCATGGTCCACAAAGCGCTGCGGCATGGCATGGGGATAGACGATCCCCTCCCCCCATTCGTGGCCGGTCTCGAACCACCAAGGGTCTGCCCCCTTCTCCTGGATCGTGGCAGGGTCGGGCAGCCCCCAGTTGCCAAACTCCGAAACGACCAACGGCAGGTCTGGTCGGCGCTCATGCAGATAGTCTGGCGCCCAGACCCAGCTATTGGCGCGGCTGGCAAATTCGGCGACCCAACCATCCCACTCCTGGGCATGGTCTGGGATTGCTCGGTAGTGGTGAAAGTCCTCCAGATCGCCGGCCACGTGGAAATTGTCGCAGCAGCCCGAGTTGTCGACAATCAGCCGGGTTGGATCGATGGCCTTGGCCGCATGGTAGAAATCTGCCAGCCAACGCCGATGCTCCGGGTTGCGCACCAGATCGGTCCCCCAGTTCTCGTTCACCAACGTCCAGGCAATGATCGACGGATGGTTCCAGTCGCGCTCGACCATGGCGCTGAAGGTCTCTCGGATCCGGCGGTCGGCCGCATCGCTCAGCAGCACCCAGTTGGGAATCTCCGTCCAGACCAACAGCCCATAGCGGTCGGCGACGGCATAGTAGCGCGGGTCTTCGATCTTGATGTGGATGCGCAGGCAGTTGAGCCCGAGCGCCTTGGCTTTGCGCGCCTGATCTTCCAGAAACGCCAGGCTGGGGGGGGTGTAGAGGGTCTCGGGATAGTAGGCCTGGTCCAACACACCCCGCAAATAGAGGGGGCTGCCGTTGAGGTAGATGCGCCCGTCGCGCGCTTCCACCGTGCGAAAGCCGCAGCTATCGCTCAGGGTATCTGTGGCGAGCTCGGCGCCAGACAGAGCCACCTCCACCGTGTACAGCGCCGGCGACTCCGGGCTCCAGAGCTGGAGAGGGGCTGTCAGGGGGGCGACTCCCTGTCCGCTGGCGTCGAGGGCCAGGGCAGCGACAGCAACCCCGGCCGGGTCGTAGACCGTCGCCGTCAGGCTGGCTGCAGCCGGCAGCGGCGTGCTCAGGCGAGCAGCGATCTCGATCGTGCACTCGGCAGGGCGCGGGGTCAACCGAAGGCTGCGAATGTGCGCCGTCGGGCGCTCTTCCAGCCAGACACTCTGCCAGATCCCTCCGATCGGGCCATACCAGCTCTGCTTGCCGTGCGGAACCTCGCTGAAGGGGGCGTCCGGGAAGCGGCTGCGGTCGTCGTCGGCATCTTCGACACGCACGACCAACAGATTTTCCCCCGCCTGCAGCAGAGAGGTCACCTCGAAATCGAAGGGCAGATAGCCGCCAGCATGTTCGCCAACAAGCTGTCCGTTCAGCCAGACCGTAGCATGGTAGTCGACCGCACCGAAATGCAAATAAGCTCCCTGTCCAGTACCCGCCCAGGCAAAACGGCGTCGATACCAGGCCACCCCGCTGGCCCCCCGCAGATCGGAAAACTGCGCCTGCCAGGGCATCGGTACCTGTGCCAGACGCCACTCGGCCAGCGCGTTCGGGTCCTGCCCGTCGCTGGGGTCAAATTGAAACTCCCAGCTGCCATCCAGTGAAATTCGTGTGAACCCTGACATCGTTTTATCCATTTCTCTGGCGGCTGTGGGTCGTCAGCACCGTGAAAGAGAGGGGCGGCAGCTGCACCGTGGCCTGGCCATCTGCCACACGCGGGAGCGCGATCGGCTGGGCCACCAGGTTATTGGGCTGCTCCCAGCTATTGAGCGCCTTGGGGTCGCTGCCCGCCAGCTGCCAGCCCTTGTCCAGCGTGACCACGCTGCCATCCACCCAGGAAAGCTCGGTCACCACGCTGTCGGCCAGACTGCGGTTGACCAGAAAAATTGCCCCGTCGCCGCTGGCTGGATCCAGCGAGGCAGCCACATCGAGCACAGGCACATCGCCGTATTTCTGGGTGTTCTGCAGCGGGGCCTGTACCCACAGATCGAGGGCCTGGCCGCGCGCATGGGTACTGACCAGCTCGAACACATAAAAAGAAGGCTGCTTGAGCAGTTCGTCGCCCCGTGTGTGCAGCCAGGAGATCACGTTGACAATTTGCGCAACACAGGCAATTTTGAGCACATGGCTTTTGCGCAGGAAGACGTTGAGCCACTGACCGACGACCAGCGCATCCTCCAGGTTGTACATCTCCTCGGCCAGATGGGGTGCCTCGGTCCAGTTCCCTTGCAGCGGGTCCCCCTTGTACCAGACCTGCCATTCATCCCAGGAGAGATAGACATCGTGTTTGCTGCGGCGTTTGGCCTTGACATAGCGCAGGGTGCCCTCCAGCGTATCGACAAAACGCTCGAACTGCACAGCGCTGGCCAGGAAGCTGGGCGTGTCGTTGTCGCGGTTGCCTGCGTAGTAATGCATAGACAGATAATCCATCTGCTCCCAGGCTTCTTCGAGCGCCACACGATCCCACTCCGGGTAGGTGGGCATCTGGTCATTGGAGGAGCCGCAGAGCACCGTCTGGATCGAGGGATCGATCCAGCGCATCAGCTTGGCTGCCTCGCGTGCTTTGGCGCCGTATTCGTGGGCGCTGAGCGCTCCCATCTGCCAGGGGCCATCCATTTCGTTGCCGACACACCAGTACTTGACCTTGTGGGGGGCACTGTACCCATGACGCGTCCGCAGATCCGAATAATAGGTGCCCGTAGGGGTGTTGCAGTAGTCGACCAGGTCGGCGGCTGCCTGGATCGTTCCGGTTCCCATATTGACGCCGAGCATGGGGGCAGCCCCGATTGCCTGGCAGAAGCCCATGAATTCATTGGTGCCGAACTGGTTGGTTTCGAGCGACTGCCAGGCCAGTTCACGGCGGCGTGGGCGCTGATCCTGGGGGCCGACGCCGTCCAGCCAGTTGTAGCCGCTGAGGAAATTGCCGCCCGGATACCGAATGGTGGTGTAGCGCTGGGCGCGCAGTGCCTCCAGCACATCGGTGCGCAGCCCAGCGGCATCCGCATGGGCAGACTTTGGCTCGTAGACCCCTTCATAGATACATCGCCCCATATGTTCGGCGAAGCCGCCGAACAGCAGCGGCGAAATCTCGGCGATGGTGCGATTGGCATCCAACGAAATTTTTGCACTGAGTGATGACATAGTGTCCAATCCTGTATACAAAACCATCAAAAAAACCTTTTTCCACAAAAACAGCGCGTCAGCGGCCGGCAAGGCCCGCCGTGGTGATTCCAGCGATGATTTTGCGTTGAAAAAAGGCATAAAAGACCAAAACCGGAACCGACGCAATAAACGCGCCGGCAAAGGCGAGGCCACGCTGGACATAGCTGCCCTGTTGGATCACGATCAACCCCACCGGCAGGGTCAAGGCTGCCCGGTCGCTGAGCACAATCAGCGGCCAGAAGAGGTCGTTCCACAGCCCCAGAAACGAAAAAATGAAGAGCGCGACGATGGCCCCGCGCACCAACGGCAGACAGATCTGCCAGTAGATTCGGAAGCGGTCAGCCCCATCCACGCGCGCGGCATCTTCCAGCTCGACCGGGATCGCGTAAAAATGCTGGCGCATCAAAAAAATTCCGGTGACCGAAGCAGCCGCAGGCCACCAGATGGCGTGGTAGGTGTTGAGCAGTTTGAGGTCGCGCAGCAGCAAAAAAGAAGGGATCAAGGTCACGGCAGCCGGGATCATCAAGCTGAAGAGAAGCAGCGAAAAGAGCAGCCCCTTGCCCGGGAACTCCAGCCTGGCGAAGGCATAGCCGCTCAGCGTCGAAAGAAAAATGATGACGACCGTACCCAGGCTGGCGATCCAGAGGCTGTTGGTAAACCAGCGGACGATCGGCAGCTGCGGGTCGACAAAAATCTTGACAAAATTACTCGTCGTGACCGGACTGGGGATCCACTCGATCGGGAATTTGAGCTGGTTGGCCTCCAGCGTGAAGGCCATCGAGAACATGTACAGAACCGGCACCACGACGATCAGGGCCAGCGGCAAAAAGATCAGCCACATCAACGCCGAACGCCCGGCCGCTTTGCGCCAGCGCCGCCAGAGCGGAGAGGGGGTCGGATGGGTCGAAGTTGTCATTGCGGGCTCCTTCTCAATACTCGGTACGGCGGCGCATCAGGCTGAAGAGCACAACTGTCACCACGATCATGACCACAGCCATCACCACCGAAATTGACGAAGCATAGCCGAACCGGAAAAACTTCCAGGCGGTCTCGTACAGATACATCGACGCCGAACGGGAGGCGTTGCCCGGCCCGCCGCCGCTGATGATGTAGGGCTGGGCAAAGACCTGCATGTGGGCGATAAACTGGGTCACCACCACAAACAGCATGGTCGGCATGATCAGCGGCACCGTGATGTGGCGGAAGGTCCCCAGCCGACCGGCACCGTCGATTTTGGCCGCCTCGTAAAGCTGCTCGGGAATGTTGTGCAGCCCGGCGATAAACACCAGCATGGGAAAACCAAAGCTCCACCAGACCGTCGTGAGGGCCAGCGCCGACACCACAATCCCTGGGTCGCCCAGCCACGAAATGCGTGGCCCCCCCAGCAGGGTGGTGACAAAATAGTTGAGGATCCCAATCTGGGTGTCCCAGATACGGATGCCGATGATCCCGATCACCGAGACCGAAAGAATGCCCGGCGCATAGAACAAAACACGCAGCGCGTCGCTGCCAAAAAATTTATGTTTGAGGCCGACTGCGACCAGCAGCGCCAAGATGACGTTGACGATGACCGTCACCACCATAAACTCGGCGGTGTTGCCGAGCACCTCCCAGAACATCTTGTCGTTGAGCAGAGCCTGGTAGTTGGCAAAGCCGATGTACTTCTGCTCTTTGAGCATGATCTTCCAGTCGAAGAGGCTGATCTGCAGCCCCCGTACGATCGGGTAGAGCAAGAAGACCGTAAAGAAAAAGAAATGGGGGAGCACAAACAGGTAGTTAGGCAGCTGCTTGCGCAGTGTCTTCCAGCGTCTGCTGTTCGACAAGGATATGCTGGCCGGCAGGGCGGTCGTGGTCATGGTCGCATGCGCTCCTTGCACACAAACTGGCTGAACCGAGCTCCCTGTGCGGCACCGCCGACATGCTGGCCGATCCAGAGAGGGACGAAGAGCCCCCACAAAAGGGGCCCTGCAAACATTGGGGCGAGGCAGGGCGTTGCCCCCAAGCCTCGCCCTGCCGGCTGGCTTTGCAGCCAGCCGGCGATTCACAAACTCTTACGGGCGGTCCAAAATGGCCTGAATCTGATCGTTGCCAGCCTGCAAGGCAGCAGCAATGTCAGCGTCCGCCGAAGCCAGCGCAGTGCCGACCGCAGTCTCCCAGGCAGTCTGGATCTCGATGAAGGACTTGTGCGAGAGATCTGTCCGGCCGATGGCGTTGAACTGCTGTGCAGCCATCGCAACCGAGGCGATCGACTGAACTTCCGGCAGTTCCTGGACGCCCTTGAGCGCCGGCACCTGGCCAGAGGTCGCCCAGTAGGCGCCGTTTTCCACCAGGAAGGTCATCAGCTGCTTGGCCTTGGCAATGCCATCCTCGTCCACACCGGTCGGCACCGACATGATGTGCGAGTCAAACTTGACAGCCTGGTTGCCATCCGGGGCCAGCGAGTTGATGAAAGCCGTCTTGGTCACCGCAGCGATGTCTGGGTTGTCACGCATGAACCCACCGGTCCAGGTGCCTTCCCACATGAAGACCAGGCGGTTGTTCTTGTAGAGATCCCCAGCCCAGGTCTTGCCCGGCACGGCCGGCGGGGCGACATAGTACTTGTACATCAGGTCATGCCAGAACTGCACCGCTGCGATCGACTCGGGGCTGGACAGGGTTGCCGTCTTGTTGTCTGCGCTGATCACACCGCCACCGTACTGCCAAAGCGTGGTCGGGATGGTGAAGCGGGGCCAGGTGTAATCGATCGCCCAGACGTCTACGTTGTCTTTGTCGAAGCCTTCCTCATTCGGGTGCTTGCCGTTGACATCGGTGGTCAGCTGCTGGGCGACCGCGATGAACTCTTCGCTGTTGGCCGGCAGCACGTTGGGGTCCAGACCTGCCGCTTCCATCAGGCTGGTGTTGTACCACAACAGCCAGCCGTGGTTGTCGAAGGGGACCGCCATGGTCTGGCCGTCGATGGTGAGCGCATTCATCAAGGCTTCGTTGAAGTCCTCGCGAGCCAGCGTGCCATCGTTGTAGATCACATCGTCGAGCGGCGTCATCAACCCTTCGGTCGCCATCTGGTTGACCTCAGCCGCGTGGAAGATAACCATGTCGGGCGGCGAGCCAGCCGCCACCGCGGTCGGATACTTCTGGAAGAAGATGTCCCATGGGTACCCTTCTGAGTTGAGACAGAGCTCTGGGTTGGCCTCACTGAACTGCTGGAGCAACTCGGCAAACACCGCACCGTCGGAGCCGGTCAGACCGTGCCAGAGCACCAGCGGGTCTTCGCACTCGCCAAAATTGTTGACCACCGGCGTCGGTTCGGCTGCCGGGGCCGCAGCTTCTTCGGCTGCGGCCTCGGCAGCCGGTTCACCCGCGTCGGCCGGCGCAGCTGCACCGCCACAGGCGCCTACCAGCAGCGCCAGAGCGAGCAGCAAGGGGAGTGTCCAAAAAACCTTACGCATACACCTTTTCTCCTTTTTAACAAACGAAAACCCAATAAAACAGACCGGCAGCGGCACAACGCGTCGCTGTCAAGTGTTGCAAAACGCAGCCAGAGGCCACGTGACAACCTACCCATTTGCCAGGCAGATTACGTCGACTCGCGCTGGCACAGCCGGCATTTGACTTCAAACCGGCGACCCACACCGTCAAATTCCCCCTGGATTCGCTCGAAGAGCGCTGTCGCCATCCATCTCCCCATCTCCGCAGGATATTGGGCCACCGTCGTCAGACGAGGCCGCACCCAGGTCGCCTGGGGAATGTCGTCGAAGCCCATCACCGCCATCTGCTGGGGAACCTGCACCCCCGCAGACTGGATGGCTTCCATTGCCCCGATCGCCATCAAATCGTTGACTGCAAAGACCGCAGTCGGCGGTTCGGGCAGGGCCAACAGCTGCTGGGCAGCCCGATAGCCGCTCGATTCTGTCCAATCCCCCAACGTGAAGAGCGCCGGGTCGATTGCCAGACCGGCCTGACGGAGAGCAGCCACAAAAGCACTGCGCCGCCGCACACCGACCGAATGCTCGTTCGTCACACCGATCAGCCCCACCCGCCGGTGACCCCGTTCGTGGACCAGCCAGGAAATCGCCTCGAAGAGCGCTTGATCGTCGTTGCCGTAGACCGTATCTACCTGCGGGTGGTCGATGTGCTGGCCCAACACAGCCACCGCCGCCCCTGTCCGCGCAATCAACCGGTCAAAATCTGCCTTGCCCATGTGGTAAGGCACCAGGATCACCCCGTCGACCGGGCGCTGGATCACCGACTCGACAAACAGCCGCTCCCCCGCATAGGTATGGTCGGTATTGGCAATCATCACATCGTAGCGGTGTTCGTGCGCGACATCCTGTACGGCCCGCACCATCGGATGGTAGAACGGGTTGCCGATGTCGGCGATCATCATCGCCAGCATCATCGTCTTTTGCCCGCGCAGGCTGCCAGCGTGCCGATTGGGAAAATAGCCGAGCGCTGCTACCGCTTCCAGAACCCGCTGGCGTGTCTCCTCGCCGATCAGCATCGTGCCGTCTGTGCCGCTCAGCACCCGTGAGACCGTGCTCTGCGACACCCCCGCTGCCTGGGCAACATCGCGCATGGTGACAGCTTGTTTGTGGAGACCCTCCGGCTTTGACATCACTCGCCTTGTTTATGCAATCGTATGCGGTGATTCGTAATATAGCATACGTTTTTTGCTCTGTCAACAGCCAATTCTTCTTGGGGTGCAAGCAAGAGTTGTCAGTGAGATTGAAATCAGGGCATTCACGCATCTTGCAGGGTCAGAAAACGACAAATTCTTGCGCAAAATGGGCAAAAGTGGCGCTTGAATTACGTGTCGAGCGGTCTTCAAAGTGCGATGTGACAGGCCGAAATCAG
>JAGWYN010000151.1 GCA_018969295.1 Chloroflexota bacterium | reverse complement strand
AAACCGGTGCAGCTTCCGGCCAAGACAACGGCCTTTCGCGACTGGGCCCGCTGGCTGGCAAAGGAGGGGGTGGAGCAGCTGCGCGAGGAACGAGAGTACTGGCAGAAGGTCGTCGCGCTCTGCACGGTCCCGCTGCCGGTCGATGAACCGGAACAGCTCCTGGCCAATACGGTGGGCTCCACGGAAGAGGTGCACTGCCGACTCGATGCAGCTGCCACATCTGCCCTGCTGCAGCAGGCACCGGCGGCCTACCGCACCCAGGTGAACGACCTGCTGCTGGCAGCGCTGGCCCAGGCGGTGGGGGAGTGGAGCGGAGAGAGCCGGGTCGTGCTGGAGCTGGAAGGGCACGGGCGCGAACTTGTGGAAGAGACGCTGGATTTGTCGCGCACGGTGGGGTGGTTCACCTCGCTCTTCCCGGTCGTCCTGGATGCGGACGAGCCCGAGCCAGGGCGATTGATCTGCTCGGTCAAAGAGCAGCTGCGCCGCATCCCCCACCGCGGGCTCGGCTACGGCGTGCTCCGTTTTCTGGCGGCGGAGGAAGAGCTGGTTCCGGCCGTCCCGGCTGCGTTGAGCTTCAACTATCTGGGTCAGTTCGATGTTGCACGGGAGCAGGGCTCGTTTCTTGTGGGAATGGCGACAGAGGGGAGCGGGCAGCCTCAGAGTCCTGCCGGCCTGCGCAGCCACCTGCTGGACGTCAACGCTCTTGTCATGAACGGTGAACTGCAGGTGAGCTGGCGCTTCAGCCGTGCCGTGCATCGGCGGAGCAGCATAGAGGGACTGGCCGCCGCGTACCTGGACGCACTGCGCCGGCTCATCGAGCACTGCTGCAGCACAGCCGGTGGTTTCACCCCCAGCGACTTCGCAGCCAGGGGTCTGGCACAGGCGGATCTGGACCGCTGGTTCGAGCGCTATGGTCAGGAGGTCGAGGAGATCTACGAACTCTCTCCCATGCAGGAGGGGATGCTCTTTGAGTCGCTCTATGCGCCGGAGTCTGGCGTCTATGTGACGCAGCTCTGCTTCGAGCTGGACAGGAAGGTGGATGCTGCGGCGCTGCGGCAGGCCTGGCAGGAGCTGGTGAAGCGCCATCCGATCCTGCGCACCCTCTTTGTCTGGCAGCAGGGTTCCTGGCAGCTGGTGCTGCGTTCGGCAGCCGTGCCCTGGGTTGAAGAGCGCTGGGAGGAAGGGATCGACGAAGAGGCCAGCCTGCAGCGGTGGCTGGAGACGGATCGGCGCCGTGGCTTTGTCATCGACCAGCCGCCGCTGATGCGCTGTACGCTGCTGTGGGGAGGTGGGGAGTCTGTCTACCTGGTCTGGACGAGCCACCATCTGATCGGGGATGGCTGGTCGCTGCCGATCCTGCTGCGGGAGCTTCTGGCCTCCTATGGGGCGCTGTGCGGCGGGCACAGGCCTGCGCTGCCCGCCCCCCGCCCCTATCGGGACTACATTCTCTGGCTGCGTCGGCAGCCACGTGCGGAGGCCAGCGCCTTCTGGAAGAGGCAGGTCGCCTCCTTCACGGCGCCCACACCGCTC
>JAGWYN010000083.1 GCA_018969295.1 Chloroflexota bacterium | reverse complement strand
CCAGCAGGGACAGATACCGCCGAACGTCCATTTCCACAGCCCCAACCCCTACATCGACTGGGAGCACTCGCCTGTTCAGATCCCGGTTGCGCCGGTTGCGTGGGGGACGGCAGAGAAAATCGCCGGGGTCAGCTCGTTCGGCATCAGCGGCACCAACGCCCATGTCGTGCTGGCGCAGGCCCCTGCCGCAGCAAAGAAAATGGACAAACCACTCCCCGCCGACAGACGGCCGCTGCAGCTCTTCACCCTCTCTGCGCGCGACGACGCCGCGCTGGCCGCGTATGCGCGCAGCTACTGTGACTTTTTGGAGGCACATCCCGAGCTCGATCTGGGGGATCTGACCTACACGGGCCATGTCGGGCGCAGCCACTTCAGCCACCGGCTGAGCGTGAAGGCAGGATCGGTCGCTGAACTGCGTGAAAAACTGGTCGCAGCCGGCACGGGTGAACAGGAAACCCAGCGAGGTGTTGTCGCAGCACAGCAAGAGGCGCCGCGTATCGCCTTCCTCTTCACCGGCCAGGGGTCGCAGTATGCTGGCATGGGGCGGGAGCTCTACGAGACAGAGCCCATGTTCCGGGAGAGCATCGACCGCTGCGCTGCGCTGCTGGCCGGGCAGCTGGAAGCGCCGCTGCTGGAGCTGCTGGGCTATGGGCCAGCAGCAGAGAATGTTGCAAGCGCCATCGACCGCACCGAGAACACCCAGCCCGCCCTCTTCGCGCTCGAGTACGCGCTGGCGCAGCTCTGGCGCAGCTGGGGCATCGAGCCGGAGATCCTCCTCGGCCACAGCGTGGGCGAGCTGGCCGCAGCCTGCGTGGCTGGGGTTTTCAGCCTGGAGGACGGGCTCACGCTGGTGGCGGCGCGCGGGCAGCTGATGGGCGCGCTGCCGCAAGAAGGGGAGATGGTCTCGCTGCAGGCTGCGGAAGCCAGGGTGCGGGAGGCGATTGCCCCCTACGCGGACGAGCTGTCGATTGCCGCGGTCAACGGCCCGGCCAGCGTGGTGCTCTCCGGCAGCCGTGCCGCCGTGCTGGCGGTCAGCGAATTACTGGCCGCCGAGGGGGTCAAAAGCCAGCGGCTGACCGTTTCGCACGCGTTCCACTCCCCGCTCATGGAGCCGATGCTGGAGGACTTCCGGCGGGTGGCGGAGCGAGTCACCTACCACCCGCCTTACCTGCGCTTGATCTCGAACGTGACCGGCCGGCTGGCGGGCGACGAGATCGCCACGCATGACTACTGGGTGCGCCACGTGCGTGAGGCGGTGCGCTTCGCCGACGGCGTGGCCGCGCTGCACAGCCAAGGCGTCCAGATCTTCCTCGAAATCGGCCCCAAGCCCGTGCTGCTCAGCATGGCAGGGGGGGACAGTGGTCAGTGGTCAGTGGTCAGTGGTCAGCGGGGAACAGGGGACAGTGGCCAGAAGGCAGAGAGAACAGCTCTTTTGCCCTCGCTCCGCCCTGGCCAGGGGGAGTGGCAGCAGCTGCTGAGCAGCCTGGGTGCGCTCTACGTGCGGGGGACCGCCATCGACTGGGAGGGCTTCGACCGTGGGTACACACGGCGCAAGGTGGCGCTACCCACCTACCCCTTCCAGCGCCAGCGCTGTTGGGTGGAGCCAGCTGCTTTCCGCAGCGCACACGCCGCTCCGCTTGCAGCCACGCTGCAGCGTTACAGCCGGGAAGCGCTGATGCAGCAGTTGATGCAGCGCATGCCCTTGACCGAGGCGGAGCAGGAGACGGCCGTCAGGGTGCTGGCTTCCCTGGAGAAAGCCGAAAAAGCCGAACAGCTGGCTGCCCAGGTGGAGGGACTCTTCTATCGGGTGCGCTGGGAAGCACAGCCTGCCTCGCCCGCTTCCAGCGAGCAGGGACGCTGGCTCATTGTCGGCGGCGCCACAGAGATGGGGGCAACGCTGGCGGAGCAGCTGACCCAGCGGGGCGAACAGGTCGAGGCGCTCTCTGCCGCCGCTGCCTTTTCCCGCTTGCAGGACGACTCTGTCCGCTGGCGCGGGGTCCTCTACCTGGGAGGGACCGACCAGCCGGCCGGCGCAGCGAATCTGCTGCAGAGCCAGCAGGCCAGCCTGGGTGACCTGCTCACGCTGCTGCAGGTTCTGGCCAATCGCCCGCAAAAGCGCCTCCGGCTCTGGGTGGTCACACAGCAGGCGCAGGCGATCTCCGCCGCCGACCCTGTCGACCCGGCGCAGAGTGCGCTCTGGGGGCTGGGCCGCGTGATCGCACTCGAACACAGCGACCTGTGGGGTGGGCTGGTGGATCTGGAGGGCAGCTCGGAAGCGGCAGCCCAGCTGCTGGCAGCAGAGCTGCTGGCAGAACGGGCGGGCCAGGAGAGCCAGGTCGCCTACCGCCGCAGTGTGCGCCATGTGGCGCGTCTGGTGCGTGGCCAGCCCGAGCCCGCCCGCCCAGTCTCCATCGACCTTTCTGCCAGCTATCTGGTCACCGGCGGCCTGGGAGCGCTCGGTCTGCAGGTGGCGACCTGGCTCGGAAACCAAGGGGCGACCCGTCTGGTGCTGACCGGGCGTCGTGGGGTCACCCAGGCAGCGCAGCGCAGCGTGCTGGAGCAGCTTGCTGCATCGGGGGTGACTGTGCAGGTCGCCGAGCTGGATGTGGCCGATGAGGCCAGCATGCGCCGTCTGTTCGCCGAGCTCCAAACCAGCCAGGCACCGCTGCGGGGGGTCTTCCACTGCGCCGACGTGCTCGACGACGGCATCCTGCTCAACCAGAGCTGGGAACGCTTTGAAGGGGTGCTGCGGGCCAAGGTCGTGGGAGGTTGGCTGCTGCACGAGCTGACCCAGGGGCTGGATCTGATGGTCTTTTTCTCCTCGGCCGCTGCCTTGCTGGGCAACCCTGGCCAGGGGAGCTATGCGGCGGCCAATGCCTTCCTGGATGGGCTGGCCTGCCTGCGCCGCCAGCAGGGGCTGCCGGGGCTGAGCATCCAGTGGGGAGCCTGGGCTGGGGAGGGCATGGCTGCACGTGTCAGCAGCACTCTCCCCAATCTGCTGCCGCCGCTGGAGGGAGAGCTGGCTCTGCTGGCGCTGGAGAAGGCGTTGGGCACCTCTGGTTCTCTGGCAGTGATGCAGGTGGAATGGGAGGCACTGGCTGCAGCGCGCCGGGGCTCCCCCTTCCTGGCGTCTTTTGGAGCGCTGTCCGCAGAGGATCCGGCGACGAGCAGCCTTGCCCAGGAGCTGGCTGCCCTCACACCGAACCAGCGACTCTCACGGCTGACGGGCGATCTGCAGCAGCTTGTGGCACGCGTGCTGGGCATGGCTGTCCTGCCGTCCGCAGAGACAGGCTTTACCGACCTCGGGATGGACTCGCTGATGGCGCTGGAGCTGCGCCGGGAGCTGGAGCGTGCGCTGCACTGTGCGCTGCCGGCGACCGTCGCGTTCGAGCATCCGACGGTGAACAGCCTGGCCGCCTATCTGCTGGCCGATGTGCTGGTTTTGAGCGACCCGAACGACGCGCCTGCCAGCCCTGTCAGGCAGGCCGGTGTGCATCTGAACGAGCCGATTGCGGTGGTGAGCCTGGCCTGCCGCTTCCCGGGTGCGGAGACGCCGGAGGCCTTCTGGCAGCTGCTGCTGGCGGGGAGCGACGCGGTGAGCGAGGTTCCAGCCGAGCGATGGCGGGTGGAGGAGTACTACGACCCGCAGCGGCCGCTGCCGGGCAAGATGTACATGCGCGCAGGGTCCTTTCTGACCGGGATTGACCGCTTCGACCCGCTCTTTTTTGGCATCTCCCCGCGTGAGGCGGCAGGCATGGATCCGCAGCACCGGCTGCTTCTGGAGACGAGCTGGGAGGCATTGGAGCGGGCCGGGATTGCCCAGCATCAGCTCCGGGAGAGCAGCACCGGGGTCTTCGTCGGCATCGGGGAGAGCGAGTACAGCACGCTCGGCAGCGTGCAAGATCTCGCCGAGATGGATTCGCATGCAGCCACCGGCAGCGGGCACAGCATCGCAGCGGGCCGGATCGCCTACACGCTGGGCGTGCAGGGGCCGACGCTGGCGGTTGACACCGCCTGCTCTTCGTCGCTGGTGGCGATCCATCTGGCCTGCCAGAGCCTGCGGCTGGGAGAGTGCGACCTGGCCCTGGCCGGCGGGGTGAGCCTGCTGCTCACCCCCACCCCGTTTGTGGCCCTCTCGCAGATGCAGGCCCTCTCTCCCGACGGGCGCTGCAAGACCTTCGACGCGGCCGCCGACGGCTACGGGCGCGGGGAGGGAGCTGGCATGGTGCTGCTCAAACGGCTGGCTGACGCCGAAGCTGCCGGAGACACGGTGCTGGCGGTGGTGCGCGGCAGTGCGGTCAACCACGACGGGCCGAGCAGCGGGCTGACGGTGCCCAACAAGGGAGCCCAGGAGAAGCTGCTGGCAGCTGCACTGGCGGCAGCACAGGTCGACGCGGCCGAGGTCAGCTACATCGAGGCACACGGCACCGGCACGCCGCTGGGCGACCCGATCGAGGTGCGTGCGCTCGGTGCGGTCTACGGGCAGGGGCGGGAGAGCCCGCTGCGCATCGGGTCGGTCAAGACCAACATCGGCCATCTGGAGGCAGCGGCGGGTGTAGCGGGCTTCATCAAGACGGTGCTGGCGCTCCAGCATGGTATTCTCCCGGCCCATCTGCACTTCCAGAGCCCCAGCCCCTACATCGAGTGGGAGGAACTGGGGGTGGAGGTGCCAGTTGTGGCCCAGCCCTGGCCGCTGCCGACCCGGATCGCCGGCGTCAGCGCCTTTGGGCTCAGCGGCACCAATGCCCACCTGATTCTCTCGGCGCCCGACGGTCAACCCGCAGAAACCTCTGCGCCGCCAGCTGCAACCGCGCTGGAGCAGCCTCTGCATCTGCTGACCCTCTCCGCCAAGGAGCCTGCCGCGTTGGCCGAGCTGGCGGCACGCTACCGTCAGCTGCTGCAGAGCGAGGTGAATCTGGGGGATCTCTGCCACAGCAGCCAGGTCGGGCGCAACCACTTTGCGCAGCGGCTGGCGATCGTGGCGGGGGAACGGACGGAGCTGCTGGAAAAACTCGGTGCTGCCGCAGCAGGCCAGGCTGCAGCAGGCATCCTCGCAGGCCACAGCCAGCCGTCTGTGCCACAGGTCGCCTTCCTCTTCACCGGCCAGGGTGCACAGTACAGCGGCATGGGGCGGGAGCTCTATGCCACCCAACCCGTGTTCCGGGAGAGCATCGACCGCTGCGCCACACTGCTGGACGGGCAGCTGGAAGCGCCGCTGCTGGAGCTGCTGGGCTATGGGTCGGCAGCAGAGAATGCTGCGAGCGCCATCGACCGCACCGAGAACACCCAGTCAGCCCTCTTCGTGCTCGAGTACGCGCTGGCGCAGCTCTGGCGCAGCTGGGGCATCGAGCCGGAGATCCTCCTCGGCCACAGCGTGGGCGAGCTGGCCGCAGCCTGCGTGGCCGGGGTCTTCAGCCTGGAGGACGGGCTCACGCTGGTCTCAGCGCGCGGGCGGCTGATGGGCGCGCTGCCACAGGAGGGGGAGATGGTCTCGCTCCTGGCCACAGAGTCCAGGGTGCGGGAGGCGATTGTTCCCTACGCGGACGAGCTGTCGATTGCCGCAGTCAACGGCCCGGCCAGCGTGGTCATTTCTGGCCGCCGGGCTGCAGTGCTGGCGGTCAGCGAATCGCTGGCTGCCGAAGGGGTCAAGAGCCAGCGGCTGACCGTCTCGCACGCCTTTCACTCCCCACTCATGGCGCCGATGCTGGAGGACTTCCGGCAGGTGGCCGAGCGGGTCACCTACCATCCCCCTCGCCTGCTTCTGGTCTCGAACGTGACCGGCCAGCTGGCGGGCGACGAGATCGCTGCGCCTGACTACTGGGTGCGCCACGTGCGCGAGGCGGTGCGCTTCGCCGACGGCGTGGCCGCGCTGCATGAACAAGGCATTGGGGTCTTCCTCGAAATTGGCCCCAAGCCTGTGCTGCTCGGCCTGGCAGGGGGGGACAGTGGCCAGGAGGCAGAGAGAACAGCTCTTCTGCCCTCGCTCCGTCCTGGCCAGGGGGAGTGGCAGCAGCTGCTCGCCAGCCTGGGTGCGCTCTACGTGCTCGGCGCGCAAGTTAACTGGGAAGGCTTTAACCGCGGCTGCGCACGGCGCAAGGTGGCGCTGCCTACCTACCCCTTTCAGCGGCAGCGCTGCTGGGCGGCGTCGGCCAGACAGCTGCGTATGCCGGCGGTTCTGCGTCCCTTGGTGGACCGGAGCATGGAGCTTCCAAGCCACCAAGAGACGATTTTTGAAAAAACGTTCAGCACGGAGACATTGCCCTTTCTGGCAGACCACCATGTCTATGGAGAGATCGTCGTGCCGGGTGCCTGTCATCTGTCACTGGCTTTGAGCTGCGCGGAGTTGTTCTACCAGACTGGACCTTGCCAGGTGGAGGATGTTCTCTTCCCGCAGGCATTGGTGTTGATGCCTGGTACTGAGCGCAGGGTGCAGCTGATTGTCGAGGGGGAACCGTCGAACCCACAGCACGCTTTCGAGATTCTCAGCGTTGACAGAGGGGAAGATGCAGCAGGAGAACGGCAGCTGCATGCAACAGGGCGGCTCGCACGCGCGGTCCCAGTTGCATCTGAAGTCAATCTGTCGGCACTGCGCGCACGCTGTTCGGCGGAGAAGACAGTTTCGATTTTCTTTGACCGGCTCGCTGACGCTCAGGTTGCCCTGGGGGCAAGTTTTCGGTGGATCACAGAAATCTGGACCAATGGTCAAGAAGAAGCGCTGGCGCGGCTGCAAAAGCCGCAGAGTGTGCCAGCGTTGGAAGGGTATCCGCTCTTTCCCAGCTTGATCGACAGCTGCTTTCAGTTGGTCAGTGCAGTGGCGGAGACGACGATCTCTGCAGAGACGGCTCTGCCCTTTGGAATCGACCGTCTGATTTTCTATGGCGCCGAGAGTGCCGAGGAACTCTGGTGCCATGTCGCACGTGCCAAACCTGCTGTGGGCCATACGTCGGAGGCTGGCACGACAGTCTGGGAGATCACAGTGTGCACTGGGCAGGGCCGGGTTGTGGCTCTTTTTGTCGGTTTTCAGATGCGTGCCGTACCGGCCAGAGTGATTCAGAGCAGGCGACTGCGCACGGACTGGCTTCACCTGTTGCAGTGGCAGCCCCTTCCGGCACTGCCTGCGGCGCGTACACCCCATAGTTGGCTTCTGGTCGGTGCAACCGCCGAACTGGCGGCGCTGTTGGAAGAAGGCGCGGCGCCGGTCTATCAGCTGCCCATCGCTCCTGAGCGCTCGGCGATAGAGACCGTGCTGCGTGCCGTCGATCCACACCAGTCCATCGGAGTCGTTTTCTGGCCTGTGGATACGACGGACAAGCAGGATCCACCGGCGGTGGCAGTGAAGCTGTGCAGCGCGCTGCTGGCGCTGAGCCAGCTGTTGCTGGAGAGCGAACTCGATGTGCGGCTCTGGGTGGTGACAGCAGGGGCGCAGCGGGTTGCCGGCCAGGCTGGGCCCCCAGAGCAGATGACAGCAGGGGGCAGCCTGTGGGGGCTGGCCCGCACGCTGGCGGTGGAAGAGCCACGGCTGCGCTGCACGCTGGTCGATCTGGAGGGCACAGCGTCCCGGTCGCAGCAGGTCGGCGTCCTGGCAGCAGAGATGCAGACAGAGGTTGTGAATGGTGCCCAGGTCGCCTGGCGGGGAGACACGCGCTACCAGGCCAGGCTGGAACGGGCTTCTGGGACGCCGCAGATGGGGGAGAACGGTCAGCCGATGCGGCTGCAGCTGAGCGAGTACGGTTCGCTCGACAGCCTGGGCTATGTGCCGCTGGTGCGGCGTCTGCCCGGGGCGGGCGAGCTTGAGGTGCAGGTCAGCGCCGCTGGGGTCAACCTGCGCGACCTGCTCAACAGCCTTGGCCTGCTGCGGGCGTACTACGCCGAGCAGCTGGGCATCCATCGGGCGGAGGAAGTGGGGTTGGGGCTGGAATGCGCCGGGGTGGTCACTGCGGTGGGTGCGGGCGTCACCGGCTTTGCGGTCGGAGACCGGGTGATGGGTCTGGCAGGCGCCCAGGGCACATTTGCCGCCTACGCCCTGCTGCCTGCGGCGACGGTGACACGGATTCCGACAGGGCTGAGCGACCAGGAGGCAGCTGTGCTGCCGCTGGCGTATCTGACAGCCTGGTATGCGCTGGTGGAGCTGGCGCAGCTGAAGGCAGGGGAGCGGGTGCTGATCCACGCTGCTGCGGGCGGGGTGGGCCAGGCGGCCGTACAGATTGCCCAGCTGCTGGGTGCCGAGGTGCTGGCGACCGCAAGCTCGGGCAAGTGGGCGTTTTTGCGTGGGCAGGGGGTGCGCCACCTTTTCAATTCGCGTACGCTGGACTTTGTCGGCCAGGTGCAGCAGGTCACAGAGGGGCGTGGGGTCGATGTGGTGCTCAACAGCCTGAACGGGGAGTTCATCCCCGCCAGCTTTGCTGCGCTGCGGGAAGGCGGACGTTTTGTCGAGATCGGCAAGCTCGGGGTCTGGGATGCGGAGCAAGCTGCCCGACAGCGGCCGGATGCGTCCTACTTTGTCTTCGACATCGGCGAAGAACAGACCCGGGAGCCGGAACTGGTTGGACGGCTCTGGTCTGCGCTTGTTCCCCATCTGGAGAGCGGCGGGCTGCGTCCCCTGCCGAGCAGGGTCTTTGCTGCCGACGAGGTGGTGGCTGCGCTGCGCACGATGCAGCAGGCCAGCCATGTGGGCAAGCTGGTGGTCGACCTGACGCTGCCCAAACCGCCTGTGCTGCGGCCGGAGGCGAGCTATCTGATTACCGGCGGGCTGGGCGGGCTGGGGCTGCAGATTGCAGAGGAGCTGGCCGCAGCCGGGGCACGGCAGCTGCTGCTGGCCAGTCGCTCCGGCGTGCGCACACCGGCCCAGCGTGCGCTGCTCGACCGGCTGGCAGAAGCTGGTGTCACGGCCACGGTGGTGCAGGCAGACCTGGCCGACGAGGCGGCAGTGCAGAGGGTGCTGGACCAGGCTGCTCTGCTGGGTCCGCTGGCTGGGGTGGTGCATGCGGCAGGGGTGCTCGACGATGGGTTGGTGCGCGACCAGAATCCGCTGCGGCTGGCCACGGTGATGGGGCCCAAGGCGCTGGCCGGCTGGCATCTGCACCGCCTGACCCACAATCTGGATTTCTTTGTGGCCTTCTCGTCGCTGGCTTCTCTGGTCGGCAACCCGGGCCAGAGCAACTACGCTGCGGCCAACGGCTTCCTGGACGGGCTGATGCAGGCGCGACGGCGAGCGGGGCTGCCGGGGCTGAGCATCAACTGGGGGCCGTGGGCCGAGGTGGGGATGGCAGCACAGCTTGGGAAGCTGCCGCAGGGCATGGCGTGGATTTCCCCGCTGCAGGGGCGGCTGCTCTTCTCCCACCTGTTGACCCGGCAGACCAGCGCCCAGGTGGGCGTTCTGCCTCTCCGTCCGCAGAGCACCGCGCCCGCCAGGGCTTTGGGGCTGCGCGCTGAACTGGCGACGCTCTCTGCCGCAGAGCGTCTGCAGCGGCTGAACACCTATCTGCAAGACGAGCTGGCTGGGGTGCTCGGTCTGGCCAAAGGTCGCGCAGTTGAATCGCGGGCCCGTCTCTTTGACCTGGGGGTGGATTCGCTGATGGCGGTGGAGCTGCGCAACAAGCTGCAGAAGGGGCTCGACCTCCAGCTGCACGCCACGCTGCTCTTCGACTACCCGACCCTGGAGCTGCTGGTTCCCTATCTGCTCGACCTGCTGCAG
>JAGWYN010000082.1 GCA_018969295.1 Chloroflexota bacterium | reverse complement strand
AGAAGCCCCCATCTCGGCAGAAGCCCCCATCTCGGCAGAAGCAGTCTCAGGTTTCTTGCCTGGCTCTTTGACACAACCGCCTTCGCCGCTGGGGCGGACATGGGCAGCGTTGATCTCTTCCAGCCCTTTGTACCGGTAGATGTCTTCGCCGGCAATCATGACAATATCGCGAAAGTCTCCGGTCGCCGGTCGCTCCCCCGGCTTGAGCCGCCAGGGCAACAGCGAGTCTGCATTCATATAATGGTTGACAAGCACACGCCGGTACCCCTGCCGGGCGCGGTTGCGCAGCGAACGGTGGAGCAGATACCCGTTGAAAAAGACGATCGATCCTGCCTTCACTTCCACCGGCACTGCGTCTTCATCTTTGTAGGGAAAGTTGAACGACTCCACTGCACAATCAAATTCTCGGTTGTCGTGGTCGCGCTGGGGCCAGAGAACCCCCCGCCGGTGTGAGCCAGGAATCACCCAAAGACAGCCATTTTCGACCGTCGCATCGTCCAGCGCAATCCATCCCCCCGTCAGCGAACGGTCGCGGGTAGGTATAAAATCTTCGTCCTGATGCCAGGCCTGCCCAGGTTTGCCCGACGCTTTGATAAACAACATCGACTGCATACACTTCACATTCGGCCCGATCACCCCGGTCAACACCTCGACGATGGCCGGATGCGCCAGGTACTTGTGCATCGACGGCGAAAGCTTGTGCGGGAAGTGGATGCAAAGATACCGGCGCAATACCTCTTCGTCGGTTTCATCCGGCTCTGCCGGGATGACCCCCCGAATGTCCCCGCGCTCGCCCCGGCAGATCGCCGTGGTCTCGGCACAAAGTTCCTCGATCTCTGCAGACGTCAAAGCATCTTCTACCACCAGATACCCATTTTCATGGTAAAAAGCCACATCTTTCGGGGGGATCGTCGCTCTTTGTGGCGCTGCCAGCAAGGTCATTTTCATTCTCCCTGGATTCAGACAAAACGTCGTTCGGCACAAGTTGTTGTGGCACCCCTCCCCCCAAACCGGCCAGATTTTTCGAGGTTGGGTCCCCCCCAATATACCACAGAACCACTCCAACCCCACCGCAACCAGAAATTCAATCCGTTGCTTCGCCCCCAAGGAGCCGAACAACAAATGCATGCCGCGAACAGGCCAACAAGTTGCAGCACCGTACGTTGCCAGCTATACTGTTCTTTGTTGGTGCCAGCCCGGTCTTCGAGCCCAACACGATGGTTGTTGTCTCTCTGGATGCCTGCGGGTTGCTCTTCCGTTTCCCAGCAGGGAGCCAGCACAGCCTGGCCAGGCAGCGGCGGTTTGTCCCCTGCGCAGGGCGCAACACCGGTCTGCACAGGAGAGAGTAAACTACCTTAGTAACCGTGCTTGCAAACACGCAGACCACAAACTTGACAGGACAAAAAATGTCTGAACAAGACGTACAAGTGGTGTTTATGCCCTCCGGCCGGCGTGGGGTCGTGGCCGCAGGAACCACTGTGTTGGAGGCGGCCCGCCAGCTCGGCGTCGGCATCGAGAGTATCTGCAGCGGCCGTCTGACCTGCGGCAAATGCAAGGTGCGTGTCGAGAACGGACACTTTGCCAAACACGCCATCACCTCCGCCGCCGACCATCTGACCCCCCTCCACAACGAAGAACATGAGCTGCTGCGGGCAATGCACGCCGAGGACTGCCGGCTTTCCTGCACAGCCCAGGTGTTGGGGGACCTGCTCCTCTATGTGCCCGAAGAAAGCCGGGCGCACAAACAGATTATCCGCAAGGCCGCCACCGAACGGGCGATCGAGATCGACCCTGCGGTGCGCCAGTACTATGTCCAGGTGGCAGATGCCAGCCTGGGCGAACACCGCGGGGACTGGGGACGGCTGCAAGATGCACTCGAGCAGACAGCCGGGCTGCGTGGGCTGACGATCGACCTGCACGCGCTGCGCAATTTACAGCCTGCGCTGCACCGGGGCAAACGGGCGCTGACGGTGTTGGTCTGGAACAGCCGCGAGGTGTTCGAGATCCGTCCTGGCTACGCCGAAGGGATCTATGGGCTGGCGGTCGACATCGGCAGCACGACAGTGGCCGCCTACCTCTGTGACCTGCGCACCGGGGAAGTGCTGGCCACCGAGTCGGCCATGAACCCGCAGATCGCGTTCGGGGAAGATCTGATGAGCCGGATCTCGTATGTGATGATGAATGAAGAGGGCACCGACAAGATGCACGATGCCATCCTCAAGGCCATCAACAAGCTGGCCGGCCAGGCCGCACACCGCGCCGGGCTCAAGGTGAGCGATCTCCACGAGCTGGTCGTGGCCGGCAACACCACCATGATTCATCTTTTTCTGGGCGTCGACCCCCGCGAGTTGGGCGGCGCACCCTTTGCCCTGGCAAACCGCGACGCGATGGACCTCAAAGCGCGCGACCTGGGGCTGCGCCTGCACCCAGGGGCCAACGTGCATGTGTTGCCCTCCGAAGCCGGCCATGTCGGCGCCGACAACGTCGCAGTGCTGGTGGCCGAAGAGCCCCACCGCCAGGACGAGATGGTGCTGATCGTCGATGTCGGCACCAACGCCGAGATCGTGCTCGGCAATCGCAGCTGGCTGATGAGCGCCTCCAGCCCGACCGGCCCCGCCTTCGAAGGGGCCCAGATCAGCGCCGGCATGCGCGCAGCGCCCGGCGCCATCGAACGGGTGCGCATCGACCGCACAACCGGGCACCCCAATTTCCGTGTCATCGGCGACGACCGCTGGTCAGACGAATGGAATCTGCAGGCCTCCACCCCGCTGGAGGGCAAACCCGAATACCTGGCGGCCGGCATCTGCGGTTCTGGCATCATCGAAGTGGTCGCCGAACTCTTCCTGGCCGGTCTCTTGCAGCCAGATGGCCGCTTCAACGCCAGCCACCCAACTGACCGCATGGTCTGGGAAGGCCGCCGCGGCGCCTATCTCTTGGCCCGCCCCGAACAGACCGCCAACGGCAAACCCCTCTACGTGACCCAGGACGATGTGCGCAATATCCAGCTGGCCAAGGCTGCACTCTACGCCGGCGCCAAGATCCTCATGAAGCGCGCTGGCATCGAGCGGGTCGACCGGATCACGCTGGCCGGCGCGTTCGGCAGCTATATCGACCCGCTGTACGCACTGGTGCTCGGGCTTATCCCGGACTGCGACCCGCAGCGCATCAGCGCCGTCGGCAATGCTGCCGGCGACGGGGCCCGGATCGCCCTCCTCAACCTGAACAAACGAGCCGAAGCCCAGACGCTCGCCCACAGCGTCCGCTATGTCGAAACCGCAGTCGCCCAGGATTTTCAAGACGAGTTCGTCGGCGCCATCCATCTGCCCCATGCCAGCGACCCTTACCCGCACCTTGCCGACCTGCTGCCGCCGCCCCCAGAGCCCGCCCCCGTCGAACGGCGGCGCACCCGCAGCCGGTAGGTGCAGACCCAAAAATTCCAGATCGACCCATCCGTCGATCTGACAGCAGCCGGTGAGTCGGGTACAATATCAGTAATATCAATCAGCCAAAAAGCGGAGACTAGACCATGAGCGAAGAAATCGTCCTGTCAGAACTGTCGTTGGAAGATTTGTATGAGCTGATGAAGGAAGACCTGTACGACGGGCTGGCCGAAGAGATCACCCAAGAAGTACACGAGGCGCTGGGGCGCGGGCAGATGCCCTACGAAGTCCTGACCTATGGGCTGGTCGCTGGAATGGAGATCGTGGGCAACGACTTCCGGGACGGCATCCTCTTCGTGCCCGAAGTCCTGATGGCCGCCAAAGCCATGAAGGCAGGGATGGCAATTCTGCGCCCGCTGCTGGCAGAAACCGGCGCGGAAAAAATCGGCAGCATGGTCATCGGCACGGTCAAGGGCGACATCCACGACATCGGCAAAAATCTGGTGACGATGATGATGGAAGGCGCTGGCTTCGAGGTCTTCGACCTGGGGATCAACAACTCGGTCGACAGTTATCTGAACGCCATCGAACAGCACAAACCCGATATTCTGGGCATGAGCGCCCTGCTGACGACCACGATGCCCTACATGAAGGTGGTGATCGACACGCTCAAGGAGAAAGGAATCCGCAAGGATCTGATCGTGCTGGTCGGCGGCGCTCCCCTCAACGAAGCCTTCGCCGAAGCCATCGAGGCCGACGCCTACTGCCGCGATGCTGCCGTCGCCGTCGACACCGCCAAAAAATTTATGCGCATCCGCAAGAGCGTCAACGCCTAGCTTGCTTTTCGGCAGGCCCACCCAGGAGAGCCATTCTATGGCCAACAAACTGCTCGAACGCCTCAAAAGTGCCAGCGTCCTGTTGCTCGACGGCGCGATGGGCACCGAACTCTTTGCACGCGGGCTGGTCTCCGGCGGCAGCCCGGAGGAGTGGAACGTCACCCACCCCGAACATGTGCAGGACGTACACCGCGCCTATGTAGAGGCAGGGTCCGACATCATTCTGACCAACTCCTTCGGCGGGACAGGCTACCGGCTCAAACTGCACAACTTCCAGGATCGTGTGGTCGAGCTGAACCGGGCCGCGGCCCGCAATGCCCGAGCCGCGGCCGACGCCGCCACCCGCCCTGTGCTGGTGGCGGGCTCGATGGGCCCCACAGGCGAGCTGCTCATCCCCATGGGCAATATGCACTACGACGAATGCCGGGCTGCATTCGCCGAACAGGCGCGCGGCCTGGTCGAAGGGGGCGTCGATCTCCTCTGGATCGAAACGATGAGCGATCTCAACGAGGTCAAAGCAGCCGTGGAAGGCGCCCGCTCGGTGGCCGCTGAGATCCCGATCTGCGCCACCATGAGCTACGACACACGCGGACGCACGATGATGGGCGTCACCGGCACCCAGATGGTCCAGGAGCTGGCCGGGCTGGGGCTGACCGCGATCGGCGCCAACTGCGGCAACAATCTGATCGACACCGAAGGCGCTCTGGCCGAGATGCATGCCGCTGCCCCTGACCTGCTGCTGATCGCCAAGGCCAATGCCGGGATGCCCCGCTACGAAGGCAACAAGTTGATCTACGACGGGAGCCCCGCAGTCATGGCTGCCTACGCCGACCGCGTGCGCCGCCAAGGCAGCACCCTGATCGGCGGCTGCTGCGGCAGCGGGCCCGCCCACATCCACATGATGCGTCAGGTGCTCGACGGGGCCATCCCCGTGCCCGAGGTCGCACCGCTCTTGCCGACAGACCCCGCCGACCCGGCTGCCGGCAGCCGGACGCGCGAGCGACGTCTGCGACGAAGCTGAGCCAAGAGGTTGTTCATACAAAGGAGCCGCTGATGTTTCGCTGGCTGCGCAAACGCCCTACCTTGCTCGAAAAAATGTACCAGAGCACCGAAAAGGCCGCCTGGAAACTCAACCCCCTGGTCGCACGGGTCGGCTACGCGCGCGTCGAACGGCTGATCCGACCGGTCGAAGATTTTACCAAGGAACGGCTCTTCGGCTGCCACCACTGCGGCCAGTGTATTTTGCACTCGACCGGCATGGTCTGCCCGATGGAGTGTCCAAAAAACTTGCGCAACGGGCCCTGCGGCGGCGTGCGCAGCAACGGCCACTGCGAAGTCAAACCCGAGATGCCCTGCGTCTGGGTTGTCGCCTACGAAAACGCCCAGCGCATGCCGATCTACGGCCACGAATTGGCCCACATCCAGCCGCCGGTCAACCGCCAGCTGGAACAGACCTCGGCCTGGATCAACCTGCTGACCGGCGCAGACAAGCAAGTGCCCGCCGGATGGGCACAGGCCTCAAGCCCTGCGGCCGCCCAACAACACCCCGCATGATGGCTCCTCCCCCCTCCACCCAGGACACTGCCCGCAGCCGGCTCGAACGGGTGCTGCGCTCGGGCCGGTTCGCCGTGACGGCAGAGCTCAACCCGCCCGACTCGGCTGACCCACAAGAAGTCTACGACGCCGCAATCGTGCTCTCCAGCATCTGCGACGGCATCAACGCCGTCGACGCCTCAGGTGCCAACTGCCATATGTCCAGCGTCGCCATCTGTGCGCTGCTGACCCGCGCCGGATACGAACCGGTCTTCCAGATCTCCTGTCGCGACCGCAACCGCATCGCCATCCAAGGCGATCTGCTCGGGGCCGCTGCGATGGGAGTCCGCAACGTGCTCTGTATCACCGGCGACGACGTCACCGCCGGCGACCAGCCGCAGGCCAAACGGGTCTTTGACCTCGACAGCATCCAGCTGCTGCAGACCGCACGCATCATGCGCGACCAGGGCGTCTACTTGAGCGGACGCAAACTGACCGTCCCCCCTCCCCTCTTTCTCGGGGCTGCGGAAAACCCGTTTGCCCCCCCCTTCGACTGGCGTGCACAGCGGCTGGCCAAAAAAATTGCCGCCGGCGCTGAGTTCATCCAAACCCAGTACTGCTTCGACGTGCCGCGCATGCAGCGCTTCATGCAGCAGGTGTGCGACCTGGGGCTGCACGAACACTGTTTCGTCCTGGCCGGCGTCGGCCCGCTGCGGTCGGCTGGCGCCGCTGAATTCCTGCGGACCAAAGTACCGGGCGTCTTTATCCCCGACAGCGTGATCGCACGCCTCAACGGCGTGCCCAAAGCCAGACAACGCGCCGAAGGCAAACGGATCTGCGTCGAAATCATCCAACAAATGCGCGAGATTGCCGGTGTGGCGGGCGTGCACATCATGGCCTACCGCCAGGAGGAGCTGGTCGCCGAGATCGTGGAGGAGGCCGGCCTGCTGCCGCGCCCCTTCCGGGCCGAAATGCCCCACCCGATCCGCCCGCGCCAGCTTCAGCGGTCTGCCAAAGCGGCCCGCTGAAACCTGGCCACTCAGCCCACACAGCAAAGGAGTGTCCGTAAGTGGAAACAAGAGTCAGTTCCTACGCCAAAGAGATCTGCATCGGCCCCGACCGCCCGTTTGTCGTCATCGGCGAACGCATCAACCCGACCGGACGCAAAAAACTGGCAGCAGAGATGGCCGCCGGCGATTTTTCACGCGTGATCCACGATGCCCACGCCCAGCTGGCGGCCGGCGCCCATATGCTGGACGTCAACGCCGGCATCCCGCTGGCCGACGAACCCGCCATCCTGGCCGCAGCCATCCAGATCGTGCAGTCGATCACCGACGTCCCCCTTTCGATCGACTCCTCGATCGTCGCTGCGCTGGAGAGCGGGCTCGCCGTCTACCAGGGCAAAGCGCTGGTCAACTCGGTGACCGGCGAAGAAGAACGGCTGGAGGCCGTGCTGCCGCTGGTCAAAAAGTATGGCGCCGCCGTGATCGGCATCTCCAACGACGAAACCGGCATCTCGGAAAACCCCGAAGTCCGGCTGGCAGTCGCCAAAAAAATTATCGAACGCGCCCTCGACCACGGCATCCCCCGCCAAGATGTGATGATCGACCCGCTGGTGATGCCGATCGGCGCCATGCGCACCGCCGGCCGACAGGTGTTCGAGATTGTACGCCGCTGCCGCGACGAGCTCCAGGTCAATACCTGCTGCGGCGCCAGCAATGTCTCGTTCGGGCTGCCCAACCGCGGGCCGCTCAACGGCACCTTCCTGGCCATGGCGATCGGCGCCGGGCTGACCTCTGCCATCACCAACCCGATCGAGGAAACGATCAAAACTGCCCTCATGGCCGCCGATGTGATGGCCGGCAACGACGAAAACTGCCTGCGCTGGATCATTGCCAACCGCGAGCCGAAACCGGCCGGAGAACCGACAGGCCGGCGCGAACGGAGGATCCGGCGCGGATGACCCCGTCGCAGAGGACCCCTGCGCTGATCATCTGCGGCGCACTGGCACGCGAGGTGCTGGCTCTTAAAGCCCGCCATGGCTGGGCCGTCGACATCGTCGCCGTGCCAGCCACCTTCCACATGGTCCCCGCCCGCATTGCCCCCGCTGTGGAAAAACGGATCGTCGAACTGCGCGAACGCTACAGCCGGCTGATCGTCGTCTACGGCGACTGCGGCACCGGCGGGGCACTCGACAGCATGCTCGACCGGCTCGGCGTCGAACGGATCGCCGGGCCACACTGCTACGAATGGTACGGAGGGACCCTCTTCCAGCAGCTGCTCGACGAAGAACCGGGCAGCTATTTTTTGACCGACTTCATGGTGCGCCAGTTCCGTACCCTGATCCTCAAAAGCATGGGGCTGGACCGCTTTCCCCAACTCAAAGAAGACTATTTTGGCAGCTACCGCCGGCTGGTCTATCTTGTCCAACGCCCAGACCCCGCCCTGGTCGAACAGGCCAAGGCCGCAGCAACCTACCTCGGCCTGCCGCTCGAAATTCGCGCCACCGGCTACCATTTTTTGGAAGAACGGCTGCTGGAACTGCTGCAATACCCCACCTACCCGACCGACGACCCGCAGCCCTGATGTGCAGGGAGGACTGCCGGCCAGACTGATCCCCTTGCACAGACCAAGGAGAGCGCAATGCCCCACCAACTGACCGATCTCAAACGCCCCGTCCCCAGCGACCTGGATATCGCCCAGGCGATGACCCCCCTGCCCATCCGCCAGATCGCCGAAGAAGCTGGCATTTTGGCCGAAGAACTCGAACTCTACGGCAACGACAAAGCCAAGGTGTCGCTCAGCGTGCGCGAGCGACTTCAGGAGCGCCCCAACGGCCACTATGTCGTGATCACTGCGATCACCCCGACCCCTCTGGGAGAGGGCAAGACCACCACCACGGTCGGTCTCAGCCAGGCGATCGGCGCCCATCTGGGCAAGCCGGTCTTTACCTGCATCCGCCAACCCAGCCAAGGGCCGACCTTTGGCATCAAAGGAGGCGCTGCCGGCGGCGGTTATTCGCAGATCGTGCCGATGGAAGACTTCAACCTGCACCTGACCGGCGACATCCACGCCATCACCGCAGCCAACAACCTGCTGGCCGCAGCCATCGACGCCCGAATTTTTCACGAGGCCGACATGGACGACGCCACCCTCTTCAAACGGCTCTGCCCGCCCAAAAACGGCAAGCGCTTCTTTACAGGCACGATGCTGCGCCGGCTCGCCAAACTGGGCATCCCCAAAACACACCCAGACGAGCTGACCCCCGAAGAGATCAGCCGTTTTGTGCGCCTCGACATCGACCCGGACACGATCACCTGGCGCCGTGTTGTCGATACCAACGACCGCATGCTGCGCGAGATCACCATCGGAGAGGGCGAACAGGAGAAGGGACGCGAACGCAAAACCGGCTACGACATCACCGTGGCCAGCGAAATCATGGCGATCCTGGCGCTGGCCACCTCGCTGAACGATATGCGCGAACGTTTCGGCAGGATGGTAGTCGGACTCGACCGCGCAGGCAACCCGGTGACCGCCGAAGATATCGGCGCAGCCGGCGCCTTGGCCGTGCTGATGAAAGATGCCATCAAACCGAACTTGATGCAGACACTCGAAGGCACCCCGGCACTGGTCCATGCCGGCCCCTTCGCCAACATCGCCCACGGCAATTCGTCGATCGTCGCCGACCAGATCGCACTCAAATTGGTGGGACCAGAAGGCTATGTGCTGACCGAAGCCGGCTTCGGGGCCGATATCGGCATGGAAAAGTTCTTCAACATCAAATGCCGTTCCAGCGGGCTGGTGCCTAACTGCGTGGTGCTGGTCGCCACAGTGCGGGCCCTCAAGATGCACGGCGGCGGCCCCAAGGTAGTGGCCGGCAAGGTGCTCGACAGCGCCTACACCCAGGAAAATCTGGCCCTGCTCGAGGCCGGCTGCGCCAACCTCACCGCCCATGTGCGCAATGCCCGCCGCTTTGGGGTGCCTGTCGTCGTCGCCATCAACCGTTT
>JAGWYN010000150.1 GCA_018969295.1 Chloroflexota bacterium | reverse complement strand
CCCACCTCGGCCCACGGCCCCCAGGCGATGCTCAGCCCCGGCAGCCCCACTCGCCGCCGTGCCTGCATCAGCCCGTCCAGGAAGCCGTTGGCCGCAGCGTAGTTGCTCTGGCCCGGATTGCCGACGAGCGAGGCCATCGACGAGAAGGCCACAAAGAAGTCGAGCTCCAGCCCCTGGGTGAGGGTGTGCAGATGCCAGGCAGCGTCCGCCTTGGGCTGCATGACCGCGGCGAAGCGCTCAGGGTTCTGGGCGCGCAGCAGCCCGTCGTCGAGCACCCCGGCCGCATGGACAATGCCGCGCAGGGCAGGGATCTGGCTCAGCAGCCTGCGCACCTCTTCGACCTGGGCGACGTCGGCCTGGACCACATCGACCTGGGCTCCAGCCTTCGCCAGCTGCGCCAGCGCAGCCTGCTGCGCCGGGGTGCGGACCCCACGTCGGCTGACCAGCACGAGATGGCGTGCCCCGCGGTCGACCAGCTGCCGGGCAATCTGCAGCCCCAGCCCCCCCAGCCCGCCGGTGATCAGGCAGCTCCCTTCCGGCCGCAGCGGGGAAACCAGGGTGAAATCCAGCACCAGCTTGCCCACATGGCCCGCCTGCTGCATCGTGCGCAGCGCAGCCACCGCCTCCTGCGCAGGATAGACCGTGCAGGGCAGAGCACGCAGCGCGCCGCTCTCCAAGTGGGGCAGCAGCGCGCCCCAGAGCCGGGAGGCCAGCTCGGCCTCCCGTGCAAGCTCCTCACCCAGGTCAAACGCGCGGTACCGCGCATCAGGGCGCCGCTCAGCAGCTTCGGCTGCGCTCCAGATGCCCACCTTGCCGATCTCGACAAAGCGCCCCCCTTCCCGCAGCGCAGCAAAGCCGGCCGGGATGAACTCGCCGTTGAGGCTGTTGAGCACGACGTCCACCCCCTGGCCGTCGGTGCACTCGCGCACCGCGTCGGCAAAGTCCAGGGTGCGCGAGTTGAAGAGGTGGTGGATGCCCTGCCCGCGCAAAAACGCCCACTTGCCCGGGCTGGCTGTCGCAAAGACCTCGGCGCCCAGCAGCCGGGCGATCTGCACCGCGGCCTGGCCCACCCCGCCTGCAGCGGCGTGGATCAGCACCCGCTCCCCCGGCTGCAGCTGGGCGACCTCCACCAGCGCATACCAGGCCGTGAGGTAGGCCAGCGGCAGCGTGGCCGCCTCCCGGTCGCTCAGCCCTGCCGGAATGTGCGCCAGGGTGTGGGCGGGGAGCGTAGTGCAGGTCGCAAAGGCCCCCTCCAGCCCCACCAGCCCCAGGACACGGTCGCCGGGGGCAAGATGCGCCACCCCCTCGCCCACGGCAGTCACCACCCCGGCCAGCTCCAGCCCGAGCCCCACCTCCTGGGCGCGACGGATGCCCAGCACGCTGGCGTAGTACTCCTGGAGCATACCGAGCGTGTTGAGCAGATCGCGCAGGTTGAGGCCGGCCGCCTTGACCGCGACCTCCACCTCGCCCGGCCCAGGCTGCCGCCGCACCGCAGGCACAAAGTGCAGCGCATCGAGCGAGCCGTATTCGCTCAGCTGCAGACGCACGGGGTGGTCAAGGTCTGTCACAGTGGGTTCTGCGGGGGAGCGGACAA
>JAGWYN010000034.1:7500-46512 GCA_018969295.1 Chloroflexota bacterium | reverse complement strand
CGCAGATACTTTTTGCACAAAATACAACAACTGGCTACTTTTTGTACTCTATCACGCCCTTTCCGGCTTGTCAAGGGCACAAAAACGGTTAGATTTTCCGTTTAACGGAAAATCTGACCGCTGTAGGCGTCGATAGGGCGAGGATTTCTTCGTCGATAAGACGCTGCAAGAGCGCTTCTCCGATCAGCTCCATAAAGCAGCGTTGTGCGACGACGAAAGTGCCTTTGTCTGTGTGTTGAACACAAGAGCGATGTAGGCTGTGGCACACGATGCGCTGCAAGAAGACGCGCTGCATGGTCTGGAGGCGGTGATTCGCTGCCTGGCGACGGCCGGTCGGAATGTCGGCGCGGAGGAGGTGTGGGGGGCAAGCGAGTCCGTTGCGCCGGAAGGAGATGCTATGATCGCATCATTGCACAGGAAAGGTTTCAGCGGGGACGGGTGTGCCATCTCCTGCGCGGCCTTCGATCCTGGCAATCTCGGCCGCATGCAGCGGTGCATCGGTGGCAGAGCAGCTGTCTTCCACCTGTGTCACCGTGCGACAGCCGACAATCGGCAAAACAGGAAAGGGCTGTCCCAGCAGGTAGCCCAGCACAATGGCGCTGATCGACCGGCCGGTCTCGGCAGCGAGCGCCTGCACAGCCTGGCTGCGGCGACGATTTTCAGGCGTGTCGTAGAGAAGGCGGCTGGCAGCATTCATCCCGTCCAGCGTGCCCTCGGCGGCACGCTGGAAGTAACCGTTGGCCTGCGCGGCATAGGGCAGGGCCGGCAGGCCGCTGGCAGCGTGCAGATCAAAGAGGGCGCCCTGCATGGCGACCATCGTGGGGTCAGGCAGCGTCTCCTGCGCCACGGCGGCAAGGCTCCACAGCATCTGATCTGCGACAAAGCCGGGCCAGCCCTGGCTCTGGGCGCAGGCTTGTGCGGCGGCAATGCGTTCGGCGCGCCAATTCGAGCAGCCGTAGGCGCGAATCTTGCCGGCGCGCAGCTGATCTTGCAGCGTGTCGAGAATCACGGCAACAGGCGTCAGCGGATCGTCGCGATGGAGCCAGTAGAGGTCAATCACGTCGGTCTGGAGATTGCGCAGGCTCTGATCGAGGTCAGCGACAATCGAGGCGCGATCCAGGCGCGGTCTGTGCATGGCGGTCAACTCTGGATGGGCACCCTTGGTGGCGATGACGAGGCGATTGCGCTGCCTGCGCTGTTTCAGCCAGCGGCCGATGGTCTTTTCACTGGTGCTGCGCTCGCCGGGCAGCCAGTCTGCATAGACCCTGGCTGTATCGAGAAAGGTACCGCCCTGGGCCACAAAAGCATCAAGCAGGGCGAAGGAGCGCCGCTCGTCCAGAACGCTGCCAAGCGGCACGCCGCCCAGACAAAGCAGAGAGGGGGTCAGGTCGGTCTTCGGTATTTTTATCGTCTGCATCCTCATACCCTCCCGGGAAGGTTTTCTCATTGGTTCGAGGGCGTTGGCAGACAAAGGTCACAACGGGTCAGAGATCAGGGATGGGCCAGTTGAGCGACGCGCCATATCCCGGTCGCCTGTCGAGCCATCCAACGTTGACGCTCCGCCAGACGATCCAGAGTCCACTCGCTGTTGTCTTCGGCGATCCTGCGGGTCAAATCCAATACGCTTTGCGCGTACACCGGCCGTTTTTCATCGAATGGACGATTCCCCAACTCTCGATTTGCCTTTGTTTCGAGCATCACAAAGTTTCCCAGACGGTATACAGCAGCCTCGACCTGTTCGTCGCTGAATTGTCCCCAGTTTCCGGCTGGATTTTCGGGCAGGATGTGCTCCAGGCTATATCGCGGGCTGTCAAAATCGTAGACAGAGCCAGTGAGGTGCGCTTCCAATGCGAACAGGAGATAGCGAACGATCTGTTTGTTGCGCGCCGCTGATGTGCGCAACACCTTGTTGGCAAAATTCTGCCTAAAGCCATCATCGGCCACATAAATGGGCGAAAGTGCGCGGATCACCTGCGCTGGCGATGCTAACTCACCAGCGGCAATTCTTTGTGCGACTCCGTTGTATGTCCGTTCCTGTTCATTGGTGACCAGGCTGCTGATGACGTTGTATCGGAATGAGATAACACTGCACGCCTTCAGGAGTTCGGTCATGCCCTGTGTATTGAATGCCCGAAATGCTGCCATCAGCAGTGGCCAAGGCTGACGAACACTGAACATACGTAGCTCACGAACAGATTGTCGCTGTTCCTCGCTCCAGAGGTCATCTTCTGGGTTGGACAATGCCACGTACACATCGATGTCCTGTTCCATTTCGCGCAGGAGATCAAAGACTTTGCGTTTGTCTGGGGTCTCCGTTCGAATAGTTTTGAACAGGTCTGATTCACGGACAAATCGACGGCGACTGTTCCAGTGAGCGCGCAAAAAATCAGGAAAACTTTCACCGCCGAGACGGCCAACCAGGCTCTCCCAGCGTCGCTCCAGAGCATCGATTTCCTGCCCGTGGCTGCTCTCCCGATAAACCACTGAGAACAGGTAGTTCTTGAGGAGGTCAGTGGGCGACAACCTTACGCCGCGAGCGTTCAGCGTCTCGAACACCTTGAACGCGTTCAGCTCGTCCGTGACAGTAATGACTGTAAAAAAAAGTTTATCGGAGAGCCTGTCCAGAAATTTAGCCAGCTCCGCGCCATTTTGTGGTCTGGCATATTGCTCACCGACTTGCCGCGCCAGCCATTCAAATGCTTTTCGCAACAGCTGTTCTGATGCCCTCAGCCCACGCTGGGGCAGTTTCTGGAGGGGCACAAGATAGTCCCGATAGTATGCGTCGTTATTTCGATTCAGTGACAATTTCGTACGGGGCACCAGCGTAACCGGATCGAGATAGCCGATGAAACTTTGGCGAAGTTGTTCCACACGACGGCGATTGTCCTCGCTGTCAACCCCGCTTGCAGCCAGTTCCTGAAGGCATTTCAATACAGCAAGTGCCAGCAGGCTGAGCGTTGTCAGCCGTTGCTGCCCATCAATCACATCAAAGCTGCGATTGTCTTGGGACTGGAGCACGAGGTATCCCATATAATGGGCCAGCTCCCCGCCAGGGCGCATTGTCTCCTGAATGTCCTGCCACAGATCTTCCCACTCATCTTGAGTCCAGCTGTAGTCTCGTTGAAACCGTGGCACGCGATATGTCAACCCATTTCCCAAAAGTTGCCGCAATGTCTGGTTCGATGTATTGAAGTTGACCGCCGACATGGGTTGCCTCCCCGCTCGCCAAGACATCCAGAGAGATCCTGAATCGATCTGCTTCGTCCATTATAACATCCTACGGGCTGTCCATTTGCAGAAAAAGAGGGGAGGGTGGGAACTGTTCTTCTCGGTTAGCGTGCCTGCAGCTGCTGCAGGGCTTGTTCGACATACGGGAGGAGATTCTGGACGACGACGCGATAGCCTGCGGCTGTGGGGTGAATGAAGTCAGGCTGGTTGAGCATGCGGTCGCCTGCGACGCCTTCGAGAAAAAAGGGCATGAGGATAGCGCCAGTTTGCTCGGCCACGCGCGGGTAGATGGTGCGAAAGTCGTCGACGAACTCGCTGCCCAGGTTGCGCACCATTTCCATGCCGGGCAGCACCACGACGGCATCGCTTTGCTGGATGCGCGTCACCAGCGCGGCGATGTTTTGCTCGGTCAATGCCGGATCGATGGCGCGCAGGCCGTCGTTGCCCCCGATCGCCAGGATGACAATGTCGGGCTCTTGTTGCAGCAGCCAGTCGATGCGCTGCAATGTGCCGCTGCTCGTCTCGCCGCTCACGCCGGCGTTGACGACTCGCACGGCGTACCCGTCGGCGCGCAATGCCGCCTCCAGCTGTGCTGGGTAGGTCTCTTCACTTCTGACGCCAAGCCCCTCCGTCAGGCTGTCACCGATGGCGAGAATCAGAAGTTCTTCGTTCGGCGTGGGGGCTGGGGTGGGGGCTGGGGTGGACGCCCCCCCGCAACCTGCCAGCAAGAGGCCAATCGCCAGGAGTGCCAGGATCTGCCTCGGCTGGCGTCTCCTCTGCCGCGACGGCAAGGCATCTCTTTTTATCTGGCGAACCAATGCAACCATGTTGACTCGTTCCTATTCATTCTCGGTCTGCATCCGCAAAAAATTGATGGGCCGGCTGTGCAGGATCCCGATAGAGGCTACCATGCCGACCAGGGTCACGGCTGCAATCGTTGTCGCAATCATGGCCAGGCTGGCCAAGGGCAGGAAGCGGTACTCCAGTTCGAAGAGCCAAGTCATGATGGCCCAGGCCGCCACCTGTGCCATGAGCAGCGCCAGCACTGCGCTGAACAGGCCGAGCAGCACATTTTCCAAGGCAAAGACGGCTGTCACCCAGCGGCTCGTGGCGCCCAGCACTTTGTAGTATGCAGCTTCCTGCACGCGCGCCAGACGCGTCGCATAGACCGAGCTGACCACGATCAACAGCCCGGCCAGGATGCTGAACGCGCTGAAGAAGCGCACGACCTGCGTGATGCGCTGCACGACCGAGGCAAACTGTGCGAGGGTGGCGGTCACGTCGATGACGGTGACGTTGGGAAATTGTGCCACCATGCGGTTCTGCAGTGGGGCGATTTGGTCTGGCGCCACCCGCACGCCGGTGAAGATCGTCTGTGGCGCGGCGCTGAGCGCGGCCGGCGCAAAGACAAAGCCAAAGAAGGGCTGCACCGATTCGGCATCCTGTTTGCGAATGCTGGTCACCGTGGCGTCCAGCGGCACGCCCTGGATGTTGAAAGTCAACAGGTCGCCGACGGCGATGCCGCGTGCTTCGGCCGTCTCCTGGAGTACAGAGACGGCATGGAGCTCCTGAGCCGCACCAAAGAGGGATGCGCCCTGCACCAGCGTCTCACCTTCTGCCAGCGTGTCGCGATAGGTGAGCGTATATTGCGGCGCTCGGCGCCCGTCGTCCCCTTCAGATTCGTCTGTGCCCTCATTGCTGCCGCGGTCATCCGCCTCGGGGGTACGGCGCGGTTCCTCGCCGTTGACGGTCAAAAGTGCGGCGCGCACGACAGGAATGTACTCCGCCTCCATACCGAGCGTCTCTGCAAAATCTGCCTGCTGGCCGGGCTGGATATCCAAAAAGAAGACGTTGGGGGCACTGGGCGGATAGGATTGCACGAAGCTGGCGCGCAGGTTCTGTTCGATGACGAAGATGCAGAAGAGCACGCCCAGTGCCGTGGAGAGGGTGACGACGATGGCGCGCGTGCCGTTGCGCGGCCGGAAGAGCCCGCGCAGCGCCTGTCGCATGGGCAGCCAGCGCACAGCCCACCGTCTGAGCAGCCACAGCGCCGCCTCGGTGAGCAGCGCCGCAATCAGCAGCAGCCCCAACGCGCCGCCGGCAAACCAGAGCGCGGTCCGCACATCGCCCAGTTGCCAGATGACCAGCGCCGTAAAGAGGCCCAGAATCAACGCCAGGGTGAGTGCAAAGGGCAGACGGTGGACGATAGGTGGCTCTTCCTTGCGAAAAATGTAGCTGGGACGCAGTCCTTCCAGGCGGTAGAGCGGCAGAAAGGTGAAGAGCAGCACCACGACGAGCCCAAGCAGCGCACTCTCTACCACCGCGCGCGTCGAAATCAGCAGCTCGATGTCGGGCGGCAGAAAACCGCTGAGCAGCGTCGGCAGCGTCCACTGCAACATCAAGCCAAACACGATGCCCAGCAGCGCGCCGAGGGTGCCGAGCAGCAGCACGACGAGGTAGAAATTGGCCATGACGAAGCGGCTGGAAGCGCCGAGTGTCTTGGCGATGGCGATCGTGCCATGGCGCTCGCGCAAAAACGCGGTCAGCGAACTCTGGATGCCGATGCCGGCAAGCATGAGCGTGAAGATACCCACCAGGCTCAGGAAGAAGAGAAAGTTGGTGAAGAAGCGCTCCACGCCGGTGCGCGCGGTGCGGAAGGTGTCGACGCGCACGAAATCGCGAGCGGCGACGGCCCGGATCTCGGCGGCGAGCGCGTCGACGCTGTCGGGATCGGCAGCCTTGAGCAGCCAGCGATAGGTGACGCGCGAGCCGGGGTTGACGAGGTTGAGTGCGGCCAGATCGGCGGCGTCGACGAGGACGCGCGGGCCGAGTGCGAAGAAGGTTGTCGGCCGGTCGGGTTCAAATGTGATGACGCCGCCAATGGTCAGGTTGGCGTCGCCCACGCGCAGCGCATCACCAACCTGAACGCCCAGCCGGTCGAGCAATGCTTGCTCCACGATGATGCGACCGGGCGCAAGCACAGCGCTCAGCGCAGCGCCCGAGGCCAGCGTCGCGCTGCCGTAAAGGGGCCAGCCCGCCTCCACGATCTTAAGATTCGAGAGCAGAGAACTGTCTTCGCCGCTGCGGCGCACGACGGAATAGAACTCCCAGGTGCGGACAGTTTCGGCGTCGCCGCGCGCCACGATCGCCGCCACGGCCGCGTCGACGGCCGGGTCAAAGGTGAAGTTCGACTGCACAACGACGTCGGCGCCAATCAGGGCACGCGCATCACGGGTCAGCGCGCGGTCGACGCTGTCTCCGAAGCCGCGCAGCGCCACGAGCGTCACCATAGAAAGCGCTACGCAGAGCAAAAAAATGAGCGACTGGCTGCGGGTGGTGGCAAGCTGGCGGCGGATGAAGGTAAGGTGCAGCAAAGTCATTGGGGGGAAGAATCGTGAATTGTCAATTGACCGTTGACCATCGACCCTGTTTCCCCTTCCGCTCGTTCCCTACGATCTTCCCATCAGCGAGCGTGATGACGCGCTCGGCATGTTCGGTGACCTCGATCGCATGGATGACGAGGGCCAGCGTGGCCTGGCGCTCGCAGTGCAACTGGAGGATAGATACGTCCCTGGCTTGGCTGGTCCAGCCCTGAAAGCACGCTGAGCAAGCTGGACTTGCCGCCCATGATCACGACAAATTCGTCAGGAGGGATGTCGAAGGTCACACGTTGATTGTTCATTGCTGCACGATTGTACTGTCAACCCAGCCAGTTCGACAAGTTGGCGTCCAGGTGGGTGTTCGTGTCTCTTCTGCCTGTTTGTGGCAAGACGGCCATAGAGGGGGAGGGGCTAGACCTGGCCCCGCTGTCAAGACCACAAAGTGACAAAAACAAGAGAGCGCAGTATGCTCATATGTACTGTACGGAGGATAAAATTCGTATGTGGTCTTGTTTGTGGGATCAAGTACAGCGGCTGCCCGAGCCGTTGGCCTTCTGGAAAACCAAGAAATAACCTGATAGAATACCCCCATGAAACAAAATGAAATTTTTCGAAGTTTGTCTGATTACACCGCCAAAGCAGTCGCCCACTACTGGCAAACAAGGGGTACCCAGCGGAGGAAACAAGAAGAAGGCAACAAGGCAGATCAAGGTCTACGTAGTGCAGTGACCGGCGGCGCACAGATGGACGGATTTATTGACCTTTTCACAAAACTCATCACAAATGCAGGGATTCCTGGAAACTCTATTTTCAGAAAGAAAGCTGTTGAACTTCCCGGTTTCTTCAGACCAACCAAAGAATGGGACCTCCTTGTTGTCCGTGAGCGGACATTGATCGCTGCAATCGAAGCCAAATCTCAAGTCGGCCCTTCTTTTGGTAATAATTTTAACAATCGTACAGAAGAGGCGATAGGCAGCGCCTTGGATCTTTGGACGGCCTTCCGAGAAAAGGCATATCTTGAAAGTCCGCAACCGTTTCTCGGCTACTTCTTCATGTTGGAGGACTGCGAGGCATCTAACCGTCCTGTCGGGGTTCAAGAACCTCACTTCAAGGTGTTTCCTGAGTTCGTTGGCGCATCATACATGCGCCGGTATGAACTGTTCTGCCGAAAACTTGTTTTGGAACGTCATTACACCGCCTCCGCCTTTATCACCTCGTCCAGTCACGACGGTCTCAATGGTGTGTTCGAGACCCCTTCGGATGATTTATCAATCGAACGTTTTGCAAAAGTTCTGGTCGCCCATGTGGCAACCTTTGCGTGAAATCATGCAAAGCACATTTCATAGGTTAATCAATGGGGATGCACGGGATTTGTCCTTTTTGGAGGATGAGTCCGTGCACCTCGTGGTCACGTCACCACCCTATTGGAATCTTAAACGCTACAACGAAACCCCTGACCAGTTGGGACATATCCAAGACTACGAGAGCTTCTTGAGGGAGCTGGAGAAGGTTTGGAAGCATGTCTATCGTGTTCTTGTTCCCGGGGGCCGGCTAGTATGCGTGGTCGGTGATGTATGTGTGGCCAGACGTGATTTTGGGCGTCACCTGGTGTTTCCCCTCCACGCGGACATTTGCGTGATCTGCCGGCGAATCGGTTTTGACAATCTAAATCCGATCATCTGGCACAAAATCGCCAATGCATCCTATGAGGTGGCCAACGGCTCCAAATTCCTGGGCAAGCCCTATGAACCCAATGCGATCATCAAAAACGATATGGAGTTCATCCTCATGCAACGGAAACCGGGAGGATACCGGAAACCGTCTGACGCTCAGCGGGACGCCAGCAGGATTTCAAAAGAGGATTTTGACCACTGGTTCCAACAAATATGGAACATCCCTGGGGCGTCGACTAAACAACATCCCGCGCCATTTCCTCTGGAACTGGCAACCCGGTTAGTCAGAATGTTCTCGTTTGTGGATGATACCGTTCTCGATCCATTCTGCGGTTCTGGCACAACGATGATTGCGGCCTTCCGAACGGGCCGCAATAGCATTGGGATCGAAATTGACCCTGAATATTGCCAGATGTCTGCTCGATACCTGAAGGCAGAAAACTCGAGTCTATTTTCAAATGCCAAACTCCTCCTTGAAAAAGTCGACACAGCAGAGGCACACCTCGTTCAGGAAGACCAAGTCATCTACGAAGCCAGACCGGCGAAGAAAAAACTGGAATAGGCCAACAAGTGGGTCAACCAGAGACGGCGGGAAGCACAGCAGCCCGTCGGGTAAGGGAATCGCTGCTGCTGGTTACCCTTAGCGTTGGGTGACGGGAATCAGAGTGTGCGAGAAGTGGCGTCTGGCAAGTGACAAGCAAGGGTCTGGCAACACCGCCAATATCGGCTCGATCACCTTCATTCGGGATATTCTGGCCGGTAACAGCGTCCTCGCGCGACTCGAAGAGGAGTGGTTTAACGAATGAATACTGGATGAACTCCGGCGTGACCACGCCGATAAAGTCGAACGCACGAGTGACCCGCAGCGCACTCGCCCTTCACTCACAGCATCGGGCCCTCAAAAAGGAGATTCCAATGGAAAAAATAGACTACAAGAAGCAACTGAAGCACCTATATTCTCCCTCTGCAAAGAAAGTTGAAGTTGTGGAGGTGCCGCAAATGAACTTCCTCATGGTGGACGGGGAAGGAGATCCAAACACTTCGAAAGCGTTCAGTGATGCGATCGAAGCGCTCTACTCACTTTCTTATACCCTGAAGTTCATGGTCAAAGAGAAAATGAGCGTCGATTATGGTGTGTTGCCGCTTGAAGCCATCTGGTGGGCTGATGACATGTCTGCATTCAGCACAGGAAACAAGGATGCCTGGAAATGGACAGCGATGATCATGCAACCAGAATTCATAACTCCTTCAATGGTGGAAGAGGCAACGGAAGCAGTAAGGAGGAAAAAGAACCCAGTTTCACTGCCCCTTGTGAGATTTGAAGCTTTCCAAGAGGGAAGGGCCGCGCAAATCCTGCATGTCGGGCCGTTTTCAGAGGAGGGGCCGACAATTGAGAAAGTGCATTCTTTTATAGAAAGCAATGCCAACCGCAGGACAGGCAAACACCACGAAATTTATCTGACCGATCTCCGGCGGGCGGCACCGGAAAAGTGGAAAACCGTTGTCAGACAACCAATGTCAGAGTGATTCAGCCTGGCATCCGCGGCGTTGTTGCCCTTTCCGCTCGTCCCCTACGATCTTCCCATCGGCGAGCGTGACGACGCGCTCGGCATGTTCGGCGACCTCGGGCGCATGGGTGACGAGAACCAGCGTGGTCTGGCGCTCGCGGTGCAGCTGAATGAGCAGGTCGATGATGCCGGCGCCGTTCTTCGAGTCGAGATTGCCGGTCGGCTCGTCGGCAAAGATGATCTTGGGGCGATTGATCAGCGCTCGGCAGAGGGCGACCCGTTGTTTCTCACCGCCCGAGAGCTGGTGTGGGAAATTTGTTGTGCGGCCCCCTAACCCGACGCGTTCGAGCAGGCTCTGGGCGCGCTGCCGGCTATCCTTGTCCCCGCGCAGTTCGGCGGGAAAAGCCACATTCTCCAGTGCGTTGAGTGATGGCACCAGGTGAAACGACTGGAAAACAAACCCAAAGGTGCTGTTGCGGATCGGCGCCAGACGGTCTTCGCTCCAGTCGGTCACGTCGACGCCGTCAATATAGATACGTCCCTGGCTTGGCTGGTCCAGCCCTGAAAGCACGCTGAGCAGGGTGGACTTGCCACTGCCGCTGCTGCCCATGATCACGACGAATTCGCCGGAGTGGATGTCGAAGGTCACACTGTCAAGCACAGCCATCTGTCGATCGCCGATGACATAGCTTTTGGTGACCTGTTTTGCAGAAAGAATTGCAGACATTGTGCCGTCAACGGAATAACAACAGTCGTTTCGCTTATTTTTGGATCTCAAAAGACTCATTCGGCCCTGAACGACGAACACCTACTTCAAACGAACTCTCAGTTGCGTTGGGGGCGCGGTGCCAGCGTCAGCGCAACGTCGAACGGTTTGCCGTCCCGCTCGACCGTCAGGGTGATGGTGTCACCAGGGCTGGTGTAGCGGGCCAGGTAGATCAACAGATCGTCGAACGTCTGGATCGGCCGCTGATCGACCGCCACAACAAAGTCTCCACCGACACCGTCCGGGCAGAGATCGGCATAGGCGCTCTGGATCGGGCGGGCATTGCCGCGCAAACCCGCCCGGGCCGCCGGGCTGTTGTTGAGCACCCGATCCACGATCACACCCCGTTTCGCACGGTCGATCCCCTGTTCTGCGCCGCAGATCGGGCTGAACGAAACCCCGCTGATCCCCATATAGCTGTGTTGGTAGCGGCCGTCGGCGATCAGACCGGCCACCACCCGCTCGACGATCGCGACCGGGATGGCGAAGCCGACGCCGCTGTTCGCCCGCACCTCCGAACGGATCTGGGCGTTGACGCCGATCACCTGGCCCTGCTCGTTGAAGAGTGGCCCCCCAGAGTTGCCCGGGTTGATGGCGGCATCGGTCTGGATCGAGTCTGGGATGCTGAAGTTGCTGTTGGAAGGAATGGTGCGCCCGATCGCACTGACAATGCCGCTGGTCAGGGTGCCTTGCAGCCCAAAAGGGTTGCCGATCGCAGCGACACGCATGCCCACATAGACATCGTCCATGCTGCCAAGCTGGACAGGCACCAGGTCGTAGCCGTCTGGGTCGATCTTGAGCACCGCCAGATCGCTGTCCGGGTCTCTGCCAATGACCTCCCCAATGGCAGCAGCCCCGTCGTAGAAGGTGATCTGAAAGCGCTGCCCTTGTTCGACCACATGGTGGTTGGTGACGATGTGCCCGGCCTGATCCCAGACAAACCCTGAGCCGTTGACCAGCGGCATCAGACGGCCGTCGTCGTCTTGGAACTCCGGCAACAGCGACGTGCCTTCGATCGGCGGGTGATCCATCCAGACCGTGATGTTGACCACAGAACGGTTGTATTGTTCGTAGATGTTGCGCAGCACCGCACTTTCGTAGTCGATCCCCTCCGGAGGAGGCTGGACGACGACCTGCGGGCGCGGGGTCACCGGGGCAGGAGCCACCACCCTGGGCGCCGCAGAACGGGCGCTGGTGGCCTGCAGCCAGCTGACAAGCCCCAAGGTGGTGGCCGCACACAGAACAACCAGCGACAACAACGCCACGACCGCCAGGAGGGCGAGCGGGCTTTTGCTGCGACGAGCAGGAGGGGTCAGGTCATACATAAAAAATTCCAGTCACAAAATTGACGACAGCCGTGTTTGAAACGGTCTGTGCTACAATTATACAATATGAACCGTCGTCAGCTTGCCTTTGTGATCCTGCTCAATGCGCTGATCAGCCTGACGATCGCCGTTGCTGTGGTCTGGGTTGTCGAACAACAACGTCCGGATCCCGAACGGCTCGTCGCTTTGGCGACCCCAGCGATCCCTGCCATCGTCCCCCCTGCCGAGGGTGCGGCGGCGGTGACTCCTGCAGCGGTGACTCCTGCGGCTGCAGCCCAAGCAGAGGCCCCCCCCACCCCCCTCCCGGCTGCTGGGGAAGAGATCTACGTTGTCCAGGCCGGAGACATTCTCTCTGCGATTGCAGGACGGTATGGGGTGAGCATGCAGGCGATCCTGGACGCCAACGGCCTCTCCAATCCCGATTTTGTCTTCTCCGGGCAGCGGCTGATCATTCCGTTCGACGAAGGAGGACAGGCGGGCGAAGCCACGCCGGCCAGCAGCGGGCAAGCCAGCGGGAGCGGCCTGCGGGTGGCCAGCTTTCTGGGGGTCGGAGAGCCGGGGAGCGAGGCGCTCCAGATCGCCAACGACAGCGACCTGGCGGTGGATTTGCAAGGGTGGCGCCTGGAGAAGGAGGGGGGGCCGAGCTACCTGTTCGGCAGCGTGGCCCTGTATCCAGGGAGCGGGGTGCTTCTTTACAGTGGGACGGGCACCGACAGCACTGTAGCGCTTTATTGGGGGCAGCCAGCCCCACTTTGGCAGCCCGGCGCGACCGCACGTCTGGTCAACCCGCAGGGGCAGGAAATGGCACGCTCGACGGTGCCCTGACCGCAGGGGAAAAAGAGGGAAAAAGAGGGAAAAAGAGACAAAGATGAGCAACGAAAAACCCAACCGTGGATCCCGGCGAAGCCGCCGCCGGTTTTTCCGGCCGGCCAAAGAGGAGGCCTCTGCGCAGCCGTCCGCAGCCCCCGCCCCAAACCACGCGGCCCAGCCAGCCCAGCCACGCCCCCGCAAAACCCGTCGCAAAAGTCGGTCTCGCCAGCGTTCCACAGAAACCGTGCGCAGCCAGGCTGTCGTCGAGCCCGAAATCGCCTATCTGCCCCCCCAGGCGGTCTTCATCTATACGCACAGCGTTCATCCTGAAATGCGTGACAGCTACGAGTTTCGCCCGGAGCATTTCTCCAAAGCAGGGCACCGGCTGGAAACTTTTCAGATCGACATCTCCACCCTTTTTGCAGCCAACCAGGTGGGGACAGACAACTTGCCGGTGGTCAAAGGGCTGGCCAAGCCAGAGTACAACTGGCTCGGCTGGGAAGACGAATCCGCAGACAAAACCGAGTGAGGGACGCGATGCAAAGAGACGAACAGGTTGTGCCCATCCGGTCACTGGTCGATTTCGTCGACCAGGAAGTGACGCTCCGTGGCTGGCTCCAAGCCAAAACCGGCAAAGGCAAGCTGGTATTTTTGCAGGTGCGCGACGGCAGCGGCCTCTGCCAGGCAGTTGTCCTGCGTGGGAAGGTGTCCGAAGCAGCGTTTGAGGCGGCCAAAGCTGCCACCCAGGAGAGCAGCCTGCTGGTGCGCGGGGTGGTCAAAGCAGACCCCCGCGCCCCTGGTCTTCCCGGCGGCTACGAACTCGACGTGCACGCCGTGACCCTCCTGAACGAAGCCGACCCCTATCCGATCCAGCCCAAAGAGCATGGGGTCGAGTTTCTGATGCAGAACCGCCATCTCTGGCTGCGTTCGTCCCGGCAGTGGGCGGCGCTGCGGGTGCGCGCCCGGGTGGTACGGGCCATCCGCGACTGGCTGGACACACAGGGGTTCCTCAACGTGGACACCCCGATCCTCACCCCGGCGGCTGCCGAAGGGACCACCACCCTGTTCACGATCGACTATCACGGCGAGCCAGCCTATCTGGCCCAGACCGGGCAGCTTTACAACGAAGCCAACATCTTTGCATTTGGCAAGGTCTACTGTTTTGGACCGACCTTCCGGGCAGAAAAGAGCAAGACACGCCGTCATCTGCAGGAGTTCTGGATGGTCGAACCCGAGATCGCCTTCTGCGATCTCGATGGACTGATGGAGATCGAGGAACAGCTCGTCAGCTATATTGTGCAGCGCTGTCTGGAGGAATGCACCCACGAACTGGCGGTGCTGGAGCGCGACACCACTGCCCTGCAGCGGGTCTCCCCCCCCTTCCCGCGCCTGCACTACGACGATGCCGTGGCAAAGATCAACGCCGCCGTGGAGCGGCACGAAACAGTGCCGGGCTATCCTGACCTGCTGCCGCCGATCCGGTGGGGCGACGATTTTGGCAGCCCGCACGAAACCTTTCTGGCCGCTCAGTTCGACAAACCGGTCTTTGTCCACCATTATCCGACCCAGGTCAAGGCATTCTACATGGAGCCCGAGGCGGGCCGACCTGAAGTCTGCCGCAGCGTCGATCTGTTGGCCCCGGAAGGCTACGGAGAGATCACGGGGGGCAGCGAGCGAATGAGCGACGCCAGTCAGCTGGTCGCTGCCCTCGAACGCCACCATCTCCCCTTGGAAACGTATGGCTGGTATGTGGACCTGCGCCGTTACGGGTCGGTGGTCCACAGCGGCTTCGGCATGGGGGTGGAGCGGACGGTTGCCTGGATCTGCGGCCTGGAACATGTGCGTGAGACCACGGCGTTCCCCCGGCTGTTGAACGTGTTGCGCCCCTGATGCTGGCTGGGGGGAGTGGCTGACTCCGATGCTGTGGGGGGTCGTTTTGTGCTTTGCTGCGGGGCTGACCCTGGCCTTGACCCCGCTGGCGGGCTGGCTGGGCCGGCGCTGGGGGCTGGTCGACGTGCCTGGGGGACGGCGTCGACACCAGGGGATCGTCCCGCGCACGGGGGGGCTGGCCCTCTTCGGCGGTCTTTTTGTCACGGTGCTGCTGTTGGCGCTGCTGCCGGCATGGGAGGTCACCGCCCCCTGGTTCCCGGCGCGCAACGACCCCCACGAAGAACGGCGGCTGGCCGCCTTGTTGATCGGCTCGCTCTACTGTGTGGGCTTTGGGCTGCTGGACGACCGTGTCGGGCTGAAATCTGGCCCCCAGTACCTGATCCAGTTTGGGGCTGCGCTGATCGCCTGTGGGGGGCTGATCTTTGTCAAACATGTCAACAATCCCTTCGGGGAAGGGCTGCTGTGGGGGCCAGATGGCTTTCCGGGGTGGCTGGTTTTTTTGCTGACCACCTTCTGGTTTATGGGGATGATGAACACGATCAATTTTTTGGATGGGGCCAGCGGGCTGGTGGCAGGGGTAACGGCGGTCCTGGCCGCCGTGCTGGCGCTGCATATGATCTTCAAAGCGGAGCCGCCGCAGCAGAGCGTCGCCCTGCTGCCTGTAGCACTGCTGGGGGTGGCGCTCGGTTTTTTGCCCTTCAACTTTGGGCGCCAGATCTTCATGGGCAGCAGCGGCAGCTACCTGCTGGGCTACGTGATCGCTGCGTTGGGGATCATCGGCGGGGCCCGGCTGGCGACCGTGATGATGGTGGTCGGCCTGCCGGCGCTCGAGGTCGGGTGGCTGATGGTCACCCGCTGGCGACGGGGGGTGTCGCCAGGTCAGGGCGGTCGCGACCACCTGCATTTTCGGCTGTTGGACATGGGGGTCAACGAACGAGCGCTGGTGGTGGGCTACTGGCTCTTCTGTGCGCTGCTGGGGGTGTTCACCTTGTCGATCGAGGAGCGTCTCTTCAAATTGTTGGCCCTGCTGCTGGGGGCCGTGCTCGGCATCGTGCTCTTTGCCTGGGCAGGCCACCGAAGTGCTGAACGGGCTCGCTGCGGCTCAGTCGAAGGAGGGCGCTGAATGTCTCTGCTGACAGTGGCCAATCTGGGGGTGGCGTTCGGCGACTTGGATCTCTTTTTGGGGATCTCGGCGTCGATCCCCAACGACGGCAAGATCGGGCTGGTAGGCCCCAACGGGATCGGGAAGACCACCCTGCTGCGGGTGCTGGCTGGCCTGCTGCCGCCCACCTCGGGCAGCATCGCTGCAGCGCGTGGCACCCGCATCGGCTACCTGCGCCAGGAGGCGGTCGACGCCTTTGCCGGCCGCCACAACACCGTCTACGACGAGATGCTGGCGGTCTATGCTGGCCTGCGCGAGCAGGAAGTGCTCTTGCAGAGGCTGGAACAACAAATGGCCCAGGAACACGACGAACAGCTGCTGGCCGAGTACAGCGCCGCACAGGAGCGCTTCGAGCACGCCGGCGGGTATGACTACGAAGTGCGGATCGGCCAGGTGCTCTACGGGCTCGGGTTCACACGGGCAGAGTGGACGCTGCAGATTTCTGTGCTCAGCGGGGGCCAGAAAACACGTGCCCTGCTGGCGCGCCTGCTGCTCGAAAGACCTGACCTGTTGATCCTCGACGAGCCGACCAACCATCTGGATGTGCAGGCTGTGGAATGGCTGGAAGGGCTACTGCGCACCTGGGAGGGGGCCCTGCTGATCGTGTCGCACGACCGGTACTTCCTGGACAACGTGGTCGACCGCATCTGGGAGATGGGGCCGGCCGGCTTCGAGATCTATACCGGCAACTACAGCCACTATGTGCGGCAGCGCCAGGAACGCTGGGAGCGCCGCGAGATCGAGTTCAACGCGGTCAAAGAACGGTTTCTGGGCGAACTGGACTACATCAAACGCAACATCGCCCGGGACGCCACCAAAAACCAGGCGGTCGGCCGTCTGCGGCGGCTGATCCGCGAGGTGCGCGTGGTCGAGGCAGGGGGGCTGGATCTGCTGCTCAACAAAAATTGGGGGCAGGTGATGGAGGAGGTCGACATCTCCGAAGCCAAATGGGGGGTCATGGATGTCGAACAAGCGATCAAAGGGCTGCGCAATCCGACGGTGCGCCCCCCGCAGCTCAACCTGAAGCTCAAGACCACGCTGCGCAGCGGCAACCTGGTGCTGCGCACCACCGCCCTGACGATCGGCTACCCAGAAAAAATCCTCTTCACCGCTGCACCGATCACCCTGGAACGGGGCGAGTGTGCGGCGCTGATCGGACCCAACGGCAGCGGCAAGACCACCTTTTTGCGCACGTTGATGGGGGAGCTTGCCCCGCTGGAGGGGCAACTGCGCTTCGGGGCAAGCCTCAAGATCGGCTACTTCTCGCAGGCCCACGAACGGCTGAACCCCGACAACAGCGTGCTCGACGAACTGCTCAGCCACAAACAGATGCTGCTGGGCCCGGCGCGCAACTACCTGGCCCAGTATCTCTTTCGGGGAGAGGAGGTCTTCAAGCCGGTCAGACTGCTCAGCGGCGGCGAGCGGGGCCGGCTGGCGCTGGCGATCCTGGCGCTGGAGGGGGCCAATTTTCTCTTGCTCGACGAGCCCAGCAACCACCTGGATATTCCGGCGCAGGAAGTTTTGCAGCAGGTGCTCGAACAGTTCGACGGCACGATCCTGTTGGTCTCGCACGACCGCTATCTGATCGACCGCCTGGCCACCCAGGTCTGGGAACTGCAGCAGAAACATCTGGAGGTCTTTGCGGGCAGCTACGCCGAGCGGGTCGCGGCCCGCCAGCAGGCGGCAGAGTTGGAGAAACAGAGCCTGGCGGTCGAACGCACCACCCTGCGCAGCGGCTATGCAGCGACCAAACAGGCACGAGCAGACGAACGTCGGCGGGCCAGGGCGGTTGCCGAGGCCGAAGAGCAGGTGCATGCGTTGGAGGAAAAGCTGCGTTCGCTGGAAAAAGAACTGCACCAGGCCCAGGAGCTTGTCCACATTCAGCGGCTGGGCCTGGCCTACGCCGACACCCAGGCAGCGCTGGAGGCTGCGTTCGAGGAGTGGGCAGCGCTGGCCTGACTCGCCGCCCCCACTCAGTTGAGCGTCAGCTCGGCAAAAATCACGGTCGTGCCCGGCACCTTGCTGAAGGTAAAACCCAGTTTCTGACAGATGCGGCGCATCCCTTCGTTTTCTGGCAGGATCTCGGCGACGATGCGCTCCAACGCCTCGTCGCGTCCGATCTGGATCAGCCGACTGAGCAGTTCGGTGCCCAGCCCGGTGCGCTGGTACTGGTCGTTGATCAGAATCGCAAATTCCCCGTCTCGCGTGCCTTGCAGCTTGGTCAGCTGCCCCATCCCCACAATTTCAAGCCGGCCGCGGTCGTCTTTGTGCTCGGCCACCAACGCCATTTGACGGTCGTAGTCGACAAAACAGAGCATCGCCAGCTGTTCGTGGGACATCAGCTGTGCCGGGGAGACCGGATGAAAATAGCGCAGGTAGATGCTGTAGGGGGACAACGTGCGGTTGAACGAAGCCATCAACGGTTCGTCTTCGGGACGAATCGGGCGGATATAGACCTCGGCTGCGTTCTGGCAGACAAAAGCGGCGCTGTAGCGGGTGGGCAGCGGCCGGATGGCGGGGCGGGGCAGCGCCGCTTCGTCTGTCTCTGGGTCGTGCAGCAGCACGCGCGCGTCGAGGGCCAGAATCTGGGTGGGGGAGACGAGCAGCGGGTTGATGTCGATCTCTCGGATCCAACGTTGTTCGACGACCATCTGGCTGAAACGTACCAGAAGACGGCAGAGGGCCTCGATGTCGACCGGTCTGCGCCCGCGCACCCCCTGCAGCGCCTCCCAGATCCTGGTCTGCTCCATCATGCGGCGGGCCAGCGTGGTGTTGAGCGGGGGCAACGCCAACGCCCGGTCTTTGTAGACCTCCACCAGCACACCGCCGGTACCAAAGAGCAGCACAGGCCCAAACTGGTCATCGATGCTGCTGCCCACAATCAGCTCGTACCCTTCCAACTTGACCATGGGCTGGACGGTGACGCCGTGGAAATGGTGCTCGCCATGGCGACGGGTGACGGCCTCACGGATCGTCGTGAAGGCTTTGTGCACAGCCTGTTCGTCCGGCAGGTTGAGCTGGACACCCTGGACCTCCGATTTGTGGGTGATGCTCTCCGAATTGAGCTTCACCACCACCGGATAGCCGATGGCGCTGGCTTCGTGCATGGCCTCTTCGACCGTCAGCGCCAGACGGGTCTCCACCGTCGGAATGCCGTAGGCGGCAAAGATCTGCTTGGATTCAAACTCGGTGAGGGTCGTGCGCCCTTGCTGGCGCACCGCTTCGATCAAGCGGCGAGCCTGGCTGCGGTTCATGGCTTCCGCTTCGCTCGCGACCGGCAGCGAAGGGGTCTCGTAGATGCCCCGCAAATTGTAGCTGTAGCGCCACATATAGTTGAAGACCTGCGCCGCAGTGTCCGGGTAGGGAAAGGTCGGGATACTGGCGCGGTTCAGGATCGCAACCCCCGCAGCCACGTCGGCGCCCCCCATCCAGCTGGCCAGCACCGGCTTGTCGCGCAGGCTGGCCGCTGCCTGACGGAGCTGTTCGGCGGTGCGGGTCGGGTCGGTCATGTCCTGCGGGGTCAAGATGACCAACAGCCCGTCGGCGTTTTTGTCTTTGGCAGCGACCTCCAGCGTCTTGGCGTAGAGATCCGGGCTGGCATCCCCCAGAATGTCGATCGGATTGTTGTGGCTCCAGGCGGCAGGAAGAAACTTGTTGAGCTCGGCCAGGGTCTGTTCGGAGATGTCGGTGAGCTTGCCCCTGCCCAGGATCAGGGCGTCGGTCGCCAGCACGCCCGGCCCGCCTGCATTGGTGACGATGGTCAGATTGGGCCCCTGGGCCCGTGGCTGTTTGGAAAGCACTTCCGCCATGTAGAAGATATCTGAAATACGTTCGACCCGCAGCACCCCGACACGCCGAAAGGCTGCGTCGAGCACGTCGTCGCTCCCAGCCAGGGAGCCGGTATGCGAGGCAGCGGCCTTGGCCGCTGCTGCCGTGCGGCCCGCTTTGATCACGATGATCGGCTTGGCCAGCGCCACCTCGCGCGCCGCCGACAAAAAACGTCGCGCGTCCCCGATCGTCTCCATATACATGACGATCGCCTTGGTGCGCGGGTCATCTCCCAGATAATAGAGCAGATCGGCCCAGTCCACATCCAACATCGACCCGATCGAGACAAAGGCGCTGAAACCGACGTTGTCTTGCAAACTCCAGTCCAGTACAGAGGTACAGAGCGCCCCGCTCTGGCTGATAAAGCCGACCCCTCCTGGCAGCGCCATTCCTTTGGCAAAGGTCGCGTTGATCCCGGTCAGGGGACTCATCACCCCGAGGCAGTTGGGGCCGATGATGCGCATCTGTGCATCGCGCGCCTGTTCCAAAATTTTCTGCTCCAGCCCAGCCCCTTCGGCACCGATCTCTTTGAAGCCAGCCGAAATGATGATGGCCCCCTTGACCCCAGCCTCGACACACTCGGCAATCACATCGGGCACCGTAGGTGCCGGCGTCACGATCACTGCCAGGTCGACCAGGTCAGGAACCTCCCGAATCGAAGGATAGGCGCGAATCCCCAGAATATTGGAGCGTTTCGGGTTGACCGGAAAGACCGTTCCGCCGAAGGGGTGGCGGATCAGGTTCCAAAGCAGCGTGCGGCCGACACTGTCCGCTTTTTCAGTCGCGCCGATCACCGCCACGTTGCGCGGTTTGAAGATGGCGTCGAGCGGGTGACGCCGAAACGCACTTTTCAGCTCTGAGGTCGCTTTGCCTGTACTCATTCTACCCATCCTTCTTGTCCAGATCCGCTTCTGGCAGGAACCAGCCCCGGGGGCAGTTCAGCCAGCCAACCCGTGAAGCAGTTTGCAATAGGCCCGCTGGCCACGCACAAAGTTGTTCAGCCGAAAAAATTCATTGGGAGAGTGCTGCCGCTCGTCATCCAGCCCAAAGCCAAAACTGACCGTATAGGCGCCCAGCGACTCGAGAAACAGCGCCGTCACCGGAATGCTTCCCCCGGAACGGGCCAGATAGGGCTCCTTGCCGTATTCTTCGACCAGGATGGCGCGCGCTGCCTGGTTGCCAGGGTGCTCCCCCGACATCCAGTAGGGGATGGCGCCGTTCTCCTTGACCGTCACCGTCACCCGCACCCCGGGCGGCGCGTGGCGTTCGAGGTGGGCTTTCACCTGCTGAACGATCCGCTGGGGCTGCTGGTTGGCCACCAGCCGGCAGGTCATCTTGGCGTGCGCTGCGCTGGGCAGCACAGTTTTGACCCCTTCTCCTTGAAACCCACCCCAGATCCCATTGACCTCCAGGGTCGGGCGCACCCAGGAGCGCTCCAGCGCCGAGTACCCGGCCTCCCCAAAAAATGTGTCGATGCCCAGGTTCTGGCGCACACCGGCCTCATCGTAGGGGATGCGCGCGATCTCGGCCCGCTCTGCGGCGCTCAATTCCAGCACATCGTCGTAGAAGCCTTCGACCTGCACGCGTCCCTCGGCGTCCCGCAGCGAAGCCAGCAGCGCTGCCAGGGCATGGATGGGGTTTTGGATGGCGCCGCCGTAAAGGCCGGAGTGGACATCGTAGGCCGGTCCAACGACATCGACCTGCAGCGCACAAAGCCCACGCAGGCCGACCAGCAGCTCTGGCTGTTCTTCGCCCCACTGGCCGCCGTCGGCACTGAGTACGAAGTCACAAGCAAACCGGTCGCGGTGCGCAGCGACAAAGGCCGGCAAGGTCGGGCTGCCGATCTCTTCCTGTCCTTCCCAAAAACATTTGACGTTGATCGGCAGCGCCCCTTCAGTGGCCAACAAGGCTTCCAGGGCCAGCAGCGGAGCCAGCATGTTGCCTTTGTCGTCGCTGGCCCCGCGCGCGTAGACCCGCCCCGCTTGGATCACCGGCTCAAAAGGGGGGCTGTTCCACAGCGACAGCGGGTCGACAGGCTGCACATCGAAATGGCCGTAGATCAGGACGGTCGGTTTGCCGGGGGCATGCAGCCAGTCCGCATAGACGACAGGGTGGCCGCCGGTTTCCATGATTTCGACATGCTCCATCCCAGCCGAGCGCAGCTGCGCTGCCACCCACTCTCCGGCTGCCCGCACATCGGCGCTGTGTTCGGGCAGGCTGGAGATGCTGGGGATGCGCAAAAACTCGAGCAGGCGCTCCGTAAAATCGACCTGCCGCTCTTCCAGATATGTTTGCCAGTTCATCGCTTGACTCCTTGCTTCTCAAATGGGCTCTCGGAACCTGCTTTTTCTATCATAGCCGCGGCCCAAGCAAATCAAAAACCAGCCGGGCAGGCAACTTCAGGGCCCCGGTTTGAGGCTGCGCGTCGCCAGATAGGCGGGCATGAAGTCGTGCAGGGCGGTGCCCGGCCAGCTGTCCTCGTAAAAACCGGTGATGATCAACCCCGCGTCCAGCTGGCCGCCCAGCTGGTCGGTCAGGGTGTGGCCAAATTCGAGCGGCTGCAAGTCGGCCAGGTAAAGGGCACGTTCGGCGTCGCTCAGGCTGGTGAGGTCCGAGTAGGGCAGACGGTGGCGCACCTGGAGGATTCCTGCATCGGCCAGCTCCTGGTCGAAGAGATAGCTGGCTGGATTGCAAAAGCCTGCCAGCAGGAGGCCGCCCGGCCGCAGCACACGAGCGGCTTCGGCCCAGACCGGCCGGACTTCGGGGACAAAAAGATTGGAAGTGGGGTGCACAATCAGGTCAAAGAAGCCGTCGGCGAAGGCGCTCAGATCCTGCATGTCTCCTTCGACGGTGCGCAGCGTCAGCCCGTCGCGGCGGGCCACAAACCGGTCCTGGGCCAGCTGTTGGGGAGAGTTGTCGAAGACCGTAACCTGGGCACCGGCGGCGGCCAGCAGCGGCCCTTGTTGGCCGCCGCCCCCAGCCAGACAGAGGACGGCAGCCCCTGCCAGCGGGGGAAACCAGCTGGCAGGCACCGGAGAGGTCGGGGTCAGCCCGATCTGCCAGTGCCCCTGCCGGGCAGCCGCGATCGCCTCGGCCGTCACCGGGAGTGTCCAGCGGCTGGCACGTTCGACGGCCTTGTCCCAGGCCTGGGCGTTGTAGCGGCGCAGCTGGCGAGCATCCATCGGCGGGCCCTTCCTAGATCTGGTCCAGCGCCTGGGCGAGGTCGGCCAGCAGGGCGTCGGTTTCTTCGATGCCCAGGCAGAGCCGCACCAGTTCGTCGCGGATGCCCAGGGCCAGACGTTCTTCGGGGGGGGTCATGGCGTAGCCCATGACGGCGAGGGGGCTGACCATGCTTTCGACGCCGCCGAGGCTGGGGCCGATCGTGGGGATGCGCAGCGCGTCGATCAGGCGGTGGGCGCGCTCGCCGTCGCCGTCGACCTCAAAACTGACCACGCCGCCGGCCCCGCGCAGCGTGGCGCTGGCCACAGCGTAGTCCGGGTGGCTTTCCAGCAGCGGGTACCAGACCCGGCGCACCTTGGGGTGCTGTTCCAGAAACCGAGCGACCGCCAGGCCGCTCTGATTCTGGCGCTCTACCCGCAGCGGCAGCGTCTTGATCCCGCGCAGCGTCAGGTACGCCGTCTGGGGAGCCAGCAAGCTCCCAAACAGATGCTGCATCTGACGCAGCGGGGTGGTCAGGTCGAAACGACCTGCCACCGAGCCCCCCATGAGATCGTTGTGCCCGCCCAGGTATTTGGTCAGGCTGTGGATGACCAGGTCGACCCCAAACTGCAGCGGGCGTTGGTTGTAAGGTGTCGCAAAGGTGGCGTCGACCACCGTCAACAGCTGGTGGCGCCGTGCGATCGCCACCAACCGTTCCAGATCCAGACAGCGCATAAACGGATTGGTCGGGGATTCGGAAAAAATCAGACGGGTCTCAGGGCGAATCGCCGCTGTGAGCGCCTGGTCGTCGCCGAAGGGAACCAAGGTGCAGTCGATCCCGTAGCGGCGCAGAAACTTCTGGCTGAATTCGAGCGTGCTGGGGTAGCACTGGTCGGTCAGCAAAAAGTGCTGGCCAGGCTGCAGCAGAAGCAGCAGGGTGGCGGTCACGGCAGACATCCCGCTGCCGACCGCGATCGCGTCCTGGGCACCTTCCAGTTCGGCGATCTTGGCTTCGAGGGCGCGCACGGTCGGGTTGCCGTAACGCCCATACTCCTCCCGTTCGGGAGCCTCCCAGAAGAGGCGATCCTCGGTGTAGGCGACCAGGTCGGCCGTGCTCGCAAAGGTATAGACAGCACTCTGGACGATCGGAACGGTCAGGCTGTGGTGCGCTCGAAAGCGTGCTTCACCCGCATGGACTGCCTGTGTCGTGTCGGTTGTCGGCTGGGCCTGCCCAGCCAGCTTGTGTGTCGGCATATTTCTTCATCTTTCGTCAAAAAACCGCTGTCTCAGTCTACCCATCCCCCAGCGGTCCCCCGGTGCAGCAGGGCGAACAAATTGCAGCAATTGCCCGCAGGTGTGCAGTGACATTTGCTTCCCCCCAATGTATGCTATAATCGGTTGTCATACAAAACTTGGGCGCAGCGATGCCCGTTCCAAACCAGGTATCAAATCCAGGCAGAACAAGTTGCCGGTCGAAATCGAGGATATGCAAACAATGGCAGAACCTTCCTTAAAGGCCAGTGTACCTTCGGCGAAGGCGGCTGTAGCAGAGTCCACAGCCGTCCTGGCCACAGAACAGCTCCTCTCGATGTATCAGAGGATGGTGTTGATTCGGCGGGTCGAGGAATCTTTGCTCGACCTGGCCGCCTCCGGCAAGATCGGCGGTGCTATGCACACCGCGATCGGCCATGAAGGCGCGGCGGTCGGCATGGCAGCGGCACTCCGCCCGCAAGACTACCTGACCTGCACCTACCGCGGCCACCACCACTCGCTGGCGCGCGGCATGGATCCCAGACGAGCGATCTGTGAGGTGCTGGGGAAGGCCCCTGGCTTTGCCAAGGGCAAAGGGGGGTCGATGCATTTTCTGGACCCCTCCCTGGGATTGATGGGGGCCAACGGCATTGTCGGGGCCCAGGTCCCCCACGCCGCAGGCATGGCGCTGGCCGCCAAAATCCGCGGCGACGACCGGGTGGCCATCACCTTTTTTGGTGAAGGTGCACTCTACCAGGGGCTGATGCACGAGACCTTCAATATGGCGCAGAAGTGGAAGTTGCCGGTGATCTTCTACTGCGAAAACAACCGCTACTCCGAAATGACGCCGATCTCGCGGACCTCTTCGGTCGCAGAGATCCATCTCTTTGTGCGGGCCTATGGGATGGAAAGCGTGCAGATCGACGGGAACAACGTCGAAGTCGTCTATGAGACGATCGCCCAGGCGGCAGCGCGTGCCCGGGCTGGGGAGGGGCCGACCTTTATCGAGGGGGTCACCTACCGGCTGGCCGGCCACATGGCCAACGATTTGGAAACCTACCGGACTGCGGAAGAGATCGACATGCAGCGCAGCTACGAGCCGTTGACCCAGCTGCATCAAAACTTGTTGGGGCGAGGGGTGACGGCCGACGCGCTCGCCCAGCTGCGTGCCGAGGTCGAAAAGGAAGTCCAGGCTGCCGTCGAATTTGCCCTGGAGGCCCCTTGGCCCGACGTGGCCGAAGCCTACACGGATGTCTATAAGGTGTAACAAGATGCGCAAGACAACTTTCATCCAGGCAATCAATGAAGCGCTGCGCGAAGAAATGCAGCGCGACGAGCGGGTCTTTCTGATCGGCGAAGACATCGGCCACTACGGCGGCCTGTTCCGGGTGACGCGCAATCTGCTCGACGAGTTCGGAGAGCGCCGCGTGATCGATACCCCGATCAGCGAGCAAGGGTTCATGGGCATGGCGGTCGGTGCCGCTATGGTGGGGCTGCGCCCCATCGTCGAACTCATGTATATGGACTTTTATCTGGTCTGTGCGGACCAGATCTTCAACCAGGCCGCCAAAATGCACTACATGACTGGTGGGCTTCTGAATGTGCCGATGGTGATCCGCGGCCAGCAGGGGGGCGGCAAGGGCTACGGATCGCAGCACAGCAGCAGCGTCGAGAGCACCTTCGCCCAATTTCCCGGCATCAAAGTGGTGGCCCCCTCGACCCCCTACGACGCCAAAGGGCTGTTGGTCTCAGCCATTCGCGACGAAAATCCTGTGCTCTTTCTGGAACACAAAATGCTCTACTTCACACGCGGGGAGCTGCCAGACGCCGAGGTCGACTACACCGTTCCCATCGGCAAGTCAGATGTGAAACGGGCGGGCAAAGACCTCACCGTGGCCACCTTTGGGTACACCTTGCTGCAGGCGCTCGAAGCTGCCGAGGAGCTGCAGGCCGAGCAGGGGATCGACCTTGAAATCGTCGATCTGCGCAGCATCACTCCGCTCGATATGGAGGGGGTGCTCACCTCGGTGGCCAAGACCGGGCGGCTGCTGGCCGTCCACGAGTCTCAGTCCAATGCTGGCATCGGCGCCGAAATCGTGGCACGTACCTACGAAGAGGCCCCCTATCTGCTCAAAGCGCCGGCTCGCCGGCTCGGCATGGCCCCTGCATCTCTGCCGGTCTCCAAGCCGCTCGAAGAGGAACTCCTGCCCTGGAAGCGCAACATCAAGGCTGCTGTCCTGGAAATGATGAAATAGGGGGAAGCATGGCAACTGAAATCAGACTGCCGGACGCCGGCGAAGGGGTCGAAGATGTCACTGTCAGCCGCTGGCGCATGGCGGTCGGCGACACAGTCAAGGCAGGCGATATCCTTTTGGAGGTCGCAACCGACAAGGTCGACACAGAAATTCCAGCCCCCGCCTCAGGTGTCTTGCTCAAAATCAACTACCGTGCGGGGGAACTGGCGCCGATCAGCGCCGTGATCGGCTATATCGGCGAAGCGGGTGAGACAGCCAGCCCGGCGCCGCCGCCAGCCGAGACAGAAATCCGAGCGACCCCGGTCGCCAAGCGGGTCGCCGCCGACAAAGGGGTCGATCTGGCTGGGGTCGCCGGCAGCGGGCCCGGCGGACAGATCACCAAGCAGGATGTGCTGTCCCATCGTGAGGCTCCCCCCAGCCCGGCCGATGTGGCACTGCCTGGGGAACTGACCGACACGGCCAGCCTGGTGGTTCGCCGTCTGGCAGCCGACCACAATCTCCACCTGCGCGAGGTGGCGGGCGACCGACCGCTGAGCACCCTGACCAAGTACGACGTGCTCAGCGCTCTGGCCAGCCGCACCCAAGGCAGGAGCGTACGGGTCGAACCCGCCTACGCCCCAGCCCCGGCAGCCCCAGCAGCCCCGGCAGCCCCGGCAGCCCCGGCGCGACCGGCAGCCCCGGCAGCCCCGGCCCCGGCAGCCCCGGCCCCGGCAGCCCCGGCCCCGGCAGCCCCGGCGCGGCTGGGCGAAGAGCTGGTCAAACTCTCGCGCATGCGCGTGGCCGTGGCGCGCAACACAACCCAGAGTCTGTTCACCGCTCCCCACGTGACGACCATGTGGGATGTCGACATGAGCGCAGTGCTGCGCCATCGAGCAGCCCGCAAACAGGAATTTGCGGCCGCCGGGGTCAATCTCACCATCACAGCCTATTTTGTCGAGGCAATTGTGGCTGGTCTCAAGGCCGTGCCGGCGGCCAATGCGACCTGGACCGAAGAGGGGATCCTGATCAAACGGAGCTACCATATCGGCATGGCGACCGCGCTGCCGATGGACGCCAACGGGCTGGGAGGGTTGGTCGTGCCTGTCATCAAACAGGCTGGTGAACTCAACTTGTTGGGGCTGGCGCGTGCCGTCAACGACCTGGCAGATCGAGCCCGCAAGAACGCCTTGACGCAGGCAGACCTGAGTGACGGCACCTTTACTCTCAGCAACTACGGGACCTCGGGCAGCCGTTTCCAGACCCCGATCATCGTGCAGCCGCAGGTCGGCATCCTGGGGGTCGGGGCCATCGAAAAACGGGCCGTCGTCGTCAGCCAGGGGCATCCGCTGGACCCCAATCCGGGGGACGCGCTGGTCTTCAAGCCGATGGCAACCCTTGGTTTCAGCTACGACCACCGGGTGCTGGATGGGGCGACCGCGGATGCTTTCTGCGCTGCGGTCAAACGGCAGCTCGAAGGCGTCTGAGCTGCCAGGAGGAACATGTTGCGCCAGGAAGGGGGGCGCCCCTTTCTGGCCGGCCTTCCCGGTCAGCCTTCCCGGTCAGCTCTGCCGCTGCATCAGCCAGCTGGCTGTCGCCCAGAGCAGGCTGGCAGGGGCCTCTGCGCCCAAAGCCTCCTGCAGCGCCTGCTGGCTGGCGGTGTAAAAGAGCTTCATCTGGTCGGTGGCATAGGTGCGTGCGCCGGCCTGTTCGAGGAGACGCAGCGCTTCTGGCAGGTCGGCGTCGGTGAGCCGATCTCTCCAAAGCAGCGCATGCAGCGCTTCGCCGCAGAGCGGGTCGTTGAGCGCGTGCAGCAGGGGCAGACTTTTTTTGCGCCGCAGAATGTCGTTGCCTGCGGCCTTGCCGGTCACAGCAGGATCCCCCCAGATCCCGAGCAGGTCATCCTGGATCTGAAAAGCCAGCCCGAGCGACTGACCAAAACGGCGTAGGGGGGCGTACGTGCTGTCACCGCCGACTAGACCGCCGAGCGCCACACTGGCTCCGATCAACGCCGCGGTCTTGCCTTCGATCATGCGCAGATATTCGGCGACACTGACCTGGCGGCGCTGCTCAAAGTGCATGTCCAGGTGCTGTCCTTCGGTCAAGGCAACAGAAGTGTCGGTGAAAAGCTGCAGCGCCGCCAGCTGCTGGGCCGCAGCGACCTGGGTCGTGGAGAGGCGCTGAAGGGCTGCAAAAGCCAGGGCAAACATGGCGTCGCCGGCGTTGATGGCCTGCGGCACCCCCCAGACGCTCCACAGGGTCGGCCGATGGCGGCGGGTCACGTCGCCGTCCTCGATGTCGTCGTGCACCAGCGAAAAATTGTGCAGGATCTCCACCGCAGCGGCGGCCGGCAGCGCCTGCACCGGATCCCCACCGACAGCCTGGCAGGCCATCAGACAAAGCAGCGGGCGCAATCGTTTGCCCGCCGGCAAGGTCACCGGCTGAAACTGGCTGTCCACCCATCCCATATGGTAGTGGATCATCCCATAGTGCAAAGGGGTGGCGCGGCCGTCGCCCGCCAGCACAGCGCGCATCTCGGTCTCCAGCGCTGGCAGCCAGCGCGCCGCAAAGTTGTCGAGCATCATCTCTCCTTCACCAAAACACCCGGCTGGCGCAGACCAGCCAGAGACGCAGCGCCGCTGCAGAACATCGCGATGCGCGCCTCGGCGGACAAAAATTCCATCTCGGCAGCCACCGCCTCGGCGGACTCCATCGCAGCCTTGAGAAACGGAGAAGCCAACCCCACCAGGTCAGCGCCCAGCGCAAGACATTTGACCAGCTCCTGACCACTGCGGATACCGCCGCTGGCGAAGAGACGGAGCTCGGGGCGCCCCAGCTCGGCGCGCACGGCGGCGGCGGCAACCAGGCTGTCTGCCGTAGGAATGCCCCAGTCGGCAAAGGCCCCCGCCAGGCGGCGCAGCCGTTCGGTCGGGGCCCGGTGCATTTCGACCTGGCTCCAGGAGGTGCCGCCGGCCCCCGCCACGTCGATGGCAGCCACTCCCGCCTCGACCAGCCGCCGGGCACTCTGGGCGCTGATTCCCCACCCCACCTCCTTCACAATCACCGGCCGATCCAGCTGTGCGCAGACGCCGGCGATCTTGGCCAGCAGCCCGCGCCAGCGCAGATCCCCTTCGGGCTGCACCGCCTCCTGCAGCGGGTTGAGATGCAAAATCAAGGCGTCAGCCTCGATCATCTCTACCGCCCGGCGGCACTGGTCGACTGTGTAGCCATAGTTGAGCTGCACAGCGCCCAGATTGGCGAACAGCAGAATATCCGGCGCCACATCCCGCACCCGAAAAGAGGGACGAAGCTGCTCATGCTCGATGGCGGCGCGCTGGCTGCCGACCCCCAACGCCACACGCTGGGCCTGAGCAGCTTCGGCCAGATTGCGGTTGATGAGCGCTGCCTGCTGGGTCCCCCCTGTCATCGAACTGACGAGGAGGGGTGCAGCCAGACGGCGGCCAAAGAGGATGCTCTCCAGCTGTACCTCCTCCAGATCCAGTTCGGGGAGGGCTTGGTGCACCAGCCGATACTGCTCCAGCCCGGTCGTCAGGTTCGGAAACTGGACATCTTCGGTCACATTGATCCGAATGTGGTCGGCTTTGCGCTGGTCGATCGACATGAGAGAACCTTCCTTTGCACGCTTGGGCGGAGCCGGTTGCTGCTGGCCAGGCCGTTGCCCTTATCGTACCATACAGAGGCCGAAATTGGAGAGTCAAAATCCAAATTTCATGTCATTACATTATGAAAACCCCTTGCTTTTTTGCAAAAAACATGGTATTCTCTTTGTAGGATCTTGTTTCACGGAGGGCCGCCGTTTGCATCCATGTCTGCAAGGTTGGGCGAGGAAAGGAGATTCCATGTAAACAGCGCGTTGCGCGGGTAGGAAAATTTTGTTTGAGCAACACACCCTGACAACATAGCACTCTAACAACACTCTTTTGAAAGGAGAGTCGTATGACTGGGAAGACCAGCCGGCGACAGTGGATGCCTTGGCGTGTGCGGACGCTTCTGGCAACGATTCTGGCGCTGGGAATGCTGATCCCGATGGTCAGCGCGTATGCACAGGCGACCCCGACCAACAGCCTGTGTGTCGAAGGATCCGTAATCAATTTTGACGAAACGCTGCTCAATCTGGATGCAGTGGACAACACGTGGCTGATCGAGTACACGCTGTTGGACAGCGCCGGGGAGCCGACCGAGCTCTTTGTGGTTTCCACCGACGAAGACGGCTATTTTGAGCTGCCTGCGGCGGGGGGGCCGGCGGAGCTGGCGGTTGGAACCTGGCGGTTCCGGCTGCTGGTGGAAGAATCCGGGAACGGCCCTTGGGAAGGCATCACTTCGCTGCAGTTTGACGTGCCGCTCACCTACCAACAGCAGGAGTGCGCTCAGATCCGCTGGAAATTGGTGCGGCGTGTGCCGGTTGTCGTCACCAAGATCGACGACCAGCACAACCTGCTGAACGACTGGCTGATCCGGGCTGAGCCGGTGCGCGGCAACTGGTTTGCCTCGCCTGTGGAGCTGAAGACCGGCGAGCTGGTCACCGGCACCGCCACCTTCTACCTCACCGAAGGGCAGTGGGTCTTCAAAGAGTTCCCGCCGGCCGGTGTGCGCTTTGTGCCGATCGTGCCCTCCTCGGGCCACCAGACCCTCACCGTCGAATGGAAGGCCAACCCGAACGGCCAGCCGATTCCTCTCGAGCTGCGTTTCAAAAACCGGGTGACCGCACACGGCTGTCTTGACGTCTACAAGTCGGACATCTTTGAAGAGACCAGCACGCCTCTGGCCGGCTGGAAGATGACCGTCAAGCGGGCCAATGGCACCATTGTGGCGACCGGCTACACGGATGCACTGGGCAAAGTCACCTTCAGCAACCTGCCCCCTGGCCCCTACACCGTGGTCGAAGAGGAGCGCAGCGGCTGGGCGCCAGCCAGTGCGATGGGCTACACGGTGGACGTCGCTGCGGGTGATAGCTGCGCCGAAGTCAAGTTCTTCAACGAGCAGGACTTTGGTTTCAGCTTTGTGGGCCGCAAGCTGGATGCCAACGGCCATATCGGCCTGCCCGACTGGAAGATTCGGATCACACCTCTGGATCACGGCGGTGCGTTGCCGACCAATGGCAGCGAAGACCCGGACCAGGACAACACCTCTTATGTGTTGACCGACGGGCTGGGCAACTACCGCTTCGATTTCCCGTCCAATGACTACCGCGTGCCAGGAGCCCGCTACCGCATCTGCGAAGAGCAGATCGACGGCTGGCTGCCCCACACTGCGCTCTGCTACACGGTCCGCCTGCCACACCAGCCTGGTTCTCCGGTCAAGGTGTGGGACTTCGTCAACCAGCAGGTGGGCCATTCCGAGAGCCAGAGATGGGGGAGCAGCAGTTCTTCAGGCAAAGGTTGCAGCAGTACGGCGACCGTGCAGCCGGGGGACAGCCTGTACGGCATCGGTGCTGCCTACGGCGTGTCGGCGAGCGCAATGCTGGCGGCCAACCCGTGGGTCTACAATCGGCCGCACTACTATGTCTATCCTGGCGACGTAGTCTGTGTGCCCTGAGTTGAATGCATTTGGCTTCTGGCTTGAGGCCAGAGACTGTTGTCGACTCGTTGGCGGGGGGCCGGCGTTGGTGTCTGTCGTAGATGCCTGACAACTGAATAAGCGCGTTCGAGCCGGGTTTCCAGCTGGAAACCCGGCTCTTTTGTTCAGGCTGTCCTTACGGCAACCCGGCTGCCTGCACCGCCTGCTGCGCAGCTTCCAGCTCTTCCCACATCGTCTTGAGGCTTACATCGGCCAGTTTGAATTCGCTCAGCGGCGGGACTCCTGCCGCCGGTGCCACCCCATCGACCACTGGATACTCGAAGTTCAGGTCGGCGTAGAGTTTTTGTCCGGCGGGTGAAAGCATGAACTCGACCAACTGCCTGGCGGGCTCCGGATGTCGAGCTCCCCGCACGATCCCGGCATTGGTCGAGTTGACAACCAGGCCGATCTCCCCCTCTCCCTGGTCCGGGTAGATCACACCGACCGGTGCGCCTTCGGCCAGCGACAGGTGGTAATAGTAGTGGTTGACCAGCCCCAACGCCAGCTCGCCCGAACCGACCGCCTTGCGCACATCGGTGTGCCCGCCAAACCACTGAACGTCATTGGCCAGCAGCCCACGCACAAAATCGGCCATGAGTTCCTCCCCCTGCAGGTGGCGCATGGCGACCAGATGGGCGACCATGGCGCCGTTGCGGCTGTCGGCAGCCCCGACCTGGCCCTCCCACTGCGGGTCGACCAGATCCAACACCGAATCGGGCAGCTGTTCAGGCTGGACCCGGTCGGTGTTGTACATGATCACGCGCGAGCGCAGCGTCAAAGCCACCCAACTGCCGTCCTCGGCCCGATACCTCTCCGGCACCGCCGCCACCACAGCCGAGTCGTTGGGCACAAACAACCCCTGCGCGGCCAGACTCTCCATCGTCAAAATATCGCTGTTGACCAACAGATCCGCCTGTGGGTTGGCCTGCTCCTCCAGCAATTTGGCGGCCAGTTCGCCATTGCTCCCAGTCAGCACCGTCACCTTGACCTCTGGATACACCTGGTTGAAGGCGTCGATCACGGGTTTGAAAAGAGACTCCGAACGTGCGCTGTAGACCACCAAAGTCGTCTCTGCTGAACCCGCAGAGCCCTCCGAAGCAACAGGCATCCCCGCGCAGCCAGCCAGACTCAGCAGCAGCCACCAGAGCCCGACACGTACAGTCCACTTCATGCCATCTTCCTTTCCGATCACTCCGACAAAACACAGAAGCAGGCTGTGCCCTGGTCGATTGTCGGCACCACATGCTTGCCTCGACAGTGTCAGACTAGAGGGAGAAGCGGTTGTACGATGAAAGCAATCTTACAATTCAAAATGCGGCAGAGCCAGTGAAAATGCTTTACCCAGGTTAACAATTCGTGTTCACCTGGGTAAAGGGGCGTTGTGTCTCTGCAGTGTGGCGGTGCGGCGCTATCGGCGGATCTCGTCCACGATCTGGCCATCTGCGATCGTCACGGTGCGCGGCACGCGTGCGGCCAGGTCGTCGTCGTGGGTCACCATCAAGATGGTTTTGCCCAGCCCGGCCAGGTTTTGAAAGAGCTCGAAGACCCCCTCGGCGTTGCGCACATCGAGGTTGCCGGTCGGTTCGTCGGCCACCAGGAGGGGGGGGTCGTTGGCGAGCGCGCGTGCGATGGCCGCACGCTGTGCCTGCCCTGCAGAGAGCACAGCAGGGAACTTGTGGGCGTCCTCTGCCATCCCAACCTGTTCCAGACGGTAGAGGGCACGAGCGTAGCGTTCTTCCGGCGCATATTGGTCGGCCAGATCCATCGGGATCATGACGTTTTCGACCACCGAGAGGGTAGGCAGCAGCTGAAAAAACTGAAAGACGATTCCCATGGTCCGGCCGCGCCATTCGGCCATCTGCCCTTCGTCGAGCTGACGGATCGCGGTGCCCGCCACGACGACCTCGCCTGCGGTCGGGTGGTCGATGCCGGTGAACATATTGATCAGCGTCGACTTGCCGCTGCCCGACTTGCCGACGATCGCCACAAATTCCCCGCGCCACAGGGCCAGGTCAATTCCTTGGAGCGCCCTGAAGGGGCCGGCAGGGGTCGAGTACACCTTGACCACACCCCTCAGGTCGATGACTGGGCCGTCGTTCGAGCCGTCGTTCGAGCCGCCGTTCGGCGGGGGAGAGCTGGCAGCTTGGGGAGGGCGGGGGGGCCGGCTACGCATCCATTTCAGCAACAAGGGCACGTCCTTCCGCCGCGGAGGTCAGCTGCACATCTTCTACGATCCGCCCATCCTCGATGCGCAACACGCGCGAGACGCGCGACGCCAGCTCGCGGTCATGGGTGGCCATCAGGATGGTCTTGCCGTCTGCCACCAGCTGTTGAAAGACCGCAAAGACGGCATCTGCCGTCTGCGAGTCCAGGTTGCCGGTCGGCTCGTCGGCCGCCAGAAAAATGGGGTCATTGGCCAAGGCACGGGCGATGGCCACACGTTGGCGCTGGCCCCCCGAGACGGCCGCAGGTCGCTTGTCGGCGTGCTCGGCAACCCCGACTGCGGCCAGCAGCGCGCACGCGCGTGCGCGCTGCTGGCGCGGCGAACCGTACAGCCCGGCAAAATCCATCGGCAGAGCCACGTTCTGGGCACAGGTCAGCATCGGCATCAGCTGAAACGATTGAAAGACCACCCCCACCGAACGCCCCCGCCAACGGGTCAGCTGCCCTTCACTCATTCGATGCACTGCGTGGCCGTCGACCCAGATCTCCCCTGCGGTCGGGCGGTCGATCCCGGCCACCATGTTGATCAGGGTCGACTTGCCAGCCCCCGAGCGGCCAAGCAGCGCCACAAATTCGCCCCGCTGGAGGGTGAGGTCGATCGCTTTGAGCGCATAGAACTCCCCAGCCGGGGTATGGTAGGCTTTTTGCAGCCCGGCCAGCACGATCAGCGGTGCCCCCGGCGGTCCGCCCCCCATTCTCTCATTCATAGGCCAGCACCTCCCGGATTGTCAGCCGTACGGCGCTGCGTGCAGGGCCCAGGCTGGCCACCACTGCCAGGGCCAGCAGCACAAAAAACCAGACGACCGCTGCCAGCAGCGAGTAGGTAAACGAAAGCGGTGTGTCCAAGAGCGCCACCCCGATCTGCCAGCTCATCGCCTGGGCGATCGGATAGGACAAGAGCAGGCCAATCCCCCAGCTCAGGACAGCAATCCCTACACCTTCCAGCAGGACAATCAGCCGGATCGCCTGGTTGGAGGCGCCGATGGCACGCAAGACACCAATCTCGCGAATGCGTTCCAAAATGTTGATTCCCATGGTGGTGGACAGCCCCAGGCTGCCGACCGCCCCCAACAGCACGGCGTTAAAAATCAAAAAACTGACAATCACATCGAACATCAGCCGGTTCTGTGCGTTGAGCGTCTGGGCCGTGCGGGTCGTGCGCACCGCATAGCCCGCTTTCTCAAAGTGCTGGAGCAGCAGGGTCTCCATCGTCTTCTGCCCGACCCGCTCCTGGAGATCGACCAGGAGGGTGTTGGATCGTCCTGGGCTGCGCGTGGCGTAGCCGTACATGCCCTGGTTCATGTATATTTTGGGACCTTGTGCGTCGGACCCCACGATGCCTACGATCTGCCAGGGATGCTCGTCCCCGGCGATGTCGAGCACGACCGCGGAGCCGATCTGAAGATCCGGTTCGTCCTGGGCAACGGTCGCGTTGAGCACGACAGCATAGCCGTCGTCTGGCTGCAGCCACCGTCCGGCGTAGACGATCGGTTCGACCCGCTGCGACCCTGCGGGCAGCGCAACCACCTGATAGCTGTTGCTGTCGTTGCCATCTGGCCGCACGCGGGTAGCACTCCCGAGCACCCAGCCCTCGACGGCACGCACCCCCGGGACGGAACGTGCCGCCTCTTCGAGACGGGCTGTGCGGTGCAGCTGCTGGAACTGCAGCTGGACATCGTACTGGTGGTAGCGCAAAAAATCAGCGAGTGTGGCATCGACCGAAATCCGCACCGAAATCACAGCGATAAACAGGGCGGTGCCCAGGCTCATGACGGCCATGGTGCGCAGCAGCCGTCCTTTGTGGCGCAGCGTATTGCGTACCGCCAACATCAGCGGCCGCTGCAGCCAGCGTCGGGGCAGGCGATGCAGCAGACGATCCAACGCAATGCCCCCTACCTGCTGCGGCGCCTGCCCGTTGAGCGCAGCATAGGTTGTGATTCGGGTGCCTTGTAACACGGGCAGCAGGCCCGCCAGCACCGGGATCAGCAGGCTGATCGCGCCCATCACCCCATAGACCCAGAGGGGCACAGCCAGGCTCTCCGGGCGCAGGTTCAACAGCCCCTGGATCAGGTGGGTGAGCAGCGCGCGCGCCGTCCATGTCGCCAGGGGAGCGGCGATGAGAAAGGCCAGCAGGCCAAAGACCAGCACCAATGTCAGATACATGCTGACCATCTGTCCACGGCTGGCGCCGACCAGTTTCAGGATGCCAATCTGGTTGACCTGCTGGACAATCAGCGCAGAGATCGTGTTGATCACCAGAAAAGCTGACAACAGCAGGATGCACCACCCAAAAAAAGAGAGGATCATCACCGATGTGTTGACGATCGATTCGATGATGGCCTGGCCTGCGATGGTGCGGCCAACGATGGTGCGGCCACTTTTTTCGATCCGTTCCTCGACGGACGCGACGACGCTGGCCACAGCAGGAGGGGCACTCTGGGCACGGTCCACACGCAGCAGCAGCTCTGTGAACAGGTCGATCCCCCCAAGATAGGCCATGCCCGCAGGAGTGACGGCCCCGACGGTGAAGTTGGTGATCTCCGGGCTGGGATAGCGCGGGTCGTGCAGCAGGCCGGTGACCCGAAACTGTTTTTGGGTGTCGTCGGCCAGCTCGACCGTGAGGGTGTCGCCCAAGGTCACGCCGAGGTACGCCAGCCCCATCGACTCAAGCGCCATTTCATTTTTGTGCTGTGGCCAGCGGCCAGCCAGCAGCGGAAACCGATGGACCCGCATCGACTCGAAGTCGTCGACAGCAATCAGTTCGATACTTCTGCGGGCCCCCTCCCCTACCGGCACACGGGCGCGCAGCGACTGGCGCGCTTCTGCGGCTGCCACGCCGGGCAGCGCTTGAAGCCGTTCGGCCAGCTCGGCGTCGAAGGGCTGGGTGTAGATCGAGGCATCGGGCAGCAGCGCGGCGTTGCGGTCGCTGTGGAACTCGCGCAGCAGCAGCGTCTGGGTGGCCAGGAGCGCCCCCACCGCGTAGACGCCGACGGCGACCGCCAACGAAACGATCAGCGTGCGCGCCCGGTGGCTCCACAGGTCGCTGAGGGTCTTGTACGCCCGTGCACGCATCATCATTGCCAGAGCCGTGTGAGTTCATCGGCCTGGAAGACTGGCAGGGGGAGCCGCTCTCCCTGCTGAATGGCCCACAGGCCTGACCCGGGCGGCAGAATCTGCCCGATCGCAGCGGCTGGCCAGCCCGCCTCCGCCCAGCCAGCCAGCAGCGCATCCACCCGGTCTGGGGGGGCGGTCGCCAGCAGCGCCCCCGAAGCCAGCGTGCCCAACGGATCCAGGCCCAGTGCGGCACAGAGCCGCCGGCTCAGCCCAGAGATCGCCACCGCATCCAGATCCACCTGGATCCCGACCTGGCCGGCGGTCGCCAGTTCGGCCAGCCCGGTCACCAGCCCCCCTTCTGTCGGGTCATGCATTGCCGTCACCCACCCGGCATGTGCGGCCAGCAGCGCCGGGCGCAGCACGCTGATTCCAGGGTCAAAGAGGTAATTGGCGGCAACCTCCAGTTCGGCAGCATCCCAGCCAGCAGCCAAGAGCTGTCCGCGCCTCTCACGTGCGAGGACGCTGGTCCCCTCGACCGGCACCATGCCGGCCAGCAGCAGCACATCTCCGGGCCGGCAGCCGCCGCTGCACACCTGGTGCCGGCGATCGACCTCGCCCAACATCGTGCCCAGCACCACCGGCTGGGTGACAGCCGGGGTCACCTCACTGTGCCCGCCAGCGACCACAACTCCCAACGACCGGCAGGCGGCACCGATCTGTGCAAAGAGCTGCTGGGCCAGCTCGACCGTGGCCCCGGCAGCAGGCAGCAAGAGGGTAGGCAGGAAAAAACGGGGGGTAGCGCCCGTGACCGCCAGGTCGTTGGCGCAGACATGGACCGCATAAAACCCGATCTGGTCGGTCGCAAAGGTGATCGGGTCGCATTTGGCAACCAATAGCCTGGCCGACGAGCGGGCAAATTCAATGACAGCAGCATCTTCGCCGACCGCAGGCCCCAGCACCAGGTCAGCATCCTGGGTCGGCAGCTGACCCAGCAGCTCAGCCAGCAAAGCAGGCGGCAATTTGCCAGGGTGCAGCCCCTTCGACCATTCTCCGTTGCTCACCGATCGCCTCTCTCTTCATTCGACGACATGTACAGGCATGCCCAAAAACGCCAGCCGGAACAACGCCGCGGCCGCAGGGTCGTCGAGCATGGCACAGCCGAAGGTGGCCGGTTGGCCGATCAGCCCGGACCAGATCTTTTTGCCGGTCTGCCAGGCCACCGGCAAGCCATGGATGCCGTTCTCGTACGGGCCGACATCGTAGATCCCCAGCCAGTAGGGCATATCCAGCTGCCAGGCATTGCTTTTGGCGTTAAGAATTTTTGATTTCACTGCGTAATCGCCCGGCTTGGTGCGCCGTTCGCCGGCCCCCGTGCTGCACGGCCATTCCTGCAACACCTGCTCGCCGCGGTAGACCCAACACTGCTGGCGGCTGAGGCTGACAACAAAGCGCGTCCCCGACAGAGGCACCGGGGGCAGCGACCGGCCAAAGGCCGGTGGCCCGTAGGGAATGCGCAGCTCGCGGTGGTTGTAGACCGTCTCGGTGTCGGGCAACTTGTTGTACGTCTGGATGGCCAGCATCGTCGTGTTGAGGTCGCGTGCGATCTGAGAAAGGGTGTCGCCAGGCTGGACCGTGTAGGAAAAAAAGCCACTGCGCGGCCGCCCCACCTGTCGCACAGCGGTTTCTGCCGCCGGGATCGCCAGCTGCTGGCCGGGATAGACTCTGTTCGGGTCTGCGATCCGGTTCTGCTGCAGCAAGGCAGCCAGGGTGACGCCGTGCTGCACGGCAATCTGGATCAGGCTCTCGCCGGGCTGCACAGTGTACTCTTCGGCGATTCGCAGCGGACGCAGCTCGGCGCCGGTCGCAGGAAGCAACAGCTGCTGGCCAGCGGTGAGGGGTTCATCCAGGCTGGCAAAACGGTTGAGACGGCGAAGAGCGTCGCTGTCG
>JAGWYN010000081.1 GCA_018969295.1 Chloroflexota bacterium | reverse complement strand
CACCCAGGTGCAGGACGGCCAGGTCGACGGCTGGCGGTGGGGGATCGGCACCGTCGATCGCGCCGATCCCCCGCCAGCCATCTCTTTTGCTGAGATCTGTCCAGAGCCTTCCCAGCCCTCCCCCCTTTCAGCCCGCCTGGTGGCCGAACCGCCCCCGCCGACGAAGCACACCTCCCCCCGCGCACTCCCGCCAGGGGAGACACGCCCGCAGCAGACCACCGGGCTGGGAGCCGGGCAAGCCCTCGCCCTGCTGCTGAGCGTGTTGGTGGCGCTCCCTGCCGGTGCCCTGGGGATGCTCTGGCTGCACCGCCTTCTGCGTCGAGGCCAGCCATGAAAAACGGGCTGACGGCTGTCACCTATGGGCTCACCAGCGTGGTCGGGGTTGCAGCGTTTCTCTATCCGTTCTGGCTGCCCCAGCTGGCCCAGAGCAGCGACCAGACCCTGGCGCGCGCCAACGACAGCGCGCTGATGGTGGCCGTCCTGGTGGGGATCTGCTTCGCCGTGCTGCTGCTGGAAGTCCAACAGCAGGCAGTCAGCGCCCAGACCATTGCACTGCTGGGGGTGCTGGTCGCCATCAACGCAGCCTTGCGTTTTGCCGAAGTGGCGCTGCCCGGCCCCGGCGGGTTCAGCCCAATCTTTTTGTTGATTGTGCTGGCTGGCTATGTGTTTGGGGGCGGGCTTGGCTTTTTGTTGGGAGCGCTGACCCTGTTGGCCTCTGCGCTGGTCACCGGTGGGGTCGGGCCCTGGCTGCCCTACCAGATGTTCACAGCGGGCTGGGTCGGCCTGAGCGCCCCCCTCTGCCGGCCCCTCATCCGCCTGCTGCAAGCTTGTTGGCCAGAGGCAGGGAGCGCGTGGAGCCCTGCCCACAAAGAGGTCGAAATCTGGGTGCTGGCCCTCTTTGCCGGCTACTGGGGCCTGCTGTTCGGAGCGACTATGAACCTCTGGTTCTGGCCCTTTGCCGTTGGACCTGCCCAGATGCACTGGCAGCCTGGGGTCAGCCTGGGCGACACCGTGCAGCGCTACCTGGTGTTTTATGTCGTGACCTCGCTGGGCTGGGATCTCATGCGTGCACTCGGCAATTTTTTGTTGGTCTTTTTTCTGGGCGCAGCCGTCGTCCGGGTGCTGCGCCGCTTTCAACGGCGCTTTGCGTTTGTCTACCAGCCAAATCCTGCGCTGGCCAAGCCGGCAGAGGCCGCTGAGGGATGATGACAGAACCGCTTCCTCCAGAAACGCCTCCCCTCCACAGACCGCGCGCTGCATCACAGCCGCTGCAGCCCCTCAGCTGGGCAGGATGGGCTGCAGCGGTGGTGACGATCGCAACCCTGACGCGCCAGCCAGTCTACCTGCTGCTGCTGCTGGCCTCAATCGGGGCTGTACGCTGGCGGTGCGTCCAGGAACCTGAAAAGCGCAGCCTCTCGTCGCTGCGCCTGGGGCTGCTGCTCTTTGCAAGCACCGCCCTGGCCAACTGGGCAATGGTGCGTGCTGGGACAACCGAACTCTTTGCATTGCCAGCCTGGATTCCACTGCTGGGGGGAGGCTGGACGCTGGAGGCCCTGGCCTACGGCGCCCTCAACGGGCTGGCGCTGGCCACTTTGCTCGTGGGGTTCAGCCTTCTTCATCAGGTTGTGGCTGTGCGGGCGCTGCTGCGGCTGACCCCACGCGCCTACTACCCAGTCGCAGTGGTGCTTTCTATTGCGGTGACCTTTGTCCCGACCACGCTGCTGCAGCTGCAACAGATCCGAGAAGCACAGGCTGTGCGGGGTCACCGTCTGCGCGGGGTACGCAGCTGGCTGCCGCTGATCGTGCCGCTGTTGGAGGGGGGGCTGGAGCGTTCGTTGCAGCTGGCGGAAGCGATGGTGGCGCGCGGCTTTGCCAGCCTCGCCGCTCCCCACGCACGGGGGGCACAGGGGCTGGCGCTGGCCGGCTTTGCCAGCCTCGTGGTCGGCTGGCTGTTGCAGCTGACCGTCGGAACGCTGTGGTGGACGCCCCTGCCGATGGCGGGCGGTGGGGCCGCCCTCTTGTTCGCGCTGTGGTATGCCGGACGCCAGCATCCCTACACAGTCTATCGACCCCAACCCTGGCAGCGCCGAGACTGGATCGTGCTGGCAGGGGCGCTGTTGGCGGCCGGTGCCTATCTGTTGCCAATTTTCGACCGAAGCACCCTCTTCTATTCCCCCTATCCGACCCTGACCGGGCCGGCCCTGGACTGGCGAATCGGGCTGGCGACAGCAGGGCTGCTGTTCCCTGCCCTGCTCTAACCCTGGAGACACGATGATTCAACTGGAACATCTGACCTACTTCTACCCAGGGGCCACACACCCTGCGTTGAAAGATATTTCGCTTGAACTGCCCGATGGGCAGCTGATCCTGCTGATCGGGCCCTCCGGCGCCGGCAAGTCCACCCTGCTGCGCTGTCTCAACGGGCTGGTCCCTCATTTCAGCGGAGGCGTGCTCAGCGGCAGGGTGCGCGTGGCGGGGCTGGACCCTGTGGCCGCAACCCCACGGCTGCTGAGCCAGCACGTCGGATTTGTCTTTCAGGATCCAGAAGCCCAGTTTGTCACCGACCAGGTCGAGGACGAAATCGCATTTGCACTGGAAAATGCGGCCATGCCCCCCCAGACCATGCGGGTACGGGTCGAGGAGACCCTCGACCTGCTCGGCTTGACCCCTCTGCGTGACCGTTCGCTTCAGCAGCTCTCTGGAGGCGAACGCCAGCGAGTCGCGATTGCGGCAGCCCTGGCCTTGCGCCCCAAACTCCTGGTGCTGGACGAGCCGACCTCACAGCTTGACCCAAAATCCGCCGAAGATGTTCTCAACGCGCTGGTGCGGCTCAACCACGACCTGGGGCTGACCATCATTTTGGCTGAACACCGCCTGGAGCGGGTGCTGCCCTTCGTCGACAGCGTGATCTCTCTGCCGGCAGCAGACGATGGAGCGATCCTCTACGCCGACACCCTGGCGGCGATGCAGGCAGTCGAGCTGGTGCCCCCCCTTGTGGCCGTGGGCAAGGCGCTGGGCTGGCAACCGTTGCCATTGACGGTCAAAGAAGGGCTGCGCTTCAGCCGCCCGTGGCTGGCAGCACAGCGACAGGCGGGCAAGCTGCTGCCGCTGCAGCGCAGAGAGAGCCAGCGCCCCGGTGAGCCTACCCTGCAGGCACGCGGGCTGCGGGTCCGCTTCCGCCAACAGGAGATTCTGCGGGGAGTCGATCTGTCGCTCTGGCCCGGCGAGATCGTCGTGTTGATGGGACGCAACGGCGCAGGCAAAACCACGCTGCTGCGCACGCTGGTCGGGCTGCTGCGCCCCTGGGCAGGAGACGTCTCCATCGGCAGCCGTCCCAACACAGGACGCACAGTGGCCGAGATCTGCCGCCAGGTCGGCTATCTGCCCCAGGACCCGAACAGCCTGCTCTTTGCAGAAAGCGTGCAGGACGAACTTCTCGTCACGCTGCACAACCACCAGGGTGCTGGAACGCTTCAGCAGGAAGGCTTTCCCAGCCAGCTGCTGGCACGCCTGGGGTTGGCCGACAAAGCCGCAGCCTACCCGCGCGATCTCAGCGTCGGCGAACGACAGCGGGTCGCCCTGGCCGCTGTGACGGTGACCCAACCTGCCACGCTGCTGCTGGATGAGCCGACACGCGGGCTGGACTACCGAGCCAAAATGGCGTTGGAACAACTGCTGCGAGGCTGGCGCGACGACGGCACGGCAATCCTGGTCGTGACCCACGACGTGGAGCTGGCCGCTGCCATCGCCGACCGGGTGATTTTGATGAGCCAAGGTGAAATCATCGCCGAGGGTCCCCCCACAGAAGTGCTGGCAACTTCCCCACTCTTTGCCCCACAAATTGCAAGACTTTTTCCAGAAACCGGCTGGCTGACAGCCGAAGATGTGACAGGAGCACTCCAATGCCAAGACTGACCAAACTCTACACCAAAAAAGGCGACCAAGGCCAGACCTCGCTGGGCGGCGGGCAGCTGGTGCCCAAAGAACATCTGCGCGTGAATGCCTACGGAACCGTCGACGAACTCAACTCGCAGATCGGCGTGGCACTGGCCACAGGAGTGTGCGAACGGCTGGCAGCTGTGCTGCCCGAAATCCAAAACGAGCTCTTCGACCTCGGCTCGGATCTGGCCTTTCTCGAAGAGGACAAGGCACGCTACAAACTGCCACAGATCGAGGAACGGCACATTGCACGGCTGGAGACCTTGCTCGATGAGATGACCGCGGTCGTCGGCCCCCTGGAGAACTTCATCCTGCCCGGCGGAGCGCTGGGCGCTGCCCAGCTGCATGTGGCACGCACCGTCTGCCGCCGCGCCGAACGCGATGTTTCAGCGCTGGCACGCAGCGAACCGGTCGGCCCCCATACCATCGCCTACCTCAACCGGCTGTCGGATGCCCTCTTCGTCATGGCCCGCTACGAAAACCGGATGCAGGAGGTGCCAGAACCGCTCTGGAAACCCGGCCTGTAAAGGCCAGCAGACACGAACTACCTGAAAAACTACCTGCAGAGGACCCTGTCAGGCGCTTTGCAAAACCAGCACATTCTCCCCCATCGGGGGGCCCAAAACGACCGATCCTTCCGGTCCATTTTTGGGTACAGCATCTCTGTACAGAGCTCTCCCTCCGAGGAGGGAGAGAACCCCCAAAATTCGATTTACACGTCAGGAAGCACTTTTCACATCCATCAAATGTTTGGTATAGTAAAAAATGCCGAATTAAATTGTTGCATTGTAGATACAGTACAGGTAGATACAGTACAGTTCGTCTTTAATTTTTCATGGAGCCTTGGTCGATGCCAATTTTTTCTTTTCAAACGTCTCTGTCTTGGGTCTCTGCAATGGGGCGGTGGGGTGGACGATCCATTTGGGGCCTGTCGGCTGCATTGCTGGTGGTTGTGTTGGGTGTCCAGCCGCTGTCAGCGGCCCCTCCAGGACAGTCTGCTGCAGCCAACCCAGCCGGAGCGCTGCGGATCGAACCGATGGTGGCCTACAACTTCATCGTCGATTCGAACGTGGAGACACCTGCCACCTACGCGCCGACATCGGCGATGCTGGCCATTCATGTCTGCAACGAGGGGGCAACCCCCTTGACCAATGTAGAGGCGACGATCGGCAATTTCGACCCGAATGGCGACGGGGTACTGACCGACAACAGCCCAGGAATCTACCCGTCTCGCACCAATCCTACTACAGGCCAGGCAGGCACCTTCAGCCTCGTCCACGAAGGCGGCTCAGCCGGTCTGGCAGATGCTACCCGCTTCATCGGAGATTTGCCCGCTGGCGAGTGTTCGGTGCAGTACTGGCTGGTCAGCTACCCACGCCTGGACAGCACCGGCACCACGGTGACACGCGGAATCAAGCCCCTTCGACGATCTCTGGCTGGAATATGACTTCTGGGCAACTGCGCAGTCCGGTGCCACAACCCTGAGAGCCGATGTCACGCGGCGGGCCTACATGCGCAACGAAATCTCCGCCATGGCCAATAAAATCTGGCCCAACACGACCAGCAAAGTGCCCAATGAATACCTGGCCGCTATCTCTGACCCGCTGGGCTGGTCGACACAGGCGGAGGATGGCAGTGCCGTGGGCACCCCCGGTGAGCTGATTACCACCAAGGGTGTCTGGTTTGACCTGGGAAATATCGGGGCTGGGTTTGACAACGACGGCGATCTGGTGCCAGATCGCAACGCCTGGCTGCAACCAGTAGGCGACCCCTCGCTCTTCGATGCAGGCTGTTTCCGGCTGGTCAAAGCCCATGGCCTGCTCATTATCAAACTCAACGATGGCACAGAAGAGCTGATCGAATTCGAAGACCAGCTGTACTTCGAGCATATCCCTGGCAACAATACAGGAGGGGTTGGCATCGTTCAGTACGATTTTGCGGTGTTGAACGGTGGCTGCAGCGCCACAGCAACCCCCTATCAAGAGGTGGCATCCGGATATGACAACGAAAAGTTCAATTTTGATTTTGGCCAGCAACCCCCTCTTCTGACCAGTGCCGCACCGACCGTTGTCCTGGCCAAGAGCGCTGAGCCAGCCCGTGTTACACCAGGTCAGGCCCTGACCTACACGATGGCTTTCACAAACACAAGCGCCCGGGCAGTGGGGCACAAACGGTTTGGGCTGCCGCTTGTCATCTCAGATACCATTCCAGCCGGCACGGTCTATGTGGCCGGGAGCGCAACCAGCCGCAATACGCCGCCGAGCGGACGCACCTACTCGCTGCGCTATTCAACCGATCACGGCCGAAGCTGGAGTCTGACAGAACCCTCTCTGGCAGCCAACATCACCACCCTGCAGTGGTGGTTGAGCGACAACCTGCCCGGCAACGGAATCGGCCGGGTCGGCTACGCCGTTCAGGTGTCCAACGCCTACACACTGCCCGTGGTGCCAAACGTGGCGACAGCCAGCTTTGGCGGCTCCGTGCCGTTCGCAGAAAGCAAGACCCAAACGCCCGTCACAGGACTCAACCGGCTGACCGGCACAGTCTTTGCAGATATGGGCGCCAGTCGTGGCAACGGGCTCAAAGAAAGCGACGAATCCGGCATTCCTGCCGTCTTGCTGACCCTGGGCATCGATCTGGACAACGACGGGGACGCCGATCTGGAGAGCGGCTCCATCGACACAAACGCCAGCGGCACCTATACATTTACAGACCTGATGGATGGCGCCTACATCGTCACTGTCGATGTGCTGGACACAGCGCTGGCCGGCTACGCACCGACGACGCCCATCACCCGGGCGGTCGATCTAGATGCCGGACGCACGAACTCTTCAGCAGTGGTCAGAAGCAATATCGACTTTGGCTTTGCCGCCGCCCTGACCCTGGACAAGGCATTGGTGAATACCGGCGAGATCTACCCTGGCCAGTTGATCACCTTCACGATTGCCGCAAACAGCCTGAGCAATTCGTCAGCCTGTATCACCACGACCTGGGCGATCACCAATTACCCGCTGAGCGTGCAATTTTTTGACAACAACCCTCTCGCGTTCGGGGCCGGCGGACCAGACGGACGCTACGCCACAGCCAACAGTACCAATCCCCCCCTTCTGGTTTCTGCGCACCACTTTCCGCTCGCAGCATTGCCAGGGACGATCACAAAGGTCGAGGCAGTCTACTCGGTTGTTTTGACCGGCACGATCACCGATGACCAGGTCAACGTTCGTCTCTATGACGGATTCAACTCCCTTATCGGAAACAGGGTATTCGCAGCCGCAGATCTCAATCCCTTCTCCGGCTTTCCAGCCAATCAAGGCCTGCTCGTCTGGGATGTGACGAATCTGCCAGGAGTGCCGTGGTCGGCTACATTTATTTCAAACACAGCGATCAGCGAGATAGAGTTCGTAAAAAATGGGGGGGCGTCAGACCCCGTCACGCTGAACCTGGATGCAGTAGGGATACGCGTCACCACAGACCAGTCGTGCACCGCCCTGAACCCCGTTTCCCTGCAAGACAGCTACGACGCCAGCCAACTCGAATTCGTGACCGCTACCCCGAGCGCCTCCAGCACCACCCCAGCCGGCACCTTGAGATGGAACAACATTGGCCCGCTCACCCCTGGAACTCCCCAGACGGTCACCACCGTCTTCCGCGCCAAAGAGGCGGCAGCCGGCAACAGTACGCTCAATCGGGCGGCAGCCAGTGTGGTCCTGACCGGTTCTGCCGGGATGACAGTCACCGATTCTGCTGCGGTCACCGTCGCAGTGCCCGGTTCCATCGGCGACACCCTCTTCTGGGACGCCAATGTCAACGGAATGCAGGACTGGGATGAGATGGGCATTGGCAGCGTCCTGCTCTCTCTCTACAGAGACAGCAACGGCAACGGCACCTACGACGCAGGGGTCGACCCGCTGAGCGCCACACGCACCACCGATGTCAGCGGCCAGTATTTCTTCACCAACGTCATCCCGGCCACTTACTTTGTACGGGTCGGTGCGATCACAGGCACCCCCACCCTCTCTGCGGACCCAGATGCCGACGGTGCACCCTGCCCCAGTGGCGGCTCCTCTGCCTGCGATGGGCAGCATCGGGTTGTGCTGGCCAACGGAGAGCGCTACATCGCAGCAGACTTCGGGTACAGGCCCCCCAGTTCGCTCGGGGACACCGTCTGGATCGATCTGGACAACGATGGGCTGCGCGACGACGGCGAAGTGGGCCTGCCCTTCATCACCGTCAACCTGACCGGAGCGGCCACACTGTCGACCACAACCGACATCGACGGCTATTACCGCTTCATCGGTCTGAACGACGGCAACTACACGGTCAGCATCGACCTCAGCGACCCAGACCTGCCCACAGGTCTGCTCCCCACCAAAGACCCCGGCACTGCTGTGGGCACTGCCGATGGCAGTAGCACAGCAACACTCGTCAGCGGCGCTGTCACTGCCCTGGGCGGAACTGCCTGCACCAACTGCAACCTGGACGCCGATTTCGGACTGCGTCTGCCTGGCTCGCTCAATCTGAGCGGCACCATCTGTTTTGACAATGCAGCAGCACAGGATGGGGCCTGCGGCACGTCGGGCAGCGGCACGCTCAGCCCGGAAAATCCCCTCAGCACTGTCGGTGCCCGTCTCTATCGCTGGATCGACGACAACGACAATCTGGCAGAACCGAACGAACTGCTTCTGCTCGGAAGGGTCGACACCGACGCCGCCGGCGACTATGCATTCTCTGGCCTGCCAGCTGCACGCTATCTGGTCTCGTCTCTGGCACCGCTCGATCGGCTGACGTCGACCACACAGACCGGCTCCAATCCCGCTGTCCTCAGCGTCCAAAAAGTACTGGCAGCCACCGAAAACAGACACACGATCCAACAGGTCGTCCAGGCAACAACGACCATCACCAACGTCGATTTTGCCTACCTGACCCAGGATGTCTACGATTTTGGCGACCTGCCAGCGCCCTACAGCACCCGGCTCGAACAGAAACCAGCCGGTGCCTACCATACCTTTGATGGCAGTTCGACACTGCGGCTCGGCACGCTGGTCGACACAGAAGGCAACGGCACCCTCAGCACACTGGCCGACGGCGATGGTGCCGACGAAGACGGGGTCAGCATTCCAGCAGGCCAGGTCTGGATCAACGGCAGCGGCAGCGTTGCGGTTGCCGCAGGTGCCAGCGGCGCTCTGCTCGGTTGGGTCGATTTCGATGGCGACGGAGACTTCCTGGAAAGCAGCGAACGGGTGATCAGCCAGACCGTCAGCGCCGGTACCGCCACCTATACTTTCCCTGTCCCCAACGGAACCTTTGGCAATGGCCGACGCTCGCTGCCCGCGCGCTTCCGCCTTTTTGCCAACACACCCACCTGGCCACAGCTGGCCATGGCTGGCACCGGTGCCAGCAAACCCGTGGCCGGGGAGGTCGAGGACTATCTCTTCAGCACCGGCCTGACGATCGACCTGGATACGCTCACCCCCCAGACGTCGGCAGGTGGACAGGTCACCTATGTGGTCTCGGTCGCCAATACGGGCACACTGCCATTGAGCGGCATCGTCATCACCAGTGTGCTTCCGACAGGCTTCACCTACGCCCAGAGCACACTCAGCGAACAAAACGCAACACGTACAGGGAGCACCAATCCCACCGTCGGCGCAGCCCGCCCCGTCTGGGGTACCTGGCGGATCGACCCTGCGGGACGTGTGCTGATCACCCAGGTCGTGAATGTGGCCGGAAACGTACAGCCCGGCATCTACGACAGCGACAGCCAGGCCTGGAGCCTCCAGATTGGCATGATCGATGACGACGGCCTGACCGCACAAGACAGCGATACACCGCCCAGCGCTGACCCTGAAAACGACGAAGATGTCGAGGTGGTAGTCATAGCCGACCTGGCCTTGGACAAGTCAGCCAACACGCTGACCCCTGCCATCGGCGGCCAGATCGTTTTCACCGTGCGTATCACCAACACCGGCCCCAGCGACGCCCCCGGTGTCACCGTATCCGACACACTGCCCTCGGGCTACACCTTGCTCAGCAGTTCGGCTACAGCAGGGAGCTACCAGAGCAACAGCGGACTCTGGACCCTGGGAACCCTGGCGAACGGGGCCAGCGCCAGGCTGGTCGTCACGGCCACAGTCAACACCAGCGGCCCCTACACCAACTTCGCCGAGGTCGCAACCAGTGCACCC
>JAGWYN010000149.1 GCA_018969295.1 Chloroflexota bacterium | reverse complement strand
CCGCGGTGCAGGGTCAGCTTTCCGGCCAGGTGGGCGATGCGGCGGTCATGGCGGTGCACCACGCCGTGAACTTGGAGCGCTGGATCAGCGACCAGCAGTTCAGCCAGAAAACTGCCGGCAAAACCGGCGATCCCGGTGATGAGAACGCGCAAGTTTGTGTCCGATCGACCCTGGACTACCGACAGGGACAGACAGCGGCGATATCGGGCCGGCTGCAGACGGCAGCGTCCAGCAGTGCAGGCGGATACGGGCATGAACCGCCGCCGCCGCCACCGCCGCCACCGCCGTCGCCACCACCGCCGCCGTCGCCACCGCCGCCGTCGCCACCGCCGTCACCGCCGCCCCCAACCGCCACAGGAGCACTGCAGGCCGGGCCGACATCCAGCGGCGTGCTGGCGCCGGAAACCCAGCCGGCAAACGTTCCACCCGACCTCACTGCGATGCGGGCCACGACTTCCGTGCCACATTGCACACGAAAAGGGTCAGCGCTCCAGCTGTAGTACGAACCATCCTGCTGCACTGCGGCCGGCTCGGCCACAAACACCCGATAAGGCACAGGTTCACCCTTGAAGAACAACAGCAGATCGGTGTACCAGTCGATGCCCGCCAGCCGGCTTGGATCGCTGGACCACTGCCAGCGAAAGACGCCGTTGTAAAAATCGATCAGGTTAGGAGTCTCGACCCAGATCGACGGCGGGGCAGGCGGGGCAGCCGGGGCAGGCGGGGCAGCCTCGGCAGGCGGGGCAGCCACTGGCCGGGCGACCGGTGCCGGGGGGGGCTGAACCACTACTGCCGGCACTGGCTGGCCGTCGATCTGTATATAGCTGGCGTTGACCCAACCCAGCCCAGAAGGCGCGCCGGCATAGCGAATCAGGTACCAGCTGCTGCTGCGCCCGACGATGTACACCCGTTCGCCTGCGTTCAGCTTGCCAAGCGCGGCGGCGTTGACCGCGGGGGCAGCCCGCACATTCAGCCGGTTGGCGTTGACCACCGTCCCTCCAAAAACCAGAAAGCCACCGGCCTGGGACATGGGCGCAGCGGCGACCGGTGCCGCTGGCATCGCTGTCAACAGCACAGCGGCCAACAAACCATACATTGCCCAGCACCAGACACGCCGGTTCAGACGTTTTGTCATTGTTGTCTCCTCCTGTTCGGTTGTCATGGCTTGCCATCGCTCAGATGGTTTTTCACTTGACAAAAATCTAGCCTGCCACAAAGCTTCAGCTGCTTGCGGAGCACCCTGCAAGCAGGACTGTCATTTTACACCGAATCGCAGCAGGATGCCATCCACGAAGAAGATTCTGCGAGGTTCTTCGATTTGCACCAGACGAAGTCCCGGGTATGATCGTAGATCTGTATGTCCTAGCCAGAATGCCACAACGTCAACCGCAGCGGGGGCCACGATGAGTTATCAATCTGAAGCGATCGAACGTTTTTCGCGGCGCAACGCCCATATTGCCGTCATTGGCCTGGGCTATGTAGGGCTGCCGCTGGCGGTCTCGTTTGCTCAGGCCGGCTATCGGGTGACCGGGATCGACCTGGACGAACGCAAGGTCGAGCGGATCGAGCGCGGCGAGTCTTATATCGAAGATGTGCCTTCGACTGC
>JAGWYN010000033.1 GCA_018969295.1 Chloroflexota bacterium | reverse complement strand
TTTGGCGACCGGGTCTGGGTGGAGAGCGACACGGATGGCCTGGCGAACACGGGGGTGATCACGCCGGTGGCAGGGATGGTGATCACGGCGACCAGCGGCAGCGCTGTCTACACGACGACGACGGACGCCCAGGGCTACTACTCGTTCACGGTCCCGGCAGGGACCTACACGGTGGTTTATGGGAGTGTGCCCAGCAGCTACGGGAGTGTGGTGCCGAGCAGCACGCCTGGGGGGAGCAGCGAGAGCGGCAACGAGGGCAGCTACCAGCAGAGCGGCAACCCCGACCAGAGCCATCAGAACAGCACGACGGTGACGGTGGCCTCTGGCGAAGCCAACTGGACCATCGACTTTGCCTTCAACCTGGCCGGCACTCCGACGCCGGTCAACCTGGGCAACTACGTCTGGTTTGACCAGGACGGTGATGGCCAGCAGGATGTCGGCGAGCCAGGAGTAGGGGGGGTGACGGTGACGCTGACGCTGCCGAACGGGAATGTTCTCACGACGACGACGGATGCCAGCGGGTACTACACCTTCACGGCTCTGACGCCGAACCAGACCTACACCGTGACCTTCTTCCCGCCCAACGGCTATACGTTGACCGACGCGGACAACGGCAGCGATGCAAGCGACAGCGACCCAGGGGCCAGTGGGGTGGTGGTGGTTCCGATGGGGAGCACGGACAACTACACGATCGATGCGGGGCTGGTGCTGCCTGTTGCGCAGTTCGGCGACCGGGTCTGGATTGAGAGCGACACGGACGGCCTGGCGAGCACGGGGGTGATCACGCCGGTGGCGGGGATGGTGATCACGGCGACCAGCGGCAGTGCTGTCTACACCACGACGACGGACGCCCAGGGCTACTACTCGTTCACGGTTCCGGCGGGCACCTACACGGTCATCTACGGGAGCGTGCCCAGCAGCTACGGGAGTGTGGTGCCGAGCAGCACGCCTGGAGGGAACAGCGAGAGCGGCAACGAGGGCAGCTACCAGCAGAGCGGCAACCCGGACCAGAGCCACCAGAACAACACGACGGTGACGGTGGGGCCTGGCGAAGCCAACTGGACCATCGACTTTGCCTTCAACCTGGCCGGCACTCCGACGCCGGTCAACCTGGGCAACTACGTCTGGTTTGACCAGGACGGTGATGGCCAGCAGGACGTCAGCGAGCCAGGAGTAGGGGGGGTGACGGTGACGCTGACGCTGCCGGACAGCAGCATTCTCACGACGACGACGAATGCCAGCGGGTACTACACCTTCACCGATCTGGCGCCGAACCAGACCTACACCGTGACTTTCTTTCCGCCTGAGGGCTATTCGTTGACCGACGCGGACAACGGTGACGATGCAAGCGACAGCGACCCAGGGGCCAGCGGGGTGGTGGTGGTTCCGATGGGGAGCACGGACAACTACACGATCGATGCGGGGCTTGTACTGCCTGCGCAGTTCGGCGACCGGGTCTGGATTGAGAGCGACACGGACGGCCTGGCGAGCACGGGGGTGATCACGCCGGTGGCAGGGATGGTGATCACGGCGACCAGCGGCAGTGCTGTCTACACGACGACGACGGACGCCCAGGGCTACTACTCGTTCACGGTCCCGGCGGGCACCTACACGGTGGTCTACGGGAGCGTGCCCAGCAGCTACGGGGATGTGGTGCCGAGCAGCACGCCTGGGGGGAGCAGCGAGAGCGGCAACGAAGGTATCCACCAGGAGGACGGCAACCCTGACCAGAGCCATCAGAACAACACGACGGTGACGGTGGGGGCTGGTGAAGCCAACTGGACCATCGACTTTGCCTTCCACGTGGCCGGCATCGCCCCGCCCAGTGCGCTGCCGGAAGAAGAGGAGCCTGGATGGATTCGCTTCCTCTATCTGTCTGCGGTGCAGATGGGTGTGCAGGCAGAGGGTGCTGGGCTGTCTGTGGAGACAGGCTGGGCAGAAGAACGTGCACCAGTGGTGTTTGAAGCGGCGCCGGAAGCAGTGCCTGCGGTAGAGCTTCTGAGCGAAGACGAGGCGGCGGTGGAGATGCAGGAAATCGAGACGGCTGCGCCGGAGTGTGAGGGCTGGCGGCTGAGGCAGGGGGTGAGGGGGCTCTTGAAGAAAGAGCCCCCTGCCTTAGCGTTTGGTCTATTCTGGGTATCGGTCAAAGGTCAGCAGAGTTCAAAAATCAGGAGAAAAAAATGCGAGTGAAGCAGATAGTTGTCGGTCTGGCAGCAGGCCTGTGTCTGGTAGGGGGACTGCTGTTTGCGGTCGGGAGTATGCCAGTTCTGGCCCAGGAACCGACGGTGATTGGGAATTTTGTGTTGGTCAAATATGTGTGCAGCAGCGACATCGGTTCTACAGGGAGTGCGGTGCCGGGGAGCTGTGTCGACGCCAATGACCCCAACGGTGCGAACGTGCCTGTGTTGGCAGCAGGGAGTGCGCTTTCTTTTCTCTATGAGGCGACCTACAGCTGTCCGGCTGGGTCGGTTTGTACACCGATTAACCCGATTTCGGTGACGGTGGCCGACAACCAGCTGCCGAGCATTGTGCCTGCTCCGTATGGGCCGCTGCAGGATGGCAGCAATCCGGGAGTCATAGACCCGGACGATGTGTGGCTGTTTGTGGTGCGTGGCCAGCAGGCGTTGAATCTGAACAGTTCGGGTCTGCTTCTGCCTGGGGGGGGGCCAGTGCAGGGGTGCGCCAACGTTTCTGACGGAGACGGGGCCCGCCCCACCTATGTGAACAGTGCCCAGATTACGGGGCCCAGTGCTTCTAACACAGATGCAGCGGCCTACTGCAACCCGGTTCCCCAGCCGACTGCAGTGCCGCCGACTGCGGTGCCGCCGACTGCAGTGCCGCCGGTGCCGACTCCGGTGCCTGCTCCCGTCCCGATTCCAGAGCCGTTGACCCTGGTGCTCTTTGGGAGTGGGCTGGCAGCTGCAGGGATTGCGGCCAGGTTGCGCAAACGACAATAGGTTCTTGGCGTGGTGGGGGGGAGAGGTGCCCGGCCTTCCTCCACCACGCCGGTTCAGCAACAGTGGGGAGAGAGGCGATCACGGCGACCAGCGGCAGCGCTGTCTACACCACGACGACGGACGCCCAGGGCTACTCTTCGTTCACGGTCCCGGCAGGGACCTACACGGTGATTTACGGGAGTGCGGTGGCGAGTGGGACGCCTGGAGGGAGCAGCGAGAGCAGCAGCGAGGGAAGCTCCCTCCAGCGTCAGCTTGCGGCAGAGTCGACCACCTTTCGAGATCTGCTGGACATCTATCGCCAGGAGCAGGCCCTGTTTTTGCTGCAGCAGGGAAAGCGAGACCTGGCCAATGTGGCGTACAGTCTTGGCTACAAGGAGCAAAGCTCCTTTAACCGAGCCTTTCGCCGATGGACAGGCACCTCCCCGTTCCGATGGCTAAAGTAATGAACGATAACGCGTTGGCAGAGAGGGTACCCGAGAAACTCAGTTTCTCGGGTACCCTCTCTGCCGAGTACGGCTCAGGAGTCTGCCTGGGCCACTGCCCTCTCCAACTGTGCACGCAGTTCTGGCCAATTTGTCAGCACCTGCTCCAGCTCTTCCACCGAACCGACTGCGATTCCCTCAGTGGCCAGCTTTTCGAGGATATCGTTCAGCGCGGCTGCCACCACAACTGGCATGGCTTCTTCAGGTTCGGTCGCTTCGGCAGATGCTTGTTGGGGGGGGGGCTGCATGTGTCGCAGCATCTTGGCTGGGTCTTCGCTGAGCGCGACAGGCAGCAGGCTGCGCTGTACCGTGGCCACCTGTGCCAGCCACGCTTCCTGCCAGCTGTCGCCCAGCTGCTGCGCCAGCTGGTACAGCAGCCTGCTGGTCTCTTCTGAGTTGTCCTCGCTGCGGCTTCTCTGTGCTGGGGAAAAGAGCAGCGGCGGCTGGCCGGTGGCTGGGTTGTGATCGGCGATGTAGACCAGCAGCGGCGCATCTACCGTGGCCCAGGAGCCACAGCTGGGGCAGCGTACACTGTGCAGATCGCCGGCACAGATGTGTGCTGCCAGGTCGGGCCGCGCAGCCAAATCGACGACGAGCCAGATGCTGAACTGGAGGGCCTGTCCACACTGCAGACAGGCAAAACAGCTGGTTTGTGCCAACGAGACATCTGAAGTCATGGGTGGGATTCTCCCGGTGAATTTTTTTGAGAGGGGGTGGGGCAACGGGTGCTGCTCTGTCCCTGTTGCACGCAAACCAGTATACCACGGCCAGCATTTTGTAGAGACAAGTAGAGACAATCGGAAAGGGCGAAGCGTTTTTGGCGGATCTGCAATTTCGGTCTTCTCTTCTGGCTGGTATAAAATCAAAAAGGTAGTAAGATGCCGCTTCGTCCTGGAGGATGAAGCGGTTTTTTGTGTGACAGGAGAACCGAGCATGACCGAACCGACGATGCCCAAAGCGTACGACCCGCAGGCGGTGGAAGAAGCCCTCTACAGCTGGTGGGAGCAAAAGGGGCTGTTTCAGCCCGAGCAGCAGCTTGCCAGTGGGCTGGCTGACCCCAGCCGTCGCCCGTTTGTGATCTCGATGCCGCCTCCCAATGTCACAGGGGCGCTGCATCTGGGGCACGCGATCACCAGCAGCATCGAAGATATGTTGATTCGCTACCACCGCATGGCTGGCGACCCCACGCTCTGGGTGCCTGGTACCGACCATGCCGGGATTGCCACGCAGAACGTAGTCGAGCGTCAGCTGGAGAAACAGGGGGTCACCCGCCATGACCTGGGGCGCGAGCGGTTTGTCGACGAAGTATGGGGATGGAAGGCAGAGTACCACGCCCGCATCACTGCCCAGCAGAAACGAATGGGCATCTCCTGTGACTGGACGCGCGAACGTTTCACGCTGGATGAGAGGTTGAGCGAGGCGGTGCTCGAAGCGTTCGTTCAGCTCTATGAAGAAGGATTGATCTACAAAGGCAACTATCTGGTCAACTGGTGCCCGCGCTGCCGCAGCGCTATCAGCGACCTGGAGGTGGAGTACGAGGAGGTCAACGGCCGTTTCTATACCTTCCGCTATCCGCTGCAGGAGGGAGGGTTCCTGGAGGTAAGCACGACGCGGCCGGAGACCATCCTGGGCGATACAGCGGTGGCTGTGCACCCAGATGACGAGCGGTACCAGGCGGTGGTGGGCAAGGTTGCGCTGGTTCCGGTGCTGGGACGAGCCATTCCGGTGGTTGCTGACAGCTATGTGGACCCGTCTTTTGGCACCGGTGCACTCAAGGTGACGCCGGGCCATGACCCCAACGACTACGCGATCGGCAAGCGACATGGGTTGACGATGCTCAATATTCTGAACAACGACGGCACGCTCAACCAGGCTGCTGGCCCTTACGCCGGGATGGACCGTTTTGCTGCGCGGCGAAAGCTCTGGGCGGACATGGGCGCAGCCGGGCTGGTGGTCGGCGACAAAGAGCATCTCCACCAGGTCGGCCATTGCCAGCGCTGCCGGACGATCGTGGAACCGCTGCTGAGCGAGCAGTGGTGGGTCAGGATGGAGCCTTTGGCCCGGCCAGCGCTGGCGGCAGTGGCCGACGGGGCGATTCAGATCGTGCCGCAGCGCTTCGAGCGGGTGTACAACCACTGGCTGGAGAACATTCAGGACTGGTGCATCAGCCGCCAGCTCTGGTGGGGACATCGTATTCCAGTCTGGTATGGGCCCGACGGCGCCATGTTTGCCGGGCGGACCGAAGCCGAGGCACAGGCCAAGGCACTGGCCCAGTACGGCAGTGCAGTTCCCCTGCGGCAGGACCCCGATGTGCTGGATACCTGGTTCAGCAGTGGGCTGTGGCCGTTCAGCACGCTGGGCTGGCCTGCCCGCACCCAGGATCTGGCCACCTATTACCCGACAACAGTCTTGGAGACCGGCTACGACATCCTCTTTTTTTGGGTGGCGCGTATGGTCATGCTGGGGCTGAAATGCAGCGGAAAGGTGCCTTTCAGCGTGGTCTACCTGCATGGCCTGGTGCGCGACGAGCAGGGGCGAAAAATGAGCAAAAGCCTGGGCAACGCGCTCGACCCGCTCGACCTGATCGCTGAATATGGGACCGACGCGCTCCGTTTTAGCCTGTTGACAGGCGGCACGCCTGGCAACGACCTCAAACTCAGCGTCAGCCGGGTCGAGGCCAACCGCAATTTTGCCAACAAAATTTGGAATGCAGCCCGCTTTGTGGCCATGAAACTGCAAGACAGCGCACTGGAGATCGACTACACAGACCCCAACAGCCCAGCCTATCGACTGCCCGAGCAGTCCGCCCTGGGACTGGCAGATCGCTGGATTTTGAGCCGGTATGAGGGGGTACGCCGTGAGGTTCAGCGGCTGATCGAACAGTGGCAGCTGGGCGAGGCCGGCCGCCAGCTCTACGAGTTTCTCTGGAGCGAATACTGCGACTGGTACATCGAAGCCGCCAAAGTACGGTTGGGGGAGGGCAGTGACGCTGAGGGGGCAGCCACCCGCCAGGTGCTGGCCTTTGTGCTGGAGCGCAGCCTGCGCCTGCTCCATCCGTTCATGCCCTTTGTCACCGAAGCGATCTGGCAGAACCTGCCGGGCATGGCAGCGGGAGAACGGTCGTTGATGGCCGTGCGTTGGCCGCAGGAGAGCGACGGCCATGCGCCGCAGGCTGAGGAGGCGTTCGGCCGTCTGCAGGAACTGGTGCGCGCCATCCGCAACGTGCGCAGCGAATACGATGTGCCGGCAGGCCGCAAGATCGCAGCGCTGGTCAGCGCAGGTGACCAGGTAGAGCTGTTGGTGCAAAATTTGCCCACAGTCGCGATGCTGGCCCGCCTGGACGCCGGCGCCGTTCAGATCGCAGCCGAGCTGGCGACGCCGGGCAAAGCAGCGGTTCTGGCCGTGGCGGGCATGACGGTTTACCTGCCGATGGCTGGGCTGGTCGATCTGGCCGCAGAACGTAAACGCACCCAAGAGGAGATCGACAACGTCGACCGTCTGGGACAGCGGATCGAAGGGATGCTGGCCAATCCCGGCTTTGTCGGCAAAGCACCGGCTGAGGTGGTCGAGCGCGAGCGGGCCAGGCTGGCGGAGCTGCAGGAACGGCGCAGCCGACTCACCGAACGGCTGGCCGAACTGGAAGCCTGACTGCGACAACGGGCCTGCACAACATGATACAAAGGTTATGCGTGTTTTGTGCGTAGGGTTTCTGCAAGCTATACTGCATGCATGGAAAGGGGAATGGGCAGCAGAATTTTGGTGTGGGGTATTTGTGATTATTTTGACAAGTGCCAGCCCGTATGCTATATTCGACGGAAGTTGTTTGCCGCAGAGGCGGCAACTCCTCAGAAATGGCAGTAGGCAGAGATGCAAGCAGGGCAAGATAGCAGCTTCTTGTTGCTGTCTTATGAAAAAAGCGCTGAACCACCAAACGATGTGCGAGAAGGAGGCCGCGTCCAATGGCAGACACAATAGCTGACCTGAGCGGTGAAGAACGTGAAAAACGAATCGCTGAATTGAAGGCAAAAATGCAGTCTGCTGCCAAGAAAGCCAAGCCAGAGTTGACCTCTGAGCCGAAGCAACCTGCAGCGGCAGCGCAACCTGCAGCGGCAGCGCAACCTGCAGCGGCAGCACAACCTGCAGCAGAGCGGGCTGCGGTCCAGAAAACGGCTGGGCAGGCTTCAGCCGCCTACGGCAACGGGGCAGCGAGCAACGGGGCAGCGAGCAACGGGGCAGCGAGCAACGGGGCAGCGAGCAACGGGGCAGCGAGCAACGGGGTGACAGCCGGGCTTGCGCAGCCTGCTGCAGCCACCGTGCCGGCCTTTGTGGAGGAGTCGCCGGAGGAGAAGGCGCACAAGGAGATGTCCCGCCGCGAGTTTCTCACCTATGGCTGGGGCGGGGTGCTGGGTCTGGTGACGCTCCAGTCTGGTGTAGGGCTCTTTCAATTTATGATGCCGCGCTTCAAGGCAGGTGAATTTGGTGGTGTCTTCTTCATTGGGCCAGAGGCGACGCTGCCAGATACGGCTGCCTCGCCGCAGCCGGTGACGGGCGGCAAGTTCTGGTTGGTCAACACGGAGGAAGAAGGCCCGGTCGCCCTCTACATGGTCTGCACGCACCTGGGCTGTCTGTACAAGTGGGAACAGGCCAACAACCGATTTGAGTGTCCGTGTCACGGCTCCAAGTTTACACGGGAGGGATACTTTATCGAGGGTCCGGCGCCGCGTTCGCTCGACAAATTTGCGATCTCGATCGAGAACGGTGAGGTCGCAGTCAACACAGGGAAGCGGGTACCTGGATCGCCTGCCGGCGACTCGCCGGCCCGGGTGATTCCAGCGTAATCAAACTGTCCAATCGACTTTTTTGCATTGTCACCGTTGCGAAAAGGAGTCTTATGGCTGTCCAACCTGAAATCGAAAAAAAGAGTGTAGTACAAACTGTTCTGGATGTCGCAGACGATGTGTTCACACGCATCACTGCTGGAATTCCAGCGGGGGAAGTGCGCCGCATGATCCGTGGCGAAGCGCCGGGCCGTCCCAACCCGCGGCTGAAGCCCCATTCTGAGGCGTTTCTGCTGCACATCAAGCCGACCTACTACCATGAAAGCGTCACCAAATTCACCCACACCTTTCGGTTGGGTCTGCTCTCCACCTATCTGTTTTTTGTGGAGACGATCACCGGGTTGATTCTGATGATTTGGTATGCGCCGACACCGGAGCGTGCGTACGTCGACATGATCCGTCTGCTGAGCAACGTGCCGTTTGGCCAGTTCATGCGGGATATGCACCGTCTGGGGGCCGAGCTGATGGTGTTGATCGTCACGGCGCATATGGTCAGGACCTATCTGACCGGCAGCTACAAAGCGCCCCGTCAGTTTACCTGGTTTACCGGTGTGATCTTGCTGGTGGTGACCCTTTTCCTGAGTTTTTCAGGCTACCTGCTGCCGTGGGATCAGCTGGCGTTTTGGGCGGTGACCATTGGCACCTCGATGGCTGAAGCCGTACCGCCTGCCATTGTCGGAGAAACGGTCAACCTCCTGGCGCGCGGCGCCCCTGACATCGGAGCGAACGGGCTGCTCCGTTTTTATCTCTTGCATGTGCTTTTCCTGCCGTTGATTCTGTTTCTCTTTTTCTTTGTCCATTACTACAAAGTGGTGCATTTTGGCATCAGCCTCCCGTCCGACGAAGAAGAGGTGGGCCAAGATACAGCCAACAAGGTGCCGGCTGACCGCCGTGTCTATTTCTTGCCGGATGTGATGATCGATGAGGCTTCTTTCCTGATAGGCTTCACTGCGCTCATGGTTTTCCTGACGGCATTTTTCTTCTCGGCCCCTTTGGAGTCGATCGCCAACCCGCAGTCGACCCCGCTGCACACAGTGGCGCCCTGGTATTTCTACTGGCTGCAGGGGCTGCTCAAAATTGCCGACAAAATGATCGCCGGCGTGATCTTGCCGGGTGTGCTGCTGGTGCTGTTGATGGCGATTCCCTATCTGGATCGCAACCCAAGTCGTCGGGCACGTGACCGGCGTGTCGCCATCATCAGCGGCCTGGTCGCCGGCATTGTAATGGTGATCTGGAGCTGGATGGGAACCCCTTACTATGCTGTGCAGGGAGCTCCTGCCGTCGAAGTCGTGCAGAAGCTGATGCCGGAAGAGGGTGCTGGCCATGTGCGCGAGCTGGGCTACGCCAATCTGCCCCTCGGTGTGTACGATACCCGAGAGCATCCTGTGACCGAAAACGAAGAATTCAACCACATTTTGCACCAATTTGAGGGCCATATTGCCCATTTTGAAGAGGAGGACCCCTCTTTCAACACCCCATACGGTGTGTTGACTGTTTCGCAGGAACAGCCCAGCCTGAAGCGGTTGACCTGGGAAATCCACTGGCTGAGCCCAGAAGGTGTGGAAGATACCTTCAAGCGGACGTTCTTCCTGCACGAGAATTCCCTCTACTGGGAGCAGTATGGGCTGCGCGATTTCAGCTTCATCCGTCCGGCAGCAGATCTGGCAGCAGAGGAGTAGGCATCCCCCATGAAGCGACCTTGGTACAACTTTTTGTATGTTCGTGCACCGATTCTCAAGATCGGGTTGGGAATTGGTGCGCTGCTGTTGACGATCGGCCTGCTGCTCTTTCTGGGTGTCGTCGAAGAAAGCCGAATGGAAGCACAGACAGCCAACTGGGATGGCCGTGCCGTGGAGAAGGGTGCAGAGATCTATGCCAATAACTGCTACAACTGTCATGGCATGGATGGCAAGGGGCTGCCTGGGGTAGCGCCTGCACTGCACAGCAACTATTTTTTCACGCAGCGGCTGGCGGATGTGGGCTGGAGCGGTTCGCTGAAGGACTACATTGCGTTGACGGTTGCAGCGGGACGCCCATCCAATGTGAATATGCAGTGGGCACAGATGATGCCGACCTGGAGCAATCGTTTTGGGGGGCCTTTGCGTGACGACCAGGTCAATGCAGTGACCGCCTATGTGTTGAACTGGGAAAAATCGGCGCTGACACAAGGAACAGAAGACAACCCGGATCCATGGCAGTTCTTTGCGAACGCCCCGACGCGTGCTGTGGCGGGGGCAGAAGGCACCGCAGCCGAAGCGGCTGTGGTCGCTGAGCCTACAGGCCCACGCCAGCCACAAGAGCTCTTTGTCAGCATGGGTTGCGGCGGCTGTCACAATTTGGACCAGCCGCAGGCCGCCGACAACCGAGGGCCGGTAGGGCCTAATATGGCCAATCTGCATGAGACTGCGGGCACCCACGGCGAAGATGCCGAGACCTACGTCCATACCAGCATTGTCAACCCCAATGCGTATGTCTCCGAGGGGTATATGGCAGGCATCATGCCGCAAAACTTCGCTGAAAAAATGAGCGAAGAGGAGATCGACGGGCTGGTGGCCTGGCTGCTCGACCCCAATCGGGTGCGCTGACAGCCTTGAACTTGCCGGGCGAAGCAATGTTCCCGAATCGGGCGGTTGGCACAACCAGCCGCCCGATTTTTGTCCCTCAACGCTCGCCGTGAACTCCAAAAATAAACCTCCAAAAATAAACCTCCCAAAACAAAACACAGTGCGGTGAAAAGCCCTATGCAACGTTCCTATCAACTGACGAGCGACCCGGTTTTTTACTGGATGGGAAGCTTTTTTGCGCTGTTGACGACGGCGCTGCCAGCGGTTTTGGGGCAGGTGCGTTTCATGCCGTTGGGCCAGACTGTGGTGCTCTCTATTTTTGTGGTGCTGGCTGTCCGCCGTCGCGATCTGCGTGGGGCGTTGGGGATTGTGCTGCTCTGGCTGGCGGTCTCGATGGCGGCGCTGATTGTGCTGATGGGGGTGGCTCCAACCCAGATCGAGCGGGCTTTTGACGACGGTTTTTTCTATCGTGCCAGCCTTTCTGAGTGGTATTTTGCAGGGTCACCGTTGCCGGGCAGTTTGGCGACGCAGCCGCTGGCCAGTCTGCTGGAGGTAGCCGGTCTGACGGTGGGTGCATTGGCCAGCGGCGGCGTGGTCGGGGTCTGGTCGCTGGTCCGCCTCGCCAATCTGACCGCCTTTGGGGCGGGCCATCTGCTCGGAGTGCTGGGCAGTCCGCTCTGGCTGCCGGTTGCGCTGGCTCCTTGGCATCTGCTGCAGCTGGCAGGGGCAAGTGGGCTGGTGGTGCTCTTGGCCGAACCGCTCTGGGTGGTGCGCGGGGTGACTGGCAGCTGGTTGAGACGGCGTCGGCGTTGGCTGTTATTCGCTCTTTTGCTCTACCTGGCTGGGGTGGTGGCGGAGGTGCTTTTGCCGGCTTTCTGGCGTTTTCATCGTTGAGCGATGGGGCGATGCGGATCAAACAGGTTTCCATCCAGGGCTTCAAGACCTTTGCGCGGCGCACAGATTTTGTCTTTGACCTGGGGATTACGGCGGTCGTCGGCCCCAACGGCAGCGGCAAGAGCAACATCGTCGACGCTGTGCGTTGGTGTCTGGGCGAGCAGAGTTTCAGCCTGTTGCGCTCGCGCAAGAGCAGCGACGTCATCTTTTCGGGCAGCGACAAAAAAGCGCGCCTCAACCTGGCGGAGGTGACGCTGACGTTGGACAACAGCGCCGGCAAGATCCCGGTCGACTACAGCGAGGTGGAGATCACGCGGCGCGCCTACCGAGACGGCGACAACGAGTACCTGCTCAACGGCCAGCGTGTGCGTCTGCAGGATGTGGTCGAGCTGTTGGCGCAGACCGGGCTGGGCAAGCGCACCTATTCTGTGATTGGCCAGGGGCTCATTGACCGGGCTTTGAGCATGGCGCCCGAGGAGCGTCGTTCGCTTTTTGAGGAGGCAGCTGGGATCAGCGGTTACCAGCTCAAGCGCGGGAGCACGGTGCGCCGTCTGGAGGCAACCGAGCAAAATCTGGTGCGGGTGCGCGATATCCTGGCCGAGCTGGGCCCGCGGCTCAGCGTGCTGCGTCGGCAGGCAGAGCGCGCGCAGGAACGGGAACAGATTGTGCGGGATCTGCAGCGGCTGCTGTATGACTGGTACGGCTACCGCTGGCAGACGATGTCGCAGCAGCTTCAGCAGCAGCAGGGGTGGGCAGAGGTGCAGCGAGCGGAGGTTGGGGCGCGGCAGGCAGAGTTGGACAGAGTGGGCGCGGCCATCGCCGATCTGCGTCAGCTGCAGACCGAACGGCGCCTCCAGCTGGGAAAGCTGCATGCGCAGAGCAGCGAGTGCCATCGTCGGGCAGAAGGGGTTGGCCGCACCCTGGCGGTGGCCCAGGAGGGGCTGCGTCAGCTGCAGGCACGGCGCGAGGATGCCGAGCGCGAGCTCGTTCCTCTGGCTCTCCAGCAGGCAGCTCTGGACGAACGGCTGGCCGAACTGCACCGTGCCGAGGCAGAGCGGGTTGTGGAGTGTCGTGAGCGCCTGCAGGCTGTCGACTTGCTCCAAGGGGAGGTTGCCCGACTCCAGCAGGAACGAAATCGGTTGCTTGCAGAACAGGCCGAACTGCGCCGGGTGCTGAGCCAGCGCCAGCAGCAGAAAGCCGAACTGGCCAGCCGCCTGCAGCAGATCGAAGAACGCTGGGGGGAGGTGGTCGTCGAACAGGGTCAGCAGGCACAGGCGCTGCAGGGCGCCGAGCAAGCTGTACAGTCTGCAGAGGCTGCGCTGAAGGAGGCAGAACAGAGTGTCCTGGCCGTCGAGCAGGAAGGGCTGCTGGCCCAGCAGCGGCTCGGCGAGCTGGAGGCTGGGGCTGCGGGGGTGCGGCAGGAACTGCAGGTTGCTGAGCAGGGCCGTCAGGGGGCCGATCGTCTGTTGGACCGTCTGCAGACCCGCCAGGATCTGTTGCAGCGGCTCAACCGTGACGGCGCTGGGTACGGGAATGGCGTGCGCGCGGTGCTGCAGGCGCAGTCCAGCGGCCGGCTGCGGGGGGTGATCGGGACCGTCGCTTCTCAGCTGCGTGTGCCGGCCCACTTGGAGAAGGCGATTGAGAGTGCCTTGGGGGGGGCGCTGCAAAATCTTGTGATGGCGAGCTGGGAGACGGCTGCGCAGGCGATCGCGTTTCTGAAAGAACAGCGTGGGGGGCGTGCGACGTTTCTGCCGCTGGACCGGCTGCATGTCCAGCCGGCGATCCCTGCACCCAGGCGGGCCGGCATCCTCGGCAATGCTGTGGATCTGGTCGAGTATGCAGGGCGGGTCGAGGAGGCGGCGCAGCAGCTGCTCAACCGGATCTGGGTGGCTGAAGATTTGGCGGCTGCGCGTGCGGCGTTGGACGAGCTGCGTGGGGGAGCCAGGCCCACTGTGGTGACGTTGGAGGGCGAAATTGTGCGCCCGGGCGGGGCCTTGTCTGGGGGCAGCGAGGGAGGCCGTCAGGACGACTCTTTGCTGGCGCGCGAACGGGATCTGCGCCAGCTGCCGGCGCAGATAGCACAAGCCAGTGAGTCGCTGCACCAGTGGGCGGCCTCCTGTGCCTCGTTTGCCCTGCAGATCGAGGAGCAGCGGCTGGCTGCTGTCCGCCAACAGCAGCTGCTGGCAGACCTGGCCCGTCGTGAGCGGCAGCTGCGCAGCCAGCTGGAGGAGCTGCGCCGCCAGGCCGACCGCAACCGTCAAAGCCAGCGCTGGCGAGCCGAGCAGCTGGCCCAGCAGGAAGCCGAACTGCGCACGCTGGCGGATCGTCGGGTCGGGGCTTCTGTGCAGGTAGAAGCAGTGACCCGCGCAGAGCAGGAGGGCTTGGTGCTGCTGGCCGCTCTGGAGAGGCAGCTGGCTGCGGCAGGGGCGGATGCGCTGCTTCAGGAACTGGCCAACCGCCGTGCTGCCGCAGCGGAGGCCCAAGGGCAGCTGCGCAGCCAACAGGCACTGGTGGAGTCGACCCGGCGGGCTCAGCAAAGTGTCGCCGACCAAATTTGCAACAAGCAGAAACAGATCGCCGGGTTGGGCGCGGAGGTCGCGCGGTTGACCGACCAGGCCGCACTGACCAGCCAGGAGGAAACTGGTTTGAGCCAGCAGCTTGAAACGCTGCGGCAGCAGATCAAGCCCTTGGCGCAGGAGGTAGAGGCGCTGGAGGGGCAGCAGGCCAGCGCAGAGACGCGCGAGCGCGGGCTGCAGCAGACGCTGCGCCAGGCCGAGGCACTGCTCAACCAGGCCCTGCTGCAGCTGCAGCGCAGCGAGGATCTGCAGCAGCAGTTGCGCGCCGAGATCGAAGGGGATCTGGGGCTGTTGGAAGCCAGCACGGAGGTCACCGGCCAGCCATCCCTGACGTGGGAGGCGGTGGTGGAGCGGCTGCCCGCGGTGGAGCGGCTGCCTGATTCGACGGAGATGGAACTCCGTGAGAGGCGTGCCAGGCTGGCCAGGCTGGGCACGGTCCATCAGGAAGCACCGCGCGAGTACAGCGAAGCGGCAGAGCGCTACGAGTTCCTCTTCACGCAGGCCCAGGATCTGGAAGCTGCCTCTGCCGACTTGCAGAAGGTGATCAAAGAGCTGGACAACCGTATGGCGATCGAGCTGCGGCGCACCTATGAGGCGGTTGGCAAAGAATTTTCCCGCTATTTTCAGCAGCTCTTCAACGGCGGCACCGCCTATCTAGAGCTGACCGACAGCGAGCAGATCAGCCAGAGTGGGGTCGAGATCGTCGCCCGGCCGCCGGGCAAGCGACCGCAGAGTCTGGCGCTTCTTTCGGGGGGGGAACGTGCGCTGGCTGCCTGTGCCCTTATTTTTGCGATTCTGCAGGTCAGCCCGACCCCATTCTGCGTCCTCGATGAGGTGGATGCGGCGCTCGACGAGGCCAACGTCGACCGTTTTCGGACGACAGTCGAGGCGTTGAGCCGGGAGACTCAGCTGATCATCGTCACGCACAACCGGCGCACCTTGGAAGGGGCCAACACCATCTATGGGGTGACCATGGGCGGCGACGGGGTGAGCCGGGCGATCAGTCTTCGGCTTGAGGGAGACCGGATGGTCCACAACGACGGCAGCGCCGAACCGTCGCAGGAAGAGATTCTGCTGTAAGCTGTAGGTCAGGAATAGGGGGGGAGGGGGAGGTCGTAGCGTTGAGCCAGGGTGGTATCATGGGTGTAGCCGCGCAGCGGATCTCCCAGGTAGTAGAGTGCCATTGCTGCTGCGCGCTGTGACGCCTCCTGTTTGCTGCGTCCTTCTCCAATTCCGTACGCTTTGTTCTGGATCTGGACGACCATGACGAAGTATTTGTCGTGGTCGGGGCCGGTGCTGTCGAGCGGGCGATAACGTGGGGTAAAGCCCAGCAGCTCTTGCGCGAGCTCTTGCAGGCGGCTTTTGGCGTCTTTGCGCTCATGGGCTGTTTCCAGGACAGTCAGTTCGGTATGAAAGAGCCGCAGCAGCACTGCACGGCAGGGCTCGATCGACTGGTCCAGATAGAGGGCGCCGATCAAGGCTTCAAAGGTGGCGCAGAGGGTGGCCAGCCGCTGGCGTCCGCCATTTTCCTCTTCCCCGCGCCCCAGCAGCAGGTAGTCGCCGAGCTGCAGCTGGAGCGCGATCCGGGCCAATGTCTCCCGCCGCACCAAGGCAGAGCGCAGGTTGGTCAGCCCGCCCTCTTTTTCGGCCGGGTAGCGGTTGTAGAGCCATTCGCTGAAGACATAGCTCAGCACTGCGTCGCCCAAAAACTCGAGACGTTCGTTGTCTGAGAGCTGTGGGTTGTGCGGCTGTTGCTCGTTGAGATAGCTGCGGTGTACAAAGACCTGCTGCAACAGGTGTCTGTTGTGGAACCGGATCGCCAGCTGCAGTTCAAGGGTTTCAAGAGAAGGCGTGCTCATAGTGGCTCAAATTTCGGTGGTTTTTTTAGCCCATGGCCGGTCAGGATTCCGACGACCAGCTCATTGGGGCGGAGGGTAGAGGGAGGGAGCTGTTGCAGGGCAGCGGCCACCGTGGCGCTGGTCGGTTCGACAAAGATGCCGCGGGCCGCAAGCGCCGTATGTGCTGCGAGCACCTCGGCCTCGTTGACAGCCAGCACCCTGCCACGGGAGAATCGGATCGCTTCGAGCAGGGAGCGCCAGCGCACCGGCTGGCTGATGGCGATCCCGTCGGCGCTGATCGACTGAACATGGGGGGTCGGTTCGATCTGGCTGGCGTCGTTGACAAAAGCTTCGTAGAGGGGGGTATACGGCTCGGCCTGCACTGCGATCAGACGGGGAAGTTTGTTGGTCACGCCAGAGACGCGCAGATGTTGAAACCCTCGCCAGGCTCCGAGCAGGGTGCCGCCGTGTCCGGTCGGTGCAATCAGCCAGTCTGGTACTGTGCAGCCCAGTTGTTCCCAGATCTCCCAGGCCACGGTCATCTGGCCGAGCAGAAAAGCCGGGTGCCATGCATGTGAGGCGTAGGCGATCTCGTGGCTGTTGGAGGTCGCGACTTCGACTGCACGGGTCGCTTCGGCGCGCGGGCCTGGCACTTCGACCAGTTCTCCGCCATAGACGGCGATCTGGGCTTTTTTGGGTTCTGGCGCGCTGGCAGGGACAAAAATTACTGAGCGTAGCCCGGCACGGCTGGCATAACAGGCGAGGCTGGCGCCGGCGTTGCCGCTGGTATCGTCGGCAAGGGCTTCGTAGCCCAGTTCGCGCAGCCAGTTGACCATCACACTGATCCCACGATCTTTGTAGCTGCCGGTCGGCATCAACGCATCCAGCTTCCAGTAGAGTTCCCGGCCGGCCCACTGGTCGGCGACCAGCGGCGTCCATCCCTCTCCCAGCGTCACATGGCGGGCGCTGGCAGCCAGAACGGGCAGCATCGCAGCGTAGCGCCACATGCCTGCACGCCTGGCCTCGACGCTGGCTGGGTCAAAAAGTGGCAGGTCTGTGAATTCAAGCGGAGCACCAGTCATCGGACAACGCAGTGGGCTCTGTTCCGCCTTACACCGAAACCTGCTGAACTGACAGTATACGAGCACGCAGATACCTTTCCTGTGCTGGAGCCTTTCAAAAACGGGGAGTGCGGTCACAGGCTGGTTCAGGGGCACAAATGCCGTGACCAGTCTGCCACACCCGTTTTGGGAGATGGCTCACAGATTTTTTCGCCGGCTTCCAAGTATGGTGGATATGCAAATGTGAAGATGCATATCATGTTATTTTAACACAGCTGGTATGGCAAAGAGAACTTGCAAACTGTCGGCGTGTAAAATAGTCTGCTGTGTAGTCTGCTGTGTAGTCTGCTGGCTGGGACAAGGTGGGACAGCCCACCCTGATCAAAGGAAGTGTTTGTCAATGTCTGATTCATCCTCCTGGTCGATCCAGGACAAAACTGTGCTGGTGACCGGTGCCACCAATGGGATCGGCAAACTGACTGCCGAGCAGTTGGCTGCGCAGGGAGCCCATGTCGTGATCGTCAGTCGAAGCGCCGAGCGCTGTGCTGCTGTGGTCGATGAAATCCGTGCCCGACAGCCGTCGGCCAGCCTCGACTGGATCGCTGCTGACCTCTCCTTGCTGGCTGGGGTTGCCGATGCAGCGGCCACCTTTCGTGCCCGCTATCCGCAGCTGCATGTGCTGGTCAACAACGCAGGGGCTTTCTTTGCCAAGCGGTCGGTCACCGCCGAAGGGTACGAAAGCACCTTTGCCCTCAACCATCTCAGCTATTTTCTGTTGACCGAGCGGCTGCGCGAACTGCTGATTGGGAGTGCCCCTGCCCGGGTAATCAATGTCTCATCGGAGGCCCATCATGGCGGTGCGATCGCATTTGCCGACCTGATGGGGGAGCGTCGTTATCGGGGGTGGAGCGCCTACAGCCAGTCCAAGCTGGCGAATGTGCTCTTTACCTACAGCCTGGCTCGGCAGCTGGAAGGGAGCGCGGTCACCGTCAATGCGCTTCATCCTGGGTTTGTGGCGACCGGTTTTGGCCGCAACAACGGAGGATGGGTTGGTCGACTGATGCCGCTGGTGCAGCGTTTTGCCCTGCGGCCCGAACAGGGTGCAGAGACCAGCGTCTACCTTGCGACCCATCCGGCTGTCGCTGGGGTGACAGGCAAGTATTTTGTGCGTTGCCAGGAAAAACGCTCTGCACGGCGTTCCTACGATCTGCAGGTGCAAGAGCAGCTTTGGAGGGCCAGCGAGCAGCTGGTCTCTGTGGCGGCGAACCCTGGTGTCCCGTCAAGCGCAATTTGAGAGCGCTTTTGCCCGATCGGGGTGCCTGGTCCAATTCAGGCACCCCGATCGGGCAAAGGCGTGCGTGCGCCATTGTTCTCAGGCGGAATCGTAGCCATCGGACAAGGTCTGGTTGGGGGCTGTGCGCACATATTGTTTCCAGAGCTGGGCTGTCAGCGCCGACGCGTTCTGGTGCACCCCCTGCTGGGCAAAGTATTCACATACCCGCTGCAGATCTCTGTGCAAGAGGGTGTAGGCGTTGTGGTTGCCTTCGCTCAACGTGACCTGTGGAAAATCGATCAGCGTGATTGTCTGTTCCCAGTACAGAATGTTGTAGGCGGAGAGGTCCCCGTGGATAAGGCCGTGTTGCAGCATCAGCTCCACATTGCTCAGCACAGCGTGGAAAAGCTGGCCTGCTTTCTCCGGGGGGAGTGTCTGCCCGTGTAAAACCGGGGCGGGCTGTTGAACATCTCCGATGAACGCCATCAGGAGGGCGTTGTCGGCGGCGCTGAAAGGTCTGGGCACGGCGGCGCCGAGTTCGTAGAGCCGCTGGAGGGTGAGGTACTCGTACATCAACCAAGAGATGTGGGTCAACTCGGCGCCGTAGGAGGTCTTGTTGCGGATAGCGCGCATCTCGCGGGTGTCGCGGTTTTTGATCGGGACACCCAGGCTGGTGAGCAGTTCCCGGCCCTCACGGTAGAGCTGGTCGTTGCGCAGGTTGCGAAACTGGCGTGGGCGGTAGACTTTGGCAGCGAGATAGGGAGTCCCGAGCTGAGGGGTTGCCCGACAGAGATAGACATTGGCTTCTTTGCCGCCTTTGACCAGCGCCAGCACATCTTCGATCAGGGCCTGGTCAAAAAAAGGCTGCAGAGATTCGCGCAGCCAGATCGCCTCGTGCCGCGCGGGCTGATAGGTGAACTTCAGAAGATCCTCTGCAACGTGGGGGGCCTCAGCCAGCTCAGCCACAATCTGGCCCGCAGTTTTTTTGGGTTTGCGCTGCTTGTGCACTGCAGGGACAGCTCTGGAGGCCGAACGGGGATTCCACCGATCGTTTGTAGGTAGGGGATTGTCGTCGAACGAATCAAAATCGAAAGACACGGCATTGCTCCTGTGGTCTTGGTCGAAAAAAACAAACGCCGCAGACACGCTGCGGCTAACGAAGACAACCAAGGGGGGGAAGGCTGTTAATTGCCCGCACGCAGGGACAGAAGAGAAACAGGGTGGATTTGCAAAATGTTGATGTGCATCGTGTTTCCCTCCTTTCTACAGAGACTTTCTACAGAGACTTTCTACAGAGACTTTTTACAGAGACTTTTTACAGACAGTGGATAGTGGATTACTGTAGGATAACACAATCGGGTGCATTGTCAAAACAGCAAAAAACACCGTTCGTGCGCAAACGCACAATTTGAAAAAATCTGTACACTTGTGCTATAACAGCTGTACAAAATGGTTTCCAGATCGAATTGGGGCCCTGTGGCGCTGTATCAACCGGCTGAGATGGTTGACAAAGTGGCTGGCAGTTTTGTGTGCCCAGCCAGTCTGTCTGGAGAAAAGTTGCTTGCGAGCAATCGATTGAAATCCTCAAACAACAGGCAGGAGACTCGAACATGAAAAAAATACTGAACCAACCTGCTGATTTTGTGCCTGAAATGCTGGAAGGGTTGCTCAAGGCACACCCAACGCAGCTGGCTCATGCTGGCGACGACCTGCACTGCATCGTGCGGGCCGATGCCCCGGTGCAGGGCAAGGTGGCGTTGGCGACCGGCGGCGGCTCTGGCCACCTTCCTGTCTTTTTGGGCTATGTCGGCAAAGGCATGCTGGATGGCTGTGCGGTCGGCGATGTGTTTGCCTCCCCGAGTGCCGAGCAGATGTTGGCGGTGACCCAGCGCATTCATGGGGGGCGGGGTGTTGTTTACATTTATGGCAACTACGGCGGCGACGTGATGAATTTTGACATGGCTGCCGAGATGGCGTCGTTTGAAGAGATCGAAGTGCGCACCGTGTTGGTGAAGGACGATGTGGCTTCGGCGCCGCCGGCAGAAGCTGGCCGGCGGCGTGGTGTAGCGGGGATGATCTTTGCCTTCAAGTGTGCGGGGGCCAAGGCCGACCAGGGGGGCTCGCTTGACGAAGTGGTGGCAGCTGCTGAGAAGGCGCTGGCACACACCCGTACGATGGGGGTGGCGCTCTCCCCCTGCACGGTGCCGCGTGCCGGAAAACCGACCTTCATGATCGGTGAAGGGGAAATGGAGATCGGCATGGGCATCCACGGCGAACCTGGGATGAAGCGGGAGGCGCTGCAAAGCGCCGACGAGATCACCGAACGCATGGTGCTTTCCATTCTCGAGGATCTGCAGCCGGCGGCAGGCAGCCGTGTGGCGGTCATGGTCAACGGGCTGGGCGCAACGCCCCCCGAAGAGCTGTACATCATCTACCGCCGGGTGCACCAGCTGCTGTCGGCCCGAGAGATTCGTGTGCACCGGGCCTATGTGGGCGAGTATGCGACGAGCATGGAGATGGCCGGGGCGTCGATCACGCTGATGGAGGTCGACGACGAGCTGGCGGCCTGGTTGGATCATCCGGCGCAGACGCCTTTTTTTGTGCAGGTGGCCTAAGATGAATGCAAGGCTGGACGAGGCGGCTGTGACCGCTGCGGTGGCACGGATCGGCGCTGAATTGGTGGCGCAGGAGGCTGCTCTGACTGCATTGGACCAGCAGATGGGGGACGGCGACCTCGGGATTACGCTGAGCAAGATCGGGCTGGCGCTGCAAGAGTTTGTGGCGAGCACGCCGGTGGAGGGGGATCTCGGCAAGTGGCTGGGCAAGGCGGGGATGGCTGCCAACCGGGCAGGTTCCTCCTCGTTTGGCACCCTGCTGGCGACAGCCCTTCTGCGTGGGGGCAAGGCGGTGGCGGGCAAGACAACTCTGGCCGGCGAAGATCTGGCTGCGTTTCTGGCTGCGGCGGATGCAGGTGTACAGGAGCGTGGCAAAGCACAGCTGGGCGACAAGACCGTGATTGACGCGCTTCATCCGGCTGCTGTGGCATTTGGGGCTGCGGTAGCGGCTGGAAAGAGTGTGGCAGAGGCTGGGCAGGCGGCGCTGGCTGCTGCCCAGGCGGGTCGGGACAGTGTGACCCCGTTGCGCAGCAAAATCGGGCGGGCCAGCTGGGTGGGGGAACGCACTGAAGGCAAGGTAGACCCTGGCTGTGAGGCGTTGGTGGTGATGTTGCGTACGTTGTTGGGCTGAACGGGCGAGGGCCCGCAGTCGATAGATGTTCGAGTTATACAACCTTTCAATCTAGTAGATCAAGGAGCAAACAAGTATGAAACGTGTACAGTTTGTCGCCATTCTCATGCTGCTGACCGCGCTGGTGGCAGGATGTGTGGCGCCTGCTGCGGCGCCTGCTGCGGCACCGGCGGAAGAAGCGCCCGCCGAGGCCGCCCCTGCCGAGGCTGCTGCGGGCGACCAGGTCTTCACCACCGTCGTGAAGATTGCCGGCATCAACTGGTTCAACCGCATGGAAGAAGGCGTCAAGAAATTTGCTGCTGACACCGGCATCAATGCGACGCTGGTGGGCCCGGCGGAGGCCGATGCAGCCCAGCAGATTCCGATCATCGAAGATCTGATCGCCCAGGGCGTCGACGCACTCTGTGTGATCCCGATGGATCCGACCCAGCTTGACCCGGTACTGCAGAAGGCGATGGACGCCGGCATCGCAGTCATCACCCACGAGGCGTCGAACCAGAACAGCATGCACTGGGACATCGAAGCCTTCGACAACAAGGCTTTTGGCGCTGGCCTGATGGACCGCCTGGCTGCTGAAATGGGAGAAGAGGGTGAATATGCCGTCTTCGTAGGGAGCCTGGGCTCCAAGACCCACAACGAGTGGGTGGATGGCGGGATCGAGCGCCAGCAGGCGGCCTACCCGAACATGGTGATGGTGGGCGACAAAAACGAGAGCTTCGACGACGCCGAGATTGCCTACCAGAAGGCCAAGGAAATTCTGGCGGCCTACCCGAACATCAAGGGCTTCCAGGGCAGCGCTTCCACCGACGTGGCCGGCATCGGTCGCGCCATCGAAGAGGCGGGGCTGCAGGATGAGGTCGCTGTGGTCGGCACCAGCCTGCCCTCGATCGCCGGTGACCTGCTGACGACGGGCGCCATCGATGCCATCGGCTTCTGGGACCCGGCGGTCGCGGGAGAAGCCTGCAACAAGCTGGCGCAGATGCATCTGGCGGGTGAGCCGATCGGCAACGGCACCGACCTGGGCATCGCAGGCTACGACAACCTGCTGCTGGTCGGGGAGAATGTGCTCTACGGCAATGCCCCGGTCTATGTGGACGCAGAAACAGCGGGCGACTATCCGTTCTAAAGCCGCAGACGTGCGCGTGCTTCTGTAGCAGGGGGGGAGCTGGTGTTTCGCTGCCATCTGAAACATCCGCTCCTCTCCTGGTCTGCCAGAAGAATTAGAATTCTTTTCTGTCGCCGGATCGCAGGTCGTGCTGTGACCGGATCCTTGCCAGGGCAACGCATTCATGGCCAAACCAATTGTACGTCTTGCCGGTATTCACAAATCGTTTGCAGGTGTGCGCGCCTTGCAGGATGTCAGCGTGACTTTGGAAGAGGGTACTGTTCACTGCCTGGTTGGGGAGAACGGCTGTGGCAAGTCGACCTTGATCAAGATCATCGCCGGGGTCTACCCGCGAGACAGCGGCACGGTGGAGATTGGCGGCACCCTCTACGAGCGTCTGCACCCGATCGACTCGATCCGGGAGGGGATCCAGGTGATCTACCAGGATTTCTCGCTTTTTCCCAACCTGACCGTCTCCGAGAACATTGCCCTCAACGAGCAGCTGGCGGCCGGGCGGAAGTTTGTCAACTGGGCTCATGTGCGTCGGGTGGCTCAGGATGCCATCAGTCAGCTTGAGGTGCACCTGCCCCTCGACGCTCGGGTCGACGAGATGTCGGTGGCCAACAAACAGCTGATTGCGATTGCCAAGGCGTTGCGTCAAAATGCCCGGCTCATCATCATGGACGAGCCCACCAGTGCGCTGACCGAGCGTGAAATTCGCACGTTGTTTACTGTGATCGGCAAATTGCAGCGGCGTGGGATCGCCTTTTTGTTTGTCAGCCACAAACTCAACGAAGTGTTGGAGATTTCGCAGTCGATCCTGGTGATGCGCAACGGGCAGGTGGTCAGTGCTGGCCAGGTCAGCGAATACGACACGGCCCGTCTCATTTACGAGATGACCGGCCAGCGTATTGCGGAGAACGCCTATGAATTTACGCCCGACCCTGGCCAGCCGGCGCTGTTGCGTGTGCGCGGGCTGGCGGTTCCCGGTGTGCTGCAGGACGTTTCATTTGCGCTGCAGGCACACGAGATCGTCGGGGTGACCGGGCTGTTGGGGTCAGGGCGGACCGAACTGGCGCTGGCGTTGTTTGGGATGTTGCCGATGACCGCTGGCGACATTGAAATCGATGGCAAGCCAGCGCAGATCCGGTCGGTGCAGGATGCAATTGCCCACGGCATCGGCTATGTGCCCGAAGACCGCCTGACCGAGGGGCTCTTTTTGGAGCAGTCGATCGGGCGGAACGTGGTGGTGCGTACGATCGAGACGCTGCGTGGGCGGTTGGGGCTGACCGACCCGCTCCAGGTCCAGCGGCAGATCCGCGACTGGGTGACTTCTTTGCGGATCAAGACTGCCGACCCGGATCTGCCGGTCAAAACCCTTTCGGGCGGCAACCAGCAGCGGGTGGTGGTGGCCAAATGGCTGGCCAGCAGACCCCATCTGATGATTCTCAACGGCCCGACGGTGGGAGTCGATATCGGTTCCAAAAATGAACTGCACGAACTAATCAAGCGGCTGGCCCGTGCAGGGATGGGGCTGTTGGTGATCTCCGACGACATCCCAGAGCTGTTGCAGACCTGCAATCGCATTTTGTTGATGCGCAACGGCACGATCGTCGAGGAGATCCTGCCGCGTCAAACCAATGAAAACGCGTTGGCCGCAAAACTAATCGAGGATTGAAGCCTGTGAGTCGACTCTTTCGCAGCAACGAAGTGTTGGTGGCGGCGACGATCGTCCTGTTGTCGTTGGTGATCGGCCTGAACAACCCGACCTTTTTTTCGGTGGGCAACCTGTTTGACCTGTTGCGCAGCAGCGTTGTCATGGGCATCTTTGCCATGGGCGTTTTGATCGTAATTGTGTCGGGTGGCATCGATGTGTCGTTCACGGCGATTGCGGTCTTTGCCCTCTATTCCACCACCCTCATTCTCAAACAAAGTCTGCCCGACGCGTCGATTGGGGTAGGGTTTGCGATTGCCGCCGGGATCGGGCTGGGGCTGGGGCTGATCAACGCCTTTTTTATCGCCCAGTTTCGTCTGCCGACCCTGATCGTGTCGTTGGGCACCCTGAGCATGTTTCATGGGTTTTTGCTCTTTGCGATCGGCAACCAGATCATCCGAGATGTACCGGCAGCGATGGAGGCCTTTGCCCGTTCGGCGTTGATTCAGGTTCCCCTGACGCGCGGTGTAGCCAATCTGCATCCGGCGATTCTGATCACGCTGGGGACGATCGTGCTGGTCTGGCTGCTGCTCAACTACACCATGCTGGGGCGCGGTGTCTATGCGCTGGGGGGGGCGAGAGAGGCGGCTGAACGGGCTGGTTTCAACGTGCCACGCATCCAGTACTTTATCTATGGCTTTGTTGGCCTGCTCTCTGGGGTGGCTGGGATGACCTTCGGGTCTCTGGCGCGGCAGGCCAACCCGCAGGATATTGTCGGGATGGAGCTGAACGTGATTGCTGCGGTGGTGCTGGGAGGAGCCCAGTTGACCGGCGGGCGGGGGAGTGTGCTGGGCAGTGTGCTGGGCGTCATCTTGGTGGTGATCGCCAGCAACAGCCTGGTGCTGATCGGCGTGCCGACCGTCTGGCAGCGGGTTGTGATCGGTCTGATCATTCTGATTGGCACAGGGCTGCCTGCATTGCAGGCCCGGCGTGTCCGCCAACAGGGCTATCACCGGGTAGAAGCGTAGGGAGGAGAAGAGATGGGGCAGAGCACAAAACGCCCGGTATGGAGTCTGGCAGGCGACAGTCAGCCGTTGCGTCTGCTGGCGATCACACTGTTGATCTTTGTCGGCTTCAGCCTGGTCTTGGGGGACAAATTTTTCAGCATCCGCAACCTGCAGTCGATGGCGGTGCAGTTTCCTGAGTTTGGGATTCTGGCCTTCGCCATCATGATCACGATGTTGACGGGGGGGATCGATCTGTCGATCGTCGGAACTGCCAATTTATCGGCGATTGCCGCTGCGCTGCTGTTGACCCGTCTCTCGGGCGAGGGGGGGGCAGGTGTGGCGCTGGAACTGTCGATCCCGCTGGCCATGGTGGCTGCGCTGGCGGTGGCGTCGGCCTGTGGGCTGCTCAACGGGCTGTTGGTCGCACGGGCTGGGATCACGCCAATTTTGGCGACGCTGGGCACCAGCTCGTTGTATACGGGGCTCTCGTATGTGATTACCGGCGGACCGGCAATCACGACGACGCAGTTGGCGTTTATCGGCAACGGTGCGGTGGCCGGCGTTCCCATTCCGGTGATTGTGTTCGTTGTGCTGGCGGTGGTCTTTGCTGTGCTTTTGAACCGCACGGCCTTTGGCTTCAATGTCTACATGTTGGGCACCAACCTGCGTGCGGCGCTTTTTTCTGGGATAGACGACGTCAAGGTGTTGATGCGTGCCTACTGGCTGGCTGGGGTGATTGCCGGGATTGCCGGGATCATCTTTCTGGCGCGTGTCAACTCGGCCAAGCCAGAGTACGGCTCTTCGTTTATCTTGTTGACCGTGCTGATTGCGATTTTGGGGGGCATTCGCTATACAGGGGGCTTTGGCACGGTAGCGGGGCTGGTGCTCTCTGTGCTCACCATCCAGTTTCTTTCGACGGGTCTCAACATGCTGATGCTGGAGCTTTCCGGTTCCAGTGCGGCGATTTTCTTTCGTCAATTTGCCTGGGGTGGGCTGTTGTTGGCCGTGATGGTGGTCAACGACTACGTGGAGCGGCGCAGACAGCGGGCGATCTGAGCAATCTGGCGGTGTGTGAAGTGCTTTCCACAGCTCGACCGTGCGGTCGGGGTCTTCTGTAAAGTTTTATTGGGAGCAACCGAAATGAGTACGATCGCCTATTTGGGGCTTGGAATCATGGGCAGGGGGATGGCCGCCAATCTGCTCAAAGCAGGGCATGGCGTGACGGTCTGGAACCGCACGGCAGAGCGCTGTGCGCCGTTGGTGGCTCTGGGTGCGCGGCAGGCGGCAACGCCTGCGCACGCTGTGGCGGACGCTGAGGTCGTTTTGTACTGTTTGAGCGACGACCACGCGGTGGAAGATCTGGTCTGGGGGGAAGGGCGTCTGATCGACGCCGTCCGTCCAGGACAGATTGTGTTGGACATGACCACGGTGCACCCGAACACCAGCCGCAAGGAATCTGCCGCATTTGCGGAAAAGGGGGTAGACTTTTTGGATGCGCCGGTTTTTGGCTCTAAAAATGAAGCAGCCAACGGTGGCCTCTGGATTGTGGTGGGGGGCAAACGGGAGGTCTATGAAACGGTGCTGCCGCTGCTGGAGCCGTTGAGTGAAACGACCCACTATATGGGGGAGAATGGCCGCGGCGCGTCGATGAAACTGGTCGGCAACCTGGTGGTGGCCTTCCAGTTGGAGGCGATCGGCGAAGCGATGGTGCTGGCGACCAAGGCGGGTTTGGACCCGCGCGATGTGCTCGGGGTGCTGCATGTGACCGACTTCAAGTCGCCGATCTTCGACGGGGTGGGGGGGGCATTGGTGCGTCGAGACTTCGATGTAAACTTTGCCTTGAAGCTGATGCTCAAGGACGCGAATTTGATCGCGAGCTTTGCGCAGGATCTCAACGTGCCGCTGCCGGGGGGGGCGGCGATCCGTGAGAACATCAAGGTAGGGGTCAACCGGGGGTGGGGCGAAGAAAACGCCTCGGCGTTCATCAAAGTGATCGAGGAGGGAGCTGGGGTTCAAGTAAAAGCTTGACCAGAACTTGCATGACAAATTCAACGACGATTCATTCCAGTTCTCTGGCCAGCGATGGTCGTGCCCGCGACCGTGTGGTGCGCGACGAGGCGGGTCTGGTTTCAACTGCACCGTTCGAGGAACGCGCCATCCTGGTGGGTGTCGAAATTCAGAACCAACCGGGGCTGCTGGCGTTGGAAGACTCGCTGGACGAGCTGGCTTTGTTGGCCAAGACAGCGGGTGTGCGCCCGATCGCCCGAATCACGCAGCGGCTGGAGTCCCCCAATCCAGCGACGCTGATTGGGACAGGCAAGGTGGAGGAGCTGCGGCTGGCCGTGCTGGAAGAGCAGGCGAGCGTGGTCATTTTTGACGACGAGCTGTCGCCGCGCCAGCAGCGCGAGCTGGAGCGTGTGTTGGGGGATGCGGTCAAGGTTGTGGACCGCACAGCGTTGATTCTGGACATCTTTGCCCGCCATGCGCGCACGCGTGAAGGGGCTGTCCAGGTCGAACTGGCCCAGTACGAATATCGGCTGCCCCGTCTGACGCGGGCCTGGACCCATCTGGCGCGCCAGGCAGGAGGGCGTGCTGGGGGAGCAGCCGGTGGGGTTGGGGTCCGGGGTCCGGGGGAGACCCAGCTGGAGGTGGACCGCCGTGAGATTGGCCGGCGGATTGCTTTTCTCAAGCAGCAACTGGCTGAAATCAGCAAGCACCGTGAGCATTACCGCCGCCAGCGCCGCCAGTCTGCGTTGCCGGTGATCGCGGTGGTCGGCTATACCAATGCTGGCAAGAGCACGCTGCTCAACGCAATCGCCGACGCCGATGTGTTGGCGGAGGACCAGTTGTTTGCTACCCTGGACCCGACCACGCGGCGGGTGAGGCTGCCCAGCGACCGGCTGGCGCTCTTCTCGGATACAGTCGGATTTATTCAAAAGTTGCCGACCATGCTGGTGGCCGCGTTCCGTTCCACACTGGAGGAGGTCAATTCGGCCGATCTGCTGCTGCATGTGGTGGACATTTCGCATGCCAACATGGAGGAACAGATTGCTGCAGTCGAAGAGATCTTAGACGATCTGGGGGCCTCCGCCAAACCAGTGGTGGTTGCGTTGAACAAGATAGACCGGCTGCTGTTGGACGACCCCGAACAACGCCGACGAATCGACCAGGCGTTGGCAGACAACCCCAGGGCTGTGTTGATCAGTGCAGCGACGAAGGCCAACCTGGATCTGCTGCTGGCCGAGATTGACAGGGCGTTGCGCAGCCGGATGGCTGCGATCGACGTGCAGATTCCCTACGATCGAGGGGATCTGGTGGCTTTTCTGCACGAACATGGGACGGTCGAATCGGTCACCCACAGCGAAAGCGGCACCCATCTGGTCGGCCATCTGCCGATCGAACTGCTTGGTCGGCTGGCTCCTTACTGGACTGCCAGCGAACCGGTTGCAGAGGAATGAGGGTTTGGCGGCGGGTCAGGCAGCGCTCTGGGCGAGCAGGCTGACGATCTCTTCGGCGCTGGTTTCGATCGGTTTGTCGGTGGTGTCGACCACCTGAAAGTGCTGTTGGTAGAAAAAGTGGTTGGCTGCGCGCATCTCGGCGATCACCGAGTCCCGGTCCACGTAGCCTTGTTCTCGAATTCCAGTGCGGGCGGCGCGGTAGCGGCGGTGGGCGATCAGCTGTGCCGGTTCGATCACCAGCCCGAAGACCCTCTGCTGCGCCACTGCAAAAAGTTCCGGAGGTGGGGGAACCTCCGGAACAAAGGGAATGTTGGCAGTTTTCCAGCCCAGAATCGAGAGGTACATCGACAGCGGGGTCTTGCCGACCCGGGAGAGGCCGACCAGCACGATTTCGGCCTGGGGCAGATCTTCGACCCGTTTGCCGTCGTCGTGGGCCACGGCGAACTCGATGGCTTCGACCCGCTCGAAGTAAGCCCGCCGCTGTTGGTGGTAGAGGCCGGGTTGCTGGAGCGGCTGCATGCCCAGCTGTCGGCTCAGATGCTCTTCGAGGGGCCCGGCCAGGTCAAAAGCGGTGATCCCAGCTCGCTCTGCCTCGGCGATGAGCAGCTGGCGCAGCTCCTGTCGGACCAATGTGTGCAGGAGCATGGCGCCAGGGATGGCAGCGGCTTGAGCGACGATCGCCCGCACGCGATCGGGGCTGACCACCTTGGTTTCGACGTGCAGCGGCACATTGGCATCGGGAAACTGCGCCAGCACAGTGCGGGCGAGCAGATCCCCGGTGGCGCCTGTGCCGCCGGAGACGACGAAAAGGGGAGGGCCGCTGCGCACCATCAGGCGCCCCCTCGTTCCCCTTCGAGGGCGAGCAGATCGGCAGTGGTGCGCAGGATCGCATCGGGGATCAGGCTGATGGAGTCGATGCCCTGTGCGACCAGGAAGGCGGCGAACTCGGGGTAGTCGGAGGGGGCCTGGCCGCAGATGCCGACTTTGCGGCCGTAGCGGTGTGCAGTTTTGATCAGCTCTGCGCAGGAGCGCAGCACGGCTTCGTTTCGCTCGTCGAAGAGTGCGGCGATCTGGGTTGAGTCGCGGTCGACCCCCAAGGTCAGCTGGGTCAGGTCGTTGGAGCCGATCGAAAATCCGTCGAACAGCTCGCTGAACTGGTCAGCCAGGAGGATATTGGCGGGGATCTCGGCCATCACATAGACTTGCAGGCCATTCTCTCCGCGACGCAGCCCCTGCTCGGCCATCACGGCCAGGACCTGGCGCCCTTCAGCCGGGGTGCGGCAGAAGGGAACCATGACGAGCAGATTGGTCAGCCCAAAGCGCTCGCGCACCCGTTTGATCGCCTGCACCTCGAGCAGGAACCCTTCTCGGTAGTCTGGGTGGTAATAGCGGCTGGCTCCCCGCCAGCCGATCATCGGGTTCTCCTCTTTGGGTTCGAAGAGTTGTCCACCGACCAGGTGGGCATACTCGTTGGTTTTGAAGTCGGAGAGGCGCAGGATCACGGGTTTGGGGTAGAAGGCGGCAGCCAGCGTCCCGATGCCCTGGGCAAGCTTGTCGACGAAGAATTCGGTCTTGTCGGCGTAGCCGGCGGTGACCTCCTCGACGCGCTGGCGGATGGGGTCGGGCAGGGTCGCGTAGCGGGTGAGGGCCAGGGGATGGACCTGCACCCAGTTGGCAAAGATGAACTCCATGCGGGCCAGACCAACGCCGTCGTTAGGAATGGCAGCCTGTTTGAAGGCCAGCTCTGGGCTGGCGAGGTTCATCATGATCTGGGTGTGGGGGCGGGGCATCTGGCTGACGTCGACCTTTTGCACCTCGAAGGGCAGCTGTCCAGCGTAGACCCGTCCGATTTCGCCTTCGCTGCAGCTGGCGGTGGCCGGCTGGCCGTCCTGCAACTGGCGTGTGGCGTTGCCGCAGCCGACGACTGCTGGGATCCCCAACTCGCGTGAGACGATGGCGGCATGGCTGGTACGTCCCCCGCGGTTGGTCACGATGGCGGCTGCTGTCTTCATGATCGGTTCCCAGTCGGGGTCGGTGATGTCTGTGACCAGGATTTCACCCGGGCGAAAATCGCGAATATGGCTGACATTGGGGATGACATGTACCTGGCCAGCAGCAATTTTGTCGCCGACTGCCAGCCCGGTGACCAGAAGCTCGCTCTTCTGTTTGAGCCGGTAAGTTTCGATCTGTGTGACCACGCGTTGGCTGTGCACAGTTTCGGGGCGTGCCTGGACGATGAAGAGCTCGCCGGTGCGCCCATCTTTGGCCCACTCGATGTCCATCGGCATGTCGACCCCACGCCGGGCGGTGTAGTGCTCTTCGATGCGCATCGCCCATTCAGCCAGCTGGAGAACGTCTGCTTCGCTGATCGAGAAGCGGGCGCACTCTTCGGGGGAGACCTGGACATTTTTGACCAGCTTGCTGCCGGCTTCGTCGTAGACCATGCGCTGTTCTTTGGTGCCCAGCCGTTTCCAGATCAGCGGCTGATAGCCCTGACGCAGCGTTGGTTTGAAGACATAGAATTCGTCGGGGGCGACCCGCCCCTGCACCACGTTTTCGCCGAGCCCGTAGGCAGAAGTGACAAAGACCACATCACGGAACCCACTTTCGGTGTCCAGGGTAAAGATCACGCCGCTGGCTGCCAGGTCGGAACGGACCATCTTTTGCACGCCGACAGAAAGCCCGACCTGGTGGTGGTCGAAGCCCATGTCGACCCGGTAGCTGGTGGCGCGCGGGGTGAAGAGGCTGGCGAAGCATTTGGTCACGGATTCGAGCAGCATGGCCTCGCCATGTACGTTGAGATAGGTCTCTTGCTGGCCAGCAAAGCTGGCCGTCGGCAGATCTTCGGCGGTCGCAGAGGAACGGACAGCGACGTCAGCGCTCTTCATCTGGTAGCGCTGGCTCAACTCTTGATAGGCAGCGACGATTTCTGCTTCCATCTCGGGCGGAAACTCGCCGCGCAGAATCAGGCGCCGGATCTGGCCGGTGCGCCGCATCAGGTCGTTGACATCCTCTGTGTTCAGCCCACGCAAAATGTCGGCGATTTGGCTGTCCAGTTCGTTGTAGCGGAGAAAGGCCCGATAGGCATCGGCGGTGACGGCAAAGCCGTCGGGAACCTGGATGCCTGCCGGCGTCAGTTCGCGGATCATCTCTCCCAGGCTGGCGTTTTTGCCGCCTACTTTGGGTACGTCGTCGATCGTCAACTCTGCAAACCATTTGATCCATGACATTCTGCTACCTCCTTGTAGAGACATGCTTCCAGGTCGAGCCCACCTTGAACGGCGATCCAGATCTGTACCTCCAGTGTAGCATGGGAGAGGAGAGGGGAGCCCCGTACAAAGGGACGATGGCACGGCTGGCCAGATGGACAGGAGATACCTGTCGCGGGCGATCCGCCAAATCCCCCGCTGCAAAGAAGCCATGTTAGAATAGGACAACAGCCTGATAGTCACACTTTACCAAATCCACATCTGTCCGGTTTTGCTTCCTGAAGGAGGAGTGGGCGATGAGCAAAAACACATTTACGATTCGCGACAATCGTACTGGCAAGGAATATGAAATCCCCGTCGAAAATGGGGCTGTCCGGGCGAAGGATCTGCGCCAGATCAAGGTGGACCCCGCCGAATTTGGGACAATGACCTACGATCCTGGCTACGACAACACAGCGGCCTGCAAGAGTGCGATCACCTATATCGATGGGGATCGAGGAATTTTGCGCTATCGCGGCTATCCGATCGAACAGCTGGCTGAGCAAAGTTCGTTTCTGGAGGTGGCCTATCTGCTGATTTTTGGAGAACTGCCGAACGCGCAGCAGCTGCAGAATTGGTGCCATCAGGTCATGCACCATACATTTTTGCATCAAAATATGACCGAGCTTTTCCACGCCTTCCGCTACGACGCCCACCCGATGGGGATGATGATCAGCGCACTGGCGTTCATGTCGACCCTCCACAAGGAAGCGATGCAGGTCGAAGATGCTGTGGTGCGGATGAAGCAGGTGTACCGGATTTTGGGCAAGCTGCCGACTGTGGCGGCCTTTTGTTATCGGCACCGGATTGGGCGTCCGTTCAACTATCCGAACGCCGATATGGGTTATGCCGAGAATTTTATCTATATGCTCGATTACATGCACCAGAGCAACTACATCGTCAACCCGGTGTTGGCCCGGGCCTTGGATGTGCTCTTCATTCTGCATGCCGACCACGAGCAGAACGCCTCGACGTCGGTCATGCGTTCGATCGGTTCAGCCCATGCCGACCCGTACAGCGCAATGGCAGGTGCAGCGGCGGCCCTCTTTGGCCCGCGGCACGGCGGTGCCAACGAGGCGGTGATCAAGTTGTTGAACGAAATCGGGCATGTGCGCAATGTGCCGGGCTATGTGGAGCGGGTCAAAAAAGGTGAATTTCGTCTGATGGGCTTTGGCCATCGCGTCTACAAAAATTATGACCCGCGTGCCAAGATTATCAAAAAAATTGCCTACGATGTCTTTGCCGTGACTGGCACCAATCCGTTGATCGATGTCGCGGTCGAACTGGAGCGGCATGCGCTGGAAGACGAATACTTCGTTGCGCGCAAACTCTACCCAAACGTCGATTTCTACAGCGGGATCATCTACCAGGCGATGCGTTTCCCGCCGGAGATGTTTACGGTGCTCTTCACGCTGGGGCGGGCCCCGGGGTGGCTGGCCCAGTGGAACGAGATGATCGGGGATCCTGACCAAAAGATTGCCCGCCCGCGCCAGATCTATCTGGGGGCAGAGCAACGCGACTATCTCCCGCTGGACCAACGCCCTTGACGCTTTGGGGGCGGTGCAGGCAGGAGCCCAGGCGTTGCACCATCTGGGATCAGCTTACATCGCCCTGTCCATGCCAGAACCGTTCTACCTGTTCGCGCAGGCGTGGGTAGGCTGACAGCGAGGGGTTTTCTGCAAAGAGCTGTTGGGCTGACTCGCGCGCAGCCAGCAGCGTGGCAATCTCTGAAAACTGGGCGACGTGCAGCTCGGGCAGCCCGCTTTGGCGGGTGCCGAGGAAGTCGCCGGGGCCGCGCAGTTCCAGATCTTTTTCGGCCAGTACAAAGCCATCGTGGGTTTCGGTCAGCACGTCGAGCCTGGCCTGCGCGCCGGGCGCTGTGCTGCCGCTGATCAGCGCGCAGTAGCTGCTGTGCTGGCCACGTCCGACACGCCCGCGCAGCTGGTGAAGCTGTGCCAGACCAAATCGATCTGCATCTTCGACGACCATGACAGAGGCGTTGGGCACGTCGATCCCGACTTCGATCACGGTGGTGCTGACCAGGATGGCGTGGTGCCCTTCGGCAAATTCGCGCATCACCCGGTCTTTGTCGCTGCCACTCAGCCGACCATGAAGCAGGCCCAGGCTGAGGTCGGGAAAGATCGTGGACTGCAGCCTTTTGTGTTCGTCGACGGCAGCGCCGACGGCAAGTTTGTCGCTTTCGTCGACGAGCGGGTAGACAATGTAGGCCTGGCGTCCGGCGGCCACCTCGCGGCGGAGGAAGCCATAGATCCGCTCCCGTTCGGCCGGGGTGAAGCGTCTGGTCTGGATTGGGGAGCGGCCCGGCGGCAGTTCGTCGATGCGGCTGACATCCAGGTCCCCGTAGACGGTCAACGCCAGGCTGCGCGGGATCGGTGTGGCGCTCATGACCAGCAGATGTGGCTGCTGGCTGCTGGAGGTGCGCAGCGCGCTGCGCTGGGCGACACCGAAACGGTGTTGTTCGTCGACGACGACCAGCGCGAGCCGATTGAAATCGACCCCTTCCTGGAGCAAGGCCGTCGTGCCGACCACGACATCGACGGTGCCGGCGGCCAGGCCAGCGAGCAGTTCGCTGCGGTCGGCAACACGGCTGGTGAGCAAAGCGACCTGGATGGGGGTTCCGTCTGGGCGCTGCAGCTGGCTGAGCAGGCGGCTGAGGGTGCGGTGGTGCTGTTCGGCCAGAATTTGAGTAGGTGCCAACAAGACAGCCTGGGCGCCCTGAAGGATAGCTGCCCACATGGCTGCAGCGGCGACAGCTGTCTTGCCGCTGCCGACATCCCCCTGGACCAGCCGGGTCATCGGCAGGCTGCGGGCCAGATCGCGTTGAAGTTCAGCGATCACCCGTTCCTGGGCGCCGGTTAACTGGAAGGGGAGCGTCTGCTGGAACTGCTGCAGCCGATCCGGGTCGAGGGGAAGCGGCAGCGCTTTCCCTTGTTGCAGCTGGGCTCGGCGCTGTTGGACGCCGATCTGGATGTAGAAAAGCTCGTCGAAGGCAACCCGCCGGCGTGCTGCGGCCAATTGTTCGAGGTCGTCGGGAAAGTGAATCTGAGCCAGGGCTGCCGGAAGGGGGGGGAGCGCGTGTTGGCTGCGAACAGTTTCAGGCAGCGGGTCGACGACCCACTGGAGATACTCTTCGACCGCTGTATGGATCCAGGAACGGAGCCGGTGGTTGCTGAGCCCTTCGGTCAGCCGATAGACAGGGGAGAGACGTCCTGTGGCGATGCGCTCTTCGTCAATTTCTTCAAAAGCAGGGCTTTCGAGGGTTTTGTGGCCCATGTACAGCCCAACCTTGCCGCTGAAGCGCAGCGTAGAGCCAGCTTTAAGCTGTTTGGCGATCCAGCGATTCCACCAGACGGCATGCAGCGTGCCGGTCGAATCGCCCAGGATTGCTTGGGTTTGGACGCGATTGAGGCCGACCTTGCGTTCGCGCACCTCCCAGACATTGGCGACGACCGTCACCTGTTCGCCTGGCTGGAGGGCGGCAATCGTGCGCAGCTGGCTGTAGTCGTCGTAGCGGGCGGGCAGATGCCAGAGCAGGTCGACGATCCGCCGGATGCCAAGTCTGGCCAATGGCTCAGCGGTCGCTTCGCCGATTCCAGCCAGTTGGGTGACGCTGGCTTCCAGGTCGACCGGCGTGCGAGAGCCTTTTTGTGGTTGGCGGGCCAGACGGGCACGTGCCTTGTGGGTCGCTTCAGGAGGAGGGATGGCTGGGCTCGTCGGGGTGCCCCCATCTTTTTCTGTCGTACCTGTCTCTGGCATGTGGAGGGAGGAACCCACTGCTCTGTCGAAGGGTTCCCCTTCGGGGATGATCAAAGGGGAGAGAGGCGTGCGCTCTTCTCTGAGCTCTTCTCTGAGCTCTTCTCTGAGCTCTTCTCTGAGCTCTTCTCTGAGCTCTTCTCTGAGCTCTTCTTTGCGCTCCTCGACAGGCTGGGGCTCGGCGCTGCTCTCGAGGAAAGCAGGCAGGGTTGCCTGCCGGATCGAGGCGGCAATGGCCTGGCGGTGGTGGGGGTCAGCGGCGCCGTAGGTGCGCATCAACGCGACGAGTCGGTCGATCTGGCGGGGGGCGATCCCTTCTTTGCGCGCTTCAACTTCCCAGCGATCGGCCATTGCCTGCAGCCCGCCGATGACCCCGCGGTTGCGCCACCCCTGTTTTTCTTCGAGGTCGAGAATCCGCTCGATTCGGTTCAGCACTGCTGCATTCGCCGCTGCGCCCACGTTCAGTACACCCCTTCATAGACAAGGACCCCAAGCACCTGGGTACCCAGATAGGTGCCCAGGCTGGGTCGGTAGTCGATCCGGTGGATCGCTGTTTGGGGCAGTGTGTCACGCAGGCGTTCGATGAGGCCTGTGCGTTGGGGGTCGTAGCCTTCTTCGAAGATGCCCAGGTCGCGCACCGAGGCAAATTCGTTGACAAACTCTGCCAGTTTTTCGACCACTTCGTCGCGCGTCTGGACCTTTTCCTGCGTCATCAGCTTGCCATCCTCCATCATCAGCATTGCCTTGATGCCCAACATGGTGCCGAGCAGGCTCTGGGAGGGGCTCAAGGTCGTACTGCGTTCCAGGTAGTTCAAGCTTTCACTGAAGGCTGCAAAATAGAGGTGTGGGACCGCGCCGTTGACAATGCGGGCAATGTCGTTGACGCTGGCGCCCGCTTCAGCGGCTGTGGCGGCTTGTTGGACCAGCAGGCCCAGCCCATAGGTAGTGCTCTGGCTGTCGAGGACGCGAATGGTAAAGCGGCCGCGCAGCATTTCGGCTGCTTTGCGAGCCGTAGCCCACATCGGGCTCAGCTCACGGCTCATGTGGATGCAGACGATCTGTTCCCCTTCGCCGTTGGCATGGAAGAGGTCGAGAAAGGTGTTGACATTGGGGGCCTGGATTTCGGGCAGGCGGGAGACGCCCAGCTGTTGCGCCTCGCGCACTTTGGCGAAGAGCTCTTCGGTCGAGAAGTCTGGGTCTTCTTCGAAGAAAGAGCCTCCCACTTTAATCCGATGTGGCACAACCGTGATCGGGTACTTTGGGAGCACATCTGGCGGCAGGAAGGCGTTGCTGTCTGTGACAATCCGAACTTTATTCATCATCGGTCTGGCGGCGGAAACCACCCCAGCGGGTGGAGGAAGCCGCTTTCCTCCTTTTGTGGTACAATTGTTCGCATAGAGGTTTCGACTACACAACGGGTCAGCGAATCAACTGTGTAGCGCCCGCTTCTTCAGGATACTCCTGGCGTACGGTTTCGGCAAAATTCTGGGCAACTCTGTTGTCATCCTCTGGCCGGTGAAACGCTTCTCTCCTGTTTTGGCAGACCGCCCTGTTTGGACGGCTTTCTGATCCGTGCTAGAATACCAAGTCGATTTTAGCAAAAAATGCCTGTGCTTTGCCAATCGACGGTAGGCTCGGGTTTCGCAAAAAAGGGGAAAAATCATGTCCAAGTGTCAGCAATGTGGAAAAGGCCCGCAGTTTGGCAACAACCGTCCCTGGTCGAAGAAGGCGACACGACGCATCTGGAGCGTCAACATCCAGAAAACGACTGTGATGGAAGGGGGACGGGCAGTCTCCAAGCGTCTGTGCACGGCTTGTCTCAAGAGCCAGACCAAGGCGTGACGGTTGGCCAGCTGCATCTGGTTTGAGGCTGCATCTGGTTTGAGGCTGCATCTGGTTTGAGGCTGCATCTGGTTTGAAGAAGTCGATTTTTGGGAAACAGAGAACTCGCCGGTGCTGTAAAACCGGCAAGCTCTTTGTGCTGCCAAATTTAGCCGCTTCTCTGGGGCGGGGAGACTAAGGGCGCGTTTCGATCTCGAGTGAAAGGGGCTGGCGGGCCGCTGCGCGGCGCAACTGGCCACAGCCGGCGTTGATTTCGATGCCGCGGCGCAGCCGGATCGTGGTGGGGATGCCTGCGTTTTGCAGAATCTGGGCAAAGTGAGCGGTGGCGGCGTCGCTGGAGGGCTGAAACGGGCTGTCGGCGACCGGGTTGAGCGGGATCAGATTGACGTGGCAGAGGATATCGTGCAGCCTGGCAGCCATCTCCTGGGCCAGTTCAGGCGAGTCGTTGATTCCCGCCATCAGCGCGTATTCGAAGGTGACACGACGGCGGGTCTTTGCCACGTAACGGCGCACTGCCTCCAACAGGGTTGTGACCGGGTAGCCTTTGTTGACGGGCACCAGCTGGGTGCGCAGCAGATCGTTGGGGGCATGCAGGCTGACTGCCAGACCGATCTGAAGCGTTTCATCGGCCATGCGTTCGATCTGGGGGACCAGCCCGACGGTGCTCAGGGTGATGTGACGGGCGCCGAGGCCGAAGGCATCTGGGGCTGTCAGCCGGTGCAGGGCTGCCCAGACGTTGGTATAGTTGTGCAGCGGTTCTCCCATGCCCATCAACACAAGATTGGTGACCTGGGTAGGGCGTTTTACGCTGCAGGGGAGGGGCAGGGTCGGGTCGGCCAGGTGGCGGGCGAAATAGAGCACCTGGGCCACGATTTCGCCGCTGGTCAAGTTGCGTGCCAGCCCGCCCTGGGCTGTGGCACAGAAGGCGCAGCCCATGGCGCAGCCCGCCTGGCTGGAGATGCAGAGCGTACGGCGCTGGTCGTAGAGCATGAGCACCGCCTCGATGGTCTGTCCGTCAGCCAGCTCAAAGAGCACTTTGACCGTGTCGCGGTCGGAGGAGACAATTTGGGCGACGGGTGCCAGCGGGGTGAGGGTAGCGGTGGCGGCCAGTTGCTCGCGCAGCGTCCTGGGCAGATCGCTCATTGCGGCAAAGTCTTCTGCATACCGCCGGTAGATCCATTCCCAAATCTGGCGGGCACGAAACTGCGGTGCTTGGAATTGGGCCAACCACTGGCTCAGCTGCGCAAAGTCAAAATCTAACAAAGCGACCCGTTCGGCGTGGGTGCACTGTTCTGGGAGGGGTTGTACAGCTTTTGGGGTTGTCAAGGTCGTTCCTGGCCGTTTCTGTCAAAATACCGAATGCTTCTGGCAGTATACCTCTGAAGCGCCATTGCCGCATCTTTGCGCGGGGTCAGGCGAGGATTTCAGCGGTGGGGCTCCGGCGATCTGGTGTCTGCTGGGTTTGCCAAAACTGAAGCAAGATCACTGGCGTTCTGTTGGGCTCTCTGCTACAATGGGGGGCATGGAGAGGAGATTTTGATGGGTGCAAACTGGAGTCGAAACGCGTTTGTTTATCTGTTGATTGTGGTGGCTGCGGCGACACTTTTTATCAACATTTATCGGCCAGGGGATGCGCCGCAGCAGATCAGCCTGACCGAGCTGGCAAGGCGGGTTCAAGCGGGCGAGGTCAAGACATTGCTCGTGAGCGGCGACGAGCTGCGTGTGCAGCTTGTCGACGAGGCTGCGCCAGTGCTGTCGCGGCGTGAGGAGGGGGTGCCGGTCACCCAGACGCTCAGGGGTCTGGGGGTTCTGCCTGAACAGCTGGCAAAGGTGACCCTCAAATATGAAGCGCCGGGCAACAGTGGCAGCTGGCTGGCGTTGGCCGTCAATTTGCTGCCGCTTCTGTTCATTGGCGCGCTCTTTTTTATTTTATTCCGCCAGACCCAAGGGGGGGGCAACCAGGCGTTGTCGTTTGGCAAGAGCAAGGCGCGCGTCTTTACCGGGGACAAACCGACTGTTAAATTTGAAGATGTAGCCGGTTCTGACGAGGCCAAAGAGGAGCTCAAAGAAGTTGTCGAGTTTCTCAAAGAACCTCAAAAATTTGTGGCGCTGGGAGCTCGCATTCCCAAGGGGGTGTTGCTGGTCGGCCCTCCTGGGACGGGCAAGACGTTGATGGCGAAAGCCGTCTCCGGGGAAGCGGGGGTGCCTTTCTTCAGCATTTCGGGCTCGGAGTTTGTGGAGATGTTTGTGGGGGTAGGTGCGAGCCGGGTGCGTGATCTGTTTGATCAGGCCAAGCGCAACAGCCCCTGTATTATCTTCGTCGACGAAATTGATGCTGTGGGGCGCTATCGAGGCACCGGGCTGGGGGGGTCACACGACGAGCGGGAGCAGACCCTCAACCAGATCCTGGTGGAGATGGACGGTTTTGGAACAGACACCAACGTGATCCTGATAGCGGCGACCAATCGCCCCGACATTCTGGACCCGGCCCTGCTGCGTCCGGGGCGCTTTGACCGGCGTGTCACCATGGACCGCCCCGACATCGTCGGACGGCGGGCGGTCTTGGAGGTACATGTCCGGGGCAAGCCGGTGGAACCGGGGGTCGATCTGGAGCGAATTGCTCGTCAGACGCCTGGGTTTGTCGGCGCGGATCTGGAAAATGTGGTCAACGAGGCGGCGATTCTCTCGGCGCGGCGCAACAAGCGGGCGATTGGGATGCAGGAGTTGCAGGAGGCAGTCGAGCGGGTGGGGATGGGGGGGCCCGAACGGCGCAGCCGGCTGATGTCTGCCCAGGAGAAAAAGGTGGTGGCCTACCACGAGGCGGGCCACGCGTTGGTCTCCTACCTTTGCAAAAATTCAGACCCGGTGCAGAAGATCACCATCGTGCCGCGCGGTGGGGCTGGCGGCTATGTCTGGCGTGTGGCGGAGAAAGACCGCCTGTTGGCCAAGCGTGCCTACTTCCTGGACCACATTGCGGTGGCGCTCGGCGGGCGTGTTGCCGAGGAACTGGTCTTTGGCGATGTCTCGAACGGCGCTTCGATGGACATCCAACAGCTCACGCAGGTGGCACGGGCGATGGTCACCCGGTATGGGATGAGCGAAAAAATGGGTCCGCTGCAGTTTGGCCAGCAGGACGAACTTGTCTTTTTGGGGCGAGACCTGGCCGAGCAGCGCGACTACAGCGAGGAAGTCGCCGAAGAGATCGACGCCGAGGTGCATCTGCTGGTCGACTCTGCGTATCGCCGGGTGCGTGTGCTGTTGGCTGAACACGTGGAGCTGCTGCACAAACTGGCCAACACGCTGTTGGAACGGGAGACCCTCAACGCCGAGGAGTTTGCTGCGCTCTTGGCCTAGGGCAAAATGGTTCCGGCTGTGTGTGCTGTCGAAGCGCAGTAGCTTCAGCCGCGCGTCACCAAAATGACGCCGGCGACGATGACAAAGACACCGGCCCAGCGCAGAGTGGTGACCTGTTCGCCGAGAATTGCAGCGCTGACCAGTGTAATCAGGACGTAGCCCAGGCTGAGCGCCGGGTAGGCGTAGCTCAGTTCGACCCGGCTCAGCAGGACCAGCCAGAAGACCGTGCTGAAACCGTAGGCTGCGACGCCGGCCAGCACAAAAGGGTTCAGAATCGCCCTGCCCAGGCTGTCGACCAGCAGACTCAGATCGCCGCTGATGACGCCGACGCTGCTCATTCCGCGCTTCATCATCAGCTGGCCAAAAACATTGAGAGAGACGGTCACCGACAGCAGGATCAACTGTTTCATCGAGCAGGCTCCAGAATTTGAAAGGTCTGTGTACCTGGCCCGGATGGACAGATACGTTTTCAGATTGTACCTGCATGACAAGGAATTGGGGAAAGTGGAGACTCTCAAGACAGACGATCTCAAGACAGACGATAGGAGCGGGCAGAAAGTGGGGCCTGCGGGGGGATGGGGAGGGTTGCCGGTCAGAGTGGGTCTGGGCTTTGGGGCGGTGGGCCTGCTGCTGACGGTTGTTGGGATTGTGCGTGGTCAGGTGCCGCTGGCACCCCTCAACCTGGCCATTGCCCTGTCGATCGGCGGAGGGGTCTGGTTTGTGGTCGCCTGGGCCGTGGCAGCTGCCGCGGTAGATGTGGAGAAAGATGGCTGATTCGTTGCACGCACTGGCGCGCCTGCGCGCTGTTTTTTTGGACATGGACGGTGTCATCTACGTCGGCAGCCGTCCCCTTCCGGGTGCCCAGGCGCTGTTTGACTACCTCGACGCCACCGGTCGGCAGTGGATGCTGGTGACCAACAATGCGGCGTTCACTTCACAACAGTTCAGCGACAGAGTGGCGGCAATGGGGCTGCGGGTGCCACCCGAGCGGATTTTGGGAAGTGCTGAGGCGACTGCCAGCTGGCTGCGTTATCAGGTGGCCAGGGGGTGGCCAGAGGGCAAGGTAATCATCATGGGGCAGGGCGGGCTGCGCAGCGCGCTGGCCCAGGCTGGTTTTGAGCTGACTGAAGACCCTTTTGCGGCGACCTATGCGGTCTCGGGGGCCAATTTTGAATTGACCTACCGAGACCTGGCCGATGTGACCCTGGCCATCCGCAACGGCGCCCATTTCATTGGCACGAACAGCGACCGAACCTACCCCACCGAGCGGGGGCAGGTCCCTGGTGCTGGCAGCATCCTTGCTTTGTTGTCGGCGGCGACCGACAAAGAGCCGGTGGTCATCGGCAAACCCAACGCCCCTATGTTCGAAGAGGCCTTGCGCCGTCTGGCGGTGACGCCGAGCGACGCGTTGATGGTCGGCGACCGCTACGAGACCGATATTGTGGGAGCTCTGGCGCTGGGAATGACCACAGTTGGGGTTTTGACCGGGGTGGACAGTCGAGCCGCGTTTGAAGCACAAAGTGCCCCGCCACACTGGGTTTTGGAGGGATTGCCCGACCTGCTTGCCCTGTTGCGCCAGGCAGATGCTGGCCAGGGGATGCCCCTACGGACAGCGTTCCTGGGGGGGGGCTGAACGGGGCTGCCGGTGGGATCCTGAAGCATGCTGCATGGGTCGGCGTGCTTTCAACCAAAGAGGAAGAGATGGTTTTTATGGATACAGAGACGACAGGGGAGAACGTTTCAGAATTGGAGCGGCTGCGGCAGGCGGTCGCCGAGCGGCTGTACAATTCGGTGGGCAAGGCCATCCAGTCAGCGGGCAAGCATGATATCTACACGGCGCTGTCGTTGGCTGTCCGTGATCTGCTGACCGAGCGCTGGCGCAAAACAGCAGACGCCCACTATGAGGCGAACCCCAAATTCACCTATTACTTCTCGGCAGAATACATGCTGGGCAAGCAGCTGGAACAGAACATCCACTATACAGGTCTGCGCAAGCTGGCTGAGCAGGTTGCTGTGGAGTTTGGGATGAGCCTGCAGGAGTTTTTGGATCTGGAGCCGGAGCCTGGCTTGGGGAATGGGGGTCTGGGACGTCTGGCAGCCTGTTTTATGGATTCGCTGGCCACTCTGGATTTGCCGGCGGTCGGCTATGGCATTCGCTATGAATTTGGGATTTTCCGTCAGACATTTGTCGACGGCTGGCAGGTGGAGCAGCCGGATACCTGGCTGCTGTATGGCAATCCTTGGGAGTTTGTCCATTCCGACGACATGATCGAGGTAGGCTTTGGGGGGTACACGGAGCGGATTCCAGACAGCGGGGGGCGTCTGCGGGTGCGCTGGGTGCCAGCGCAGCGAGTGCTGGGCGAACCATGTACGACGCTGGTTCCTGGGTATGGGACCGACACGGTCAACATTTTGCGGCTGTGGCGGGCACGTGCGGCAGAGGAATTTGACTTTCAGATGTTTGACATCGGCAACTATGCCCAGGCTGTGCAGCAGAAGGTCTATTCGGAGAACATCAGCAAGGTCCTTTATCCCAACGATGGCACGCCGCAGGGGCGCGAGCTGCGTCTGCGGCAGCAGTACTTTTTTGTGGCCTGCTCGTTGCGCGATATGATTCGGCGGTTTCGGCTGCGCAATCAGGATTGGAACGAATTTCCGAACAAAGTGGTCGTTCAACTCAACGACACGCATCCGGTGATTGCGATCCCAGAACTGATGCGTATCCTGTTGGACGAGGAGGGGGTGAGCTGGGACCAGGCGTGGTGGATCGCCCAGCGCACCTTTGCCTACACGTGCCACACGCTGTTGCCAGAAGCGTTGGAGACCTGGCCGGTCAGTTTGTTCGAGTATCTGCTGCCGCGCCATCTGGAGATCATCTACGAGATCAACCATCGATTTTTGGGGCAGGTGCGCGCCCATTTCCCGGGGGACAACAGCAGGGTCGCGCGCATGTCGTTGATCGACGAGCAGGGGGGGCGGCAGATCCGCATGGCCAACCTGGCCAGCGTGGGCAGCTTTGCCATCAACGGTGTGGCGGCGTTGCAGTCACAACTTCTGCGTGAGTTCACCCTCTCCGACTTTGGGGCGATGTTTCCCGAAAAATTTCAAAACAAGACCAATGGGGTCAGCCCTCGCCGCTTTTTGCTGCTTTCCAACCCGGCGCTGTGCGACTTGATCAGCGCAGCGATCGGGGACAGCTGGATTCACCAGACCGAAGCGTTGCAGCAGCTGGAAGCGTTTGTCGAGGACGCCGAGTTCCGTCGGCGTTGGCGGGCAGCCAAGCAGCAGAACAAACAGCTGCTGGCGGGTTTTGTGCGGCAGAGCACGGGTGTCTGGGTTGACCCCAATGCCATGATGGATGTGATGGTCAAGCGGCTGCACGAGTACAAACGGCAGCTGCTCAAACTGCTGCACATTGTGGTTCTCTATCAACGGCTGCTCGACGCACCCCAGCGGGAGATGGTGCCGCGCACCTTTGTGTTTGGTGCCAAGTCGGCCTCGGGGTACGCGACGGCCAAATTGATTATCAAACTGATCAACAGTGTGGCTGAGGTGGTCAACAACGACCCGGTGGTGCGGGACCGCATCAAAGTCGTCTTCCCCGCCAATTTCAACGTGACAATGGGCCAGATCATCTACCCGGCAGCAGAACTCTCCGAACAGATCTCATTGGCCGGCAAAGAGGCGTCGGGCACCGGAAATATGAAATTTGCCCTCAACGGTGCCTTGACGATCGGGACGTTGGACGGGGCCAATGTTGAAATTCGGGAGCGGGTCGGTGCCGAGAATTTCTTTCTCTTCGGGCTCAACGCCCAGGAAGTGATGGAGCTCAAAGCGCGCGGGTACCGTTCCTTTGACTGGTATGCCAACAACGCTGCACTGAAACGAGCGGTCGACGCGATCGCCGCCGGCGCGTTTTCCAGAGGGGATGTCACCCTTTTTCGGCCGCTGCTGGATGCCTTGCTCCACCACGACGAGTACCTGGTCTTCGCTGACTTTCAAGCCTATCTGGAGGGGCAGGACCGGGTCGACCGGGCCTATCGGGACCTGGAAGGCTGGACGCGCAAGTCGATTCTCAACACGGCGAGAACAGGCTTTTTTTCTGCGGACCGCACGATCCAGGAGTATGCCGAGCAGATCTGGAAGACCCAGCCGGTGCGGGTAGGCTGAGCCCAGGAATCGCTGAAGGTCTGTCAGAGCTGTCGCCAGACCTCGGTGGCAGCTCTGTGGACGAGGGTATGCCGCCTGGCCAGCGTATCGATCTCTTTGCTGTATCCCCCGCCGATCACCGTTGCCACTGGAATGGCGCGACGTGCGCAGAGAGAAAGCACAGTGTGATCTCGTTCCAGCAGCCCTGGGTCGGTCAGCGCCAGTTTGCCCAGGGTGTCTGACCGATGTGGGTCGACCCCGGCATCGTAGAGCACCAGATCGGGGTGATGCTGATCCAGCAGATCAGGCAGCCAGCTGGCCAGGATCCGGAGATAGCCGCCATCGTCGAGATCGACGGGCAGGGGGACATCGTAGTCGCTCTGTTGCTTGTGAAATGGGAAATTGGCTTCGCAGTGCATGGAAAAGGTGACCAGGTCGGGATCGTCGCGCAAAATGCTGGCTGTGCCGTCCCCTTGGTGTACATCGAGGTCGACGATCAGCACGCTGCGGACTCTGCCAGAGCGCTGCAGCCAGCGAGCTGTGATGGCCAGGTCGTTGAAGATGCAGTAACCGGAGCCAAAGCTGTGAAAAGCGTGGTGGGTGCCGCCCGCCGTGCTGCAGGCCAGCCCGTGGGCCAAGGCCAGCTCGGCGGTCAGCAGGGTGCTGCCCAGCGCCGCCAAGGTGCGGTGGACCAGCGGTTCGCTCCATGGAAAACCGATGCGACGCAGGGCCTGGTTGTCCAGCGTGCCGGCCAGATAGGCGGTGACGTAGCGGGGATCGTGGCAGAGGGCTGCGTGTTCTGCGGTCGCTGGCTGGGAGAGATGAAACTGGTCGAGGCTGGCGACCCCGTCGCGTACCAGCCATTCGTATACCTTGCCAAATTTGGCCATCGGAAAGCGATGGCTTTCTGGCAAAGCGACGACATGGTCAGGATGGTAGACGATCGGCAGCGTCATGGAGGAAGAGGGGGCGCGGCCTGCCGGGCACAGCGTGGCAGGCTCGGCAGCGTGCCTCGTAGCTTTCGCTGCCACCGACGAGAATCACGGGGTCGTCGTAGCGTGCTGGCCGTCCGTCGATCAGCCGTTGGGTGCGGCTGGCCGGCGCGCCGCAGACCACACAGATGGCCTGCAATTTGTCGACATATTCGGCGAGCGCCATGAGCGCAGCCACCGGTCCGAAAGGCTCTCCACGAAAATCTTGGTCCAGACCCGCTGCGATCACCCTCAGCCCGTTTCCAGCCAGTTTTTCGACGACCTGAAGGATCGTGTCGTCGAAAAATTGCACTTCGTCGATGGCGACCACCTCGGTGCCGGAGGAGAGGCGCTCCAGAATGGCTTCGGCGGAATGGACAACAACAGCATCTTCGCGAGCAACCCCGTTGTGGGAGGCGACCCGCACCAGGCCGTAACGATTGTCGATGGCCGGTTTGAAAATTTGAACTTGTTGGCGTCCGATTTCAGCACGCCGGATGCGGCGCAGCAGTTCTTCTGTCTTGCCACTGAACATGGAACCGCAGACCAGTTCCAGCCAGCCGCTGGTAGGTGGGTGATGCATGGGGTGGTGGAGTGTTTGCTTTCAACCGCTCTTTGTCGGTCGGCCGC
>JAGWYN010000080.1 GCA_018969295.1 Chloroflexota bacterium | reverse complement strand
GTGCTCAAACGACTTTCGCAGGCGCTGGCGGAGGGGGACACCATCCTCGGCGTGGTGCGCGGTTCGATGGTCAACCAGGATGGGCGCAGCAGCGGCTTCTCGGCCCCCAACGGCCCGTCGCAGCAGCAGGTGATCCGCCAGGCGCATGCCAGAGCAGGTGTTCAGCCCGCCCAGGTCGGCTACATCGAGGCGCACGGCACCGGCACTGCACTGGGCGACCCGATCGAGGTGAGCGCACTCAGCGCAGTCTTTGCCGAGCGCACCACGCCGCTGTGGGTCGGGTCGGTCAAGAGCAACATCGCCCATCTTGAAGGGGCCGCAGGCATTGCAGGGGTGATCAAGGTGCTGCTCTCCTTCCAGCAGGGACAGATACCGCCGAACGTCCATTTCCGCAGCCCCAACCCCTACATCGACTGGGAGCACTCGCCTGTTCAGGTGCCGGTTGCGCCGGTTGCGTGGGGGACGGCAGAGAAAATCGCCGGAGTCAGCTCGTTTGGCATCAGCGGCACCAACGCCCATATCGTGCTGGCGCAGGCCCCTGCCGCAGCAAAGAAGACGGACAAGCCACTCCCTGCCGACGAACGGCCGCTGCAGCTCTTCACTCTTTCTGCGCGCGAAGACGCGGCGCTGGCAGCGTATGTGCGCAGCTACTGTGACTTCCTGGAGGCACATCCCGAGCTCGATCTGGGGGATCTGACCTACACGAGCCATGTGGGGCGCAGCCACTTCAGCCACCGGCTGAGCGTGACGGCGGACACGGTGGAGAGCCTGCGGCGGCAGCTGGAGCAGGCTGAAGCTGGAAAAGTGCAGCAGGGTGTGGCAGGGCTGACAGCCCCCAGGGTCGCTTTTCTCTTCACCGGCCAGGGCGCACAGTACAGCAGCATGGGGCGGGAGCTCTACGACACCCAGCCCGTGTTCCGGGAGAGCATCGAGCGCTGCGCCGCACTGCTGGATGGGCAGCTGGAAGCGCCGCTGCTGGCGCTGCTGGGCTACACAGAAGAGGCAGCAGCGCATCGCATCGACCGCACTGAAAACACTCAGCCTGCGCTCTTCGCGTTTGAATATGCGCTGGCGCAGCTCTGGCGCAGCTGGGGTATCGAGCCGGAGCTCCTCCTCGGCCACAGCGTGGGGGAACTGGCTGCGGCCTGCGTGGCTGGGGTTTTCAGCCTGGAGGATGGGCTCCAGCTGGTGGCGGCGCGCGGGCGGCTGATGGGTGCGCTGCCGCAGGGTGGCGAGATGGTCTCGCTCCTGGCTGCGGAAGCCAGGGTGCGGGAGGCAATTGCCCCCTACGCGGACGAGCTGTCGATTGCAGCCATCAACGGCCCGGCCAGCGTGGTCATTTCAGGCAGCCGTGATGCGGTGCTGGCGGTCAGCGAATCGCTGGCCGCCGAAGGGGTCAAGAGCCAGCGGCTCAATGTCTCGCACGCCTTCCACTCGCCGCAGATGGAGCCGATGCTGGAGGCGTTCCGGCAGGTGGCCGAGCGCATTGTCTATCACAAGCCCGTGCTGCGTCTGCTCTCCAATCTGACCGGCCAGCTGGCAGGTGACGAGATTGCCACAGCGGAGTACTGGGTGCGCCACGTGCGTGAGGCGGTACGCTTCGCCGACGGTGTGGCCATGCTGCACGGTCAGGGTGTCCGGGTCTTGCTCGAAATCGGTCCAAAGCCGGTGCTGCTTGGCATGGCAGGTCCCTGTCTCGACGCTCTGGCGATGGGCAGCGAGCAGGGGGCAGGGGAAACTGCTTTCCTGCCCTCGCTCCGCCCTGGTCAGGGGGAGTGGCAGCAGCTGCTCGCCAGCCTGGGTGAGCTCTATGTCCGTGGAGTTGCTGTCGACTGGGAGGGCTTCGAGCAGGGGGATGTGCGGCGCAAGGTGGTGCTGCCCACCTATCCCTTCCAACGCCAGCGTTACTGGGTGGAGCCGGCCCGACAGCTGCGTATGGCAGCAGCCCTCCGTCCGTTGGTGGATCGGAGTATGGAGCTTCCAAGCCACCAAGAGACGATTTTTGAAAAAACGTTCAGCACGGAGACTTTGTCTTTTCTGGCCGACCACCATGTTTATGGAGAAGTCGTTGTGCCAGGTGCCTGTCATCTGTCGCTGGCCTTGAGCTGTGCGGAGTTGTTCTACAAGAATACTCCCTGTCGGGTGGAGGATGTCATCTTTCCGCAGGCATTGGTGTTGATGCCTGGTGTTGAGCGCAGGGTGCAACTGATTATGGATGGGGAACCGTCGAATCCGCAGCATTCCTTTGAGATTCTCAGCGTTGACAGCGGGGAAGATGAAGCGAGAGAACGAAAGTTGCATGCAACAGGACGGCTCATGCGCTCTGTTCCACCTGCTGCTGGGGTCGATCTGTCGGCATTGCGCGCACGCTGCTCGTCAGAGAAGATGGTTTCGATTTTCTTTGACCGGCTCGCTGAAGCGCAGGTTGTATTGGGTTCAAGTTTCCGGTGGATCACGGAAGTTTGGACAAATGGTCAGAAAGAAGCATTGGCACGGCTACAAAAGCCTCAGAGTGTGCCGGCATTAGAAGGGTATCCGCTCTTTCCCAGCCTGATTGACAGCTGTTTTCAGTTGGTCAGTGCGGTTGCATGGACAGTATCGTCTGCAGAGACGCCTCTGCCTTTTGGAATCGACCGTCTGATTTTTTATGGTGCTGAGGATGCCGAGGAACTCTGGTGCCATGTTGTACATGACGAACAACCTGGGACTCATTCTTCAGAGAGTGGCACAACAGGTTGGAAGATAACATTGTGCACCGAGCAGGGGCAGGTTGTGGCTGCTTTTTTTGGTTTTCAGATGCGTGCTGTGCCAGCCAGAGCGATCCAGAGCAGGCGTCTGCGCACGGACTGGCTTTACTTGCCACAGTGGCAGCCTCTTCCAGCACAGCCTGCAGTGCGCACCGCCCATAGCTGGCTTCTGGTCGGCGCAGCGGGTGAGCTGGCTGTTGTGTTGGAAGGGAGTAGTACAGCTCCGGTCTATCTGTTGCCAGCAGTGCCTGAACGTGCGGCGATTGAGGAAGTACTGCGCTCTGTAGCAGATCGACACAAGTCCATCGGAGTGGTTTTCTGGCCTGCGGACGTGACAGACGAGCAAGATGCACCGGGGACAGCATTGAAGCTGTGCAACGAGCTGCTGGAGTTGAGTCAGGTGCTGTTGAACAGTGAACTCGACGTGGAGCTCTGGGTTGCCACGGCAGGTGTACAGCGGATGGGTGCATGGTCTTCTGTAGGCGACGACTATGACGCCATGATAGGCAGTGTAGCAGTGGGAAGTAGCCTGTGGGGACTGGGGCGTACGCTGGCGTTGGAGGAGCCGCGGCTGCGCTGCACACTGGTCGATCTGGACAGCGCACTGTTGCGGTCGCAGCAGGCCGACATTCTGGCAGCAGAAGTGCGAGCAGAAGTTGAGGGTGGCTCCCAGATTGCCTGGCGGGCAGGCACACGCTATCAGGCCAGGCTGGAACACTTTTCGGGGACGCCGCAGGTTGCGGAGAACGACCAGCCGATGCGGCTGCAGCTGAGCGAGTATGGTTCGCTCGACAGTCTGGGCTATATGCCGCTGGTGCGGCGTCTGCCCGGGGCGGGCGAGCTCGAGGTGCAGGTCAGCGCCGCCGGGGTCAACCTGCGCGACCTGCTCAACAGCCTGGGTCTGCTGCGAGCGTACTACGCTGAGCAGCTGGGCATCCACCGGGCCGAGGATGTGGGGTTGGGGCTGGAGTGCGCTGGGGTGGTCACTGCGGTGGGTGCGGGTGTCACCGACTTCGCAGTCGGCGATCGCGTGATGGGGCTCGCAGGTGTGCAAGGCACATTTGCCGCCTATGCCCTCTTGCCTGCAGTGACTGCAACACGGATTCCGGCAGGGATGAGCGACCTGGATGCAGCTACGCTGCCGCTGGCCTACCTGACAGCCTGGTATGCGTTGGTGGAGCTGGCGCAGCTGAAAGCAGGGGAACGGGTGCTGATCCACGCTGCTGCGGGTGGTGTTGGTCAGGCGGCCGTACAGATTGCCCATCTGCTGGGTGCTGAGGTGTTGGCGACAGCAAGTCCGGGTAAGTGGGAGTTTCTGCGCGAGCAGGGCCTGGTCCACCTTTTCAACTCGCGCACGCTTGACTTTGCCGGCCAGGTGCAGCAGGTCACAGAGGGGCGTGGTGTGGATGTGGTGCTCAACAGCCTGAATGGGGAGTTCATCCCGGCCAGCTTTGCCGCGCTGAGAGAGGGCGGGCGTTTTGTCGAGATCGGCAAGCTTGGAGTCTGGAGTGTAGAGGAAGCTGCCCAACAACGGCCGGATGCGTCCTACTTTGTCTTCGACATTGGTGAGGTCTGCAGCCAGAATCCAGAACAGGCCAGACAGAGGTGGGTGGCGCTCTCAGGCCATCTGGAGACTGGTGGGCTACGCCCTTTGCCGAACACGGTCTTTGCCGCAGGTGAGGTGGTGGCTGCGCTACGCACGGTGCAGCAGGCCGGCTATGTGGGCAAGCTGGTGGTCAACTTTGCGCTGCCCAAACCGACGGTGCTGCGGTCGGATTCGAGCTATCTGATTACTGGCGGGCTGGGTGGGCTGGGTCTGCAGATTGCAGAGGAGCTGGTCGCAGCGGGAGCAAGGCGACTGGTGCTGGCTGGCCGCTCCGGCGTACGCACGCCCGCGCAGCGTGACGTGCTGTCTCGGCTGGCAGAAGCCGGTGTCACGGTCACGGTGGTACAGGCGGACATGGCCGACGAAGAGGCTGTGCGCGGTGTCCTAAACCAGAGTGCCCTGCTAGGGCCGCTGGCCGGAGTGGTGCATGCCGCTGGGGTGCTCGATGATGGGTTGGTGCGCGACCAGAGCCCGGAGCGTCTGGCTGCGGTGATGGGACCCAAGGTGCTGGCCGGCTGGCATCTGCACACCCTCACCCAGGACATGCAGCTCGACTTCTTTGTGGCCTTCTCGTCGATGGCTTCTCTGGTCGGCAATCCGGGCCAGAGTAACTACGCTGCGGCCAACGGCTTCCTGGACGGGCTGATGCAGGCGCGACGGCGTGCAGGGCTGCCAGGGCTGAGCATCAACTGGGGTCCCTGGGCTGAGGTGGGGATGGCGGCTGGGCTACGCAGCCAGATGCAGCGTCAGGGGGTGGGGTTGATTGCCCCCAGCCAGGGAAGACAGCTTTTCCGCCATCTGCTAGGCCAGCCGATTGCCCAGATTGGGGTGCTGCCGTTGCTGCGTCAAGGCGCAGTGAACCGCTCTACCCCGGGTCTGCGTGCCGAACTGGCGGTGCTTTCTGCCGCAGACCGTCTGCAAAGGCTGAACACCTATCTGCAGGGTGAGCTGGCCGGCGTGCTCGGCCTGGACAAGAGTCGCTCAGTCGAACCGCGATCCCGTCTTTTTGACCTGGGGATGGATTCGCTGATGGCGGTGGAACTGCGCAACAAGCTGCAGAAGGGGCTCGATGTCAAGCTGCACGCCACGCTGCTCTTCGACTACCCGACCCTGGAGCTGCTGGCCCCTTATCTGCTCGACCTGCTGCAGCTCGACCTGCCGCAGCAGGATGGTGCAGCTGCACCGCAGCTGCGTGAGCAGCCTTCCGTGCCCCGTGCAGCCGGGCTGCACGAAGGGATCGCGGTCGTCGGCATGGGCTGCCGGCTGCCGGGCGGGGTGGAGACGCCGGAGGCCTTCTGGGAGAAGCTGCTGGCGGGCTTCGACGGGGTGCGTGCGCTCCCCGACTGGCGGCTGCGCGACCTGCCACCCTCTGACAGGCATTCGGCGCCGCGGGGCGCCTTCCTGGAGCGGGTGGACGACTTCGACCCGACCTTCTTCGGCCTCTCCCCGCGCGAGGTCGTGGTGATGGACCCGGCGCACCGCCTGCTGCTGGAGACAGCCTGGCATGCGCTGGAGGATGCGGGGATCGTGCCCGCAGCGCTCTTCAACCAGGAAGTGGGGGTCTTCATCGGCGGCGGCACGAGCAGCTATATGAAGCTGGTGGAGGCCAGCGGGCTGGACCGCAACCTCTACATGGCGACCGGAAACGTCGCCAGCACCGCTGCGGGCCGCATCTCCTATCTGTTCGGGCTGACTGGGCCCAGCGTGGCGGTGGACACTGCCTGCTCCTCCTCGCTGACCGCCATCCACCAGGCCTGCCAGAGCCTGCGGCTGCAGGAGTGCCGTGCGGCGCTTGCCGGCGGTGTGAACCTGATTGTGGATGCGGAGATCACCGAGATGTTTGCCAACAGCAACATGCTCTCGGAGGAGGGGCGCTGCAAGACCTTTGACGCTGCGGCCGACGGCTATGTGCGTGGGGAAGGGGTGGCGATCCTGGTGCTCAAGCGGCTGGCCGATGCCGAGCGGGAGGGCGACCGCATTCTGGCGGTGATTCGGGGCAGCGCCATCAACCAGGATGGGCCGAGCGGCGGGCTGACCGTGCCCAACGGCCCTTCGCAGGAGCGGGTGATCCGCCGGGCGCTGGCCGAGGCCGGGGTGCAGCCGTCCGAGGTCGGCTACATCGAGGCGCACGGCACCGGCACGCCGCTGGGCGACCCGATCGAGGTGGGTGCGTTGGGCAAGGTTTTTGCCGAACGGAGCGACCCGCTCTACGTCGGGTCAGTCAAGACCAACATCGGCCATCTGGAATTTGCAGCGGGGGTGGCAGGGGTGATGAAGCTGGTGATGGCGCTGCAGCAGGGACTTATTCCGCCTCATTTGCACCTGCAGCAGCCCAACCCACACATCGACTGGGCGTCGCTGCCGGTGCGTGTCCCCACCGCAGCAACCCCCTGGGCCCCCAACGCTGCACGGCGGATCGGCGGGATCAGTTCCTTCGGCTTCAGCGGCACAAACGCGCATGTCGTGGTCGAGGAAGCGCCCGCTCCAGAGGCTGCCATCAGAGCTGCTGAGCGTCCGCTGCATCTGCTCACTTTGTCTGCGCGCGACGACGCGGCGCTGGCCGCGTATGCGCGCAGCTACTCTGATTTCCTGGAGACGCATCCCGAGCTCGATCTAGGGGATCTGACCTACACGAGCCATGTGGGGCGCAGCCACTTCAGCCACCGGCTGAATGTCGTGGCAGGGTCGGTCGCTGAACTACGTGAAAAACTGGTCGCAGCCGGCACGAGTGAAAAGGGGATACAGCGAGGTGTTGTTGCAGCACAGCAAGAGACCCCACAGATTGCCTTCCTCTTCACCGGACAGGGGTCACAGGTCGCCGGCATGGGGCGGGAGCTCTATGAGACCGAGCCAGCTTTCCGGCAGGCTATCGAGCGCTGCGCCGCACTGCTGGATGGGAAGATGGGCGCACCGCTGCTGGAGGTGCTGGGCTATGCGCCGGCTGCAGAGAACGCTGTGAGCGCCATCGACCGCACCGAGAACACTCAGCCGGCCCTTTTCGCCCTGGAGTATGCCCTGGCAAAGCTCTGGCGCAGCTGGGGCATCGAGCCGGGGGTCCTCCTCGGCCACAGCGTGGGGGAACTGGCTGCGGCCTGTGTGGCTGGGGTCTTCAGCCTGGAAGATGGGCTCACGCTGGTGGCGGCGCGCGGGCGGCTGATGGGAGCGCTGCCGCAGGAGGGGGAGATGGTCGCGCTGCAGGCGACGGAATGGCGGGTGCGGGAGGCGATTTCCCCCTATGCGGCTGAGCTGTCGATTGCGGCCATCAACGGCCCGGCCAGCGTGGTGCTCTCCGGCCGCCGGGCTGCGGTGCTGGCGGTCAGCGAATCGCTGGCCGCCGAGGGGGTCAAGATCCAGCGGCTGACTGTTTCGCACGCCTTCCACTCTCCGCTCATGGAGCCGATGCTGGAGGCGTTCCGGCAGGTGGCCGAGCGGGTCACCTACCACAAGCCCGTGCTGCGACTGGTCTCGAACGTGACCGGCCAGCTGGCGGGCGACGAGATCGCCACGCCCGGGTACTGGGTGCGCCACGTGCGTGAGGCGGTGCGCTTCGCCGACGGTGTGGCCATTCTGCACGACCAGGGCGTCCGGGTCTTGCTCGAAATCGGTCCAAAGCCGGTGCTGCTCGGCATGGCAGGGGGTGACAGTGGTCAGTGGTCAGTGGCCAGTGGTCAGTGGGGAACAGCGGGCAGCGAGCAGTTGACAGGGGGAACCGCCCTCCTTCCCTCTCTTCGTCCTGGCCAGGGGGAGTGGCAGCAGCTGCTCGCCAGCCTGGGTGCGCTCTATGTCCGTGGAGTCGCCATCGACTGGGAGGGCTTCGACTGCGGGTACAGCCGGCGCAAGGTGGCGCTGCCCACCTACCCCTTCCAGCGCCAGCGCTACTGGGTGCAGAGCCGCCCATCCAGACGGGCTGCTGCGTCGCTGCGCCCGCTCATCGACCAGATGACCCCGCTGCCTGCCCTGCAGACCATGCTCTTCGAGACCGAGTTCAGCGTAGAGGCCATGCCCTTCCTGGCCGACCACAGGGTCTATGGGGAGATTGTTTCTCCAGGAGCCTGTCAGATTGTGCTGGCGCTGCACGCAGCCCAGCTCTGTCTGGGGGAGGGGACGGCGCTGAAGCTGGAAGATGTCATCCTTCCCCAGCCGCTACTGCTGCCGGAGGGTCAGCGCCGCAGCGTGCAGGCGCTTTTCAAGGCCGAGCAGGCAGCACATACCTTCCAGCTGGTCAGCCTGCTGCCGGCCAGTTCAGAAACAGCCGCGCTGCCCGAAAAGACCGCCACCCACGCAAGCGGGCGGGCAGTGCCCTGGACGCCCCCAACAGAGCTGCCAGCCAGCCTGGCCGCGCTGCGGCAGCGCTGCAGCCAGCCGGTGGACCTATCGGTTTTCTACACAGCGCTGGAGATGGTGCAGGTTTCGTTCGGTCCCAGCTTCCGCTGGCTGGGAGCAGCGTGGCGGAGTGCGTCTGCGGCACCGGAATTGCTGGTCCGGCTGGCACAGCCGCCTGCTGTGGAGAGTCTGCAGGGCTATCTGCTCCACCCCGGCCTGCTGGATGGCTGCTTCCAGGCGGCAGGGCTACTCAGTGCGTCCGGCGAGACCCTGCTGCCCTTTGCACTGGAATCTGTGGCCGTGCAGCGTGCAGCCACGGACGGGGAGTGGTGGTGCCATGTCGTCCAGCGTGCGCCCGACCGCTGCGACCTCGTGCTGCTGGATGCAGCAGGCAGCACCGTTGCTCAGGTCACAGGGTTCCAGATGCGGCCCGCCTCTGCCGCCGCCATTCATGGCCGTACCGCGTGGCAGGAGTGGCTCTACACGGTCGACTGGCAGCTGCGCCCTTACTACGGCCTGCCCCCGGAGTTTCTCTCCTCGCCCCTTCAGGCTGCTCCAGACTGGCTGGCGGCTGTGTTGCAGCAGGTGCCTGAGCAAAGCCGCCAGCAAGCGGCGCACCTGCAGCAGGCGCTGGAGGTGTTGAGTCTGGACCTGGTAGTGGCCGCCTTTGACAGCGCAGGCTTTCACTTTGAGCCGGGCAGCGTGTGGCGCAGCGAGCAGATCGCTCGCCACCTGGGCGTCATCCCCACCTATCGCCGGCTGCTGGAACGGCTGCTTGGGATGCTGGCTGAGGCGGGCATCTTCCAGCCGGAGTCCGACGGCTGGCGCGTGCAGCAGCGTCCGGCACCGCATGACCCGGCTGCCCTGCTGGCCTTGCTGCGGGCAGAGTACGGCGATACACCCGAACTGCGTTTGCTGGCACGCTGTGGGCCGAAGCTCTCTGCGGTGCTGCGCGGGACCCAGGATCCGCTGGAACTGCTCTTCCCGGGGGGAGAGACCGGCGACGCCACCCGCCTCTACACTGAGACGGCAGGTGCGCGGGTCATGAATGGGCTGGTGCAGGCAGCGGTGCAGGATGCCTGCAGAGAGCTGCCCGCCGGACGTGGGCTGCGCATTCTGGAGGTGGGGGCAGGGACCGGCGGCACCACAGCAGGGCTGCTGCCCCTCCTGCCCGTCCGCCGGAGCGACTATCTCTTCACAGACATCGGGGCCAGCTTTCTGCACAAGGCGGCAGAACGGTTCGCCTCCTACCCGTTTGTGCGCTACCAACCGCTGGATATCGAACAAGAACCTGCAGCTCAGGGCTTCCAGCCATACCAGGCGGACCTGGTGGTTGCTGCCAACGTGCTGCACGCCACGCGCGACCTGGGACAGACACTGGCCCACGTGCGCCAGCTGCTGCTGCCGGGCGGACAGCTGCTGCTGCTGGAAGCGACCGAGCGCCTCCGCTGGGTGGACCTGACCTTTGGGCTGACCGACGGCTGGTGGCGCTACGCCGATGAGCGCCAGGGACACCCGCTGCTGAGCGCAGAGGGCTGGCGGCAGCAGCTGTCTGCCCACGGCTTTGTCGACG
>JAGWYN010000148.1 GCA_018969295.1 Chloroflexota bacterium | reverse complement strand
CGCACCACGGTGCGTCCGGCGGCCTGCGTTGCGGCGACCGCCAGGATCGGCAGCTCGTCGATCATGGTGACGATCTGTTGCCCGCCAAACGTTGCCCCACGCAGCGCCGAAGTTTCTACCACCAGGTCGGCAACCGGTTCACCGCCCTCCTCACGCAGGTTTTCAAACCGGATCGCTGCCCCCATTTCCAGCAAGGCTTCGACGATCCCGATGCGCGTCGGGTTCACGCCAACCCCCTGCAGGGTGAGCCGGCTGCCCGGGGTGATCGCCCCTGCGACCAGCAAGAATGCAGCCGAGGAGAGGTCGCCCGGCACAGTGATGGCAAGCGAACGGAGTGGGGTCTGCGGACGTTCGCTGGAGACCTTGTTGCCGTACACGCTGATCGGAGCCCCCATCGCAGCCAACATCCGCTCCGTATGGTCGCGCGCCGGTCCTGGTTCGATCACTACAGTCAGCCCATGCGCGTAGAGGCCCGCCAGCAGCAGGCAGCTTTTGACCTGCGCGCTGGCGACCGGCATCGTGTATTCCAGCCCGCGCAGGCGCGCAGGCCGGATCCCGATCGGAGCATATTCGCCGTTTTGCCGCCCCAGAATATCAGCGCCCATGCCCCGCAACGGGCGCACGATGCGCCCCATCGGCCGACGGCGAATCTGGGCAGTGCCGTTCAAAAAGGTCGGAAACTGCTGACCAACCAAAAGCCCGGTAAGCAGGCGGATGGTGGTCCCAGAATTGCCACAGTCAAGCACATCGGCCGGTTCTTGCAGGCCCTCCAAGCCCCGTCCGTGAACGACCAGCTCGGTCGGGGCGATCACGTCGATCGACACCCCCAGCCCGCGCATCACTGCAATGGTCGAACGGCAGTCGCCCCCATCCAGAAAATTGCGGATGACCGTGTCGCCTTCCGCGATGCTGCCAAACATCACGGCTCGATGGCTGATCGACTTATCTCCGGGTACGGTACAGGCGCCGGTCAACCCTGCACCCGGCGCCACTGTGATCTGAGTCATACGGATTCCTTCTGTTCGTCTTGCTGCAACTGTCAGAGAGCGGCCAGGCGGTGACAGCCAGGCCTCACACTTTGCTCTGCCAGCTTCTGAACAGGCCAGGCAGAAAAAGCTTGTGGGTACAGGATAGCCAGGATCGCCCCTGGCGTCAAACCATCCACCAGATGCATGACGAGAACGTTTTTTGATTTTTGGGCTGTTGAAAATTGGGAGGGGCCCTGCACGCCGGGTATGCTTGAGGCATGGCCTTTCCAACGTGGCTGTATGAGATCCATCCAATCTGGCTGGCTTTGCTGGCAACCTGTTTCACCTGGGGTGTGACTGCGCTGGGTGCGGCGACGGTCTTTTTCTTTCGCACAATCAACCGCAAAGTGTTGGACAGCCTGCTCGGTTTTGCCGCAGGTGTCATGATTGCGGCGTCATTCTGGTCCTTGCTGGCGCCAGCGATCGAAATGTCCCAGCGAAGCGGTGGCACGGGCTGGTTTCAAGCTGCAGTCGGGTTTCTGGCGGGCGGGGCATTTTTAGCGGCCATCGACAAGGTGTTGCCCCATCTGCATCTTGGGCTTCCCAAAGGTCAGGCAGAAGGCATCAAAACCCAGTGGCAGCGCAGCATCCTGCTGGTGATGGCAATTAC
>JAGWYN010000032.1 GCA_018969295.1 Chloroflexota bacterium | reverse complement strand
TTGGGCTGCCGCGATCGCGACATTGGCCAGCAGGCTGACCAGGCTCAGCCGTTCGAAGGCCCAGACGACCCAGGGCAGCACCAGGATGCTGGCTGCGGCTGTCGTCACCAGCGGCTCGACCACCAGGAGGTGTACCAGACTGTGGGGGCGAACGGTTGGAGGGGGCTGCCCTGCACGGTTCGACAAGGCTGGGAGCCAGCCTGCCACGACCGGCGAAAAAAGCACCAGGCTGGCTGTAGCCAGGCTGCTGAGCTGAAAGCCGGTGTCCCACAGCATCAGCGGGTTGAAGAGGGTGAGGGCCCAGCAGGCCGCGGCCAGGCTCACGATGGCCGTGGAGCGGCGGTTGAGTGCGCTGGCCAGCACGACCAGGCTTCCCATCAGCGCGGCGCGCAGCACCGCAGCCTCCCCGCCCACCATCAACGCGTAGCCGCCGATTCCGGCCAGGGTAGGGTAGACGGCCATGCGCCGACCGGCCAGCCGCTGAAACAGGGCCAGCAGCGCTGTCGCCAGGATGGCAACATTGCTGCCCGAAATGACGAGCACATGGCTTGTCCCGGTCAGGTTGAATTGCTCGTACAGCGTGTCGGGGATGGCGGCATCGATTCCCAGCAGCATGCCGTTGGCCAGCGCCGCAGAGGGTTCTGGCAGGGTGCGGTTGATCAGTGTCTCCCCTGCACGGCGCAGCCCCATCAGCGCTTGCAGCAGCTCCCCTCCACGCCGGGCACCCTCTGCCGGCTCGATCCGGGCCCCTTCGAGCAGGCTGTGCACCCCATGCCGTGCCAGGTACTCCCGGTAAGAGAAGGTAGCAAAGCGGGGGGGGACCACCAGCCGCCCGCGTGCGCGCACCGGCTGACCGTACAGATAGGCCGTCTGCAACCCGACACTGGTGCGCAGAACGCCCTGTACGGAGCGGCTGCGCCCATCCAGAGCCAGGGTCTCGACTGTGATCTGCAGATGTTGGCGGGTCTTGTCGGAGAGAGGATAGCTGCTGACATAGCCGGTCAGGGTCACCTGCTCTGCCTGCCGGTCAAAGGCACTGGCCGCAGGCAGGTTGTAGTAGGCCAGGTCCGCAGCGTCCCAACAGGGGGTCAAAGGGTGAACTGCGTAGCGCAGCAGAGCAGAGAGCCCGCACAGCAGCAGGGCCGCTCCCAGCGCCGGCGTGAGCGACGGGCCGGGCACCACAAAACCGGCGCGGGTCGGCCAGCGCAGCGCCACCGGCGGCGGCGTGTACAGCCGGTCAAGCAGCGGGGCCAGCGGCAGCAGGGCCAGGGGAACCAGCCAGAGCCAGCCCGGCGTCGCACAGCCCAGCAGCCCAGCCTCCCAGGCCAGCCGGCCCAGCACAATCCCAGCCAGATAGACCAGAGCACAGCAGAGCAGCGCCAATCAGCACCTCCCCAGCGGAGACACCTCTTCGCCTCTGTTCCAGCATACACCTGCCAGACTGGCTGTCAAGCGACAAAGGTTGTGTCTGGGGAGGGCTGGAGCGCCAGCCTCAGGTCATCACATCCAGCATGACTTTGGCGACGGTCGGGGGGTGGAGCAGCATGTTGGCGTAGTTGGCATTGGCCATCGGGCAGGCGCACTCTTTGCGTTTGATGCTGTCGCGCAGCTGCGCCATCGCCTGTCCTTTCCAGAGGGGCATCAGGTCGTAGCCGCTCTGGCGCAGATTGCCGACTTGTTCGGCGCGAATGCAGCAGCTCCACAGGTCGCCGTTGGGGGCAATGTGGGCGCTGGCCCAGCCCGCGTAGCAGGGGATGACCTGGTCTCGCTCGTGCAGCACGCGTTTGGCCAGCTGGTAGTACTGGGCGCGAAACGCCTGTGTGAAACGGGCAATGCCTTTGGCGGGTGCTTGTTTTGCCTGTTGGCTGAGAAAATCGGCGATTGCATCGTACTCCTGTGGCAGCGGGGTGATGCCCCAGCCGATCGTGTCGAGTTCGACCCGTTCCTCGGCCACCTCGGTGATGTAGGAGTCCGGTTCCAGGAATTGGAGCCCTTCCTGAATGGCGCGGAAGCGGTGCGCATTGAAGCGGCTGATCACGGTGTGCACGGTGAGCACCAGGTTCTTGTGCTGCTTCTGCAGTTCTTTGAGCCGTTTCCAGGTCTGCAGAGACAGCTGCCAGTTGCCTTCCACCCCACGGATGTCGTCGTGTTCGTCTCCGACCCCGTCCAGGCTGAGGTTGATGCCGATGCTGCTGGTCGCGCACTCGCGGCAGATGCGTGCCACTTTTTCGACCACCCGTTCGGTCAGCATGCCGTTGGTCGGGATCGTGATGACCTCTGGTCTGCAATGGCGGTAGGCGCTGATCACAAGGTCGTCCAGATCCGGGCGCAGAAAGGGTTCGCCGCCGGTGAAGGTCATGTAGAACGGTGCCCTGCCGAGATGGGCAAAGACCTGCTCCCATTCCTCGACGCTGAGGTCGTCGTTGGGTTTGCGCCAGACATCACAGGTTCGACATTTGGAGTTGCAGCGAAAGGAGACGCTGACCACCACCGAAAAGGGTTTGACCGTGGGCCAGCCGAAGGTCCGAAAAGCCCAGTACAGCGGCAATCTGGGGATCAGTCCGAGCATAAGCGATCCAACCTGACTGTTTTTTAATGTGGATTTTCAATGTGGATTTTCAATGTGGATGTGAGCAGGTACAAAGGCAACCTTACGGTTTTGTGCTGCACCGGCCCAGGAAGAGGCGGTTGTGCTGGGCAGCTTTCCGGGGGGAAGCTGTACAGCACAACCGCCTGCGCAGCTTCAGTCTGCTGCAGCGTCGACCTGGGCTTTGGTGGCTGGCGCCTGCTGATCCTTGGCGCCGATAAAAAAGCGTTTGATCTGGGCGAAGGTGCCGGGCAGGTTGGTCCAGTTTTCCTTGAACAGCATCTTTTCCACCACCCGTTCGGGGCGATAGAGATAGAAGCGGCGGTAGGCTTCGCGCCATTTTTTGATGACAAGGTCGGGGTCGTAATTTTCGCGCATCGTGAAACGGGCCTTCTGGTCGTGGATGGCGAAATCGCCCCAGTTGTCGGCAAAGACCTGCCCGCCCTCCTCGATCATGTCGTACATGGCCGTGCCGGGGAAGGGGGCAGCCAGCATAAAGTTGGCCAGCTTGGGGTCCAGCTCGAGCGCCAGCTGGATTGTTTTTTCCATCGTCTCTTCGTTGTCGCCCGGCATACCGAAGATAAAGAAGCCCATCGTCTGCAGGCCAGCTGCTTTGGCGTTGGCAAAGGCCGAGCGCACCTGTTCCAGCGTCTGTCCTTTGCGGATGACATTGCGCAGCATGGCTTCATCGCCGTTTTCGACGCCAAAACCGACCCGCTTGCAGCCTGCCGCTTTCATGAGCTGAAATAGCTCCAGATCGGTGTGGTTGACTTTCATGCCATGGACAGTGACCCACGGCACAGTGTTGAGCCCTTCCTCGATCAGCCGGCGGCAGAGCTCCTTGGCGCGCGGCAGCTTGAGGTTCCAGATGTCATCGGTGACGCCGATCTCGGTGGCGCCCAGTCCCCGGACCAACCACTTCCATTCTTGCACCACGCTCTCGACTGAACGGGCCCGCCAGGTGTCGCCGGTAACAGGTTTGGAGCAGAAGGTGCACTTGTAGGGGCAGCCACGGCTGGTCAGGATGGTAAAACTGCGGGCGTGCGGGTCCAGCCCGTCGGTCAGCGGCTGCAGATTGGTGTAGCGGTCGATCTTGAAGAGGTCGTGGGCTGGGAAGGGCAGGGCGTCCAGGTCGGGGATCATCGGGCTTTCCGGGCTGGCGACGATCTCCCCATTGCGGAGGAAATGAATTCCTGGAATCACGCCCGGCAGCCGGCCGGCCTCCAGGGTATTGATCAGCTCCAAAAAGCTGTATTCTGCCTCGCCCTTGAAGACATAGTCGACATAAGCGTCATGGGGGGCTTGCAGGGATTCCAGCGGCATGATCGTCAGATGAGGGCCTCCCATCACTGTGATCAGCCCGCGGCGTTTGGCCAGCTGGGCCATGGCCCAGCCGTCGGGCATCAGCGGGGTGGTGGCAGTGATGCCGATCATCTGGAAGGGGCGTCCACTTCTGTCGGCCTGGTCGAGGTAGTAGTCGACGCCGACATCTTCGATTGAGGCGTCGTAGATCATGACCTCGTGGCCGCCTTCACGCAGCACAGCGGCCAGGTAGCCCAACCCCAGCGGGATGTGTTTGCGTACACTCCATACCTTTGTTTCTGGACTGGCAAGAATTACACGCATAGAAGTTTAGATCGCCCCTTCTGCTTCGACAGCCTTGCGCAGGCCAGTTTTTTCTTTTTTGGGAACAAAGGTATTGGCTGCGATGCGCACGTTGCGCGGCAGGTTGAGCCAGAAATCTTTGGTCTTGACCCGGCGCAGGATCGGCGAGGGGCGCAAGTAGAAATCGCGGTAAGCCTTGCGGTACATCTCCTCGACGACCTCGGCGGTCATTTCGCCCATCTCGTAGCGCGCCTTCTGCTCAAAGAAGACATAATCTTCCCAGTCGTTGATCAAAAAGCGTCCCTGGCGTTTGACGATCTCGTAGACCTTGGTGCCGGGGTAGGGGGTCATCATCGAAAAATTGGCGATCACGGGGTCAAGTTCGATGGCAAAGTCGATCGTGCGCTGCATGGTCTCGCGGGTCTCGCCGGGCAGGCCGATGATCATGAAGGCGATCGTTTCCAGGCCAATCTCTTTGGCATTTTTGAAGGCCTGGCGGATAGTGTCGTGGTCAACTTTTTTGTCGATCGACCGCAAAATTTCGGGGTCGCCGCTTTCGACGCCGAAGGCGGTCCGTTTCAGGCCTGCGTTTTTGAGCAGACTGAGCAGCTCTTTGCTGGCCAGGTTGGCGCGGATGCCGTTCACAAAAATCCACGGCACATGGTTGAGCTTTTGCTCGATCAGGCTGCTGGCCAGCTCTTCCAGACGTTTGACCCGGATGTTGGCGCTGTCGTCGAGCACGCCGATCTCCTGGGCCCCCAGGTCTTCGACCAGGTGCTTCCACTCGGCCAGCACGCTTTCGGGGCTGCGGCTGCGCCACTTGATCGGCATGATGCTCTGGCTGCAGAAGGTGCAGCGGTAGGGGCAACCCCGGCTGGTCAAGATGCTGAAGCTGCGGGCGCCGTCGACGTGGTCGGTGGCAGGCTGCAAATTGGTGTAGTGCTCCATCTTGAACAGATGGTAGGCCGGCCAGGGCAGGCTGTCGAGATCTGCGATCGGCGTGCGGTCGGGGTTGTTGTGGATGCGGCCGTCGCTGGTTTTGAATGTGACGCCGAGGCACTCTTTGAAGATTTCCTGCTCTGGGTGGAGAAAGGCCTGGGTTTGATAGACCGGCTGGTCGTTCAGGTAGGCCTCCAGGCGGTTGGAGATGTCGATCCAGGCTTCTTCTCCTTCCCCGCGCACGACGACATCGACATAAGGTTTTTCGCAGCTTTCTTCAGGCAGCACACTTACATGGGGGCCGCCCAGCACGACCAGACAGTCGTGCACGTCTTTGATCGCACGGGCTGTTCGCCAGGCTTGCTTGACCTGGGGGGTGTTGGCGGTGATGCCGACCAGGTCGGGCTTGAATTCCTGTACAAACTCGGAGACTGGCTTGCTCTCCACATCGGCGTCGAAGATGACAACTTCGTCTCCGCGCTGCTCGCTCATGGCAGCCAGGTAGGCCAGCCCCAGGTGGGGGGTCGTCCGTGTGTCGATCGGGAGCCGGAATTTGGGATTGATCAGTGCGACGCGCACGGTATTCCTCCTTCAATCGCAGGATAATGTCCGATAAGACCCACTGCCATTCTAGCACGCAGGCATCCAAGAGACAAATTTATAAAACATATCATAAAAATTAGCGGGCAATCGACTTTTCGAGCAGTGCCTGGCGGTCGTACAGGTCGTTCAGGCTGACCTCGGTGATGGCGTGGACGCCGGTGATTTCGGGGAACTGCTCTTTGAGCAGCCGTTGGATGCCCAGCTTCATCGTCAGCAGGCTGATTGGGCAGTCGATGCAGGCGCCGAGCATTTTGAGATGGGCAACGCCCTTGCTGTCGATCTGAAGGACCTCCACATCTCCCCCATCCAGGTAGAGATTGGGGCGGTACGCGTTGAGTGCCTGCTGCACCCGTTCTTCCAAACAAAGTTCTGGTATCATCAGTGACCTACCGAATCGACTCGTCGAGGGGCCGGCGGCCAGAGAACCCGGTGTTGAGCTCGTGCCAGAAGCCGAGTCTCTCTTCGCCGTAGCGCCAGCAGAGATAAATTTCGCGGCCGTTGCGCAAAGCGGGGAAATCTACCAGCCCGGCGTCGATGTCCTTGACGATGACGCCGAGTGCCTGGATGGCCTTGAGATGGTTTTCCAGCTGCATCGCCAGCACAGCCAGTTCGCCCAGCAACTTGTTGCCGCCATTGAATGCGGCTTTTTGGATGGCGGGCAAGGCTTCCGGGCGTATGCGCAGAATTTCGCGGCGGGCAGCCTGCATTTCTTCCATGTGGGCCTGGATCTGGGGCAGGGTGGCCTGGGCCTCAGCCAGCGTAAAAGAACGGGTTTTCATCGTCGGATATCGCCTGGTGGTTGTCGGATGGCGGGCAGCAGGTGGGTCGGGCAGCGGTGCAAAGGCAGAGCCTGCGCACCGCTGCCGGCCTGAATCAATTGTGGTGGTGTCCACAGCTTTCCGGAACTGCCTCGCCGGTGTGGCTTTGGGCAGTGCGGAAGCTGCTGCCGCAGCCGCACGAACTGGTCGCCTGTGGGTTATCGATGTGGAAGCCGCCACCCATCAGGTTGTCGACATAGTCGATGCTGGCGCCGTTGATGTAAAAAAGGCTGGTCGGGTCGACGATGACGCGCAGGCCATGCATCTCATATTCTTCGTCCCCATCGCGTGTTTCGTCGAAGGTCATGCCGTACTGCATTCCGCCGCAGCCGCCGCCTTTGACAAAGACGCGCAGTGCATGCGACTCGCGCAGCCCCTTCTGGTCCATGATCCCGCCCAGTTTGTCGGCGGCATTTGCTGTCAATGTGATCATTTTTCCTTGCTCCTGTTTTATAGAAACGTGTTGAGTGCCGCTCTGCCGGCAAAAAGCGCTGCCGGCCTCGCACGTAGCTCACTGCATTGTATCTGGCGGCGATTGGACGGTGTCCTGGCCGCTCAGCCGCCGATCTGATTCATCGCCCGGTTTTCGGCAAAATGTCCCTCTGCCAGGCCGTGCCCCCACGGTTTGTGGTAGGCCCCTTCGCGCATGCGGTTGCGCAGCGTTTCCCAGGAGGCCCCGGCCCGCAGCGGTGTGAGCAGGTCGACCTCGTCGTCGCGCAGCAGGCAAAGGCGCAGCTTGCCGTCGGCCGTGAGGCGCACCCGTCCGCAGCCCTGGCAGAACGGCTCGGTGACGCTGCTGATGAACCCCAGCGTGCCCAGCGCTCCTTGGATGCGGAAGGGGCGGCTGGGGTCGACATAGTCGTAGCTGGCTTCTTCCAGCGGGCCGAACTGCTGTTCGATCTGTTTTTTCATCTCAGCAGAGGAGACCACATGGCTTTGCTGGAAATCGCCGATCTCGCCGAAAGGCATCATCTCGATGAAGCGCACCTCCCAGTTGTTTTCCAAGGTCAGCTGTGCCAGATCGACCATGTCCTGGCCGTCGTTGAAATGGCGGACGACCACTGCGTTGAGTTTGATCGGGGTCAGCCCTGCCTGTTCGGCGGCTTTGATCCCGTTCCAGACCTCTTCGATCGCCCCCCAGCGCGTGATGCGGCGAAATTTTTGGGCGTCCAGGGTATCGATGCTGATGTTGACCCGCTTCAGCCCGGCTTCGGCCAGCGGCTGCGCCAGCTTGTCGAGCAGCAGGCCATTGGTGGTCATCGCCAGGTCTTGGACGCCGGGGATGCTGGCGAGGGCGCGCACCAGCTCGACGACCCCGGGACGAATGGTCGGCTCGCCGCCGGTCAGCCGGATTTTGGTGACGCCGAGGCTGACGGCGATCTGCACCAGGTAGAGCAGTTCTTCGTCGCTCATCAACTCGCTGCGCGGGCGAAAGGTCATCTGTTCGGGCATGCAGTATACACAACGCAGATTGCAGGCGTCGGTCAGGCTGATGCGCAGATAGCTGATCCGTCGGCCGTAGCTGTCGAAGACCGGCTCGCTGGCAAAGCCAGCTGGCAGAGGGGGCAGAACAATCTTGCCGTAGGGGGTGGTGTGGAGAAGGACTTTGCTGCTCACAGTCCCCTCAAGCCCGATTGGATGGGGCGACAAGTGCGATCGACTGACGGTGCCGGGCAGGGGGGACCGTCGTTTCGACAGCGGGCCAGTCGATCGGGGCCAGCACGGCGGGCTGGCGAATGCGGTAGGCGCAGCAGAGGTCGTTGTTGGCGACAGAGGCCGTGCGGTCGCAGGGGGCGCCGACCAGACGGTCGATCAATATCTGGTCCATCATGCACAGCTCGCGATGTTCGCTGGAAATGCCTGCATAGGGGCAGTTGTGCTTGTACAGCACAAACTCGCCCACATCGCTGCCGGGGTCGCTTGTGGGGGCCGCTTCCCAGCGGGCCAGATAGCCGTGGTCGTTCAAAAAGACGGTCACCCGGTCGAGCCGTTCGGCCAGCGGCAGCTGGGCAAGTTCGACGACATCGACGCCTGCTGTCATTTCTTTGGCCAGCGAACGAAAGACCACCTCGACCTGCTCGGGCGGCAACAGCTGTTTGAGCTGGCGCACCATGCCGGCCGCCAACAGCGCAAAATTGTCGGGGAAAAATTCGTCGGCCTCTTCGGTCAGTTCATAGATCTGTTGGGGGCGCCCGACGCTGCCGGTGCGCTCGGTGCGTCCGACCCGGATCAGGTTGTCCCCTTGCAGAATATCAAGGTGGTGGCGCACAGAAACTGGCGCCATCCGCAGCTGTTCTGCCAGATCAGCGACCGTGCCCCCCCCCGATTCTTTTAAGATTGCCAGAATGTGCTTGCGAACTGCGTGCACGATGGTTTATACCTTTGTCTACAGAGCCGTTTCAACTCGCTCTCTTTATACCACAGCCCAGCCCTGCTGTCAATTATTCTAAAAAAAATGATAATTATCCGCTGGCCGGTGCGTTCAAAAGTTGCGTGGCCGCACCGGGGTCTGTGCCGGCTGGGCCAGACGGGCGGCAGCGGCCGCGCCGCGGTCGGTGAGCAAGAAGGTGGCTGCCGGAAATTTCAGGTTGCTTTCGATGAGCCGCAGCTGTTCCAGGCCAACTACTGCGCTGGAGGGCACCTCGACGGTCGCTGAAGCATCCAGGCGGTGAAGCCGATACTGCTTGAGGCCATCCAGAGTGCGATGGACTTGGAGGCGGTCTCCTTGCTGCAGGGCGGCCAGGAGTGCTTCCTGCTGGGCACTCAGGTGCATGGCAGGGTCCTTGTGTGCCGGAGGTTAACCGAGCTCTCCGACATACTGCTGCAGCTCGCGCTGGTTGATTTTGAGATAGTGGCCGGTCAGCAGCTCGTTCATCTCCTGTTCGCTGAGCCGGATACGCAAAATTTCGAGTGCATCTTCGGGGGACTGGCCGTACGCCAGCTTTTTCTTGCCATTTTTGAGCGAAAAGAGATACATAAAATGTGGGTTGGAGAAGCTGCTCATGCTTTCACCAGAGTTCCTTGGTACAGATCGGCCCCGCGTGCAGGGACCCCGACCCCGCGGTTGATCTCAGCGTCGTACTTGCCGGCCAGCAGGTCACGGTAGAACTGATAGTCGACCCCGCGAACCTTCTCGTCGTCTGGGTAGCGGTGGTAGTTGTCATTGGACATCATGCTTTTGCCTTCAGCGATCAGCTGAAAGCCCAACGCCGAACCGGGATAGGGCGCGTAGTAGGAGATGGAGGGAAAGACCCGCCGCATGTGCTTGAGCATGCGCATCGTTTTGAAGGCATCTTCGTGGGTTTCGCCGGGGATGCCGAGCATGATGTTGGACCAGAACTTGGGGGGCTGCTCGCCTTTGACTTCCAGTTCGTCGCCGATGCGGTTGACCATATCGATGGCAAAGTAGTTGTCTTCTTCGGTGCATTCCTTGTTGAGCAGCCGGAGGATGCGGTCGCTGCCCGACTCAAAGCCGATCGAGATGGTGCGCCAGTTGGTCTCTTTGACCAGTGCCTCGAACAGATCTGGCCACTGGCGCACGGTATCGGCGCGGCCGGCGGCCCAGTAGGTCCAACGTCGGGTCTGGCGCGGGTATTTTTCGATCCATTCGCGCAGCCACTTTGGATTTTGGAAGAACATTGAGTCGTGGATCACGACCGAGCCCACCCCGTATTTGCGGTCCAGATAGTTGAGTTCGTCGATCACCTGGTCGACCGGTTTGCGTACCATATTGGGGATGTAAGAATTTTCGTTGCAAAAGACACACTGCCAGGGGCAGACTCGGCTGGTGATGATGGTCGCCACAGGGCCCGGGCCCCAGCCACACTCGGGTTCGAGCGGCCATTTCCACTTCCAGCGGCGTTGCATCCGCCAGCCGACCGGTTTGGGCCACAGCTCGCGATCCATCATCGGCCATTCGCCCATCGATTTGGAGCCGACACCCTGGACCAGACGGGGGTAGGCGGCCGGGTCTTTGACCAGGTCGAGGATGGTCTCTTCGCCGGGGCCCTGCACGACATGGTCGAAGGCCTCGATCGCCAGCATCTCATGGGGTGCCACCGTTGCATGCATGCCGCCGGCGATCACGAGACCCTGGGGGTTGACCTCTTTGAACACTTTTGCGGCCTTCTGGCCGACGGGGAAGGTATAGCTGCGCACGTTCATCAGCAACATCTCATAGCCCTGCATCTGGCGCGCCAGCTGTTCCCAGGCGGTGACAGCCCGGGTCGAGACGATGTCGGTCAGAAGACCGTTGTTGTGCATGATGGTGCGCAGCAGCCCCAGCCCATGGTCCTGCCACTGTTCGTGCGGCCCGCTCGGGTGGACCAGATCTCCCAAGTCTCCCAGGTCGACCCAGAGAATTTTACGCTTGACGGCTCTCTTTTTGCCCCACGGCCACGAAACTCCCACGATAGTCGCTCCTCGATTGGTTGGACGCGCCCCGCAATGCCCTGCATGCGTCACAAGGTTGCTGCAAAAGTAAGACAAGTCTACCATGATGTGGCCATGCTGTCAATTATTATGAAAATTGTAAGAATTATTGGGGGCAAACGCGAGGTACGTTCGCAAGAATGGCGGCGCGCATGGTAGAATAGGGCTCCACGATCTGGCACTGTGTGGTGGCGCTCCCGTCCCACGGATCGCTGCCCCCTGTCAGAGGATATCTGGTTCAGGCTGATTTTCAGCAAAGGTGGCGTGCGCATGAAAACAACGGATCTGCTGGCGGTAGCGCGGGGGGACAGAGCGGCTGACCTGCTGTTGCGTGGGGGGCGAATCGTCAATCTTTTTTCGGGCCAGGTGGAAACCGCCGATCTGGCTGTTGCAGGCGATCGGATTGCCGGGATTGGGGGGGGGTACCGGGCGCATGCGGTCATCGACCTGGAGGGCAGCTACATTGTGCCCGGGTTGATCGATGCCCACGTCCATATTGAGAGCAGCCTGTGCATTCCTGCCCAGTTTGCCCAGGCTGTGGTGCCCCGTGGGGTGACGACGGCTGTGATCGACCCGCACGAGATTGCCAATGTCGCTGGGCTGGCGGGCGTGCGGTTTATGGCGGAGAACAGCGTGGGTCTTCCGCTGGGGGTGGTGGTGATGGCTTCTTCGTGTGTGCCGGCGACCCACATGGAGAGCAGCGGGGCTGTGTTAGAGGCGGCCGACCTGGCGCAGCTGCTTGCCGACGGCACGGTGCATGGGCTGGCTGAGGTGATGAACTTTCCGGGCGTGGTGCAGGGGGACCCTGCGCTGCTGGCCAAGCTGGCTGTTTTTGCGGGGCGTCCTTGTGACGGCCATGCGCCGGGTCTTGCGGGCAGAGCGCTCAACGCCTATGTGGCGGCGGGGATTGGCAGCGATCACGAGTGCACCACCGTCGAAGAGGCGCGTGAAAAGCTGGCGCGTGGCCTCTACATTTTGATTCGAGAGGCCACCAACGCCCGCAACCTGCACACGCTGTTGCCGCTGGTGGATTCCTTCAACAGTCGGCGCATCTGTTTTTGCACCGACGACCGTGTGCCGGGCGATCTGATCGACCAGGGGTCGGTCGACTACATGGTGCGGGAAGCAATTCGTTTTGGGCTGGACCCGATGACGGCGCTGCGGATGGCCACGCTCAACCCTGCCGAATGGTTGGGGCTGCACGACCGAGGGGCAATCGCTCCGGGGCGTCGAGCGGACTTTTTTGTCTGCGACCATTTGGAGCAGTTGCAGCCCCGTCTGGTCTTTAGCGGCGGGGAGCAGGTTGCGCGCGACGGAGAGCCGGTGGGACGGGCGGCTTCGATCGCTGTTCCGGCAGCAGTCACCGGCACTGTTCAAATCGACTGGGCTGCGGTGGACCTGCGGGTTCCTGCCGGCGGGCCTTTTCTCCGTGTGATCGGCGTGCTGCCTGACCAGCTGGTCACCGAGCAACGGATTTTGCCGGCCCCGCTGTACGAGGGGGCGGTGGTTGCTGACCCTGGCTGTGACCTGCTCAAACTGGCGGTCATTGAACGGCACCGTGCCAGCGGGGCGTTGGGGGTCGGCTTTATTCAGGGGATCGGGCTGCGGCGTGGGGCGTTGGCGGGCACCGTGGCCCACGACCATCACAACTTGATCGTGGTAGGCGCCGACGACCGCTCGATGCTGGCTGCAGCCCGTGCGGTTGCCGAGATGGGGGGAGGGCTGGCGGCAGCGGAGGGGGAAGAGATTCTGGCTCGCTTGCCGCTACCGGTCGCCGGGTTGATGAGCGACCGGCCGGTGGAGGAAGTGCGGCGCGGCTATGCGGCTGTGGTCGGCGCGGCTCGCGCGCTGGGGTCGCCGCTGCATGACCCGCTGATGGCGATGAGTTTTATGGCGTTAGAGGTGATCCCTGCCCTCAAACTGACCGACCAGGGGCTGGTCGATGTCGAGCGGTTCGAGCTCGTGCCGCTCTTTGTCGAGTAAGGAGGCGCCTCAGCCGGCAGGGCGGAAGCCGATCGCAGTCAGGCTGTGGCGTCCAATGGGGGAGGAGGCGCCGGGCGTCTTTTTTGCCTGGGGCTGTGCTGCCCGTCTTCGTCGGTCAGATACTTCAGCAGCACCAGCTCTGTCGCTGCCTGTCCGGGGAGCAGGAGGGCCCCGGTGTCTGTGTACCCGAGCCGGCGATAGAAGAACTGAGCGTCTTCGTCAGCCTGTGTAGAGGTCATCAGAAAATGATACCCCTTCGTCCGCATGGCCTGTTCCCAGTAGAGCATCAGCTGCGTCCCGATGCCTTGTCGTTTGTAGGGATCCAGCACCAGAATCAACGTGAGGAAGGGCTCCAGATCGCAGAAGTAGGCATAGCGTGCGAAGCCGGCGCGTTGTCCGTTCAGCTCTGCGAGGTAGACCTCGCTATCCTGTATCTTTTGAGCGATCGCCTCACGGACCAGGAGAGGATCCTGTTCGTCGAGGAAATCGAGGTCTTGGGTGGTTGCGGGTCGAATCAGGAGATGGGCGGGCATGCCAGGAGTGTACCATGCTCCCTGGCAAGAGCCAAGAAGAACTTTTGGGGCGATAGGACTTCTCCTGTTTTTTAAGGGTTTACTCGGTTGTTGTGGTAGAGTATAAGTGCCAAAATGTAAACAACCCAAGGACTGCTGATGTCCTCCGTGCGGAGTACACCAGGCGCAGTTGAAATGAGCTGCCGTCCCTAAAAATGATTTCCACGCATGTTTTTGGGTGAGTCTGTCCCAACAAGCAGCAGTGGCATGCATGACCTCGACGAATGCAACGGTAGAGAGTGAGACAACATTGATGAACCCTCAAACGATCGCGCTGGCCGGTTTGCTGCACGATATCGGCAAACTTATGTTGCGCGGCAGCGTGCAGAGCCAGCAGCCATGGAACGAGGCAGACGAACAGGAGTTTGGCCATGTACACGCGCTGTGGACGGCAGTTTTTATTGATACCTATGTGCCAGCCCAGTGGCGTTCGCAGGTATACGGTCTGGCCAGCCGCCATCATCGCCCGGTTACCCGAGAGGAACGCATCGTTCAGTTGGCTGATCGGCTTTCGGCGGCCGGCCAGGACGACGAAAGCCAGGACGACGATGTGCGGCAAAACCCTCCGCAGCAGCTGAGGTCGATTTTTTGTGGGCTCAAAGCAGACAACATGCAGGTCCCACAGCATCAGTATCTGCCGCTGCATCCGTTGCAGCTGACAGAATCGACGATCTTTCCTGCTCCCGCGCTGGCGCAAAGCATGGTCAGCCAGCACTATCAAGCACTCTGGCAGGGCTTTCACCTGGATGTAGAGCAGCTGAGAAACGTTCATGGACCAGACGGCGACCTGACAACCTATCTCGAGAGTCTGTTGTTGCTGCTTCAGCGTTACACGTGGTCTGTTCCCGCAGCTGCCCGCGGACAGGCAGATGTCACACTGTACGACCATGGGCGAATGACCGGTGCACTGGCTGCGGTGCTGGACCGCCCCGAGATAAACGAGTGCTGGCTTGACCAGGTCAACGAGCACCTGGCGGACAGCGCTGTGGCCCTGCTGGTCGGTGGAGACATCAGCGGAGTGCAAGAGTTCATCTATACGATCAGTGCGCGCGGGGCGACCTCCTCGCTGCGTGGGCGTTCGTTTTATCTGCAGCTGTTGACTGAAGCGACCGCACGCTATGTTTTGAGGCGTCTGAATTTGCCTGTTACCAATCTGATCTACAGTGGCGGTGGCAATTTTTATCTGCTGGTACGTCCGACGGATTTTCCTGTGCTCCATGCGATCCAGCAGGAAATCAGCTGTATGCTGATGCAGCAGCATCGAGGCGCGCTCTCGATGGCAGTTGCAGAGACTCTATTGACGGCCGCCGACTTTTTTGGCGGGAAAATCCGTAATGCCTGGGGCCGGCTGCATGGGCAGTTGGGATTGGCCAAGCAACGCCGGTTTGCGGATCTGCAGACAGAAGATCTGTATCAGATCTTTGCAGCCCAGGGGGAGGGCGGCGGTCGCGAGCAGCTCTGTCAGGTGTGCGGCGACGAACACGACCAGACCGAACTCCTCCCTTCAGACAATGCAGAAGAGGTTCGGGTCTGTCCCAGTTGTCGAAAATTTGAGAAACTGGGTAAAGACCTGCGCAGTGCGCGAGTGTTGCTGTTGGTCGAAGAGCGCTTTCAGCTTCCAGGACGCTTGGATCTTGTGGCGTCCGCGGGACACTGGCAGGAGACACTGCGTTTTTTGGGGATGAGTGTCCAGATAGCCGAAGAGTGTCCAGTCCGGCTCCCTGCTGGCCGTGCCGTGCTTTTTGCTTTGGATGACGACATGCTGGGCAAGCTACGGCCCGGCAAAAGAACTGCCATTGGGCGCAAGTTGCTTGTCAACACCACGCCAATTTTGTGTGGGGATGACCTGAAGTTTGTGGAAGGGGAGGAACTGCAGGAGCGCAGATCGACGCACAGTCTGGGGGATGTCAAACCTTTCACACTTTTGGCAGTGCAGTCCTGTGGGATTCGGCGGCTGGGTGTGTTGCGCATGGATGTTGACAATCTCGGCAAACTTTTCCAGGAAGGGCTGGGAGAGGGGGCTACGCTGGCGCAGGTGGCTGGGTTGAGTTTTGCGATCAGCCTTTACTTTGAAGGCTGGGTTGGGGTTCTTGCCGAAGCGGTCAACCGGCAGCATCGCCACCCTGACTTTCCAACCAGTGACCGCCTCTATGCGATCTATTCGGGAGGAGACGATCTCTTTTTTGTTGGCAGCTGGGATGTGGTAGTGGAACTGGCGCTGGCTGTGCGCCGTGACCTGTCTCGCTACGCCGCAGGCCATCCTGGGATTCACACCAGTGGCGGCATTGTGTTGACGGGCGGCAAATATCCTCTCGCGCAGGCTGCGGACGATGCTGGTGAAGCAGAACACAAGGCAAAAGCCTATCGTCGTCACAACGGTCACGACAAAGATGCCATCTGTTTTCTGGATATTGCACAACCGTGGGAAAAATTTGGCATCGAAGAGTGCTGCAACGGCGGATTTGGTAGCACCCATCAGCTGGCCCATTTGTTGGCAGATATGACCGATCCGCGCAACAAAACGCACAAAGCGGTGCCGCAGTCGTTGATTCGTAATTTGCTGGAGCAGTACGAGCAGTATGCCGCTGTCGTGCTGGAACGTCGGCGGGCTGGAACCGACTTGAACCGAGCTGGTGCTCCACAGACCCCTTTCGGCCCATGGATGTGGCGCACTGTCTATCTGCTCACCCGCATGGCCAACAGCATGAAAACCGAACCCGAGTCCCAAAAACAGATCCTGGAACTGCGCACAGATTTGTGGCAGAACGATTTTGGCAACATCGAGTGGATTGGCCTGGCCGCCCGCTGGGCAGATCTGTTGAGACGCAACCATACCACAAGGAGAATACAATGAGTCCAATTCCATTGGGTGATCTCAAAACCATTATTATGGAGACAGGTGGCGCTGAACTGTTGGTCAAGCATGCGAATACGCTGGCTTCGGAGCTGCAGAAAACAGGCCTTACGACCAGCCAGATCCGTTCTCTGTTCGGGGAAGTACGCCAGATTCAGGCTCAGTGGCATATGGGCGATCAGCAACAGGCACTGGCGCGGCGTCGGCTGATTCTGCTCAAGCCGAAGATGGCCTACCGTGCCAAACGCGAACGCAAAAAAGCAGTAGAGCATTTGGTCGCCGTGCTCGACCCCGCGTTAGATCTTGTCATTTCGACAAATGATCCAGGCCTGCAGACCCGATATTTTGAACACTTTGTCGATTTTTTTGAGGCCATCCTGGCCTATCACAAAGCCTACGGTGGCAACTGAAACGGCTCCAAGGAGATTTTCATAATGGCTGACAAGTATATTCAACTCAAAGAACGCATTTTTTTGACCTTTGAGATCGAAGCTGTCACTGGGTTGCATATCGGCGGTTCCGAAACTGGTATCGAGATCGGCGGCGTCGACAAAACGGTCATCCGCGACCGTCTGACCAATCGACCCTATATTCCTGGCTCATCGATCAAGGGAAAGATGCGTAGCCTGCTGGAAAAATATCAGAACTGCAAACAAAACCAGCGTATCGGACATGGCTATATTCATACCTGTGACACCCAGATCGATTACCTGGGCTGTAGTTTGTGCCAGATTTTTGGTGTTCCTGGCGAACGGGATTTTGGCACGCCCACGCGACTCGTCGTGCGTGATGTCAAAATGACCGACCGCAGTGCAGAACGTCTGGAACAGAGTGCACGCACGGATCTGCCCTACACCGAGGTCAAGACTGAGGTCTCAATTGACCGGGTGACCTCGGCTGCGAATCCTCGCCAGATGGAACGTGTCCCAGCAGGCGCCATTTTTGGCCCGGCTGAACTGGTCTATAGCATTTACGAAGGCGATGATTGTGACCCGCAGGCAGATATCCGCCGCTTTAAGACATTGGTGGAGGGGCTGCAGCTTTTGGAGGACGACTACCTGGGAGGGCTCGGCTCGCGTGGGTCTGGCAAGATCCGGCTAGGTTCAATTGAAGTCAGCCTGCGGACACATCGGAATTATCTGCAAATGCCACAAAGGCTTGGTCAGCGCTATACATCCTTGGCTGGGTTGATCCAAGACCTGGACAACCTTCAAACAAAGGCAATCGAACAATTGTAGCTGCACTCAGGAGGGTGTCGTGCCCCAATTGACGCCATATTTCTTAAATTTTATCAGTGGTCTGCATCTGGGCACACGCGGAATAAATTTGGAGGAGAGTGCCACGCAGATTCCTTCAGATACAATTTTTTCTGCCTTTGTCGATAGCTGGCGCAGCGCTGGTCAAAATATCTCTGCTTTGCTGACGAGGTTTACAGCTTCACCGCTGGCTCCTCCCTTTCTGCTTACCTCAGCCTATCCGTTCGTGGGGGGGGTGCGTTTCTATCCAGCCCCACTGAATTCTACACAATGTTTCAGCTGGGCCACACTGCAGGAACGGGGCAAAGCGATCAAGCGTCTGCGCTACTGGTCGGAAGGAATCTTGAGACATGCGCTGGCAGGCGAAGTATTGGATGAGTGGTTGTTTCCGCAAGATCCTTTCGCTACTCCTGTGCGTGGTCTGGCTTTGCAAGGTGGTGCGTTCTGGATGGGGGTCGACGAGGTGCAGAATCTGCCTGAAGCACTTCGGCTGGCAGAAGAAAACAGCCGACATGCGCGTCCGCTCCATGCGCTGCGTCAAATCACCGTTTTTGCTCTGGACCGAACACCGCGGGTCACGGTTGACCGAATTCGTTCGGCTTCAGCTATCTTTCATGTTGGACGCACCACATTTGCAGCTGGCTGTGGGCTCTGGTTTGGCGTGCAGTGGCGCAGCCCGGAAATCTTCGCTGGCCAGAGTGAAAGGACATGGCACGCTTTGTTTGCAGAGACGTTGGCCCAGCTGGAAGGGAATGGCATCGGCGGGATGCGCAGCAGTGGCTACGGTGCATTTCATTCAGCCCAGGGCACTCCTTTTGAGTTGCCGGAGCCGCAGCAGGGAAAGCCTGCCCTGTTGTTGAGCCGCTACCATCCTACCAAGGTCGAGCTTCCAGGGGTACTGGCTTCCCCTGCTGCCTATACACTGGTTCCTGTGGCAGGTTGGCTGCGTTCCCCGGATGCAGTGGCGCAACGGCGCAAGCGGCTGATGCTGGTCGGAGAAGGCAGCATCGCCTGTCTGCCAGCAGCATTGGCCGGCGATCTGGTGGACATCGGTCCCACATACGCAGGAACCCCAGGGGTCTCCCATCCGGTTTATCGCTATGGCCTGGCCTTGAGCGTGGACGCCAGCAAGTGGCAGGAGAGAGTTTGTGGCTGATTATACGCTGTATGATGTCGTGCTATCGTTGATCACACCGTTGCATATCGGCAACGGCCGTGAGCTGTTGTACGAATACGATTACGCAATTCGTGATGGCAGGACCTGGCGGTTCAATGAGAGTGTGCTGTTGGATGCACAGGTGGTAGATGACCTGGAGATGGCCAGGCAGCTTTCTGTCACTAAGCCGGTGGAGTTGTTGCAACCTGCCGATTTTGACAGCAACAACAATGTTTTTCGGTATGTGCTCAAGGGGATGCCACGTTCTCGTGAAGCAGGTGCGCAACTGCGCGAGCAGTTCAAGAATGTTTTCGACCAGCCCTATCTGCCAGGCAGCAGCCTGAAGGGCGCCCTGCGTACTTCTCTGGCCTGGCACGCATGGAAGGAACGCCAGTCTCAACTGAAGATCGACCAGATGACGTCTAATCCCAAGCGGGCAGCACAGAACATCGAGCAATCGCTGTTTGGCAGAAATCCCAACCAAGATTTGTTGCGTGCCTTGCATGTGGGCGATAGCTCCCCTGTCAGCCCAGAACGGATGATGATCGTCAACGCCCGTGTACTCACCCGTGGGGGCGAATTGGGCTCCCCAATCGAGCTGGAGGCCCTGCGTGCAGACACCCAGCTGAAGTTGACCGTCAAATTGGATCGAGCGCTCTTCTCCGAATGGGCGCGACAAGGAGAGCTGAGGTTGAGCGAACGCGTCTGGTTGGAGCAGCTGATGCAAATTGTCCAGACACACAGCGTCCACCGGATTCAACGAGAGCTTGCCTGGTACAAACCCATTCCCAACGCCATCCAACTGGTGGAACTCTACCAACAACTCAGCAAGACAGCACGATTGGGCAGCCAGCGCTGTCTGATCCAGCTGGGCTGGGGAACCGGGTGGGAGAGTAAGACCCTTGGATCGCATTTGAGCCATACGCCAAACATCCTGGCACAGGTCATCGCCAACTATCGGCTGGCGCGCGGGCGCCGAAAAGAGGGCGACCCCTTTCCCAAAAGCCGCCGCGTCGTGGTTGGGTTTGAACGTGACGCGCAAGGGCGTACAGCAGAAACATTGCAGGCACCGTTGGGGTGGTGCCTGGTTGAAATCCAGCCGCGATAGAGGCACAAAAAACTTCAAAAAGACGAACTGCAAGACAATCTGGGAGGTACACCATGAAAGCCATTACTTTTCTCGGTGCAGGCAGGGCATATGAAACTACGTATATTTTTAATGACGGGTATGAACAGACGGCATCTTTTTTTGGATCAGCCTTGGCACGCTTTAAACCTGGCCTGAAAATGTATGTCTTTGTCACCCAACAAGCGAAAGATAAGAACTGGCCGCAGTTTCTTGCCTCGGTCGAGGGACATGTGGCGAATGTGCAGCCCGTTGATATTCCTGATGGACGGAACGATGAAGAGTTGTGGAAAATTTTTGAACGCGTTGTGGATGTAGTTGAACCGAACGAGTCAGTCGTGTTCGATATCACACATGGATTTCGTTCATTGCCCTTCTTGGCATTTTTATCTGCAGCTTATGTGCGCACGGTCAAAAAAGCCAATATCGAATCGGTGTACTATGGGAATTATGAAGCACGCGACCTGAACACGCAGCAAAATCGTGCTCCAGTCATTGATCTGACTCGTTTCGTCGATTTGCTAGACTGGATAATAGGTGCTGATCACTTTATGCGTTTTGGAGACACCCAAGAATTGACGCGTCTGCTCAAGAGCAAGAAAATCAGGATCAGCCCCGACAGTCTCACAGCAAGTCAAGAATCTGAACAAAAACAGAAAAACTCAACCATATATACAACGGCCAAACATCTTCAAAATGTCTCAGAAGCGCTTCGTGTTGTGCGCCCGACTGAAGCGATGGATGAGAGTTATGCTGTGTCGACACAGTTGCCTCAAGCAGTCGATTTGATCACAGTATCAGCCCGTCCCTTTGCGATGCTCAGTGAGCGCATCGTCGCGAATTTTGCTGAAATTGCGTTGGATCCTGAGAACAAACAGGACCCACTGCAAATTCTGCAAAAAGAGCAGGCATTGATTGAGTGGTATTTGAAGCATCACCAGATTTTTCAAGCGGTTGCGTTGGAACGGGAATGGCTGATTTCGTGGGTGATGGTTCAAATCGGTCTTCAGTCCAAACTGTCGGATATACAGGCTAGAGAAAGTGTAGAAAAGGCGCTTGGCCAGAAAAATCAACAAAAACAGAAGAAAGCACAGACACAAAATCCGTCTGCAGAAATGCCAGACATCGACAATGTGCCAAAGATCGACGAAATTGTCGACAAGTATAACGAATTGGGAGAGTTGCGCAACGATTTAATGCATGCAGGGAAACGTCCAAGGCCTTTTGTGGCATCTGTGGTTTTTGAGAAAGCGAAAAAGCTAGGAGACTATTTGACTGCACTGCCAATCGATCTCTCTGCTTGAACATGCAAAATCCAGGCCGAAAGGCATCTTGTGTCATCAAATCCCAGGATATTGCTGTGTGTCCGATGCCTTATCGCATCAAGACCAAGGTAGTCTGTGAGAGGTTCTCCCGATGACCCTGCCCGGTTGTCCCCACTTTTTGACGCTGGTTCAGGCCGACCTGATTGTGGCGTTCACAGGTCTGCCTTCCACTGTTCTATACAGGCTGCCCATCCAGACAGGCTATTCTCGACTGTGGGTGCGACCCCTGTGCTGATCTCGATCGTCCTGACCCTCCAAGCTTCCTCTGACCTCGTCCTGCCTGCTGCAGCGGGTCAGGCAAACTATGCAGCACTGCTGGCACGGATTCGTGAAAAGGGTACAGCAGCGGCCGAGTCACTTGAGGACAGCAAGGGCCCCAAACCCATCACTTGTTCCAACCTGCTTGGCATCTCCAAAGGACGCGATTTCCTTTCTCTGGGGGCCGACCAGCAGGTGGCCTTCCGCTTCACTGGACTGACTCAGGCTGCCAGCACAGCACTGGTGGACAGTCTGCTGGAACATCCCCCGGTCACCTGGCCATTGGCCAACCAACTTTTGCAGGTGGCCGCAGTCACCTGTGATCCGAACAAACACAGTTGGGCAGGACGCACAACGTACGAAGAACTGGCCGCAGAACCGCTGCGACAGCTGAGCCATGTCGGCCGCCAGGTGACGCTGGAATTTGCTTCCCCAACCGCCTTCAAGTCCAGAGACCAGACCGTCCCCTTCCCTCTGCCGAGCCTGGTCTTTGGTAGCCTGGCAGAGCGCTGGAATCGCTTCAGCTTGATCTCGCTCAGCCCGGAAATACGCCGCTACAGCGAGGAACTTATCGCAATCAGCCACTACAAGCTCGAATGTCGCAGCATAAATCCCTCCAATGCCAGTCTGCGTATCGGCAGTGTGGGCAAAGCGACGTACCAGACACTGACCGGTGATCGGTACTGGATGGGGGTGATGCAGACACTCGCCAGCTTTGCTTTTTATGCCGGAGTCGGTGTGCAGACAACGGCTGGGATGGGGCAGGTGCGACGAATTGAGACATAGCCTGCCTTCTTGCCCCTTTCCCGATCGTGGCGCGCAAAGAGAACGGCACACTGTGGCGAATCTTGTCTCCAGCAGGTCATTGGGGAGATCGAACTGCGTTGCGTGGAGGCAATGCGCACCGAGGAGTTCTCTGAATGCGAATGGGCTCCCAGCATGCGGTCGCCGGCCGGACCCCTCACTCACTGCGAATCGACGGCAGGTAAATCTTGTAGTCGGAGACGATCTGGGGGGCACACGCCTCCGCCAGTTGGAGATTGGCGGCTACGTTGTTGGCTTTGCTTTGTTCGTCTAGCAGGTTGTCCGGGTCGATCACCGCATAGAGTTGACAGAGCTGCTCCGACCACTGAACCGTCAAGGTCTGCGTGCCTCCAGGCGCAAGCGGCCCAACCTGGTCTGAATGGAGCAGATGCTGCTCTGCAAAGCCCCCCGCGCTGTAGAAGCGGACTGGCACAGCAGTCGATGGCGCAGCACCGATGTTGCGAACGGTGACGTTGAGCGCGTTGCCGCCTGGCGTCTCTAAGGCAAGGGCCAAGTCAGGCAAGACGGCAAGGGTCGCTCCGATCCGGTTGTCTGCACGGGTGAACTCGTTGGTGTGGGTGACGCCAACTGTGGCCGCCATCGGGTAGACGCCGGGCGGCAGGAGGGTGAGATCGACCCACAGGGTCGCTCTGGTGGTTTGTCCCGCTGCCACTGAAAATGTCTGCTGGGCAAGGGGCTCTGTCAGGCCCTCTACGCTGTAGACGAGCGCGCCGTCGTAGACATCGCTGTAGCCGTTGTTGCGAATCGTGCTGCGCAGTGTGGCACCGCCATTTTGCCCATACGTGACGTCCAGCTGCACAAGTTCAAGGTCGGCACCAATGCCCAAAAGCCGCGCTTGATTGTCCAGTTCGTTGCTTTCGACAACGCTGCTGGCCGAGACCACAACGTAGATGTCTTCCGGCGGCGTGAACCAGGGCGTATACGTAGCCGCAACCGTGGTTTGGGTGTTGCCCGGCATCGGATCGGGGACGAAACCCGTGCCGAACCATACGCCCCCGCTCGCCGGATCCCCCCGATAGAAGTGGACCACTACATTGTGGGCCGCTCTGTCGCTGTCATTGTGGACGGTGGCAGAGATCACCACCTGATTTTCTGCCGTCTCGGACCGGGCAAAGGCCAGATCCGCATCGCTGATCTTCAAGTTGTGAAGAAATATGTGTGAAAGCGTCACCAGATCGGTCTGCGTCTCCACCGGGATGGTGTAGCGGATGGGCTCCCCCCCCTCCAGGCGCTGCCGCTCCTCATAGGCAACGGCAGCACGCCCATAGGCCAAGAGCAGGCGACCGCTGCTGTCAAAACCCGGCGACAGAAATTTCAGGCTGTGCTCCTCATCGGTAAGCTGCCGTGGACTTCCCCAAAGCTGGCTCCCCTGATCGTAGTAGACCAGATACAGATTGCGTGGCAGGGTTTTGTTGACAAAGACCACAGCGATGTTGCCGTTCGCATCGAGCAGGGCGCGAAACTCATCCACCCCCTGGATCGCCGCAGGCAGCGGCAAGGTTTGCACAAGGGCAGTCTTCAGGTTGCGCACATGCAGCTGATCGCCAGCCAGCCAGAACAGGATCGGTTCGTTCTCTGCGGACAAGAAGGGATGCTGCTGGAGGGTGTAGAGGATCTGCGGTGTGCGCTGGGCTTCCGCCGCGTCGGTCAACTGCTGCGGCGGGGACCAGCTGCTTCCATCCCAGGTGGCGACGAAGAGCTGAGCCGTCGGCGTGATCCCACCGGTGGGCGTCACATTTTGGGTGTAGGCCAGGGTGGTGGTGGCGTTGAGCGCATCGCTTTTGCCGATGCCCACGGCAAATTCAAGCAGCCCCGGAATCGCATCTACGGCGACCGCAGGCGTCTGCCAGCCATTTTGATAAAACGCCGCCACAATCTGATCCGGCGCAGCCACGTCGCCGCTCAACAGCCCGGACACATTGCGTCGCCAGGCAGCCACCAGTTCACCCCCTGCGCCGCGCGCCAGTTGCGGGGTCCCATCCAGGACATCGTTGGTGGTGAGCCACGTCGCCGCTCCCCAGAGCGCCGTGGTGGGGTTGTAGACAGCTGTGGCAATCTCCAGCTGCTGGGTCACCGTTGTCGTCAGAGACGCGTCCGCCGCCAGCGGCGTCTTCATCCGATGCCAGAGGGCAACAGCCTGCCCATCGCCGGCCCACGCCACCTGCGTCGCACCGTCCAGCAGATTGTCGTCGGTGACGGCGGCGGGCGGTTGCCAGGCGGTGCCATCCCAGCGGCTGAAAAAGAGCTCCTGGGCCTGGCCCAGAGGCTTGGTGTCGTCTATATCCACCCAGAGAAGAAGCGCCTGATCATCGACAGGATGGACGGCCAGGCTGGTGTCAGGATAGGGATAGACATTCGAGGCCAGCGTGCTGGTCACTGTCCTCTGCACGCCCGTAAAGGTGCTGCTGGCGCGGCGCTGAACATTCGTGGCAAAGGCAAGGGCTGCATCGGGCGCCAGTTGCAAAGAGGGGGTCGATGGGCGGACAGGGTGTGGAACCAGCCGCCAGTCGCTGCTTTGAACCGCATCGGTCAGACGCAGCGTCTGCGCAGCCGGGTAGCTCCAGGTGATGTTGCCCTTGGCTTCACGCACAAACCAAAAGGTGCGAAACTTGGCCCCAACTTCCCCTTGGATCGTGATCTTGTCGAACTGCCAGTTGTTCAAAAGCAACAGATCGATGGCGCCCGGACGCACAACACCAATGGTGCCGTTGGCCCCGGCGTAGAGGTCGACTTCAACCACCTTGAGGTCAGAACGATACCCGCCTGTGAGCCCGACCTCCCCGGTCAAGCCCAGATCCTGCAGCGCTGGGACGGCAAAATCAAGCGTCGCATTGGCTTCCAGGCCGATCGAACCGTCGATGTAGAATTCACCGATCTGGCCCACAAATTTTTCCAGATGCAGGACCACGATGATCGTATCTACCGTCTGGCCTACGACCACATTGAAATAGGTCACCATGACCAAGGACGGTTTACGATACAGCGTCCCGCCATACTCGCCTTGGACGGCGACCGTTCCCACAGGGGATTGAAACCCACAGGCGCCATCCCGCGGAAATTGCAGTTCGCCCGATACCCTGAGGTCGATGTCCGCGTTCAGGAAGCGAAAGTTGCTGCCGCTTGCGCTGACGGCTGCCGACAGATCCGAGATACAATCGATGGGAATGGTCAGCCCACCGTCGACGCCCCACTCGAACTTTGCCTTGCCGTCGGGCGGACCGATTCGAAGCGCATCGATAGTAAAAGGTTCCACAGGGATTGCAAACCCCATGTCATAGGTGAAGTCGCCGGCTGTGCCGCCAACCAGGGCGGGCAGGGTCATCAGCCCCTGCCCCGTCAGAAATGTGAGCCAGGTGGGCAGCGGAATCGAATAAAACTGGGCGAATCGTGGCTCTGAAGGACGGACCCGGTTGGCTTTGTCTCTGCCATAGGCGACAACCTCCAACCGGTTGAGCTCCTCGTCCAGGTCGAATCCCATGTCAAGAGTGTGCTGGGCATCTCTGCCACTCGTCGGTACGGTGGAAATCAGCCGACCGTTGAGCTTGAATTCTACCCGGTCGGGGGTCAGCCCCGCCCAGTCGACCGAGGCAACGATGGGGTTGAGAACTTGGATGCCTTCCAAGAAACGGCGATGGTCGATCGGGTACTGGGCCTTCACCTGGGAGAGGATCGGCTTGTCGCTGCAGATGACCAGGTCACCTACTTCCCAATGCCACGCCCAAAATGCAGCGTCGTTCCAGTTGGATGCTGGAATCGTGTGAAGTTCGGAAAATACAGGCGCGGTCATCACGCCGCCAGCATAGATCTCCACCGTGAGGTTTGTATCAAATTCCGCCAGAGGAACAGCGGCGCGCACCCGATACGTACCTTGCTCCGGATCGGGAAGGTCGAATTCAATCTGGCCCCCACGCCCAAATTCCGGGTCGTTGTCGGTCGGCATCACGAAAATTTGACTGCCGGGAAGGGTGTTGAAGGGAGAACCGACGCCGTCGATATACGGGCCTTGGGGCCCATAGTGCTCCGGCCAGCCCTCCCAGGAGGTGGCATACTTCCCGTAAGGATCTTCGACTTTCAAGGCGCCTACCGAAGAGGGTGTCGTCCAGGACATGACAATGCGCAGCGCGCCAGGTTCGTAGCATGCCCCCTGCGCGGCGACCGGCTGAGGCACCAGGCAGAGCATGCCCCCCAAGAGGAGACAGAGTCCGAACGTAAATACCCACACGCCGGCGCGTGGACGGCTGTTGCCGAACAGTTGTCTTGGCATCTGTGCTCCTAAACTGGGACTCCTGGCTGGGACTCCTGGCTGCGAAAGCCTTCGTCCAGCGCCCTGCTGGGCCTTCTTCTCACCGAACCTGGCAGGCTCTCCTGGCCGGGCTGCCGACACCCAGAACCTTGCCCCCTATGGTACAATGTTACAGCAAAAATTTGGAAACCAGATGTTCGCCGGAGCAGAAGCCGATGACAACCATTGGAATCACCTTACACCCGAACACTTCTCCCGATCGAGAGGAACTCGACCAGCTGGTCAGCCAGATCGCAGCCGGTGTCGTTGCGGCGGGGGGCGACCCTTTTTTGATTGCAGCAGAGCTGGAGGAGGCCCCGTTGTACGCACAATTTTCCAACATCGATGGGTTGATCTTGTCTGGCGGCGGCGATGTGGACCCGGCTCGCTACGGCGAAAGGCCGACCCCGCACCTGGGCGGCGTCGACGAGCAGCGTGACCGAATGGAGTTGCTGCTGGCAGGCTGGGCGCTGGCCGAACGCAAGCCGCTCTTGGGGATTTGCCGCGGCCTGCAGCTGCTCAATGTCGCGTGCGGCGGTGCACTTTACCAGGATGTCAGCCAGCACGACGGCGCGATACAGCACGCCTGTTCTCCCAACCATCCCCACGACTATCTGGCGCATGAAATCTCTGTCGAGCCAGACAGCCTGCTGGCGGCTCTTCTCGGCAAGACCACCGTACAGGTCAACAGCCTGCACCACCAGGCCTGCCGGACGATGGCACCTGCGCTGCGGGTGGTCGCCCGCGCGGCCGACGGCATCGTCGAGGCCGCCGAGATCCCCGAACATCCCTTTGCCCTGGCCGTCCAGTGGCATCCAGAGGCGCTGCCGCAGACCGAAGAATCGAGAGCTCTGTTTGGCGCGCTGGTTGCGGCGAGTGCCCCGGAACGCCAGGGCTGACTGAGCAGCTTGCAGATAGCTTTACGCTTACAGACGCATCTCCGGTCGGGCTGGGCCGGTCGACCCTCTGACGACGAGACTGGTGCGTACCAGGGTGGAGACCACTTCAATGTAGTCGGCGCGCGGTTTCTCCAGCAGCTCGAAGAGCAGACGCATCGCCAGCTGGCCGATCTCGTAGCGAGGCAGCGCGACGGTCGTCAGCGGAGGGTCACTCTGGGCTGCGAGCCAGATGTCGTCCAATCCGATCACCGACAGCTGCTCGGGGACAACGATGCCGCGCGCACGCGCTTCGAGCAGAACCCCGAGAGCGGTCAGGTCATTGGCGGCAAAGAGTGCGGTCGGCAGCTCTGGCAGGGAGAGCAGTTCGTGCATGGCCTGCCTTCCACCGTCGATGCGCAGATTGCCGTCGATCACCGGCACGGTCGCCGGGTCGATGCCATGCGCGGCGACTGCCTGGAGAAAAGCAGTTCGACGATCTTTGCTGGTCTGAAGGTGGGGAGGGCCCCCCACGTGCGCAAAGCGACGATGCCCCCACTGAACCAGATGTTCCACCGCAGCCTGGATGCCCCTTTGGAAATCAACGGCAATCGTACTCAAATTGTGTCCGCGCGTCTGTACCTCCCAGTCCAGGAGAATGACCGGTACGTTGCTGCGCTCCAGCTCAACCAACCATTCCTGCGAGAAGCTGCTGGTCATGATCAGCACGCCGTCGACGCGTTTGTCGATGAGCGACTGGATATAGTCTTTCCCGCGCGCCAGGTCGTAGTTGGTGTTGCACAGAAAGACACTGTAGCCCTGTTGCAGCGCGCTGTCCTCGATGCCGTGAAAGACGTCCGGGTAGAATGGGTTGCTGATGTCTGCTACCAGCACGCCGACGGTGTGCGTCCGTTTGGAGGTCAAGCTGCGCGCCACGCTGCTCGGACGAAAGTTCAGCGCCTGGATCGCCTTTTCGACACGAAGCCGCGTGCTGGTACGGAGATGTTTGTGGTTTCCACTCAACACCCGGCTGACCGTGGCTTTGGAGACGCCGGCCGCTTTGGCCACTTCGTCGATCGTCGTGCGCGACATAGAAAGAGTCCTTCACAGGTCCGTGGAGACGCTGATTCCGCAGCAGCTGTTGTGCAGGCAGCGTCGCTTGCTCTCTACGCCGCCTATCGCTGCAGCCAGACGGCCATCTCCCCTGTCCCACGGTGGCCCCAAGCATAATAGGGCACAAAGGTGAGCTCTTCCAAACCCGAGCGGGCGTGCACGGTCACAACACCGTGCAGCAGATCCGGCCTCCAGCTGCTGTCGAAGACTGCGTCGGCGGCCAGGCTGCGCCCGCACGCCCTGCCTTGGTTGTCGATCCCTTCCAGGCAGTAGACGAGCGGGCCCCGGGTCACGGCCACGCTGCCGCGGTTCTCGACGACCGCTTCGTGGGTTTCGACAGAGCGAACCGGCATGGGCAGCAGCAGCTCGACGACGTCGCCAGGCTGCCACAGACGCTCCAACCGCGCGTAGCCGTTCTGGATCTGGATCGGTTCCGGGCGTCCGTTCACCGTCAACACCGGCTGGGTGGGTTCCGAGGGGCTGAAGCGATAGAGCAAGCCCGGGAGTGGCTCTTCTTGGGCCCAGCCGGGGATCCGCAGACAGAGTGTGAAGCGGGCTGCTGTGGCCGGATCGACCCTGATCTGGACGGTTCCTTCCCACGGGTAGTGTGTCTGCTGGGCGATCCGGACGGTGTGGCCGTCGATCTGGGTGGTGGCGTGGCTGGCGACAAACAGGTTGACAAAGAGCTTCTGCCCCTGCTGTGCGTAGAGATAGCCCCCCAGCGAGGGAAAGAGGCGCACCACGTTGGTCGGGCAGCAGGAACAGTTGAACCAGGGCAGGCGCTCACGGGAATCGTCTCGGTTGAACGAATAGGTGCCGTCAAATTCGAGCGGATTGACATAGAAAAAACGGTCCCCGCTGAAGTCGACCCCGGAGAGAAAGCCGTTGTACAAGGAGCGTTCGAGCACGTCGATGTACTTGGCGTGGCCGTGCAGCTGGAAGAGGCGTTGATTCCAAAAAACATTGGCGATCGCGGCACAGGTTTCGTTGTAGGCGGTTCGGTTGGGCAACTCGTAGGCTTCCCCAAAGGCTTCTCCTTCATGGCGGGCCCCGATGCCGCCGGTGAGGTACAGCTTGCCGTTGACAACATCCTCCCAGATGCGGTCGATGGCGTCGATGTAGGACTGTTGGCCGGTCAGCGCGGCGACGTCGGCCATCGCAGTATACATGTAGCCAGCGCGGACTGCGTGCCCGATCGCAGTCTGCTGTTCGACGACCGGCACGTGATCCTGTGCGTAGGCACCGTAGAGTTCATGGCCGTCGGCCCGGCCGCGCTCGTCGAGAAAAAACTTGGCCAGCGTGAGATAGCGTTCTTCGCCTGTCACCAAAAACAGCTTGACCAGTCCGATCTCGATCTCCTGATGGCCGGGCACAGCACGAAGCCTGCCGGGGCCGAAGACGCTGTCGATATGGTCGGCATTTTTGAGCGCAATCTGCAGCAGGGTTCGCTTGCCCGTGGCTTGAAAATGGGCGGCCGCCGCTTCGTAAAGATGGCCGACATTGTACAGTTCGTGGCTGACTTTCAGGTTGGACCAGCGGACAGCCCCCTCGCGATCGGGGGGGAGCGCCTCCGGCGTGGCGTTGCGCTCGGCGATGGTGCGGGCTGTGTAGAGGTAGCCGTCCGCTTCCTGGGCTGCCCCGATCACGTCGATCAGCTGGTCCAGATACGCGTCGAGCGCTCCATCGGGCTGCAGCATCAACGAATAGGCGGCCCCTTCAATCACCTTGAACACATCGGAATCGTTGAAAAAGATCCCCTCGTGTGCGCCTTCCTGACGGCCCGCCGCGCGGGCAAAGTTGGCGATCCGCCCGGTCTCTTCGCATTTGGCGAAATCGTAGGGGACGGTGACCGCGCGGTTGGTTTCGATGCGGGGAGACCAGAAAGCGTCGTCGATCGTGACAGCGGTGAAGGGCAGAGGGGCGATCGGGTAGCTGGCAGTAGAAGACATACTTGGATCCTTGGATGGTGTTGCAGGCTGTTCAGAAGCTGAGATCGAACAAAGAGTTTATTTGAGGCCGGTAATGGCAATGCTGCGTTGAAAGTAGCGTTGGCCGATGATAAAAATGATGATGGTTGGGATGACGCTGATGGCGGTGCCGGCCATCACCATGTTCCACTCGGTGTAGAGGGTCCCGCGCAGCTGCGACAGGCCGAGCGGCAGGGTCCGCATCGATTCGCTGTTGGTCACCACAAGCGGCCAAAGCAGGTCGTTCCAGACACCGGTGAAGTGCAGCAGGAAGAGGGTGATCAGGGCCGGCACGGAAAGCGGCAGCATGATCCGCCAAAAAATCATGAACTCGGAGGCTCCGTCCACGCGGGCAGCATCTTCCAGATCGGTGGGGAAGCCCAACATGAACTGGCGCAGCAGAAAGATGCCGAAGGCCGTGATGACATGTGGGGCCAGCAGGCCCGCATAGGTGTCCAGCAGCCCACTCCCCCCCTGGCCCAGAAGGTCGTTGCCGCCCAGCAAGGGCATCCGGGCCACGATCAGAAACATGGGGATGAAGGCAATCTGCACCGGCACCATCAGCGTGCTCAAGATCAAGGTGAAGACCACCTCGCGGCCGCGAAAGCGCAGCCGCGCCAGGGTATAGCCCATCAGCGCGCTGAGAAATGCATTGACGGCCGCTGCGGCTGTGGAGACGATCAGGCTGTTGAGGGTGTACTGGCTGAAGTTGGCGCCGACCCAGGCGCGCACGTAGGGTTCGAACAGCAGAGGGTCGGGCCAGAGGAGCAAGGGGATCGTGCGTACCTGACGGTCGCTCTTGAGCGAGGTCAGCACCATCCAGAGAAAAGGCAGCATGAAAATGACTGCGCCGAGGGTCAGAGCCCCCACAACCAGCAACAGCGAGAGGTTCCACGGTCTGGCTCGACGCCGTCGGTTTCCGACAGAAGGAGGGAAAAGGGGCGGAGATGTGCGTTGGCTCATAGGTAGCTCGTGACGGGTCGGTTGGATTGCATGGGAAAGCTGCTGGGGGCGGGTGTGGCCGGCTTCACTGGGCTGTGCTGCTGCCAAAAAGTCGAAGGTTGGTCAGCGCCAGAAGCAGGATGAAGAGAAACAAAATGATCCCCAGCGCACTCCCGTAGCCCATGCGCAGATATTGAAAGGCGTTGATATAGACTTGGTGAACGATCACCGTTGTCGAGTTCAGGGGGCCGCCGTCGGTCATGATCAACACGGTGCCAAAGACCTGCAGCGAACCGATAATCAAAATGACCAGCACAAACAGGGTCGTGGGGGCCAGCAGCGGCCAGGTGATGTAGCGAAACAGCTGGCCGCTGTCGGCACCGTCGATCTTGGCGGCCTCGTAGTACATCTCGGAAATGTTTTGCAGCCCCGCCAGAAACACCACCACCGACCAGCCGAGGCTCTGCCAGATGCCGGTCCACATGATCACAGGCATCGCATAGAGCGGGCTGACCAGCCAGCTCTGTTTGGGCAGCCCGGCCCACGCCAACAGATGGTTCAGCAACCCCACCTGGGACTGAAAAATCCACATCCAGAGCAGCGCTGTTGCCGCCGCAGAGATCACAACCGGCAGATAGTAGATGATTCGAAAAAAGGTGCGCCCGAAGAAAGCTCGGTTCAACGCCAGAGCCAGCAGCAGACCGAGCGCAATCGTGACCGGGATGGTGACAGCGGCGTAATAAAAGGTGTTCAAAATGGCTCTCTGGATCGCGCTGTTTTGCAGCAGTTCCGTGTAGTTCGCCATTCCGACCCAACGGGGGGGCGTCAAGATGTCCCAGTTGGTGAAACTGATGTAGACCGACGCCAACACCGGCAAAATCAAAAAGATGGCAAAGTAGACCAGCCCAGGAGACAAAAAGACCCAAGCCCAGAAGGCCTGGCGGTAGCGCAGTCGCTGGAGCCGGACAGAGAGAGAAACCATGCAGTTGCTCCTTGAAAAAAGAGGATGGCGCTGGCGCTGCCCTGGCTGGTCAATCAGCCAGGGCAGCGCCAGCAGCAGGGTCATTGGGTCGAGTTGTAGCGCTGCAGGATTTCGTCGCCCGCAGCGTCGAGCTCGGCCATCGCATCCTCCACAGCCACCTGTTCCAACATCATCTTTTCAAAGGCCAGCTTCAACGGCTTGTCGATCTCAAAGATGGCCGGGTGGTTGACCAACGTCCCGACTTTGAGGGCGTCGATGAAGACAGCGTAGTTCGGGAATTTCTCCAGGTACTCGGCATCCACCGCAGAATTGCGGGGCGGCAGGCCTTGAATCCAGGTCCCGTTGTTCTCCATCGCTACTTCTTTCATCAGCGCAGCGTCGGTAATCCACCGAAATGCTTCGATGGCCGCATCTTTCTGCTTGGTCGCCTCGATGACGCTCATGCCGTCGCCGCCGACAAATGAAGAAGCAGTGCCTGCTTCGGGGCCTGGGATCAGGGTGATGCCGTAGTCGAGTTCAGGATACTGGCCAGCCATCAGCCCGACCATATAGGGGCCGCTGAGCAACATGCCCGATTTGCCACTCGTGAAGAGCCCTTCGACATCGCCCCAGGTCCCGCTGACACATTCGATGGGGGCAAGCCCGGCCAGGTACATGTCCACCCAGAGCTTGGCAGCCGAGAGGGCGGGCGTGCTGTCGAACTCGGTGCCGGTCAGATCGGCGTTGAAGGTTTGTCCGCCTGCGGCCCACATGAAGGGAGCCCAGAGGAACCAGGTGGCGCCCGAAGAGGTGACATTGGTCAGGAAGCCCCAGATGTCCTCGCCCAGCCCAGAAACCGCTGTCGCCTGTTCGACCACCTCTGCCCAGCTCTTGGGCCCTTCCAGAGAGGTCACCCCGGCGTCGGCCATCAGTTTTTTGTTGTAGTAAAGTGCGGAGCAGTCAGACCACATCGGATAGGAGATGTACTTGCCTTTCCAGGTGGTGCCGACGTCGTAGCCTTTGAAAGCATCCTCGCGCATGTTGGCTTCGTCCACGATCGGGCCGATGTCCATCAACACGTTGCGGTCCGCAAACTGGGCGGTGAACGCAATGTCGATCATCACCAGGTCGGGGGGCAATCCTCCGGCAACGGCAGTCGTCAGTTTGGTCAGCATGTCGCGGCCGTCAAACGCCGACACCGTGAGCTGGGAGCCGGCGTGCGCGTCCTGGTACCTGGCCGACAGCTTTTCCAGCTGTTCGTTGTTGGTCAGGCGCGTGTACATCTCCAGCGCCGTGGTCTGCGCAGCGGGTTCCTCCGCTCCGCTCTGCCCTCCTGTGCTGACAGCCGGTGCACAGGCTGCCAGCGCAGCAGCGCCGGCAAGCACGCCGCTCAGCTGCAAAAACGACCGCCGGCTGAGTTGGGTTTTTCCCTTTTCCATCATCTGCCCTCTCCTTTGACTCTACATAAAATAAAAACGATCGGCCCGCCAGACAGATGCTGGCTCGATCCGCTCCAGCACTGCACGACGCACGCCTGCCAATGAACAACTGTTGATCAGATGGACTTTCCGAAACCGGTTTTAATTTATCACAGCCAAAGCGCGCTTGTCAAATGCAGTTTGGAGGACAAAATTCCAGGAAAACTCTCCCCCGCACCGCAGAGCCCCCAAAAACCCCTTCTTCCCAAAGATTTGACAGCCAGCTGTTGCAGTGATAGAGTGCATTAAAATTGAAAGCGGTTTCTGAAACTATTCCAAAGTCAGGAGTTCTTCATGTCCACCCTGCCGCTGGCAGCACAGCCCGGAGGAGAGCCCACCGCAGCGTTGGCGGCTGCAGAGACCGCGGTCGCCGGACTGCCCCCGCTGGCCGGGCTGGCGACCTACAGTCGGGCTGCCGACGTCGGCTACGACGTCGAGGCCAATGTCGCACGGCTGCTGCGCTACGCCTGGATCACCCGGCGCACAATGGAAACTGCACTGCACTGGCTTGCACCCACCCCGCAGTGGGAATTTAAAGAGGCGCTCGGCCTCCACATTTTTTTGGACGCCCGCCATGTCGATGCCCTGCGCACCCGCATCAGCGAAATGCGCAGCCCGGCCCCGCGGATGGATGTCAGCCCCGACCCTGCACTGGACCGTCTGTTCGACGAACTGTTGTCGGCCCGCACGATCCTGGAAAAGCTGGTCGGGCTCTACGGGGTCGTCCGCCCGGCTTTGCTCGAGAGCTACCGTCGCCACGCACAGGCGGTCAACCCGGTGGCCGACTACCCGACCGCCTACCTGCTCAAACATCTCCTGCTCGACGCCGTCGAGACCGCCGAATGGGGAGAAAAAGCCGTCGCTGCCGCGCTGCAAACGCCCGGCGCCGCCGAGACCGCCGAACAGTGGGCACAGCACCTGACTCGCTTTTTGGACGCCGCCGGGGGCATCATGGGGGACCAGCCGCGGCCCGCAGCGCCGCCCGCTGCCCAGCCTCCTCCTCCCCCTGATTTTTTCCCACGACGGGATGACCGGTTCGCACTGCGCTGGAATTTTGTCAATCCGCAGCGCCAGGTTTCTCTGAACGAAGAGCTTCCCCTCGACGAACGGACACTGGCGTTGATGTGTCGGCGCATCGTAGAAATGGATGTCCCGGAATATATGGCCCGCATCATTTTGCAGGCTGCAGATGAACCGTGGCAGTATTATGTTGATATGGCCCGCCAGCTCTGGGATGAAGTGCGCCACGCCATGCTCGGGTCGGTCTATTTTGAAGCGCTCGGTGTCGACTGGAAGCGTTTGATTGCGATCCATCCCGGCATGAGCATTCGGCTGCTTTCTCTGAACGTGCAGGACGCCCATCTGGTGCTCTACGCAATCGAACAAAAGTTGATGCCGGGCAACAGCGGCAAACGGCTCGAATATGAGATCAGCCGCAACGCCCAGGACCGGCTGGCGGCCTATATTCAGGACTATGACTGGGCCGACGAGGTGCTGCATGTGCAGATTGGACGGCAGTGGCTGCTGCCCAGGCTGGCGCTGCGCCCCCAGGAGGCGGTCGAGCGAGGATGGGCGCTGCGTTCGCAGACGGCCACTCTTCTGGACGCCTATGAGTCGCGCGGCGCGCAGGTCAACTGGTGGCCCGAGCTGGTGCAGACGGCACTCGGGAAACCCAGCGCCGTCAAAGAGTTTAATCTGGCACGCCTCTGAGATCGCCGAGCGGATCGCCGAGCGGATCGCCGAGCGGATCGCCGACAGGTGTTCACATTCCCTGAGACCTATGGACAGAGTGGAACGAAGAAGCTGGCTGGCTGCAGATTTTGAAGAGCGCTACGGTGCACAGCCCACCCTCTGGGCACGGGCGCCTGGCCGCGTCGACCTGATGGGCAGCCACACGGACTACAACGAGGGCTGGATCCTGACGATGACCATCGATCGAGACGCCTGGATCGCCGCCCGCCCGCGCAGCGACGAGGTCGTCCAGATTCACTCGCTCAACTTGGGAGAGAGCGGCCACTTTGTGCTCAGCGCGATCGAGCACAGCCGTCAGACACCCTGGCTGGACTATGTGAGCGGTGTCGTCAAGGTCTTGCAGGAAGCTGGTTTTACCCTGTGTGGCTTTGACGGGGTGCTGCACACCACCGTGCCGTTGGGCGGCGGGTTGAGTTCCTCGGCGGCGCTGGAGATGGCCACCGCCCGTCTGCTGGAAAGGATGTGCCGGCTGCCCCTTGACAGCGTGACACTGGCCCGGCTTGCCCAGCGCGCGGAAAATGAATTTGTCGGTGTGAGTTGTGGAATCCTGGACCAGTACACGTCGGCGGTTGGCCAGGCAGGCTGTGCCCTCTTGCTGGACGCACGCCAGCTCTCCAGCCGGGATGTGCCCATTTCCCCGGGCCTGCAGGTGATGGTCTGTGACACGCGTGCGCAGCGTACCCTCTCTGGCACCGAATATGCAGAACGCCGGGCACAATGCGAAGAGGGGGTCCGGCGAATTCAGCAGATGGCTGCGGGCGTGACCGCGCTGCGCGATGTCGGTGTAGAAGAGTTCGACACCTACGCAGCATGGCTGCCGCCAGTGATTGCCCGGCGCTGTCGGTTTATTGTCGAGGAAAACGCGCGGGCGTTGGCCATGGAGACAGCGCTGCGGCAGGGCGACTGCGCCAGGCTGGGCCAGCTCTGGGCTGCTTCATACGCCGGCGCCTGTGACCTGTACGAACTCTGTGTCCCTGCTATGGAGAAAATGATGGCGGCGATGCGAGCCGCTCCTGGGTTCATTGCTGGTCGACAGGCTGGCGCAGGATTTGGGGGGTGTATGGTCGCCTTGGTACACCCCGCCGAGACTGTACAGTTTGCCCAGCATGTCCAGCAACAGTACCAGCACACCACCGGGCTCCTTCCGGCAATCTACGCTGTGTCCCCTACGCCCGGGGCCAGCATCCTTGAGCCCCACGACGCCTTTCCCGTTGACAGCTGAGCCGTGGCTCTGGTAGACTACCGGCCGATCCGCTGTGCAGGCCTGGAGCTGGATCTGTGGTTCGTGGTGTCAAAGAGCAATGGCTGCGTCTGCCGCAGCAAGGGGCGGTCGTACAAGCCATGAAAATCTCTGTCGTGGCGACAGTCTACAACGAACGAGCCAGCATCGAACGGCTGCTGGCTTCGCTGGCGGCGCAAACAAGATGCCCTGACGAGGTGCTGATCTGCGACGGCGGCAGCACAGACGGAACCGCAGAGGCCATCCGCGCCTATGCCGCCAGCCACCCCGACCGCCTGCCGCGAGTGCAGGTGCTGGAAGCCCCAGGTGCCAACATCAGCCAGGGACGCAACCTGGCGATCGCCGCGGCAGAGGGGCCGATTGTGGCGGTGACCGATGCCGGCGTCCGGCTGGATGTGGCCTGGCTGGAGCGTCTGACCGAGCCTTGGCTGCACGACCCGGCGACCCTGGCGGTGGCTGGGTTTTTTGTGCCCGACGTTCGTGGGGTCTTTCAGACAGCAATGGCCGCCACGGTCCTGCCGCTGCGGGAGGAGATCGACCCGGCACGATTTTTGCCCAGCAGCCGTTCGGTGGCTTTCACCCAGGAGTGCTGGGCACGCAGCGGGGGCTATCCCGAATGGCTGGACTACTGCGAGGATCTGCTGTTCGATTTTGCCGTCAACGCACAAGCACCGGGACAGCGCAGCGGGTTTGCCTGGGCGCCGGAGGCCATCGTCTATTTCCGCCCGCGGGAGTCGCTGCGCCAGTTCTGGACACAATACTACCGCTATGCGCGCGGCGACGGCAAGGCGGATCTCTGGCGAGCACGCCACGCGGTGCGCTACGCCACCTATCTGGTGGCGCTCCTGCTGCTGGGACATGCCTTCTGGGGAAGTTTTGCACCCTGGCTGGGCTGGCTGGGGCTGCTGGTGGGGGCGTTGTTCTACTGCTGGCGGCCCTGGCAGCGGCTGCGTCTGCTGGGCCAGCCCCTGACACCTGGCGCATGGCTGGCGGCCGCCGCATGGGTGCCGCTGCTCCGGGTGACCGGTGACCTGGCCAAGATGGCCGGCTACCCGGCAGGGCTGCTCTGGCGCCGCCGCAACGCACCCCCCGATTGGAAGCGCGCACTCAGAAAAGTGAGCACGATGACGGCAGCACAACAAACATCCGCTACACTGAAAGAGTGGTAAAGAGGGAACTGCTCAGGCATAGAAGCCTGCTGAAAGGCCTGTTGAAGTACAGTTTGTCAAAAGCGCAAGCTCGATGGGCGTCGGGCGCAGGAGACCGATGGCGCGCGTCACCTCAGGTGTGATGTCTGAAGACACCGATAACACTGAAGAGAGCCATTCCCGGCGTTTCTTCTCCTACCAGCAGCCTGAGCAGTTACGTAAAAAGTTTATCCATGCTCCGTCCAAAGTAGAGGAATCGATTTGAGTACAACACCGATTGAACGCCGCCAGGTGCTGGCCGATCTGATCGAAGCGACCCCCTCCCCTCTGGGGCAGTGGCTGCTTGCTTCCCCCCTGCTTGGATTTGTGCTCTGGGCTTGGGTCGATCTCTTCGCCCATTACAGTCCGCTGCCCTGGTACTGGCTGGATGCTCTGTTGGGGACGTTGCTCTTCCTGGCTGCGGTGGTCCTCCCCTTTGGTTGGCTGGCGCACCGATTGGTGACCGCTGCCCCTCGGCTCTTTCAACAGGCCGGTTGGGACGTACAGCCGCTGGAGCCTGTGCGTGAACAGGAACTCTATCTGGTGCGCTATCGTTTTCAGGCCCGACACCGTGCGCCGCACTCCTGGTCCCGCCAGTGGCTGCGCGCAGCCCAGGGCTGGGTCTATATCGAAATTGCCGTCATCCTGCTGGGGGGAATTCTGGTGATTCCGCTTTTTTTCAGCGCAGTCGATTTTGGCTTTGGAAGGTAGCCATATGCTGAAACGGCTGGCCTGGCTGCTCTGTCTGGTCTGCGCGCTGCTGGCGGTGACTTCGAACGAGCTCCAGGCCATGGAAGAAGGGCCGCCCGACCCTGCACCCCGAGGGGTGGTGGTGCGGGTCTCTTTTGCCGACGCGCAGGATCTGCAGCAACTGGCCGTGCGCTACGATGTCTGGCAGGTCGACCCGCAAACCCGCCAGGCCACCCTGTGGGTTACCCTGGCCCAGTGGCAGCGTCTGGTCGCCGAATCGCGCCGGGTTGTCTTGGATCCGCTCGCCACCGCCCAGGCTGCTGCCAGCCAGACAGCTATCCAGACAGCCAGCCAGACAGCAGGAATTCCCGGCTACAGCTGTTATCGTACAGTCGAAGAGAGCCATGCCAGCTTGCGGGCGCTGGCCGAGCTCTTCCCAATGCTGGTCCGTGAGATAAAGATCGGGGAAAGCTGGCAGTATGTGCGCAGCACCGGCCAGCAGGGCTACGAACTGCGCGGGGTGGTGCTGACCAATCGGGCCAGGCCAGGCCCGAAGCCGGTCTTTCTGTTGATCGGTGCGATCCATGCCCGCGAATATACGACTGCTGAGACCGCCCTGCGCTTCGCCGAACGGCTGGTGCACAGCTACGGGGTAGACGCCGACGCCACCTGGCTGCTCGACCATGTTGAAATTCATGTCATCCCACAGGCCAACCCTGACGGGCGCAAACGGGCCGAAGCAGGTCTGTGGTGGCGCAAGAATGTCAACAGGGACGCCTGTGGGGTGGACAGCGATTCTTACGGTTTTGGTGTCGATCTCAACCGCAACAGCAGCTTTAAATGGAACCAATGCACCAGTGACTTCTGTTCTAGCTCGGATCCGTGTGCGCTGACCTACCGTGGGCCCTTCCCGGCGTCGGAGCCGGAGACACAGGCGCTGGAAAGCTATCTGAGAACGATTTTTCCTGACCGTCGTGGGGCAGGGGACAACGACCCTGTTCCGGCCGATGCGTCCGGCGTGATGGTGACCCTGCACAGCTACTCCCCGCTGATTCTTTATCCTTGGGGCTGGACCGAAGCTGCCGCGCCGAACGGAGATGCGCTGCGGACACTGGCGCGCAAATTTGGCTACTATACGGGCTATCCGGCCTGTCAGTCAGGGGCGGATGGCTGTATCTATATGACCGACGGCACGACCGACGACTTTGCCTACGGCGAGTTGGGGGTGGCGGCCTTTACATTCGAGTTGGGCTGGCGTTTTTTTGAGAGCTGCAGCACCTTTGAAAGTTTGATCGTGGCCCCTGCACTGGCCAGTTTGACCTATGCGGCCAAAGCAGCGCTTCGCCCTTACGAACTTCCGTCAGGCCCTGAGATCGCCTCTGCCACGCTGGAGCCTCCCGGGTGGGTGGCGGCCGGCGAACCGGTGACGTTGACCGTGACCGCCGACGATACCCGGTTTGCTTCGGGCGGCTACGGCGACGAACCGGCCCAGCCGATCCAGGCTGTACGCTACAGCATCGACGCGCCGAGCTGGGTCAGCGGAACGCTCACCCTGCCGCTGGCACCGCTCGCTGGTGTCTTTACCGGAACAGTGGCGCTGGCCACCGCAGCGATTCCCACCCAGGGTCTGACGCCGGGGACCCGTTTGCTGTTGATAGAAGCCCAGGATGCTGGAGGCACCTGGGGGGTGCCCACGGCAATTTTTTTGCAGATTGGCAAAATTCCCCCCTTGTATCTGCCTCTTGTGCAACGCTGAAGATGGAAAGCAACCCGATGGTCAACCTTCTGTCGATGGGTGTAGGCGTTTGGCTGGTCGCCGTGACCGTTCTGTACCTGCGCGGCTGGCTGCGGCTGCGCAGACGTGGCGCGGCTTTCGCCAATCTGCCGAGGCTGTTTCTCTTTGGGGGGGCCGTGCTGCTGGCTGCAACTGTCTTTCTCTCCCCGTTGAACTGGCTGAACCAGCTCTATTTTTCCGCGCGGGTAGCCCAATACGTGCTGCTCTGCCTGTTTGCAATTCCCGCCTTTTTTATCAGTTGTACCTTTGATACGCTGGTGTGGGGGGTGCCTGCGCGCGGGAGGCGTGCTGTTGGCCGCTGGATACGCGGTCGGGGGGCGCTCCGTCGCGTGGTTGGCACGCTGACACGCCCTTGGCTGGCAATTGTGCTCTTCATCGTCTGCTTTGTGGCCTGGTACGACAGCACGGTGGCTGGCTGGCTGTTGGCTGAATCCAACCGGCATACGCTCTCGCTGCTGGTCTTGGGCAGTGCTGCGCTGTTGCTCTGGTGGCATCTGATCGGGACAGGACCGCGGCTGCATGTTGCGCTTTCTCCTTGGCTGGGGGCGATCGCGCTGCTGATCGTAGAGCTGGCCAGCATGTCGATCGCAGTGCCGACAACATTTGCCACCGAGCCTCTCTATCCCCACTATGTGGCGGCTTTTGGTGCAGGAGAAGAGCGGGCGCTGCGCCTGGTCGACGACCAGGCGCTGGGGGGAGGGTTGATCTGGGTTGCTGGCAGCGCAGTCTATCTCTCCAGCATCGTCCTTGTCCTCAACCGTCTTTTTCATCGCCACAAGATGGACGGATCGGAGCCCCTGCCCGGCTGGGACGCAGACGAACGAATGATTATGCCCGGTCTCGAACACCGGGTAGGTCAAAAAGGTCGCAGCCGCCACGGCTCCTGAAGAGACCTGGCGGCTGGCATGCGTTTGCGGAGAGGGGTTGGCGTGCTTGTGGGCCTGCGGTCGTTGAGTGGGAGGGGAACGGCGCTCAGGGGCCTGGCCGCACGTAGGCGGGGAGGGTCAGTTCTCGCTCTCCGCTGCCGTCGTCGTAGAGGATCCGCCAGACAGGGGCCCAGGCCAGCGCGGTCAGCCGTACACTCACATCGGTGCGGCGTGGCTTGATCGTTTCCGTGGTCAGGGCTTCGGCTGTCTGTTCCCAGCGGCTCGTGAGGAGATCGATCTCGGCCTGCAGCTGTTCTTCGAGCTTGTGCTTTTCTTCTTCCAGCCGTGCGACGATCTGTTTGCTCTCTTCGACGCGCAGACCTGCCTGCTGCGCCTGATTCCACTTGCTGGTTGCGCTGGAAACAGCCCGCCCGACGCTGCGTCTGCCTGTGAAGAAATTCAGCACGCTCTCTCCGATGTGGATCCATTGGGCGGCCTGCCGGGCCTGGGCGGACGCCTGGCTTTGGGCCAGGCTCTGTTCTTCTTTGGCCAGGCGCTCTCCCACCCGTTGGATCTCTCGCTCCATTTTCGAGCGCAGCTTGTCGACTTCTGCGTCGCGCTGCTCGCGTGCGGCCTGTTGTAGACGAATTTTGAAGCTGCGTTCGTCTTCACGGGGGCTGCGGAAAAGCCCCAGCTCGGCGTGGACGGTGATCGGCAGTTGGCTGTTGTAATAAAGCCAGTCGCTCAGCTCTTTGGCGGCACCGGCCAGGGCTTTGGCGTTGGCCAGTCCGGCGGGCAGCTCGGCGAAAAAGAGGGCTCCGTCCGTGCCAGGGGTACCGGGCGATGCAGACAACTCTTGGGGAGAAATCGGCAGCGTGTCGGCTCGTCCCCAATCCAGCCCGGTGAACTGGCGTTCTCCCAAGGCCAGCAGCAGCTTGTCGACTTCCTCGCTGATCGATCGGCGCTGGTCGACAAAGCGGACCGATGCTGCGCCGAGCAGTCCAACATCGTAGAGAAGCTGCACGCCTTTGGGGGTCAAGGTGCCCCCGACCTGTCGGCTGGCCTGCTGGAGAGCGGTGCGGTCGTCGACGACACAGGGCAGATAGACCTGTTTGAGATCGGGGGGGACGACCGGCTGGCTGGTCAGAAATCCAGGAGGTGCGCTGGAGAGTGGGTTCTGGGGCAGTGCTACGACCGGCTCGTCTGCCTTGGCGCTGGCTGGGGTGGGGTTTCCGACCAAGGTGCGCACCTGGGGCAGCGTCAGGGGGCCGCGCAGGTAGCTCATGGCCCAGCGGGTATGGAAGACGACAGGGCCGTCGTTGTGGACATTGTTCATCAAAAAGACACGATTGCCCAGCTGGGTGATCAGGGTACTGAAGTCGGTGCTCTCGCTTTTGCCGGCTTCGGAGAGGGCCCCTTTGAGGCCGGCCAGGACCCGTTCTTTGTCGCGCTCGGCCTGCAGTTTGCCGATAAACCAGGTGCCAGCATTGGTCAGCCCTTTGTAGTCGATATCGACCGGATTCTGGGTGACGAGGATGACACCCAGCCCAAAGGCGCGCGCCTGTTTGAGCAGGGTCAGCAGCGGGCGTTTGGAGGAGGGCTCGGCGGTAGGCGGAAAGTAGCCGAAGACCTCGTCAAAATAGAGCAGCGCGCGCAGGCTGGTGGTCCCACTCTGTTTGCGCATCCAGGTGACCAGGCTTTCCAGCAGCAGCGTGACGATGAACATGCGTTCGCTGTCGCTGAGATGGGCGATGTAGAGGATGCTGTGGCGCGGCTTGCCGTCGGCAGTAAAGAACAGCCGGTCGATATCGAGCGGCTCTCCTTGCAGCCAGCTTTGAAACCTGGGCGAGGCGAGCAAGGTATTGAACTGCATGGCCAGCTCGAAGCGTTCTTTGGCGGGGTAAAAGGTATCGACCTCGAAGGCACCCAGCTGTTTGACCGGCGGGTTGGTGATCCCGTTGATCAGCTGGGTCAGGTCCAGGTCTTTGCCCTGCTGCCAGAACTGTTCGAAGAGGGTGGCGAGCAGAATGCCCTCTCGGCTGCGCACCGGGTCGGCTGTGACCCCGGCGAGGCCCAGCAAGGCGGCGACGGTGCCGCCGATCCGCTCTCGGATCGCCTCGATCTCGGTGGCCCAGTCGAGCTGTGGGGCTGCCAGGCTGCCCATGATGTTGATCGGGGTCCCCATCTCTGACCCTGGCGTGAAGATCGTGTAGTCTGTGTGGGCGGCCAGGAGGCGCATCCGTTCTCCTTTGATCCCCCAGTCGGCCAGACCGTTGCGCCAGCTTTCGGCTGTCGATTCTGCAAACTCCTCGACGCTTTTGTCTTTGCGGCGTGCGTCGTCTACATTGACCCAGGGCTGAAAATCGGCTGGCTGCAGCTCTGGGAATTGCAGCAGGAGGTTGGTGATGTCTCCTTTGGGGTCGATGAGCAGGGCGGGCACCTTGTCCAGGGCAGCCTCTTCGAGCAGTCCGATGCAGAGCCCGGTCTTGCCACTGCCGGTCATCCCAACACAGACGGCATGCGTCACCAGATCGCGCGCGTCGTAGTGGAGGGGGGTCTCGGTTCTCTGACCATTTTCCAGGTCGTAGATCGCCCCCAGATAGAACGAGCCGAGCTGTTCAGGTGGTGCTTGCATCATGGCGGTGCCTCGCTTGGACGCTTGAGCGATGAAGGGTTGCGCGACAAAACAGAGAATCGACCTGCTGGCTGGCCAGAAAAAAGCGCCAGCTGCTGCCTCAATCGTTGACGAGCAGCGCTGCGAGGGCGTCGTCGTCGAGCCGGCGTCGGGGCTGCAGGGTGCGGCGTTTGTGCAGCTGGCCTGGCAACCCCAACAGCCCTGCCAGCAGCCCTGCCAGGCGGGCTCGCGCAGCAGCCCCGCGCCAGCTGCGCAGCGCGTCGAAGACGGTGCGCAGCTGCCCAGCCACAATCAACCGGGCGTTGCGCAGCAGCAGCGAGCGCGGCATGTTTTTGGCGATCAGCCAGAGGGTGTTGCGGCCCACGTAATAGCTGGCGAGCACGTCGCCGCCGCTGGCGCTCAGATGGTGGTAGACGCGAGCCTGCGGGGCAAAGACTGCGTCCCAGCCGGCCAGACGGGCTCGAAAGCCGAAATCAACATCCTCCAGATACATCCAGAAGTCCTCGTCGAAACCGCCCAGTGCCTGCCAGACCTCGCGCCGGTAGGCACTGGCGCCCCCACAGCCGCTGAAAACCTGCACCGACCGGTCGTGTTGGCCGGTATCGGTCTCCCAGACGCCCCGGTTGCGCGGGATTCCGTCTGTCCCCAACAGGTCTCCAGCGGTGTGTAGCGTGTCGCGGCGGTCGAAGAGCAGCAGTTTGCTGGTGACGGTGGCTGCCTGTGGGTTGGCCACAAAGACCTGGAGCAGTTCTTCCAGCCAGTTGGCTTCTGGTTCGGTGTCGCTGTTGAGCAGTACGAGCACGCGCCCGCGCGCTGCGGCTGCCCCCGTGTTGCAGGCACGGGCAAAGCCTGTGTTGTGTCGGTTGACGATCAGGCGGACATCGGGGTAGTGGGTTGTCACCAGAGAGACCGAGCTGTCGCTGCTGGCATCGTCGACGACGAGGATCTCCAGGTCGCGAAACGTCTGTCGGTGCAGAGCGTCGAGCACGGTAGGCAGGTGGCGGACACCGTTGTAATTGGGCACGACCACGGAGACAAAAGGCGAAGCTGTTTCCTGCAACGGTGCAAAGGTGCGTGCTGGCCTGGGTTCAAAGTCGTCCGGGGCGGAACGGAAGCTGTCCAGGTTGACAGCGATGGTATGGCGCATGACCACACGATTGTTTTCGCGCAGCCCGCTGTAGGTCTCGTCGAGCACGATCGGGTTGCGGCGTGGTTCCTGGTTCTCCGCAGCGGCCAGTTTCTGGCGCGCCTGCTCGGCCTGGGCTGCCTGGGTTTCCCTGGCTTTGCGCCGTGCCGGGTTTGCGGAGGGTGGATGGGATGTTTCAGACATGAATGTTCCTCACCGATGAAATTGTTGGCGACAGTACTCTTCCACCGCTGCGTGCCAGGGGCGCAGCGGAAGACCAAGCGCGGCACCGGCCTGGTTGACCAGTACGGCGTGCAGCGGGGGTTGGCTGGGGCGCTGCCATTCGTGCTGTGCGATCGGTGTGACCTCTACGCGGTCATAGCCGCTGCACGCCAGCACATGCCGCGCCAGCTGGTAGCGGCTGCACCACCCTTCGTTGACCAGGTGATAGCTGCCGTAGCGTTCGGTTTCGATCAGGCGGGCGATCGCGGCGGCCGCGTCGGGTGCATAGGTGGGGTTCCCATATTCGTCGTCGACGACCCGCAGGCTGCCCTGCCGTGCAGCCGCAGCGACGATTTTGGAAGGGAAGTTGGTGCCCCCCGGCCCGAACAGCCAGGCGACACGGACCAGGTAAACTCGCGAATGCAAGGCTGTGACAGCTGTCTCGCCAGCCAGTTTGCTGCGGGCGTAGACACTGCCAGCCTGACGCTGGTCATACTCACGGTAAAACTGGCCAGGGATTCCCGCAAAGACTTCGTTGGTGCTCACCTGGACCAATGCCGCCGAACAACTTGCACAGCCTTCTGCCAGATATTTGGGGCCTAGCGCGTTGACCGCATACGCCGCCGTAGGGTTGTTCTCGGCGGCATCTACCTGGGTCCAGGCCGCAGCATTGATGACCACGTCGGGGGCCAGTCTGGCTACTTGCTCTGCGGTGCTCGGCAAGCTGATGTCGACGCTGGGGCGTTTCCAGACTGTCACCGTATGTTGGCGCTGGCTGGTCAGAGTGGATTCCAGCGCGCTGCCCAACTGGCCGCTGCCCACCAACAAAATATGCACAGGTTATGCCTCCGCCCACGCTTCTGGGTCGGCGAAAAGGGGTGAAATCATCGGGACAAAGCGCACATTTCCGAGCCGTTCGACGGCCAGCCGGCCGTCGAGCTTGCGGACAAGCCACAGCTGTTGATCCCACTCCTGGGTGCCGACCGGGAGGATCAGACGTCCGTTCGGGGCGAGCTGTTCCCACAGTGGCCTGGGGAGATGCGGGGCTGCTGCTGAGACGATGATTGCGTCGAACGGCGCGGCTTCTGGCCAGCCAGCAGCGCCGTCGTCCACGCGCAGATGCGGGTGGTAGCCGAGGGTGACCAGGGTTCTGGCAGCTCGCTCGGCCAGCACGGGCAACCGTTCGACGCTGTAGACGGTCGAGCCCGACGTGCTGCCTGGGGATGCAGTCAGTTCGCACAGAATGGCTGTCTGGTAGCCGGAGCCGGTCCCGATTTCAAGCACCCGCTGGCCAGGGTGGAGGGCAAGCGCCTGCACCATCAGGGCCACCACAAAGGGCTGGCTGATCGTCTGGCCTTCGCCGATCGGCAGCGGCGTATCTTCGTCGGCGAAGCGTTGGAGCGACGTTTCGACAAACGCGTGCCGTGGCACCGCCGCAAAGGCTGCACGGACGCGTGGGTCACCAATTTCGGGCCACTGCTTGGCCCAGGGAAAGCTCTTGTTTGTTGCCGGGTCGTTCATCGCTTCCGCTGCACCGTCTTTGCGAGATCTCATCTGCTCTTTGACAAGTGTATCATGAAGCACAACGGCAAGAGAAACGGAGACAGGCCACTCCGACCACGGCAACTGGGAACGCTCGCCCTCTGCTTGTGCGGTTCCAGAATGGGAGCTGCTTCGGATGGATTTCGCACGTTGAAAGGGGATACCGGCGAGCAAGTTCAACGATGACCGGCTGGGGCGCACGCTGGATGCACTGTAACCCCATGACCGACCGCACGGGCGAACCCAAGGGTCGCCCGTACTTGATACTCAAAGTATATGCTCTTGAAATCGCCTCGCTGCTTATTTGAAAGGTCTTGGCCCTAGGTCCTTTTCTTTTGCCAGAGCATATAGATCATCGAACATCAGGTTGGTGCGCTGAAGAATCCAATACAGGTCGATGAAGTCTTTCGCATCTGTGCGCCCAAAGACCGCCAGCACTTTGTTGGCGCCAATGTTCT
>JAGWYN010000147.1 GCA_018969295.1 Chloroflexota bacterium | reverse complement strand
GAGCTGCGTGTCAAGGAGACGGACCGCATTGCCTCCACCGTCGGCGAACTGCGCAAACTGGGGGCACGCATCGAACCCACCGCAGATGGGTTCATCATCGAGGGCCCGACACCACTGACCGGGGCGCCGGTAGAGTCTCAGGGAGATCACCGTCTCGCCATGGCCATGACAGTGGCCGGTCTGGTGGCGCGCGGGCAGACGGTCGTCTACGGCGCCGAGGTCACAGGCGACAGTTTTCCTGGTTTTGAAGTGACCCTGCAGGCGCTGGGCGCCGATCTGTCGGTTGCCGCATGAACAGTCGGCAGCCGACAATTTCGGCGCGGACGACCCTGGTCGGGCTGATCGGCTGGCCGGTGAGCCACAGCGTCAGCCCGGCGATGCACAACGCAGCCTTTGCTGAGCGAGGGTTGAACTGGTGCTACGTGCCGCTGCCGGTCGATCCTCTTCGCCCCGGTGCAGTCGGCGACGCCGTGCGGGGGATACGCGCCCTGGGCATGGTAGGGGTCAACGTCACGGTCCCCCACAAACAGGCTGTGATTCCCTTTTTGGATCGGCTGGAGCCGGCAGCAGAGGCGATGGGGGCGGTCAATACGATCGTGGCCCGCTCGGATGGCACCCTGCTGGGCGACAACACAGACGCGCCGGGTTGGCTGGCAGACCTGCGCTCGCACGGTGTGGAGCCAGCTGGCGAGCGGGCACTGGTCCTTGGGGCTGGGGGATCTGCGCGCGCGGTCGTCTATGGGCTGGCACTGGCTGGGGCGCGCCAGATCACTGTGGCCAACCGCAACCTGGAGAAGGCCAGGGCACTGGTGGCACAGCTGGCCCCCTTTCTGGGCCAGACCGAGGTGGCGGTTGCTTCCTGGCCGGAGGGGCTGGCCTTGCCGGCGAGCACAGCCACCCTGATCGTCAACTGCACTTCGCTGGGGATGACCCCCGCCGTAGAAAATTCGCCCTGGCCGGCGTCTCTGGCGCTGCGGGCCGACCAGGTGGTCTACGATCTGGTCTACAACCCGGCACAGACGGCGCTGCTGCGACAGGCAGAGCAGCAAGGAGCACGGCCGATCGGTGGGTTGGGGATGTTGATCTGGCAGGGCGCATTGGCTTTTGAGCGGTGGACGGGGCTGTCGGCGCCGGTGGCGCGGATGCGGGCTGCCGCCGAACAGTCGATGGGCCAATCCCCACAGCAACCGGTCGCTGCGGTTCGGGTGCGTCGTGCCACCGAACAGGACATTGCTGACCTGACCCACCTGCACGATCTGCTGCAGGCCTGCCACGCCGAGCGACTGCCCGATTTTTTCAAACCAGCGTCAGCGCCTACTTTGTCGCCAGAAACGCTGTTGGAGCTGATGGCGGATCCGGCCGCATTGATTTGGGTGGCTGAGGTGGACGATGTCGTGGCAGGATATCTTTACGCTGACACTGCGCCTGCTCTGGAAACCACAACAACCTACCGGCTTGACCGGCTTTGGATTCACCAGCTGGTTGTCGCGACTGAATACCAGGGTCGGGGTGCTGGCGCTGCATTGGTGGCTGCTGCCCGATCGCACGCGCATGCGCGTGCGATCGGGACTGTGGCCCTCAGTGTCTGGGCCTTCAACGAGCGGGCTTTGCGTTTCTTCGCCAGTCAGGGTTTTGAGACATACAACTGTCGGATGTGGATTCGGTCGATGGGC
>JAGWYN010000146.1 GCA_018969295.1 Chloroflexota bacterium | reverse complement strand
TCGCAGCTGCGGAGCCGATGTGTGCCTCGGCGCTGCAGCTGGCGCAGGCGCTGCTGCAGGCCCAGGTCGAGCCGACAGGCTTCTGGCTGGTCACACGCGACAGCCAGCCGGTCGGACCTGCCGAACCCCTCTCTGGGGTGCTTCAGTCTGCCCTGTGGGGGCTGGGCAAGGTGATAGGGCTGGAACACCCAGAGCTCCAGCCACGCTCTATCGACCTGAACCAGGACGAGGATGTGCAGACACAGGCGACCCGGCTGCGGGCGGATCTGCTCCACCCGGGCGAGGATCGCCAGATCGCTCTGCGTTCCGATGCCCGCTATCTGGCGAGACTGCAGCGCTGCCCTGAACAACGTGCTGCCCAGGAGCTGACCCTGCCCGCAGGCCCCTACCGTCTGGACATCTCCGAACGCGGGCTGCTCGATACCCTGCAGCTGCGGCCGCTGGAGCGGCGTGCGCCGGCAGCAGGGGAAGTCGAAATCGAGGTGCAGGCAGATGGGATGAATTTTTTGGATGTCCTGGATGTGCTGGGACTGCTGCCATTTCAGCGAGAGGCGCTGGGGGGCGAGTGTGCCGGCACAGTCGTGCGTCTGGGCGACGAACATTCTGGGCTGGCTGTAGGCGATCGGGTGGTGGCACTCGCCAGCAGTGGTTTCAGACAGTTTGTGACCGTCTCGGCTGCACTCGTGGTGCCGATTCCTGATGTCCTGACCTTTGCAGAGGCTGCCAGCATTCCCATCAATTTCCTGACCGCATGGTATGCGCTGCAGCGTTTTTCCCCTCTGCGTGCAGGAGCGCGTGTGCTGATCCATGCCGCTGCCGGAGGAACCGGCATGGCAGCTGTCAAGATCGCGCTGGCTGCTGGCGCAGAGGTTTACGCCACAGCCAGCCCAGCCAAGTGGGCTGTGCTGCGCTCGCTGGGGGTCCAGCATCTGTACCCCTCGCGCACGCTGGATTTCAGAGGCCAGGTTCTGGAAGATACAGACGGTGCAGGGGTCGATTTTGTACTCAACTCGTTGACCAGTGAAGGCTTTGTCGAAAGCAGCCTTGCCCTGCTGGCTCCTGGCGGCCGTTTTGTCGAGATTGCCAAACGCAATATCTGGTCAGAAGACGCTGTGCGCGCCTTCCGTGCCGACGTCGCCTATCACATTCTGGATCTCCGTGCGGAGATCCAGAATCATCCCCACGAGATTCGGCAGCAGCTGCAAGAGCTGCTCGCACGTTTTGAGAGCGGCGAACTTCAACCGGTTCCTTGCACCACCTACCCGATCTCTCAGGCCATCTCGGCCTTCCGCACCATGCAGCAGGGACAGCACATCGGCAAGATCGTGCTGACAGCGCCCCTGCACCGCCAGGGAGTGTCCATCCGCGCCGATGCCACCTACCTGATCACCGGCGGGCTGGGCGGGCTGGGGCTGGCTTCTGCCTGTTGGCTGGCAGAAGAGGGAGCCCGCCATCTGCTGCTGGTCGGGCGCAGCGCTCCCCGAGCCGAGGCGCAGGCACAGCTGCAGGCGCTGGCAGAGCTGGGTGTCCAGGTGACGGTAGCACAGGCAGATGTGACAGACCGGACGCAGCTGCGCGCTGTCTTGGGGCAGATCGATGCACGCTGCCCGCTGGCAGGTGTGATCCACAGCGTGGGGGTGCTCGACGACGGTGCGCTGCTGCAGCAGCGCTGGGAGCGCTTTGTG
>JAGWYN010000145.1 GCA_018969295.1 Chloroflexota bacterium | reverse complement strand
GCCCAGATCGCTGCCTTCATGCGTTGGGAGCAGACAGAGTGCGAGCTACGGTTGCTGGAATGGCAGGAAGGCGGGGCCCTCAGCCTGCGTTTTGGCCGACGTGCCCTTTGGATTGAACTGCCAGAAGAGCCGGCTGATTTTGGGCAGCGGTTGGATCGGTTGTTGGCGGAGACCGACGTGGGGCGCCAGCGGCGGATCGACGAGATCATCGGCTATGCCACGACCGACGGCTGTCGGCATGGCTATCTCAGTTCCTATTTTGGGAGCCCCCCTCGCGCCCGCTGTGTGGTCTGTGACAACTGTACCGGGGTCAGACCCTCTCTTCCCTATCCGGAGAGGGTGGAACTGCTGCTGCCGGAGGATGTCGACATCGAGCCGATGGTGATCGACTGTCTGGTCAGCCTGCCGATGCCGGTGGGGCGCAGCGGGCTGGCCCGGATCCTGACGGGCTCTCTGCGTGCGCCGGTGCAGTCGCAGAAAGCGCGCCACTACGGTGCGCTCAAGGCGTTGGGGGAGGGCATGGTTTTGAGCTACATCGACGAGCTGGTCGAACAAAATCGGCTGCGGCTCTATACCCGACAGGGGTACCCCGTGCTGGCGCCCACGCTGCGCGGGCGCATCGAGGCGGAGAGCTGGCTGGCCGACCACCCAGATCTGGCGTTGCCGGCCGCCACCGATCCGGAGTATGTCGACGAAGCGGAAACGCGTGCCGGCAGCGAGGCGTCGGAACGCTACACGGAGCTGCAAAGAGCGCTGTGGCGGTGGCGGAGCCAGGAGGCGGCCCGTCTGATGCAGCCGTCTTATGTCGTCATGCGCAACGAGCTGATCCTGGCCATCGCCGTGCAGCGCCCACAGACGCTGGAGGCACTGCAGAAGCTGCCCGGGCTGGGCACACAGCGGCTGCAGCAGTACGGCAAAATCTGGCTCGACCTGGTCAATTTGCATCCTCCGCAGCTGGGCGACGACGAGCGGCTGCAAGTCCAACAGCAGCTGGCCGAGCAGGCGCGTGCGAGCCCGCGGCCGGCTCGGGCAGTGTCCCCGCAAGCAGAGCGACAGCTTTTTCTGCGGCTGCAGGAGCTGCGCCAGAAACTTGCCGTCGACAGACGGGTGCACCTGGTGGCTGTGGCCTCCGACAGCCTGCTGCGGCAAATTGCCGCCAAGGCCCCGCACACGGCAGAGGAATTGTCTGCAATTGCAGGGTTTGGCCAGAGTGGGCTGGCCAGTGCAGCAAGACAGATCCTGGCAGCGGTCGCTGCCAGCCTGGAACAGCAGAGCTGAACCGAACTCTTTTGGCCTGAGGGGCGTCGGCCTGTGGCTGGCGGCCCAACCCAGTGACCCAATCTAACCGTAAGAAAGGACAGAACCATGAGAATCGCCGCCAGTATGACTGAGCTGATCGGGCAGACCCCGTTGGTCAGGCTGAACCGAATCGCCGCCGGCCTCTCCGCCACTGTGGTGGCCAAGCTGGAGTTCTTCAACCCGGCGGGCAGCGTCAAAGACCGGATCGGGCTGAGCATGGTAGAAGCGGCTGAGGCAGCAGGCCAGATCGGCCCGGAGACCATCTTGTTGGAACCGACCAGCGGCAACACAGGGATCGGGCTGGCCTTTGTCGCCGCGGCCAAAGGGTACCGCTGCACGCTCGTCATGCCCGAGACGATGAGCGTCGAGCGGCGGCTGCTGCTGCG
>JAGWYN010000144.1 GCA_018969295.1 Chloroflexota bacterium | reverse complement strand
GGGGCGACCCGTCTGGTGCTGACCGGGCGTCGCGGGGTCACCCAGGCAGCGCAGCGCAGCGTGCTGGAGCAGCTTGCCGCATCGGGGGTGACCGTGCAGGTCGCCGAGCTGGATGTGGCCGATGAGGCCAGCATGCGCTGTCTGTTCGCCGAGCTCCAAACCAGCCAGGCACCGCTGCGTGGGGTCTTTCACTGCGCCGGCGTGCTCGACGACGGCATCCTGCTCAACCAGAGCTGGGAACGCTTTGAAGGGGTGCTGCGGGCCAAGGTCGTGGGAGGTTGGCTGCTGCACGAGCTGACCCAGGGGCTGGATCTGATGATCTTTTTCTCCTCGGCCGCTGCCTTGCTGGGCAACCCTGGCCAGGGGAGCTATGCGGCGGCCAACGCCTTCCTGGATGGGCTGGCCTGTCTGCGCCGCCAGCAGGGGCTGCCGGGGCTGAGCATCCAGTGGGGAGCCTGGGCTGGGGAGGGCATGGCTGCACGTGTTAGCAGCACCCTTCCCAACCTGCTGCCGCCGCTGGAGGGAGAGCTGGCTCTGCTGGCGCTGGAGAAGGCGTTGGGCACCTCTGGCACCCTGGCAGTGATGCAGGTGGAGTGGGAGACACTGGCTGCAGCGCGCCGGGGCTCCTCCTTCCTGGCGTCTTTTGGAGCGCTGTCCGCAGAGGATCCGGCGACGAGCAGCCTTGCCCAGGAGCTGGCTGCCCTCACACCGAACCAGCGACTCTCACGGCTGGTGGGCGATCTGCAGCAGCTTGTGGCACGCGTGCTGGGCATGGCTGTCCTGCCGTCCGCAGAGACAGGCTTTACCGACCTCGGGATGGACTCGCTGATGGCGCTGGAACTGCGCCGGGAGCTGGAGCGTGCGCTGCACTGTGCGCTGCCGGCGACCGTCGCGTTCGAGCATCCGACGGTGAACAGCCTGGCCGCCTATCTGCTGGCCGATGTGCTGGTTTTGAGCGATCCGAACGACGCGCCTGCCAGCCCTGTCAGGCAGGCCGGTGTGCATCTGAACGAGCCGATTGCGGTGGTGAGCCTGGCCTGCCGCTTCCCGGGTGCGGAGACGCCGGAGGCCTTCTGGCAGCTGCTGCTGGCGGGGAGGGACCAGGTGAGCGAGGTTCCGGCCGACCGCTGGCGGGTGGAGGAGTACTACGATCCGCAGCGGCCGCTGCCGGGCAAGATGTACATGCGCGCAGGGTCCTTTCTGGAAGGGGTCGACCGCTTCGACCCGCTCTTTTTTGGCATCTCCCCGCGTGAGGCGGCAGGGATGGACCCGCAGCACCGGCTGCTCCTGGAGACGAGCTGGGAGGCGCTGGAGCGGGCTGGGATTGCCCAGCAGCAGCTCCGGGAGAGCAGCACGGGAGTCTTCGTCGGCATCGGGGAGAGCGAGTACAGCACGCTGGGCAGCGTGCAAAATCTCGCCGAGATGGATTCGCACGCAGCCACCGGCAGCGGGCACAGCATCGCAGCGGGCCGGATCGCCTACACGCTGGGTGTGCAGGGGCCGACGCTGGCGGTCGACACCGCCTGCTCTTCATCGCTGGTAGCGATTCATCTGGCCTGCCAGAGCCTGCGGCTGGGAGAGTGTGACCTGGCCCTGGCAGGCGGTGTGAGCCTGCTGCTCACCCCCACCCCCTTTGTGGCCCTCTCGCAGATGCAGGCCCTCTCTCCCGACGGCCGCTGCAAGACTTTCGACGCG
>JAGWYN010000143.1 GCA_018969295.1 Chloroflexota bacterium | reverse complement strand
CACGTGGACCCAACCCCTGCTGGGCACCCAGGCATCGGTGTTTCTCACCCGCGACCTGCGCCTCTTCGCCCGGGGCGACATCGGCGGCTTCGGTCTGGCGGGTGCCAGGGACCTGAGCGGCAATGCCCAGGTGGGGCTCGGCTACGCCCTCGGCGGCAACACCGCCGTCAACGTCTCCTGGCGTTACCTCGGCATTGACTGGAGCAACGGCAACAGCCGTTCCACCGGGTTCAGCAGCCAGCAGAGCGGCATCGAAGCGGGCTTCAAGGTCTTCTTCTGACGTCAACCATCCCCCATGCTCTGGCGCAGCACCGCCGAAGGGCGGCGGCCATGCAGCTGCAGAAAGTCGCGGCTGAACTGTGACAGCTGCTGATAGCCCACTGCCAGGGCGACCCCCGACACCGTCGTGCCAAGGGAGGGTTCGCGCAGCAGGTGCAAGGCGATGGTGAGCCGCTCCCGACGGATCCAGGCCATCGGACTGATGCCACAACGGTCCCGGAAGAGATTGCGCAGGCTGCGGGACGAGTACCCGCTCACCCGCTCCAGGTCCTCCACATGGATCGTGGTGTCGAGATGAGCGCGGATCCACGCCTGCAGATGTTCAAGAATGCGCGTGCGGGTGGCCTGAAGCGTTTCGGCGGCCTCCGCCTGCGGCGTTCGGGTCAGCAGGTCACCCCAGAACAACAGCCCCAGCAGCCGCAGCAGCAGCTCCTCGAAACCCACGGCCAGCAACAGCCTCGCCCCCTCCCCTCGCTGGCCCTCCAGCAGGTGCAGCAGCTGCGACAGCAGAGCACCGCCGGCCGATGACACCGGACGCGCTTCGACCAGCCAGCGCTGCACCCGGCTGCGGGGGATCTGCTGCCCCGACAAGCACAGCAGCTGGGCCGTAAGGGCATCGCTCGAGAGCTGCAGGCGCCAGCCATGGAAGGCCGATGTGTGCAGCTCTGGCACCCCCGCCGGCAGAAACAGCAGCTCCGACGGTGAACGCAGAATCTGTTCGAGATTGCCTTTCCGCAGGCAGAGGGACCCGACCAGGGGGAGCAACACCTGCGGCTGGGGTTGCGCACCAGCGGCGGCGCCATGATGGCCCCGACACAGCTGCAGCGATCCCAGCTTGAGGGTCAGCACCCCATCGGGTTCACGGCCTGACAACACAGCGGAACCCCAGATGACAGGTGGAGGTGTCAATCCCCTGGGCCATGCGCGCGGCCGGGCGGTAGCGGCGGCAATAGCTGGGGGCACAGAGATACGACCCTCCCTTGACGACCCGCCGCGGCAGGTTGCCGTGCTGGGAGTTGGGGTCGATGCTGGCCAGCCGAGCCATCTCGGAGACACCGCAGCAGCCGTCCCTGTGGCCCTCGCGATACCAGCTGGCGGTCCATTCCCAGACGTTGCCGATCATGTCGACCAGCCCGTAGCCGTTGGCAGCAAAGCTGCCGACGGGGGAGGTGCCGGCGAAGCCATCGGCACGGCTGTTGGCGTGGGGGAACGGTCCCTGCCAGACATTGGCCAGGTGGCGACCGCCGGGTTCCAGCTCATCACCCCAGGCGTAGGCCCTGGCCTCGAGCCCACCGCGGGCGGCCCGTTCCCATTCGGCTTCACTGGGCAACACCTTGCCCAGCCAGGCGGCATAGGCCTCGGCATCGCTGCAGGTCACGTGCACCACCGGGTGCTGGCCACGGGTGCGGATCGAGCTGCCG
>JAGWYN010000079.1 GCA_018969295.1 Chloroflexota bacterium | reverse complement strand
CCCGCCTCCGCAAAGACAATGGCGCTGAAAACATGGCCACCCTGCGGCGGATGGCTCTCAGCCTGCTCAAACAGGACAAGACCGTCAAACTCGGCATCAAAAACAAGCGCCTCAAGGCAACCTGGGATCATGACTATCTTATACCTTATACGGCTACTCACGCTCATGATGAATTCAGACGCGATTGCCCTGGCGGGGCTCCGGGGGTCGGTTGACAAGGGATGGGGGCTCGATTACAATACAGAACAGTTTTTCTGTAAACAGAGCTTTCCCACACCCATCCAATCGTTTTTGTCATGGCCCAAGGAGGTCCGCTATGAACCGTCGTGAGTTCTTGACGAATATGGCCACCAAAGCAGCCGGCGGCGCAGTGATCGGCCTGGCTGCAGGCTGCTCTTTCGGTGCAACCCCAGCCGCCCAGGAAGCAGAGCAGGCGATCGCCCAGGATTCTGCTCTGCCCGAAATCACCTGGGATATGGCGACCAGCTGGACCCCGGCTGTCGATATCCTTTTCGGTGGCGCCCAGCTCTTTGCCGACACGGTCAACCGTCTGACTTCGGGCAAGATGACGATCGCCCCGCGCGCGGCCGGAGAGCTGGCCCCAGGCACCCAGGTGCTCGATGTGGTTGCGCAGGGGGCTGTGCCGATCGGACACACAGCCGCCTACTACTACATTGGCAAGACACCGGCCGCAGCCTTTGGCACGACAGTGCCCTTCGGCCTCACCGCCCAGCAGCAGAACGCCTGGCTGTACGGCGGCGGCGGTCTGGAATTGACCCAGAAACTGTTCGCCGAAAAATTTAATGTCCTGCCGCTGCCGGCCGGCAACACTGGCATGCAGATGGGGGGCTGGTTCCGCAAGGAGATCAACACGGTCGCCGATCTGCAGGGGTTGAAGATGCGCATTGCCGGCCTGGGGGGGCAGGTGATGGCCAAGCTCGGGGTCAACGTGCAGGTGTTGCCCGCAGGTGAGATCTTCCAGGCCTTGCAGACCGGAGCGATCGACGCTGCCGAGTGGGTCGGTCCCTACGACGACGAAAAGCTGGGGCTCAACAAGGTGGCGGACTACTATTACCGCCCTGGCTGGTGGGAACCAGGCTCGATTTTGGAGGTCAACATCAACCTGGACGAGTGGAACAAACTGCCAGAGCTCTACAAGGTTGCCATCGAGACGGCCGCTGCCCAGGCCAATCTGGTCATGCTCTCCCGCTATGAGGCTGCCAACAACACGGCGCTGGCCAATCTGGTGGCCAATGGCACCCAGCTGCGCGAGTACAGCCCGGAGATTTTGTCGGCAGCCTATGCTGCCTGGCTGGAGCTTGTCGACGAGTTCTCAGCCCAGGACGCCGATTTCAAAGCGATCTACGAGAATTTTTCGGCCTTCCGCAGCAACATCTATAGCTGGCACACCACCAACGAATACGCCTTCACCAACTTTGTCTACCAGCAGAGCTGAAGCCGCCCGGCGAGGGAGGCGGGCGAGGGAGGCGATCGCCTCCCTCGCGCTCAGCCAGCCAGATCGATCAGCCAGCGGACGGTCTGCGGAAAGATCGCCACCAGGATCAACACCGCCATCTGCAGCGCCATGAACGGCAAGGCACTTTTATGGATGTCTGCGGTCGTCACCTCACGCGGGGCGACGCTCTGTAGATAGAAAAGAGAAAACCCGACCGGTGGGGAGATAAAAGCCATCTGCAAGTTGATCGCCATCAACACGCCAAACCAGACCATGTCGATCCCCAGGGCCTGGGCGGCTGGGGCCAGCAGCGGCATGGCGATGAAGCTGATCTCGATAAATTCCAGAAAAACGCCCAGCAAAAAGATGGCAAGATTGGCGACGATGATGAACCCCCAGTAACCGCCCGGCAACGAGGTCAGCAGATCTTTGAAGAGCGTGTTGCCCCCCAATCCGTCGAAAACAACGCTGAAAAAGGTCGAACAGACCAAAATCATGATCACCAGCCCGGTGATGCGTGCAGTTGCGGTCGCAGCAGCTTGCAAGAGCGCCCAGTTGAAACGCCGGTTCATCGCTGCCAGCAGGCAAGCTCCGACTGCGCCGACTGCCCCGGCCTCGGTTGGGGTGGCGATGCCAAAAAAGATGCTGCCGAGCACTGCAAAGATCAGCAGCACTGGCGGCACGATGGCGTGCAGCGAACGCCTCAGCAGGGCCCAGCCCTGCTGGGTTCGTTCAGAAGCTGGCAGGGCTGGCGCCACCTGGGGCCGGAGCAGGGCCAGCACCAGCACGTACAGCCCGTACGAGCCAGCCAGCAGCAAGCCTGGGATCAGGGCCCCCAAGAAGAGATCGCTGACGGCTACGCCCAGCTGGTCGCTCAACACGACCAACACCAGGCTGGGAGGGATCAGCTGGGCCAGGGTCCCCGAGGAGAGGATGACCCCGGTAGCCAGTTGCTTGTCGTAGCCGTAGCGCAGCATCACCGGCAGCGACAACATCCCCATGACGATTACCGTCGCAGCGACCACCCCAGTCGTCGCTGCCAGCAATGTCCCAACCAGCACGACCGCCAGCGCCATACCGCCGCGCAGCGGGCCCAACAACACGCCTACCGTGGTCAGCAATTCTTCGGCCAGCCCCGATTTTTCCAGGATCGATCCCAAAAAGACAAAGAATGGAATCGCCAACAAAGTGAAATCGCTCATCGTGCCAAACCAGCGGTTGGGGAGCAGACGCACCAGATTGAAATCGAAGGCGCCGGCGGCCAGCCCGATCCCACCAAAGAGCATGGCAGCAGCTGCAAACGAAAAGGCAACCGGGTAGCCGCTCATCAAAATAAAAAAGAAGCCGACAAACATGGCAACTGCCAGCCACTCGTATCCCATCACAGCCTCCTATTCGAAGTTGGAGTGGCCCGCCAAGGCCGTTTCGTCGCGAACCTGCTGGGCAATCTCGTTCTGACCAGTCAAGATGGCAATGTATTTGATGGCCTGAGCGATTGCCTGTAACAGCAATACGCTGAACGCCACCAGAATAAAGGTTTTGATCGGCGCACGCGGCAACCCGCCTGGATCCGGCGACATTTCCCACAGCCGCCACGAAAAGAGCACCGGGGTGACTGTCATCCAGATCCCCAGAATACAGAAGGGGATCAGCGCCAGCAGGGTGCCGAGCAGATCGGCCCAGGTGCGCCGCCGCCCGCTCCAGCGAGCATACAAAAAATCAACCCGGACATTGACGTCGTGGCGCAGGTTGTAGGCAAACATCAGAAAGAAAATCACCGAGAAGATGTACCACTGGGTCTCGATGAAGCCGTTGGAGGAGAGATTCTGCCCGATGAAACGGCCCACATAGCGGGCTGCCACATTGTAAAAGCCAATCGCCACCAGAACCAACGTGAGAGAGATCGCAACTTTGCCCAGGGCTTCGGACAGCTGGTCGATCCAGCGGGCCATTTGCAAGAGGACAACCACAGTGGGCTCCTTTCCCAATCCACAGGATCTGCCAGCCACACTGCGGCTGCACAGGGAGAATTTCCAGTTCACTTCGTGTCGAATCAATTGTAGTCGAGCCCGATAAATCGTGCAACCGCAAAATCATCCCCTGCCATCGTGTTCAACAATTCTCAATTGGAGAGGGGCGAAGGGCGAAAAGCGCTGCAAATTCCCACCCTCGACGTCAAAACTCCCTCCGTTTCGACCAGTCGTCTGTACATGCAAAACAGTATATACTGGATATACTGGGCTCTGCAGCACGAAGTGCTGGTCTGCCGCTCTTGCAACCTCTGTGGAAAGGAGCCTTTTTGCAATGGGATATCTGTCTTGGCTAGGCTACCACCCGTACGGATTGTTCTTGCACGAATGGCCAGACAAGCCGCAGGAGAGTGCAATGGACGACACAGACGAGAGCCAGGAGGGGTGCCCTGGTTGCCACCAGTGCGGAGAGCCGATGGCTCTTTTTGACTGCCCAGACTGTCAGGGTGCCGCCCGTCCCCCTTCCACACAGGAGGAAAAGGGGTGCTCGTTCTGTGGGGGATCTGGCGGTGTGTATGTCAGCATCTGCAGTTGTCCGCTCACGTGCCAACCTTTTTCACCCCTCTCCTGACGCTGGACAAAAGTTGCCGTCGGCGCTCAAACGTATACAATAGCGGCTGCATGGGACGATCGCCAGGCAGCGCCCTGGGTTCAGGTTCTTATCAAGGGAGAAGTGTATGCGACGCCGTAGCCTGATCGTTTTGTGGGTCATGGTTGTGCTGGCAGCCGTGCAGTATACGACCGCTGCCGTAGCAGATGTGGCGGGTACAGAGCGGAGCACAGCCTGGAATGCCAACGCCAGCATCCCACCCAGCGTGGGCAACGCCGTCGAGCTCTGGGTGGACCCGCTCAACGGCAGCAACAGCGCAGATGGATCCAGCCGCAGCCAGGCGCTGCACACTCTCGCCGAAGCTTGGCGGCGGATTCCTGCGGGCGTCACGCTGACCACAGGGTACTCGATCTTGCTTGTGGCAGGAGAATACCCGGAAAGCTCGATTCCCACCTACTGGGAAGATCGACATGGGACAGCGAGTGCGCCGATCGTCCTCCGGGCTGTCGACAGCCCACGCAGCGCACGGATTCAGGGATCGATCAATCTGTACGACACGGAGCACCTGTACCTGGTCGATCTGGTAGTCGAAAATGACGGGGATGTCTTTCACTGCGAGCTATGCCGCCATCTGGGGATCTACAACGTCGAGATGGATGGGGGCGACCGTCAGGCGCACGAAACGATCAAGATCAACCAATCCCAGCACATCACGATCGAACAGAGTGACATTCATGGCAGCTACGAAAATGCGATCGATTTTGTCGCCGTGCAGTACGCCACACTGCGCAACAACCGCATCTACGATGCCGATGACTGGTGCGTCTATGTCAAGGGAGGATCGGCCTATATCACGGTGGAAGGCAACGAGATTTTTAATTGCGGCACAGGTGGGTTTACGGCTGGTCAGGGCACTGGCTTTGAGTACATGGTCTTCCCCTGGCTGCACTATGAAGCCTACGCCGTGCGTGCGGTCAACAATCTGATCCACGACACCGCAGGGGCTGGGTTGGGAGTCAACGGCGGCTATGCGGTGTTGTACGCCTACAACACCTTGTATCGCGTGGGCACCCGCAGCCATCTGCTGGAGGTCGTGCACGGCGGTCGTTCGTGCGACGGCGACGCTGCCCGCTGCGCGGCCAACCATGCTGTCGGTGGCTGGGGGCCTGTGACAGTCGGCGACGAAGCAAAAATTCCGGATCGCAACGTTTTCATCTACAACAACCTGATCGTCAATCCGGCTGGGGTACAAAGCCAGTGGCAGCACTTGACGGTGCACGGGCCGATCGCCCAGCCCGCTGGTCTGAACGTGCCTTCTCCGGCAGTCACCGACGACAATTTGCAGATTGTCGGCAATGTGCTCTGGAATGGGCCGGCCAGCCATGCCCTGGGCATCGGCGAGGAGAGCGGCTGCCAGCCGACCCACCCGACCTGCAGCGCCCAACAGCTGCTGGCCGACAACGCCATCAACCAGGTTGAACCGCGTTTTGTCGATGCTGCTGCCGGAGACTTCAGGGTGGCCAATCCGGCTGAGCTGCCTGAACCTTACCCGCTCCCAGATTTTCCTGCGTGGGACACCCTGACACCCAGCGTGCCCGCTGTCGGCGATCTGCGCAACCGTGTAGAGGTCGACGCTGTGGGCCGCCAGCGGAGCGGCTTCGATTTGGTGGGCGCACTGGCAAAGGATGGGGCGCCGCCAGCTCCGTCCCCTACAGCGGCTGAGACATCGACGCCCACGGCGCCCCTGACCCCTCCATCACCTGCTGCAGGGGGCGCGCTCTATTTGCCGCTGCTGCAGAGGCAGATAGGTGCTGCCACCAGCCCCACAGCCACGCCGGTGCCTGCCACGCCGGTGCCCACAGCCACGCCGGTGCCCACAGCCACGCCGGTGCCCACAGCCACGCCGCCAGCGGGTGTGACCCCGGCGCCAGCCGGTGCTGTGCATTTGGTTGCACTGGGGGACAGCCTGACCGAAGGAGACGGCGACGACGGCGGGGGCTTCCCGGCTCGCCTGGAGCTATTTTTGCAAGGCGTTCGTTCGGGTTCGACCGTGCGCAACCTGGGGAGGTCGGGCTGGACTTCAGAAGGGATCCTCCAGGGGGTGGATGGCGAACCGAGCCAGCTGAGCCTGGCCCTGGCCAGGCTGGGCGAGACCAGTGGGGCCAAAGTCGCTACCCTCTGGATCGGCAGCAACGATCTTTGGTATCTCTACGACGCACGCGACGAACCCATGACCGACGAACAGGAGCAGGAGAACCTCAGCGCCTACACAGCGAATGTCCGCACAGTCGTCGCACAGCTGCACGGAGCCGGTGCCAGGGTGTTGATTGGCCTGCTGGACGATCAGTCTCTCCGCCCTGTGGTGGCGAACCCGCCCAACCCTGCCGAGCCGGCCTTCCCCAGCATCAGCGCCGACGACCTTACGCGCATGTCACAACAGGTGGCAAACTACAACGCAGCCCTGCGTGCGCTGGCCGCAGAAACAGACAACGTCGCTGTCGTCGATTTTTACAACACAACGATTTTTACCGATCCAGCGACGTTGGCGGATGATGGCAACCACCCCAACAGCGCCGGGTACGCTGCGATCAGCGCAATCTGGCAGTCACTCTTGTCTCTTTGGTTGGAAGAATCAAAATAAAGGGGGGGGCTTGTCGGGGAAGAATGGATGAATGTCTGGCCCATTTTCCATCCAAACATAAAAGTTTGTTGGAAAGTGTGCCCCTACTCCGACTCGAACGGAGATGCCTTGCGGCACAGGCCCTCAACCTGCTGTGTATACCAATTCCACCATAGGGGCAGATTCATCTAGAAGTAGTATACGCAACAGCCGCACAAAAGTCAAAAATGAAAGAGGGGCTGTGGATTAACCAGGGGGGGCGGCCCTTCTGCGCTCCATTTCGCTTTTGGGTGGTTTGTGAAGATTTGCACAGTCGTCTGCCGACAGAAGGCGCTATACTCGACTTGTCTGGACAAATTGGGAATGCAAAATTCCTGCGATAAAATTCAGAAAGGAGAACGCCATGGTAGACCACCTGATGCCGAAAGAGCGCAAGACAACGCCAGAGGACTGGTTGATTCGTCGCCTGCCCTACGCCAGCTATCTGGATCAGCTTGACCGGCGCATTACAGACTGGATGGCACACTATGGGCTGTTGCTGATGCGGGTCGCACTTGGGGTCATCTTTTTTTGGTTTGGGGCACTCAAGCTGGTCCCTGGGCTGAGCCCGGCAGAAGATCTGGTGCGCAACACCCTCTTTTTTGTGGATCCACAGTTGTTTCAGCCTGTGCTGGCTGTGTGGGAAATGTTGATTGGCTTTGGGTTGATCACAGGGTTTTTCATGCGAGCAACGTTGCTGTTGCTCTTTTTGCAGATGCCTGGCACTGCGCTGCCGATCGTCGTGCTGCCCGCAGCGGTCTTCACCGTCTTTCCCTATGGGCTGACGATCGAAGGGCAGTACATTGTCAAGAATCTGGCCTTGATCACTGCGGCGATTGTGCTGGGCAGCACCGTGCGTGGGGGGCGGATGATTCCATAGGGTTCTTGCCGAACAGACAATTTGTCGATACAATACAATGTCCAGAATTGTAAAACGTTTTTTGCAAAGTGCAGGGAGTCAGTCTTTATGTCAGATGTAGTGGATGTACCGATGGAGTCTCTCGAATATCGCACGGAAGTCAAACAACTGCTCGATATCCTGGCCCATTCACTGTATACCGAGCGAGAGATTTTTCTGCGAGAGTTGATCTCGAACGCTTCCGATGCGTTGAACCGTGTGCAGTTCGAGATGTTGACCAACCACGAGGTGATCGACTCGGAGGCAGAACTGGCCATCCAGATCGAGGTCGACCCAGACGCCAAGGTGTTGACGATCCGCGACAGCGGGATCGGGATGAACCGCGACGAGCTGGTCGAAAACCTGGGCACGATCGCCCATTCGGGGGCCCGTACCTTTTTGCAGAATGCCAATCAGAGCCAGAACACCCTGGAAGAGATCATTGGCCAATTTGGTGTCGGCTTTTATTCGGTTTTTATGGTCGCCGATGAGGTGACTGTCGTCTCGCGCTCCTATCGGGCGCAGGACCGGGCGGCCCGCTGGCAGTCCAAAGGGGACAGCCGTTTCAGCCTCTCAGAAACGGAGAAAGCGCAGCGGGGCACCGAAATTCGGATCCAGCTCAAGGAAGACGCCGGCGAATTTGCGGCGACCTGGCGGATCGAGAATGTGATCAAGCGGCACTCCGACTATGTCTCATTCCCCATCTATGTTCAAGGCAAAGAGGGGGAGGCAAAGGTGGCCAACCGGCGCACTGCGCTCTGGCGTCAGGCCCCCTCCAAGGTAGAGGCTGCTGAGTACACGGAATTTTACAAGCAACTGACTTTCGACGACGCCGACCCGCTGTTGCATGTCCACATGGTCGCTGATGCGCCGGCCAGCGTGCGCAGCGTTTTGTTTGTGCCTGCCCGCCGTGATCGCAGCTCGCTGCAGATGCGACCGGAATACGGGCTACGGCTCTACTCGCGCAAGGTGCTGATCCAGGAGCACAACAAGGACCTGCTGCCCGAGTATCTGCGTTTTGTCGAAGGGGTGGTGGATTCGGAAGATCTGCCGCTCAATGTTTCGCGCGAGATGGTGCAGAGCAACCCGGTAACCCGCCAGTTGCGCAAGGCGTTGACCAATCGCCTGCTCAAGGAGTTCAGAAATCTCGCCGAGGAAAACGCTGAAAAATATATCGGTTTCTGGAATGAGTTCGGGGTCTTTCTCAAAGAGGGGCTGGCCTCAGACTATGCCAGCCGCGATTCTCTGCAGGAGTTGCTGCGTTTTCACTCGACGCAGACAGGGCCAGAGCGCTGGGCAACACTCAAGGAAGTGGCCGAGCGGATGCAGCCCGAACAGAAGGCGATCTACTACATTCTGGGTGACAGCCTCAAATCGGTTACCCGCAGCCCGCACCTCGACTATTTCCGCAAACATGAGCTCGAAGTACTTTACCTCACCGACTTCATCGACGGCTATATGATCAGCCAGCTGCGCGAATTTGAAGGCAAGCCGCTGCGCAATGTCGACGATGCCAATCTGGAGTTGCCCAAAGACGAAAAGGCGAACGCTGCAGAGACGTCTGTGGAAGAAGGCCCCTACGAGCTGCTGGTCGCACGTGTCAAGAAGGTGCTCAGCGACCGCGTGCGCGAGGTGCGAGAAGGACGGACACTGGTCGACAGCCCGGCCCGGTTGGTGTCGGCAGAGGACGACTATGGCCGTGAGCTCCAGTATGTGCGGCGGGTCGTCGAAGAAAATTACGTGGCCCCGGCCAAAATTTTGGAACTCAACCGCCACCACCCGATCATGGCCAATCTGGCCCGTCTGATCAGCGAGCAGGGAGACAACAAGCTGATCGACCCAGCCATTGAGCAGCTCTTTGACAACCTCCAGCTGCTCGATGGCTCCTACCAAGGGACGGCCGCTGATATGGTGGAGCGGATCCAGCAGTTGATGGGGGCGGCACTGCGTAGTTGAGCAGCGTCAGAGAACTCGCGCTGCCTGGTGGGCGCCGCAGGTGCCACCAGGCAGCGCATCCAGGACCGACCGATGACAAAAGCAGCAGATGAAACGAAATGGCTGACCGCTGCGCACGAGGACTATCTCAAAGCCATCTACGTGTTGCACGCTGACGGTGTAGCTGTCACCAACTCGGCGCTCGCCAGTCACCTCAGGGTGACGCCAGCCTCAGCCACCAATATGGCCAAAAAGCTGGACGAACTGGGGCTGGTGGCCTATACCCCCTATCAGCAGCTCGAATTGACCCCGGCTGGCAAGCTGGTGGCGCTGGAAGTGCTGCGCCACCACCGGCTGCTCGAGCTGTATCTGCATACCAAGCTAGACCTGCCATGGGAACATGTACACGCCGAAGCAGAGCGGCTGGAGCACGTGATCAGCGAATCGCTCGAAGATGCGATCGCTGCTGCACTCGGCAATCCAACCGTCGACCCCCATGGAGACCCGATCCCGACCAAAGATGGTCAGGTCGTTGAGCTGGGAGGACTGCCGCTCAGCCGTGCAGAGCTTCAACACCCCTATACTGTAGTACGCGTGTTGCTGCAAGACCCCGACCGCTTGGTCTACCTGGGGTCGATGCAGCTTTATCCCAACACCACGGTCACAGTGCTGGCACGGGCACCCTTTGCCGGTCCACTGTTGATCGAAGTAGCCGCCGTCCACCACGCGCTGGCCCATGATCTGGCAGAGTCAGTGATCGTCAAATAGCAGACCGCCCGGTGGGCCCTGGCCGCTTTGTCATGCTTGTTCAGGTGTATCCGCGGCGCTCTTGGCTGCGGCGCTCTTGGCTGCGGCGCTCTTGGCTGCGGTGCTCTTGGCTGCGGTGCTCTTGGCTGCGGTGCTCTTGGCTGCGGTGCTCTTGGCTGCGGCGCTCTTGGCTGCGGCGCTCTTGGCTGCGGCGCTCTTGGCTGCGGTGCTCTTGGCTGCGGTGCTCTTGGCTGCGGTGCTCTTGGCTGCGGTGCTCTTGGCTGCGGTGCTCTTGGCTGCGGTGCTCTTGGCTGCGGTGCTCTTGGCTGCGGTGCTTTTGGCTGCGGTGCTCTTGGCTGCGGTGCTCTTGGCTGCGGTGCTCTTGGCTGCGGTGCTCTTGGCTGCGGCGCTCTTGGCTGCGGTGCTTTTGGCTGCGGTGCTTTTGGCTGCGGCGCTCTTGGCTGCGGTGCTCTTGGCTGTCTGCTGCTTGGTAGCCAGCAATTCTAATGCTTGTGGCAGCGTCACTGCATCTGGGGCGAGTTCCTTGGGCAGTGTGACGTTGAGTTTTTTCCAGCGCACGTAGGGACCGTAGCGTCCGTCTAGCACCTGGATTT
>JAGWYN010000078.1 GCA_018969295.1 Chloroflexota bacterium | reverse complement strand
TATGACCCTGTGCCAGCCACACCCGGCAAGTCATACGTGCGTGCTGCGGCTCTGCTCGACGAGGTTGCCGACTTCGATGCTGCCTTCTTCGGCCTGTCCCCGCGTGAGAGCCTCCTGCTGGATCCGCAGCAGAGGCTGCTGCTCGAAGTGAGCTGGGAGGCGCTGGAGCATGCCGGGCTGGCGCCTTCCACCCTGAAAAACAGCAGAACCGGTGTCTACATCGGTGTGGCACCCAGCCAGTACCATACGCTGCTGGAGGCAGAGCAGCAGACCAGTACATACACCACCACAGGCAACGCCGCTCCTTTTGCCTCGGGCCGACTCTCCTATGTCCTGGGGTTGCAGGGCCCCAACCTGGTCATCGACACCGCCTGTTCGGCCTCGCTGATCGGCGTCCACCTGGCCTGCGAGAGCCTGCGCAGCGGCAGCACCGATCTGGCGTTGGCGGGCGGTGTCCACTTGTTCCTTTCAGCCCATGAGCTGGTTGTGCTGTCGCAGCTGCAAGCCCTGGCTCCGGATGGGCGCTGCAAGACCTTCGACGCTTCGGCAGATGGTTTCGGGGACGGCGAAGGGTGTGGAATTGTGGTGCTCAAGCGGCTCAGCGACGCGCAGGCGCAGGGCGATCTGATTCTGGCCGTGATTCGCGGCAGCGCCACCAACCATGACGGTGTCAGCAGTGGGCTGACCGTGCCGAGCGGACCGGCGCAGGCTGCTTTGCTGCGTCAGGCGCTGGCGAACGGGGCTGTGAACGCGCAAACGGTCGGGTATGTCGAGGCACATGGGACGGGCACGAAACTGGGCGACCCGATCGAGATGAATGCGCTCGCCTCTGTCTACTGCGCCACACCAGAACGCCAGACGCCGCTGTGGGTCGGTTCTGTCAAGACCAACATCGGCCACCTGCAGGAGGCGGCTGGGGTTGCCGGGCTGATCAAGGTCATCCTCTGCATGCAGCACGGCGAGATCGCTCCCCACCTGCACTTCCGCCAGCCCAATCCGTACATTGAGTGGGATCGTCTGGCTGTCGCTGTGCCGACCGAACGGACGCCGTGGCCTGCTGGGAAAAAGGTCGCTGCAGTCAGTGCCTTTGGGATGGGCGGCTCGAACGCGCATGTGGTGCTTGAGGAAGCCCCAGCCCCTAAAGCGCTGCCTCCTGCCGAGCGCGAACGGCCCTGCCATCTGCTGGCGCTCTCTGCGCGCAGCGCCGCGGCCCTGGCTGCGCTCGTGCAGCGCTATATGACTCATCTGCAGGGACAGTCTGGCCTGGACCTTGGCGATCTCTGTTTCACCGCAGCGACGGGGCGTGCCCATTTTGCCCACCGAGTGGCGTTTGTCGCAGCTTCGCACGAAGAGCTCCAGAAAGCGCTGGCAGCCTACAGCCAGAGAGCCCTTCAACAAGCCGGCGCCCCTTCAGGAGAAGAGCCCGAACAGCAGCCGCGGCCCAAGCTCGTCTTTCTCTTCACCGGCCAGGGCTCTCAGGTCGTCGGCATGGGGCAGGAACTTTACGCGACGCAGCCCCTCTTCCGCCAGACCCTTGACCGCTGTGCTGAACTGCTGGCCGGGCAGATGGAAGCGCCGCTGCTGCAGGTGTTGGGCTATGGGCAGGCGGCAGAGAACGATGCAGATGCCATCGACTGCACCGAAAATGCACAGCCGGCTCTCTTTGCCCTGGAGTATGCGTTGGCCACGCTCTGGCTTTCCTGGGGGGGGAAACCGGATCTGCTGCTCGGCCACAGTGTGGGAGAGATCGCAGCGGCCTGCATAGCCGGGGTCTTCAGCCTGGAGGATGGGCTGAAGCTGGTTGCTGCGCGCGGACGGCTGATGGGTGCGCTGCCGCAAGAAGGCGCCATGGTTGCACTGCAGGCCAGCGAGGCACGCGTGCAGGCTGCCATGGCTGCCTGGCAGAGCACCCAGACGCAGGCGGCAGCCCTCTCGATTGCAGCGGTCAACGGCCCTGCCAGCGTCGTGCTTTCGGGAGAGAGCGCTGCAGTGCAGGCAGTTGTCGAACGTCTGGAAGGGGTCAAAAGCCAGCGGCTGAAGGTCTCGCACGCCTTCCACTCTCCGCTGATGGAACCTATGCTGCAGGCGTTCCAGGAGGTGGCAGCCAAGATTCGCTACAGCCCCCCGCGAATGCGCATGGTCTCGGCTGTGACCGGCAAAGTCGCTGGCAAAGAGATGGCTGGGCCTGACTACTGGGTGCGTCACGTGGTGGAGGCTGTCCGTTTTGCCGACGGTGTGGCGACTCTGCAGGAACTGGGCGCCCAGATTTTTCTGGAAATCGGTCCAAAACCGGTGCTGTTGGGCATGGCAGGGGGGGACAGTGGCCAGTGGTCAGTGGCCAGTGGTCAGTGGGGAACAGGGGGCAGTGGCCAGGAGGCAGAGAGAACAGCCCTTTTGCCCTCGCTCCGCCCTGGCCAGAGCGAGTGGCAGACAGTGCTCACCAGCCTGGGTGAACTCTATGTACAGGGTGCAGCCGTCGACTGGGAGGGCTTCGACCGCGGGTATGCACGGCGCAAGGTCGTGCTGCCCACCTACCCTTTCCAGCGACAGCGCTACTGGGCAGTGCAATCCCCTCTTTCCCCACCGGCCAAGATGGCGCAGACCCACACCGCAACAGTGGCGAACTGGCTCGACACCCAAGCTCTGGAACATCTGGCAACCAAGCTGGTCGAGCAGGCAGGGCTGGCGGGCCTGGCAGAGTCGGTGGAGTCCCGGCTGCTCTCCGCACTGCGGGCTGTGCACAGCCAGCAGCAGCTGCAAGATCAGCTGGAGCCACTCTTTTATTCGGTCGACTGGATTCGGCAGGCGCAGCCAGCGGTCGCTGCCCCTGCCACAGCGGGTCGCTGGCTGCTGTTGGCAGACCAGCAGGGTGTGGGCGACGCACTGGCTGCGTTGTTGACGGCGTACGGCGAGCAGGTTCACTCTCTTTATGCCGGCAGGGATATGGACACCCGCATCGACGAACTGCTGGCACAGCTGGCTGCGCCCGGCACCCATCCCTGGCGTGGGGTCCTCCACCTCTGGAACCTGGATGCCAACGACCTGCCGGCCGATGTAGAGGCCCTGCAGACGCTGCTGGAGCAGACGCTGGCCTCTGTGCTGCGAGTCGTTCAGCAGCTGGCCGCAGAGCAGGAGACGAACCATGTCGTCGGACGGCTCTGGCTGGTCACACAGGGAGCTCAGCAGCTGGCTGAGGGGGAGCCGCTCGCTGTCGCACAAAGCCCGCTCTGGGGGCTGGGCAAGGTCGTGGCGCTGGAACATCCTGAATTCTTTGGCGGGCTGGTCGATCTCGACCCTGGCGCAGCAGCTGAAGCGTCGGCCCGGGCACTGCTGCAGGAGATCGGTGCGGGCTGGCAGCTGCGTGTGTCTGGCGAGGAGCGCGAGACGCAGCTGGCCTGGCGTCGGGGGGAGCGCTATGTTGCCCGGCTGATCCGGCTCTCCGCAGAGAAGCTGCGCCCGGCCGCACGTCTGGCGATTCATCCCGGTGCAACCTATCTGGTGACCGGCGGGCTGGGTGCGCTGGGTCTGCATGTGGCCGAATGGCTGGCTGCTGAGGGGGCAACCCATCTGCTGCTGACCGGCCGGCGCGGGGTCACCACCGAGGCACAGCGCGCTGTGCTCGAGCGGCTGGCAGCAGAGGGTGTGGAGGTGCAAATTGCCCAGCTCGATGTCGCCGACCCCGCTGCCATGCAGCGGCTCTTTGAGGGGTTGAAGGCGGCGGGCGATGTGGGCAGGCCGCTCAGAGGGGTGATGCATGTGGCCGGGGTTCTGGACGACGGAATCCTGCTCAACCAGAGCTGGGCGCGCTTTGAAAAGGTGCTCAGCGCCAAGGTGCAGGGCAGCTGGCTGCTGCACACCTTGACCCAGGGAATGGCCCTGGACTTCATGGTTTTTTTCTCTTCGGTTGCGTCCTTGCTGGGAAACCCAGGTCAGGGGGCCTACGCCGCCGGCAACGCATTTCTGGATGGGTTGGCCCGCAGCCGCCAGCAGCAGGGGCTGCCCGGCCTCAGCCTCAACTGGGGAGCCTGGGCAGGCGAAGAAGAGAGAGACGGTGGCATGGCCACCCGCACCGCCGCAGTCCAGCGCAGGCTGGATGCAGCGCAGTTCATGTCTCCCCAGCTGGCACTGCTGGCCCTCGAACAGCTGTTGAGCCGCTCCGGCCAGTATGGTGTCGCCCGGATCGACTGGAGTCGGCTGAACAGCCAGCAAGCTATCCCTTTCCTCACGCATTTTGTCTCGTTGGAGGCTCGCCTGGCACCGCTCTCCGCCTGGCAGCAGCAGCTGGCCGCCCTTCCTGCCAGCCGACGCCTGGAACATCTGCAGCGCTCCCTGCAAGAGATGGTCGGCCCTATTCTCGGCATGGCCGAACCGCCCAGCATTGCCAGAGGTTTCACCGATCTCGGCATGGATTCTCTGATGGCGATGGAGCTGCGCCGCGAGCTGGAGCGTGCCTCTGCGTGCAAAATCCCGGCAACAGTTGTCTTCGAATACCCTTCCATCGCCGCCCTGGCCGAATATCTGCTGAACGAACTTCTGGTCCCCTCGCCAGCCGAGGCGAGCGAGCCAGCCCCAGAGCAGAGCCGCAGTCCCGCCGAGCCCATCCCAGCCATCAACCCAGCCATCAACCCAGCCGACCCAATTGCCGTCATCAGCATGGCCTGCCGCTTCCCGGGGGCCGACAGCCCGGAAGCCTTCTGGGAGATTCTGTGCAGCCAGCACGACCAGGTACGCGAAATTCCAGCGACCCGGTGGGATGTCGATGCGTTCTACGACCCACAGCGGCCCAAGGCCGGCAAGATGTACGCGCGCGCCGGCGCTTTTCTCGACCAGGTCGACCAGTTTGACCCGCTTTTTTTCGGCATCTCTCCGCGCGAGGCGGCCAGTATCGACCCGCAACACCGTCTGCTGCTCGAGGTGAGCTGGGAGGTGCTGGAGCGGGGCGGACTGGCGCAGCACACGCTGGTCGACAGCCGCACGGGGGTCTTTGTCGGGATCGGAGAGAGCGACTATGCGCTGGCGGCCAGGCTGCACGACCTGTCGAGCTTGGAGCCTCACCAGGCGACCGGGGTCGGCCACAGCATCGCTGCCGGCAGGCTGGCCTACACGCTGGGCTTGCAGGGGCCGACACTGGCGGTGGATACGGCCTGCTCCTCGGCGCTGGTGGCGCTGCATCTGGCCTGCCAGAGCCTGCGCTTCCGCGAGTGTGACCTGGCGCTGGCCGGCGCAGCCAGCCTGATACTGGCGCCTGCAGCGTATGTGGCGCTCTCGCAGATGCAAGCGCTCTCGCCCGACGGGCGCTGCAAGACTTTCGACGAGACGGCCGACGGCTACGGGCGCGGGGAAGGGGGGGCGATGGTGCTGCTCAAACGGCTCGCCGACGCCGAAGCGGATGGGGACACCGTGCTGGCTGTAATCCGCGGCAGCGCGGTCAACCACGACGGGCCGAGCAGCGGGCTGACCGTGCCCAACAAGCGCGCCCAGGAAAAATTGCTGGCGTCTGCGCTGGCCAGCGCCCAGGTCGAGGCGGACGAGGTCAGCTACATCGAGGCGCACGGCACCGGCACACCGCTCGGCGACCCTATCGAGCTGCGCGCGATCGATGCGGTGTTCGGCCAGCCTCGCCCCTACCCGCTCTACGTCGGGTCGGTCAAGACCCACATCGGCCATCTGGAAGCTGCGGCAGGCATTGCAGGTTTCGTGAAGACTGTGCTGGCGCTGCAGCATGGCCAGATTCCCCCCCATCTGCATCTGACCCACCCCACCTCCCATCTTGACTGGGAGCAGATGGTGGTGCGCGTGCCCACTGCACTGCAAGCGTGGCCGGCAGAGCGGCGCGTGGCTGGGGTCAGCGCCTTCGGCTTGAGCGGCACCAACGCCCACCTGATCCTGGAAGCCGCGCCTGCCCGCGCGCCTGCCCAGCCCTCTGCCGGGCGGCCGTACCGGCTGCTGCCCCTCTCTTTGCGTGACCCAGCGGCGCTGCCTGAACTGGCTGCACGCTACCTGGAGATGTTGGAGACAGCGCCTGATCTTGACGCGCTCTGCTACACGGCTGCTGTGGGTCGCAACCACTTTGCCAAACGCGTCGCCCTGGTGGCTCCTGACCAGAACACACTGGAAGGTCAGCTGAAAGCCCTGGCGTATGGCAATGTGGCAGACGGGATCGTGCAGGGCAAGGCTAGCCACTATGCCCCACGCATGGCCCTGCTCTTCAGTGGCCAAGGGGCACAGTACGCCGGCATGGGTCTGGAACTGTACCGTTCTGAACCATTCTTCCAGCAGACGTTGGAGCGCTGCGCTGCGCTGCTCGAAGGGCAGCTCGACCGACCGCTGCTCGAAATCCTGGCAGACCCGACCGCCATCCACCAGACAGCCTGCACACAGCCAGCGCTCTTTGCCCTGGAATATAGCCTGGCAATGCTCTGGCTCTCCTGGGGGATCCAGCCGGAGCTGTTGCTGGGACACAGCGTGGGGGAGCTGGCAGCAGCCTGTGTAGCCGGAGTCTTCAGCCTGGAGGATGGGCTGAGGCTGGTGGCTGAACGTGGACGGCTGATGGGGTCGCTGCCGCAGGAGGGCGAGATGGTGGCGTTGCCGGTGAGCGAGGTGCGGGCCCGAGAGGCGATTGCTGCAGTTTACGTCGTGGGACGGAGCCAGATTCCGCTCGTCAACGAAGAGGCTGCGCGCGCCGAAGTGGCGATAGCCGCAGTCAACGGCCCACAGAGTGTGGTGATTGCCGGCCGACGTGCGGCTGTCCAGAAGGTGGTGCAGCGCCTGGCGGCAGAAGGGGTGAAGGGGAAGACGCTGCAGGTCTCCCATGCATTTCACTCGCCGCTGATGGAGCCGATCCTGGCAGAGTTTGCCGCTGTCGCCCGCAGCGTGCGCTACCACCCCCCCGTTCTGCGCCTGGTTTCCAATGTGACTGGGCAGCTGGCGGGCGACGAAATCGCCACCCCGGAGTACTGGGTGCGCCATCTGCGCGAGACCGTGCAGTTTGCCGCCGGTGTGGCCACCCTGCACGCACAAGGCATCGAGATTTTCTTGGAGATCGGCCCCAAACCTGTGCTGCTGGGCATGGCGGGCGAATGTCTGGATGCCAGCCGACCACTTCCAGCCCTGCTCCCTTCTCTGCGGTCAGGAGTGTCGGAGGAAAAACAGCTGATCGAGACACTGGGTGCGCTGTATGTGCGCGGCGCCGCCATCGACTGGCAAACGTTCACCCCCCCTGCCAACCGACAACGCATCCTGCTGCCTACCTATCCCTTCCAACGGCAGCGCTTCTGGCTCGAGCCGGCCGAGCCGGTCAGCCCGGTTGCCGCAGCCAGACCTTCGGGGACGATCCGCCAAAATGAGCCAGAGTCGGCAAAAAATTCCGCTGCACCGCAGCAGAAGAAGGAACTGATCCACTCTTTGCAGCAGACCCTGGCCAGAATTCTCCGGCTGGAGAACACACAGCTTCTGGAGCCACAGCAGAACTTGTTGGAACTGGGTCTCGACTCGCTGCTGGCCTTCGAGGCGCGCAACCAGCTTTCTGCGCTGCTGGGCCGCGAACTGCCCGCCACCCTGCTCTACGACTACCCCACCATCGAGCAATTGGCTGCCTATCTGACCCCTGTCGGCGGCTTTGCCGCCAGGGAATCGGCGGTCAAGAGACCCCCAAAGCCACCCCAATCGGCCAGACGGCTGGCACGGGGCCACAGTGCGGTCGTGGCGCTCCAGCCACATGGGACAAAACCGCCCCTCTTTTGTCTGCCCCCGATCGCCGGTACGGTGCAGCCGTACGCCCAGCTGGCAGCCCGGCTTGGCCCAGAACAGCCGGTCTACGGCTTGCAGGCAGTGGGGGTGGAGAAGGATCTGACCCCGCTGACCGACCTGCGTGAGATCGCAGCCTACTTTATCGCAGCGCTGCAGTCTGTGCAGCCACAAGGCCCCTACTACCTCTGTGGCTGGTCGTTCGGAATTTTTCCTGCCTTTGAAATGGCCCAGCAGCTCCACCGGCATGGAGAGCGGGTGGCGCTGCTGGCTGCGCTCGACCAGGAAATGCTGCCTGGCAACAAACTGGAACGACTCTGGAGCGGCACCCGTTTTCTCTTTACCACCGGCCTTCCCAATCTCTGGCCCTATCTGAGCGATGCCTTTCAATCGGCCGGCAGAACGCAGGCAGCACCGCTGACCCCACAGCTGAACGCCTTGCGCACAGCGGTCGGGATGCGGCTGTTGCGCGTGATGATGGCCAACAGCCAGGCGCTGACCGACTACCAACCCCACGGCTATCCAGGATCGCTGGTGCTCTTCCAGACACGTGCCCTGCGCCAGCGTCTGCCGCAGGATCCTACAGCTGGGTGGGGAAAGTATGTGCGCGGCGGTGTCAGTCGGCACGACATTCCAGGCCATCACATGAACTTGCTGCTGGCCCCGCAGGTTGCCGGTGTGGCAGAAAAGATGCAGCAGGTTCTGCAGGTGTGTCAATCCAACCAGCCATGAACCTTTGCAACCAACATTTGAAGTGGATTTTAGTCCAGTAAGGAGTTTTTATGTCGTACGAATTTCTGTCTGACCAGATGTATCTGATGCCGACGCACTTTGGGCCTGCGCTGGGCCCACGCCAAAACCCGGAAGGGGGACGTTTCCCATTTCAGGAGGACCCCAAGTCGACCACCTACATGGTTAACTTTCTCAGCGATGCTCAGCAGCTGAAGGCCATGCTGCCCCCTGGCTTCGAGCTGACCGGTGAACCGGTTGTGACCGTCTCGCTCACTTACATGACCGAGATCGGCTGGCTGGCCGGTCGCGGCTACGCTATGCTCGGGCTGACCATCCCAGCCACCTTCCATGGCCAACAGGAGACGGTCACAGGGGATTTTCTGACTGTCCTCTGGGAGAACAGGACAGAGCCCATCATCACCGGGCGTGAAGAGCTGGGCTTCTCCAAAATTTACTGTGCGCTGCCCGACCCGCTGGTCTATCGGGGCAGAACCCACTGCACCGCCAGCTGGGATGGCTACAAGTTCATGGACCTGACTGTCGAAAATCTGCGCGCCCTGACACCCGCAGAGATTGGGGCCGTATTGGGAGGACGGCGCAGCGCCGGCTACCTGCACTACAAATACATGCCGCGCACCGGCGAGTGGGGCGTCGCCGATGCCGCCTACGCCACCCTCTCCCCCAGCGGCGCCTCCAATCAGAAGCTGGAAGGGGTCTGGGCAGGTGAAGGGAGTGTGCACTTCCATGCGGCGCGGTGGGAAGACATGCCGACGCAGTACCGCATCGTCAACGCGTTTCATGCCCTTCCCATGCTTGAGGCACGCGGCGCGTTGATGCTGAAAGCAGTGGGCGGCACCGACATGTACAGCCAGCGTATTCTGCGCTGACAAGCACGAGAGAAAATGATGAACCCAGAACAGCTGCGTCAGGCTGAAAAAACCTTCTACCGCCAACTCAACCAGCTTGTGGAGCCACTCGTGCGGGCCGGGCTGGGAGGGCCTCTGCTCTTCCCTGCCGGGCTGATCCTGTTGGAGACGCGCGGGCGCATCTCTGGCAGGATCTACCGCACCCCGGTCTTGGCCCTGCGCTGGGGAGAGCTTTTTTTTGTGAGCACTGTGCGCAACCAATCCCAGTGGTTCAAAAATCTGGCTGCGTGTCCGACGATCGATTGTTGGATCAACGGCAGAGAGCAGCGGGCCACTGCCTACTTGTTCAGCCCGGAAGTGGCCCCCTACGCGTTGGAAACCCTGCCCGATCCTCTCCAGCGCATTGCATCCGGGCTGCGCCTCTACAGCGACCTGACTCGGGTCAGTGTGGCGGTGCTGGAGGTTTCTGGGGTGGTTGGCGGGGCTGTGGAAATGGACAGGGTGCCCACAGATCCTGCTTCTCTCTCCTCGCCTTGAAACAGTGTTGGACAAGCCATCGACGCTGCGGCAGATAAATATTTATCGTTCGTAAAAAAGGAGATTTGTTGTGAACCTACCCGATCGAATTGTAAGCGGTTTCAATTTCGATGAAGCCCTGGAGATGACAGACCTCTGTCGCCTGGTCTACAAAGTGTTCGACGAAACCACCTCGACCGACCCTGAGGCGCTTTTCAATGCTCTTTACACGGGCGAATGGCGCTACGTGCATGCCATCAGCGACTACGACACCGACGGACGCTGCATGATCCTGCGGCGTGGACAGCGCAATCAGTTTGTGGTGGTCTTCCGCGGCTCGATTGTGACCGGAGGGGGGATCGAACTGACCAACCTGGCGGCTGGGATGGAAGATCGCATGGTCGAATACGAGAAGCTGCGCGGGGAGCCAACCCATCCCCCCCGCGATACACGGGTCCACCAGGGGTATCTGAACACTTTCAACGGCTTCAAGGACGAACTGATCTTCTTTTTTGAGACGTTGGTCGGGTCGCAGCTGGAGCAGAGCCTGCTGGCTGGTCTGGTCGAGTCGGACGACGACGAAAGCGCCTCCCGCATTGCTGCGCTGGGTGCCGGGCTGGGGGTCAAATATGGCCGCGAGGTGGGCAAGAAAATTGCACAGCAGCTCACCGAGGTGGTCGGCCAGATCAAACAGGGGGAAGTGGGGATGTCGGCGGTTTCGCTCGACAAGCTGGTGGCCAAAAATGTGCGTTTCCACCAGGTGTTGATGGGCCAGAGCGATCCTCAGCAAGCTGATCTGGCCTCAGAAAAGCTGGAGCTCTATGTGACCGGCCACAGCCTGGGGGGTGCGCTCGCAACCTTGTGCGTCCTCTACCTCAAGCGCTACTTTGACTCCCAGTCTGACTGGCCAGCCTATGCACTCAAAAAATACAGCATCGGCAGCCCGCGCGTCGGCAACAAATACTTTGTCGAATACTACAACAGCCTGATGCACGGCTTCAGCCAGCGCATTCAAAACCTGGCAGACCCGGTGCCCTACG
>JAGWYN010000002.1 GCA_018969295.1 Chloroflexota bacterium | reverse complement strand
GCAGGACACAGGCGAACCCGGCGTCGGCGGTGTCGTTCTCAGCCGCAGCGGCGGGGTCGCAGTGACCACAGGCAGCAACGGCAGCTACCGTTTCGAGGGCATCATCCCCGGAAGCTACACAGTCGCCGTGGCCGTGCCGGCCGGCTACACCGCCTCGAGCGCAACCAGCCGCGCCGTCAACGTCGGCAGCGGCGGCGCCGCCCAGGCCAATTTCGCCCTCCAGGCCCAGGGAGGCATTCAGGGCGTGGTCTTCGACGACCTCAACGGCAACGGCTCGCAGGACGCAGGTGAACCCGGCGTCGGCGGCGTCGTTCTCAGCCGCAGCGGCGCCATCACAACCACCACCGAAAGCAACGGCGCATATCGTTTTGGCAACATCACGCCCGGCAGTTACACGGTAGATGCAGCCGTGCCGACCGGCTACACGGCATCCAGGGCAACCAGCCGCACCGTCAACGTCGGCAGCGGCGGCGCTGCCCAGGCCAACTTCACTTTGAAGGCCCAGGGAGGCATCCAGGGCGTGGTCTTCGACGACCTCAACGGCAACGGCTCGCAGGACGCAGGCGAACCCGGCGTCGGCGGCGTGACAGTCAGCCGCAGCGGCGCCATCACAACCACCACCGAAAGCAACGGCAGCTACCGTTTCGAGGGCATCACCCCCGGCAGCGACACAGTGGCTGTGGCCGTGCCGACCGGCTACACCGCCTTGGGCGCAACCAGCCGCACCGTCAACGTCGGCAGCGGCGGCGCCGCCCAGGCCAACTTCGCCCTCCAGGCCCAGGGGGGCATCCAGGGCGTGGTCTTCGACGACCTCAACGGCAACGGCTCGCAGGACGCAGGCGAACCCGGCGTCGGCGGCGTCGTTCTCAGCCGCAGCGGCGCCATTACAACCACCACGGAAAGCAATGGCGGCTATCGCTTCGAGGGCATCACGCCTGGCAGCTACACGGTCGCCGTGGCCGTGCCGACCGGCTACATCGCCTCAAGTGCAACCAGCCGCGCCGTCAACGTCGGCAGCGGCGGCGCCGCCCAGGCCAACTTCGCCCTCCAGGCCCAGGGAGGCATCCAGGGCGTAGTCTTCGACGACCTCAACGGCAACGGCTCGCAGGATGCGGGCGAACCCGGCGTCGGCGGCGTCGTTCTCAGCCGCAGCGGCGCCATGACAACCACCACCGAAAGCAACGGCAGCTACCGCTTCGAGGGCATCACGCCTGGCAGCGACACGGTGGCTATAGCCGTGCCGACCGGCTACACGGCATCCAGGGCAACCAGTCGCGCCGTCAACGTCGGCAGCGGCGGCGCCGCCCAGGCCAACTTCGCCCTCCAGGCCCAGGGAGGCATCCAGGGCGTAGTCTTCGACGACCTCAACGGCAACAGCTTGCAAGACACGGGTGAGCCAGGCGTCGGCGGCGTGAACATCAGCCTGGGCACAAACGCAGTCGCATCGACTGATGCAAGCGGCAGCTATCGATTTAATGGCATCCAGCCAGGACGTTACAGCATCCTGATGCAGGTACCGGCTGTCTATGTGGCTGGAGGTCAAACCAGCCGACTCGTCAATGTGGGCAGTGGTGGGTCAGCACAGGCAAACTTTACCCTGCAAGCACAAGGTGTGATCCAGGGCGTGGTCTTCGACGACCTCAACGGCAACGGCATACAAGACAGCGGTGAGCCTGGGGTGGGCGGTGTGACAGTCAGCCGCAGCGACGGGGTGACGGCTACCACGTCCGGTGGCGGCAGCTATCGATTGGGGAATGTTGCACCGGGTGTGTATATCGTCACTCTGGCTGCCCCAGCAGGCTATCTGGATGATGTGCATCCACGAACGATCAGCCTGATCAGCGGTGGCTCTGCGCAGGCGAGCTTTGCATTACAAGCACAGGGAATTCTCCAGGGGGTCGTTTTTGAGGATCGCAACGGCAACGGTGTGCAAGATGCCGGCGAATCGGGGATTGGGGGTGTAACCGTTGCCTTGAGCGGGGTTGGCAACGACTTTCGCCAGACAGTTGACACTGCGATCGATGGCGTCTATCGGTACACTGGAATGAACCCAGGCCAGTATCAGCTTGTCGTCACACTGCCAGCAGGTTATGTGGCGGCGGCGGCACTGGTCGAACCGGTAGGGCTGCCGAGCGGTGGCTCACGGAGTGTCAGCTTTGGGCTTCAAGTACAAGGTGCGATTCAGGGCACCGTCTTCGCAGACAGCAACGGCAATATGCAGCAGGAAAACGCAGAACCCGGCATCGGCGGCGTTGTGGTCAGAATGCGCCAGCGGGCAGACAGCCAGTTGCTGGCGGAGACAGTCACTGATCTCAACGGGGGGTATCGCTTCCAGGCACTCGCAGCCGGCTCCTATCGTGTCGAGATCGAAGTGCCACCGGATTACATCAGTCTGTCTGCAACAAGCATACCGCTCGACTTGACTGCGTCGGCGTCTAGCGGTGTGGCGAGCTTCGGGCTGCAGGTGCCCAACGCAATTTTGGGTGCTGTCTTTGTCGATCTCAACGGCAATACGCTGCGCGATGCTGGTGAGGGAGGAGTCACCGGTGTCACGGTTCGGGTAAGTGGTGAAAGTCAAGACAACAGTCTCACCACGGATGCAGCAGGTGAATTCTTGCTCATCAACTCGCCGCCAGGCGTTTATACGGTCACGGTCAGTTCGCTGGCAGAGAACGGGTATCTCCCCAGTGGGTTGATGACCCGCACACTCTATCTCCCTTCCAGCGGCGCCAGTGCCTCGGCACTTTTCACAGTGCTGCCAGCTGACAGCATCCTCGGCAACGCTGCCCCAGGCACCGAACTGACCCTGGCCGCACAACCAGGCACGCTGCGTGCGGCAACCACCAGCCGGACTGTGCGCGCCAACAACCTGGGCTTCTTCCTGTTTGCAGATGTCCAGGAAGGCGATTATCAACTCTCGGTGACCCCCCCGCCCGGGTTCACGGCTGCCCAATCCACCCTCAGTGTGGCAGTTCGGGGCGAAAGTGTGCGAGCAGACAGCACAGTGCTCACCAACGGCACGATTCGAGGGTCAGTGTTTGAGGACATCGATCGCAACGCATCTGCCAGCGCCCGCGAGTCAGATATCGGGGGAGCCACTCTTCGGCTGTGGAAAGACCAGACGTTGATTCAAGAAACGGTCTCCGCTGCAACCGGCGAGTACCAGTTCAACAACCTTCCTGCCGGTGAATACCGACTGGATGTAGAGTCGTCCCTCTTTGTCCAATCTGCTGCAGTTGCGGTGACCCTGACCCAGCAGCTGCCCGGTGCCAACCTGGATGTGGGCATGGAGCGGCGCAGTGCCATCAGCGGCCGGGTCTACCTGAGCCCGAACACGCTCTTGCTGGATCCACTGCCGACAGAAGGGGTGGGGCTAGGCAATTTCACAGTGAATTTGGATGGCCCGGTGCAGCGGCGTGTCCAGACAGACGCAGCTGGCTTCTTCCACTTCGATACACTGCCTCCAGGCACCTATCGGGTAGAAGTGCTGGAAACAGCAGGCTTTTATCCGGTCAAAGAAAACGCTTGGAACAGGACGTTTGTGTTGGAGCCGGAGAGGGCTGTGACTGGAGCAAATCTCGGCTTGTCAACGGTCAAACCTGACAATGTGCCACCCACCAGCCTGGTGCCAATACAAGAGCCCGAGATCAGACAACAACAGTTTTTGCCCTATATCGCAGTGGCTGCTGCACAGGAAGTGGCTGCTGCACAGGAAGACATCGCTCCTCCTGCCGCTGCACCGATCGCTGAATCCTTCTCAAATTGGCTGTATCTCCCTGTGGTGTCACAGCAACCAGAATAATCAACCTGCTTTGTCAGCACCCAGACCCCTGAACACATACGCCTCTTTCCACGACAGTGCTGCCCGGTGTTTGAGTACACCGGGCAGCACTGTCGTGCAGCCCAGGAACAGGCCAGATCGTTTCTGCACAGACTTTCCCACAACCATCTGTCACCCACCCTGTCAATGATTATGCAAAGCATATAGTCTGTGCCATACTGTGTATGGTGATGAATCGTGTGATTTGGTATGCAGTGGAGAAAATCTTTTGAACGAACCCAATCGTCTGGCCGACGCTCTGGATGAACCCCCTGTGATTGCAGTTGATCTGCTTCCCCCTGATGTCGCTGCGGCCGCCCGTCGCGCAGGCTGGAGCCGGCTGATGCCGGTGCAGGTCAAGGCAATTCCCTTTTTGCTTGACAGCCGCGATGTGATGATCCAGGCCCGCACAGGCAGCGGCAAAACCGGAGCCTTTCTCCTGCCGCTACTGGAACGGCTCGATCCCGCCCGGGCAGCCTGCCAGGCATTGATCCTGGTCCCGACGCGTGAACTGGCCCAGCAGGTCTGGCACGAAGCCGAAGTGCTCTTCGCAGGCACTGGTCTGCGCACCGTCGCCGTTTACGGCGGTGTAGGCTATGGTGCCCAGATCGACGCCCTCAAAGCAGGGGCACAGGTGGTGGTCGGCACGCCAGGCCGTGTGCTCGACCATCTGTTGCGCCGAACGTTTGCGCTCAAAACCCTGCGGCTGCTGATCTTCGACGAGGCAGATCGGATGCTGTCGATGGGTTTCTATCCAGATATGCGGGAAATCCAACGTTATCTGCCCGACCACCCCATCAACGGCTGTATGTTTTCGGCGACCTACCCGCCCCAGGTGCTGCGCACAGCCCAACAATTTCTCAACAACCCCGAATTCCTCTCGCTAAGCCAGGACCATGTTCATGTTGCCGAGACCACCCATCTCTTCTACAAAGTGCCAGACATGGGGCGTGAACGAAGCCTGATCCGGGTCATCGAACAGGAAAACCCAGCCTCTGCCATTATTTTCTGCAACACCAAGGTCAACGTACATTTTGTGGCCGTGGTGTTGCAGCGGTTTGGGTACGATGCCGACGAACTGAGCGCAGATCTGTCGCAGGCCGACCGCGAACGGGTGCTTGAACGCGTCCGTCAGGGCACCCTGCGCTTTCTGGTAGCTACCGATGTCGCCGCACGCGGGCTGGATATTCCAGAGCTGTCCCACGTGATCCAGTACGAACCCCCCGAAGACAGCGAAAACTATATCCATCGCGCCGGCCGCACCGGCCGAGCCGGCGCAGCCGGGATCGCCATCAGCCTGGTCAGCCGGGTCGACCAGGCTGTACTGGAGCGGGCAGTCAAACAGTACTCGCTGCCGATCCTCGAACGAACCCTGCCCACCGAAGAGGAGGTTCAAAACGTTGTCTCCGAACGGCTGACAGCCCTGCTGGAGGCCCGGCTGCGCGACCGCGATAAATTGCAGGCAGAACGCAGCCTGCGTTTTGTCCCGCTGGCGCGCAGCCTGCTGGAAAACGAAGAAGAACTTCCCATCATCGCGATGTTGCTGGACGACTACTACCAACAGCTGCTGCATGCCCCGGTTCGCTCCCCAGCCAGCACACAGCCCCCTGCTCACGCCCCGTCAGTTCAGACAAAAGACGAAACCACAGCACCCCGCCGCCGCCGCCGCTGAACGCTGCCGCCCTCGGGAACATTCTCCCCGACCCTGCCGTCCTTAGAAGCATCTGGCTGGCCAATCGGTGCCAGCCGACTTCTACAATACCGCACAAGGAGGCTGCAATGTTCAAACAGATGCTGATTTTATTGGGGTGGGGGACCCTGTTCTTGGGGCTGGCTGGCTGTCAACCTGTCCAGCCACCTGGCCCAGATAGAGCGACGACACACAAACCTGCACCTGCCGAAGCGGAGACCTCTCAGCCGCCTGCACTCGAAACAGCCACCTGGCAGCTGACGGCGGTGGCCGACAGCAACGGGACGCTTGCCCAGGTTCCCGCTGAAGTGACTGCGACCGCTGCCTTTGCGCAGGGCATGCTCAGCGGGCAGAGCGGCTGCAACCAATATGGGGCTGCGTACACGCTGGAAAATACATCGCTCCAGATTACCCCTGGCCCGATGACGTTGATGGCTTGTCTGGGGCCGCAGATGCAAATCGAACAAGATTTTCTCGCTGCGTTGGCCGCAACAGAGACCTATCAGATCCAAGACAACCAGTTGTCATTGGTCGGATCCGACGGCCAGACCGTGGCGACGTTCGTGCCGCAGGTCGACGCCAGCCTGGCCGGAAACGACTGGGTGGTGACTGCCTACGCCAGCGGAGAGGAGGCTGTGGTCTCCGTGCTCTTGGACACCAGGCTGACAGCCCTCTTTACCGCAGACGGCCTGCTCAGTGGATCGGCTGGCTGCAACCAGTACCACACCACCTACACAACAGACGGGACAACAATCGCATTTTCGCCGATCGCGATCACTCGCCGGATGTGTGCAGCGGAGGTAATGGCACAGGAGAGTGCTTTCTTGGCTGCTCTGGAGAAAACAGCGCTCTTTCAGATAGAAGGCAACCGCTTGGAACTTCACAATACCGAGGGGACGTTGCTGGTTGTTTTTTCGCTGGCCAACAACGAGTAAGAAGCCTGGGGGATGGACGAGAGAGGGTTTTCGTCCATCCCCCAAGGGTCTACATTACGGCTGCTGCATCATCGCTTCGGCAGGCACGATCAGGGCGTCTGCCGGCGCCTCGATCTCCTGCGCCTCGTTGAGCGCAGAGTTGATCACCTCCGCCAAAATGTCGACCGAAGCGGCCCCTGTGCCGGCCATCTCTGGGGGCAACGCACCGCTCATCGCCGCCATCTGCAGCAGACCGGCGAGATCCCAGTTGAAGCTGTTGCTCTGCGCAAGCACATAGCTGGGCTCCTCAATGCCAACTGCAGTCACGCTCTCAGCACTCAGACCCTGGAAAAGGACAGGACCCATCATGCCCACCATCGCCAGTGCCTGGTCGATATCGGCGGCGCTGGGTGCACCCTCCCCCAGCACCCCAGAGGCCGCCAGGCTCTTGACAAGTTCAACAAATTCTGGGCTGCTGATCAGGCTGGCAATGTCCAGCGTGGTCACAAAAGTGGCCGCCTCTGTCCCATCCAAGTCGATATCTTCGCCACGCTCAATGCTCATGAAGGGCTCGAAAGCACCCGGATTGCTGAGCAACGCCACCCCTGCCAGCGCACCTGCTGTGGCAGCATCTCCCGCCCCACCATCCGCCTGGGCAGCAAAGTCAGCCAGAAGCCCCTGTTCCGCCGCCGCAGCCAGCACAGGGCCAAATTCAAAGCCGATCCAACCGGTCAAATCTTGCATCCCATCCAGCAGCGGAGCAATCTCGGTGACATCCACATACAGGACACCCTCTTGGAGCACCAAAGGCACACTGAGTTCAGCCGGAATGGCGTAGCCAGTGTCCGCAGAGAGGACACCCGCCAATGCCTCGCCGAGGCTGGCGGAGATCTCCATGTCGAACGACCAGCCATTGTAGAAGTCCACGATGGCCTCCGGAGATTCGACCATGACATTCGTCAAATCTTCCTGGGTCTGGAGCCCGGCCAACACGGACATCGCAGCCTGGGCAGACTCCCCATAGCTGAAGGCGCCTTCCACATCGACCGCGACCGCGGTGTCTGGCAGGCCAGGGATGCCCGCCAGATCCACACTGTAGGTGGCGGACGCCTGATACGACGAAACACTCTGCAGGTTGACAGCAGCTGTCGTCAACAACGCACAGTCCGCCTCTTCCAGATCGCCGCAGAACAAAGCCTCCTGTGCCAACGCTGTGCTGAAGGAAGCCAACAACAATATGAACACCAATGCCAAAGAAGCCAATTTTGAACGCATGCCTCAAAACCCCTTTCAAAACGATTTGTGTGTAGAAAATGCAAATCAACTGGTTGTGCGAATTGCCATGTGACTGAAGTGCTCTGTTAGGATAACATACTTCCACAATTTCGTAAACCTGGGAAAAAATGTGTTGTTGAACGCAGGACAGAGAGCCGTTGGCCAGCAAAAAAATTTACATAATTCAATTGTCACTCAAACTACTTGTCTGTTCTCCTCTTTTGGGGTAGACTGGAAAGAAGTGTTGTTAGTGGTGAATGGTTCGGGAAGGGTTGCGGTTCACCGCTCTCTAGGGTGAGGGTTGCACACTTGGCGATTCGCCCGTTTCGACTTGACGACATCTACCTGCTTTACCGTCTCAGCCGGCAGACAACCTGTCTGCTCGACGACCAGGCATTTCTTTCTTTGCGTTCGAGCTGGTTGGCTGCCCTGCTCTCCCTCCTGCCAGGGGGGAGGCAGCAAAGCGTAACCTACGTGCTGCGGCAGGCTGGGCATGGGCTGGTACATGAAGGGTTTGTGCAGCTTGGACGCTCTCCCTCGCCCCGCGCGGGCAAGCTGCTCTGCCTGAGCCCAAGCCTGGACGCCCCTTCTGGCCACCCGGCGATCTGGAACAAGCTGCTCGCCTATTGCGTTCATCAGGCAGCAACCTGTGGTTTCGACCGCCTCTACGCCGACGCTCCTGACCAGCCTCTGCTGCTCCAGACGCTGGCAACGGTTGGTTTTGAGCCTTTTGCACACCAGACCGTCTGGCGCTATCCTGCCCGAGCAGGGACAAACTCTGGAAAGGCACGCTCTGAAAAAGCATGCTCGGTACAGCCTTGTCGTCCGGTCGACTGCTGGGATCTCTGGCAGCTTTACAGGGGGTCGACCCCTCCGCCTGTGCGCCAGGCCGAGGGGGTGGGGGAGGAGTGCGGGCCAGGGGAACGCTTTGTTCAGAATTTGGGCCTTGCCACGGGTGAGGTGTACCTGATGCGATCCGCCGGGGAGCTGACGGGTGCCTTCCATCTGCTGGAAGGGCCCCAGGGGAGCTGGCTGCGGGTCTGGACAGCCTGGTGTCAGCCAGAAAGCCGCCCGCTGCGCAGGTTGTTTGAAGAGATCCTGGCAGTCGCCCAGACAAGCACAGCCCCGCTCTATTTTGCGTCCAGCGACTACCAGGGGGGGGTGGGTGCTTTGTTGGAAGAGCTGGGATTTGTGCCGCTGGTCGATCGGATTCGTCTGGTAAAACCGCTGGTCAGATGGGTGCGCCAGCGCACAGCTGTCTTCAGGCCAGCGGTAGAGACGGCCAACAAAATTATGCCGTCGCTCGCTGTGCCCGCCGCAGAGATCTGCCCGTTTTCCGCTTCACCCCGGCTGGCCAACCTTGGCCGTCTATCTTTGTCGATTCAGGAAACGTTGTGTGAGAAACCAAGCCGCAGTACATCGGTCGCAGCCCCCCTATGATGAATCTTCTGCACGTCAACAACTTCATATGAACACACTGCAAATTACAGATGATCTGGACCTGTTGCTGGCTATCCTGCCCGATCGCATCCGCAGCACACTGGAGCAGTCGGAACGCAAAGGCAGCTTGATTGAAATTATCCTGGATCTGGGACGCCTGCCCGAGGCGCGGTTTGCCGACAGCGAGCTGGTGCTCAACGAACAGGAAGTGACGCAGCAGGATCTGCAGGGGGTGGTCGCCCAGGTCGGCGATTTTGGAGCCGACAATCGAGCAGGGATCGAGCGGACGCTGCATCGCATCTCCGCCATCCGCAACCGCAAAGGAGAGGTCGTCGGGCTGACCTGCCGGGTCGGGCGGGCTGTCTACGGTGCGATCGAGATCATCCAGGACATTGTCGACGGCGATCGCAGCATCTTGTTGCTTGGACGGCCTGGGGTCGGCAAGACCACGCTGCTGCGCGAGGCTGCACGCCTGCGCAGCGCAGTCAAACGAGTGGTCATCGTCGATACCAGCAACGAAATCGCCGGAGACGGCGATATCCCCCATCCAGCGATTGGCCGTTCCCGGCGAATGCAAGTTCCCAATCCATCGCTGCAACACGAACTGATGATCGAGGCGGTCGAGAACCACATGCCCGAAGTGATCGTGATCGACGAGATCGGACGCGAGTTGGAGGCGATCGCGGCTCGCACCATCGCCGAGCGGGGGGTACAGCTGATCGGCACGGCGCATGGCAACAGCCTCGAAAATCTTTTGATGAACCCGACGCTCAGCGATCTGGTGGGAGGCATCGAGTCGGTCACCCTCTCCGACGAGGAGGCACGGCGGCGTGGAACACAAAAAAGCGTGCTCGAGCGGCGAGCCCCCCCGACCTTTGATGTCCTGATCGAGATCAAGGATCGCCAGCATGTGGTGGTCCACCACGATGTCGCCGAGGCGGTCGACTCCATCCTGCGTGGCCGCGAGCTGGCTCCTGAAGAACGCTTTGTCGACGAACAGGGAAAAATTCAGATTCGCCGCAGCGAAACACCCCCTGCCCACAGCGACTTCTCCGGACGGAGCCGACGCAGACACGAAGCGAGCAGGCCACTGGCCAGCGAGAGCAATGGGCAGGTGCACCTGAGCCCACCTGCCAGCGACCCCGAGCCCGCAGAGCCAGCTCGGCGTGGCCCGGTGCGCATCTACCCGTACGGCGTAGGCCAAAATCGCCTGCGTGCAGCGGCCACCACGCTCAACGTGCCAATCCAACTCGTCGACAACCTGAACGCAGCCGATGCTGTAATGACGCTCAAAAACTACTACCGCCAACAGCCAGCACCAATCCAGGACGCCGAACGACGGGGCATTCCAGTCTATATCTTGCGCAGCAACACCGGCGCTCAGATGGAACAGGTGCTGGTCGACCTCTTCCACCTCTCGGTCGCCCCGATCGACGCCTTGGATGAGGCCATGCGCGAGACCCAGGAGGCAATCCAGCGGGTGCTCAACGGGGCCTCCGACGTCATTTTGAGCCCGCAGTCGGCGATGATTCGCAGCCAGCAACACCAGCTGGCACGTGCGGCCAACCTGATCAGCCACAGCCATGGTCGCGACCCCTACCGCCGGGTACGAATTTTCCGCCGCTAGTTTAGCGACAAGGATCGCACTGTGAGTCTGTTGATCACGTTCGAGGGACCAGAAGGCAGCGGGAAGACGACCCAGATCCGGTTGCTGGGCGCAGCACTCGCCGACCGCGGCGAGGCTGTCTTGCTGACCCGAGAACCAGGAGGGACACCGCTCGGAGATGCAATCCGGGGCCTGTTGCTGGACCCAGCCTTCACCACAATGAGCCCGCGGGCCGAAACCTTGCTCTTTCAGGCTGCGCGTGCGCAGCTGGTCGATACGGTCGTGCGACCCGCCCTGGCCGCCGGACAGGTTGTGCTGTGTGACCGCTACATAGACAGCACACTCGCCTATCAAGGGTATGGGCACGGCCAGTTGCTGACAGCCTTACGTCAGCTGGGAGACTATGCGACGGGCGGGCTACTGCCGGCGCTGACCCTCTATCTGGACATCGACGTCCATACCGGCCTGGAACGCAAACGGCGCGGCGCTGCAGAGGAGTGGAATCGGATGGAAAGCCAGGCTGCAGCCTTCCACCAGCGGGTGCGACAAGGGTATCTGGCCTTGGCAGCGGCAGACCCTGGGCGGTGGTGTCTGCTCGACGCCGGCCAGCCTGTGGAGGTCTTGCACAGCCTGGTTCTGGACCGGGTAGCGGTGCTGTTGGCAGAGCGCCGTCCCCCCCCAGCCAGAGGATAAACGACAGTGCTGTGAACAGCAGGATGTGCGTAGATGGATCTTTTGAAAAGGAGCGACCCACGATGAAACTGGTAATGGCCATTATCAACAGCGACGATACCCGCAACGTGCTCGACCGGCTGGCCCGGCGAGGATTTTCAGCGACTGTGACCAGCACAACAGGAGGGTTTTTGCGCGTCGGCAACACCACAATTTTTTGCGGAGTCGACGACGACAAGGTGGAGGATGTGTTGGGGATCTTTCGCGAAAGCTGCCCAAGCCGCATCCAGTATGTGACACCGCTGCCACCCGTCATGGAGCCGGGCGAGGTCCATATCCCAACACCGGTCGAAAAACATATGGGGGGCGCCACCGTCTTTGTCCTGGAAGTGGCTCGCTTCGAAAAGATCTAGCTGGCCCTTCGGGCGCACCGAAATTCCCTGACTCGTCTAAAAAGAGAGCCCCGCTTCACTGCTGCCCGCAGCGTCTACGCTTTCGGGCATAGACTGTTCGATCGATTCGGGGCTCTCTCCCCGTTCGAGACGGTCGACCATCTCGTTCATTTCAGCGTCGAGCGGCTCGCCCATTTCGTCGCTCATCTTCCGCATGAAACCGGCCAGCGCGCGCGGGTCTTCGTTCTCCAGCCCTGCCATGAACGACGGGTCAGCCAGATGGTCCAGACGGCTCTCTTCAGATTTGAGCACAGCCACCCGGCTGACCAGCCGACGCAGCTGGCTCCCTCCACACAACGGGCAGCGAGCAGCCGCATCGCTCGCTTCGGCCATGCTCCGAAAAAAAATGTTGACCCGTTTTCGGCAGTCCAGACAGCTGTATTCGTAGATCGGCATATGCCCCCCCTTGTTGGCTCTCTGTCTTTTCACGTATACTGGCAGAATAAAGAAATTGTAAGGATTATACGCGCAAAGCGCAGATCCCTTCAAACTGCTCGACTGTGCGGCGAGACTCGTCCAGTTCCAAGGGAGGAAACGGTGAACAGTGCAATCCATGAACCAGACCAGGAAGTTGAGCAGCTGTATGCCAGTCTCAACGCGCCGCGGCCTGTGCTGGTGGTGTTGTCAGGCCCCAGCGGGGTAGGAAAAGACTCGATCATCTGTGGGCTGAAAAAGACCAATTATCCCTTTCATTTTGTCGTCACGGCGACAACCCGCCCCAGACGCCCAGCAGAGGTCGACGGCGTCGACTACTATTTTGTTTCGGTCGGCGAATTTGCCGAGATGATCGAAAACGAAGAGTTGCTCGAGTACGCAGTCGTCTACGGAGACTACAAAGGCATCCCCAAAAAGCATGTGCGCGAAGCGCTGTTGAGTGGGCAGGATGTGGTGATGCGGATCGACGTGCAAGGGGCAGCGACCATCCGTGCCCTGGTTCCCAGTGCCGTGACCATCTTTCTGACGGCAGAAAGCGAAGACAAGCTGGTCCGCCGTCTGCTGCAACGTAAAACAGAGGAGGCCGACCAACTCAAGATGCGCGTGGTCACAGCCCGGCGCGAGCTGCGCCGCTTTACCGAATTTGATTACATCGTCATCAACCGCGAAGAGCAGCTGGAGGCTGCTGTCCAGGAGGTGCTCAGCATCATTCGGGCAGAAAAAAGTCGCGTGGACTGGGTACCGGTGGTGCTATGAACCTTCCGCCAGAGTCCCCCGAGGAAGTGCCGCAATTTTACATTCGTCTGAGCAGCCCCCTCGTCACGCGCGGGCTGTTGGGTATCCTTCTGGCCCTCTTTGTCGTGTCCGTGCTGCTCAGCCTCTGGATCTTTGGATCCTGGACCTCGCTCACGCGCACCGATCTCCGTGTACTGATCTTGCTGGGGGCCAAGGTCGACGAGTTGGTCGCTGAAGGCCAGCTCTGGCGGCTTTTGACCGCCGTCTTTCTCCACAGCGGCGTCATACACCTGCTCTTCAACCTGTACGCGCTCTACACGCTGGGGCCGCTTTTGGAAGGCTACATCGGGCACCTGCGCTTCCTGGCCGTCTTTCTAATCAGCGGCCTGTACGGCAGCCTGCTCAGCTATGCGTTTTCTGGTTCGATCTCCGTCGGCGCCTCCGGGGCGATCTTTGGGCTGCTCGGCGCCACTACAGTTTTCTTTCTGCGCTACCGCCATCATTTCGGTGACCAGGGCCGGGCAGTTTTGCAAAACATGCTTTTGGTGTTGGCCCTCAACCTGTTGATCGGGTTCAGCGCCAGCTTTATCGATAACTGGGGACATATCGGGGGGCTGATCGGAGGGGGATTGGGGATGGCTGGGATCTTGCCGCGGTATCGTCCACCGGCCGGGCTGCCTGGCCGCCCATTGCCGCTGGAGATCGCCGACCGCCGGCTGGCCGAGCTTGCCTGGGTGGGGGTCTGCCTCATTTTGTTCTGGGTGGGTGTCGGCTGGGTCACAAGCGTCCGGTTCCCCCTGCTCTGAAAAAAGGCGACCTGCACAGTGGGCACAAACACAAGGAGCCTGAACAGATGATGCAGACAGTACGGCGCAGCGGCGTTCTGCTGCACCCCACATCCTTACCCGGCCCTTACGGCGTCGGCTCGTTCAACCAGGATGCCTACCGCTGGGTCGATTTTTTGGCCAGCACACACCAGACGCTCTGGCAGGTGCTGCCGTTGGGGCCTACTGGCTACGGCGACAGCCCCTATCAAAGTTTCAGCTCTTTTGCTGGCAACCCCTCTCTGATCAGCCTGGAAGATCTGCTGGAAGCTGGCCTGGTCGACCAGGCGCTGCTCGACCAGGCACCCGTTTTTGACCGCCAGCGGGTCGACTTCGGCCTCCTCTACACCTGGAAACGTCCTTTGTTGCGACAGATTGCCGAGGAATTCCCCCGGCGAGCATCTGCGGCGCTGCAAGCCGAGTTTGCCCAGTTCTGCGCTGAGCAGGCGGGCTGGCTGGACGATTATGCGCTGTTTATGGCGCTCAAAGATGCCCATCAAGGCGCCCCCTGGAATCAATGGGGGATGCCGCTGCGCAGCCGCCAGCCGGCTGCCCTGGCGGCCGCCTCCGCCCGGCATGCAGCTGCCCTGTTCAGCCACAAACTCAACCAATGGCTCTTTTACCGGCAATGGCTGGCCCTGAAAGCCTATGCCAACCACCAAGGGATCGAGGTGGTCGGCGACATTCCGATCTTCGTGGCCATGGACAGCAGCGACGCCTGGAGCAACCCCCAAGAGTTCTACCTGGACAACGACTTTCAACCGACAGTGGTAGCCGGGGTTCCCCCCGACTATTTCAGCGTCACCGGCCAGCTTTGGGGCAACCCGCTGTACCGCTGGGAGACAATGGCCCAGAACGGCTACCGCTGGTGGCTTCGCCGGATCCAGGCAGCGCTGCAGCTCTACGACGTCGTACGCATCGACCACTTTCGCGGGTTTGCTGGCTACTGGGAGATCCCAGCCAGCGCAGAGACCGCTGTCCACGGACGTTGGGTACCCGGCCCCGGCGCCCACTTTTTTGAGGCGGTTCGTTCCGAACTGGGCGAAGATCTGCCCATCATCGCCGAAGACCTCGGCGAGATTACCCCCGATGTAGTTGAACTGCGCGACCGGTTCGGCTTGCCCGGAATGAAAGTTCTACAGTTTGCCTTCAGCACGGACGCGACCGACAAATTTCTGCCGCACAATTTCACACGCAATTTTGTCGTCTATTCCGGCACCCACGACAACGACACCAGTTGGGGATGGTACCGCACGTCGGCAACTGACTCAGAACGCGATGCCTTTCGACGTTATTTTCGGACCGACGGCCACGACGCTGCCTGGACACTGGTCGAAGGGGCCTTTCGCAGCGTGGCCGACACGGCAATTGTCCCCCTGCAAGATTTGCTCAATCTCGGCAGCGAAGCACGCATGAACCTGCCCGGCCGTGCAGCGGGCAACTGGACCTGGCGCTTTGTGCCCGAACAGCTGAACGGCCATGTCTCCGCTCGGCTGCTGGAGGCCACAGAACTCTACGGACGCAACCCTGCGCTCTACGCCGGCCCAGAAATCCTACAGAACGGCCAGGAATGAGCCCAGGGACACCCGGACCCCAGCACAGACCGACAACCGCTCAGGTGATCACCGCCAGAAGGAGAGAGACAGTGACCACGCTGACCAGGGTGCTGGCCAGCACCGCAGCGGCCACCAGACGGGGCGCTGCCGCAAACTCGGTGGAGAGCACCGTGGCCACAACCGCAGTCGGCATCGCAGCCTGCAGCACCATTACCTGACGCTCTACCCCGCCAATCCCAATCCACAGACACAACGCCAGCGCAATCGCCGGCGACAGCCCAAGCCGAATCAGCAGGCTGCGCCAGACCACCGTCTGGGCGCGGGTCAAGGTGGTTTGACTGAGCTGAATCCCCAGCAGCAGCAGCATGATGGGGATGGTCGCCCCTGCCAACAGATCGATGGCCCGATAAAGGCTGTCGGGGATGGGCACGGACAGACGGTTGCAGAGCAGGCCCACCAAGGTCGCATAGAGCACAGGCGCACGCAGGCTCTGGGAAAAAGCCTGTCGCAGAGGCGCTGTCCCCGCCGACGCCACAAAAACCCCGAAGGTGTTGGTCAGCAGCGCGCTGATCGTGTAATAGACGGTGGCCGCTGCCAGCCCGGCATCTCCCAACGCAAAGAAGGCGACCGGCAGCCCAATGTTGCCGTTGTTGCTGATCGCACTGGACAAGGTCAGCGCAGTGCGCTGCGGGCGCTCCAACCCGGTTCCAGCAATCCAGCCGGCCACCCCGGTGAGCAGATAGACCCCTGCCACCAGAAGCAGTTCCTGCTGCAGCAGCGCCGTGTCAAGCTCCAGGTTGTACAGACTGCGCAGCACCAGCGCAGGAGACGCCAGGAAAAACACAACTCGCCCCAAGGTGCGGCCGTCCAACTGGACAGCGCGCGCCAGCACAAAACCGGCACCCGCCACAAGCAAGACAGGCAAAACGGTGCCAGCAAAGACCTGCACCAGGCTTCCCAAAAGATTCATCGCACCTTGCTACAGCTGGCCACTGCGCCGGTTGCCGGGCGGGGAAAGGCTGCCAGCCGTCCCCGGCTCTTCAGGACCCACATTGTGGAAAACCTGGTAGTGCTCCAGCGTAGCTGTGAAAAATTCGATGACATATTCGTTCGGGATGCCCATCGGCTGGGTCAATTCTCCCAACAGCGCCTGAAAAAGGGCAGATCGCTGTGCCGGTTTAAGCTGGCGCCAGCTCTCTTCCCAGAGCAGAAACGTCCCATAGACCCCTTCGCCGGTATAGTGAAGGTCGAGCTTGCCGATCGTCGTCGGTGTCCCGCCAGCCATCCCCAGATCGAGGTCAAAAAGAGCATACTCTTCGGAAGAAGCTGTGCGCACAAGGCGCTTGAGCTTCAGGTTCATGGCGGCTACCTGTACTCGCCCAGGTCTTCGTCGTCCTCCCAGCTGTCCCAAGGGTCGAGATCATCCAACACATCCTCGTCCTCGGCTTCGTCGTACAGCGGTATCCGCACAGCCTCCGTGCCGGTGTAAAAGAGCATCTCCTCCAACGCCAGTTCGGCAGCGGACGCCTCCACACGGTCGCTGGCCGCCAGCTGTTCGAGCGCCTGGCGGGCTTGTTTGCCCCCCAACCGCCCCAACGCAATGATGACGGACAGCCGCACGCTCTCCTCGTCGTCTTCCAGCAGATCGAGCAGGGTGGACAAGGCCGCTTTGGCCTCCAACTCCCCGCAGGTGCGGGCCGCCGCCGCGCGCATGGCTGGGTCGGGGTTGCGCAGCTCGGCGCGCACCAGCCGCCGCCAGCGGATGTCGACGCTGTTGCCCATCGCAACCAGCGCACTGACCCGCAACGCATCCCAGGCCGAATAGTAGGCGTCTTCAATCAGCTGACGCACGCCGTTCTCCTCTGAATAGGCGATGCTCTCCAGGGCCTTGCAGCGCACAGCCAAGGGCTGCTGGTCGTCAGCCAGAACAGCCAACAGGGCATTCTCGATCCGCATGGCAAGCGCTGTCTCCAGCTCTTCCAACTCGCCAGCCAGCACATAGTGGCCCAACGCAGCTGCCGCAGCCGCACGCACCTCGTCGCTGCTGTCTTGCTGAAGGCGCTGCAAAATCGGACCGGCCAGGCTGGCATCAGGCTCACCCTCGTCCAACAGCTCAAGGGCTCTCCGGCGCAGATGACTGTCAGGATCTCCCAACAAGATGGTCAGCAGAGCGGTCAGGTCAACGTCGAGGAACTCGTCGGCTGAACGAGCCAGCCTGTCCAACAGCCGGACACGCACGGGAAGGGCGATCTGATTCCACTGTCGCCGCACCAGCGCAGCATCTGCCCTGCTCAGATCCGAAAACAAAAACCATTCGGCCGGCGCCACCTGTTCAGGGGCGACGATCAGCTGCCGAAGCAGTTCGGCAACCGTCAGCGTCGGCTGGTGCCTGGGCACCTCTTCGTCGAAAAGGTCGTCACTCTCTTCAGTTTCGTAATCACTTCTTGGATCGGTCATGGTCGATTCTTTGCTCAAAGGTGCCCAGCAGCCCGGTCACTGCCAGGTAAAGCCCCACACAGGACTGGCCGGGCTGATCGCGGTCTGGCTCCCGTCGGCGCCAGCCTCGACAACCTCGACATACCAACGCCACTGGCGCCCAAATTCAAAAGGCGCCAGCCCACACAGGCTGTCATCCAACTTCCACAAGGTGACACCCGCAGGCCGCTGCTGTGCAATCACCCAGACGATCTGTTCGGTGCCATCCTGCGCACGCCCGTTGACATAGCCCAGGTGTACCCTGTACAGTTCATCGGGCTCGACAAAAGGAACCGGGTTCCAGACCAACGATTCGCCAGATCCACATTTTACTGAGACGTTGTTCTCGGGGGTACGCAGCGTCGGCGGGTCGAGACGGATCGCCGACGTCGCTGTCGGTGTCGCCGTCGCTGGAACAGCCGTCGCCGTCGCCGGAACAGCCGTCGCTGTCGCCGGAACAGCCGTCGCTGTCGGCAGGTCTGCGGCCGGGTCAGGGATGATCAGCGTGTCGCCGGGCTGCAGCGTATAGCTGTCGTTGGGGTTCAGGCCGTTTGCAGCCAGGAGGGCTTCGACAGTGATATCGTTGTCCAGGGCCAGGTCAAAGAGCGTGTCCCCGGCACGAATGCGATAGCGCTGCGGGGTCGCAGTGGGAGGCACAAGGGGGGGCAAAGGGGTCGGGGTAGGAAGGAAAAGCACGTCTGTTTCCTGCATATCCGTTGCCGCTGTGCTGGCCACGAGCAACGTCCGGGTCGGCGTGGCGCTGGCAGCCACCTTTTCTGGCTCCGGTGCAACAGGTGCCTGGGTAGGCGTGGCTGTCGGTTCTGCAGCCGGCAGCGTGGCCGGGGGGATCGCCGTGGCTGTCGGTTCTGCAGCCGGCAGCGTGGCCGGGGGGATCGCCGTGGCTGTCGGTTCTGCAGCTGGCAGCGTGGCCGGGGGGATCGCCGTGGCTGTCGGTTCTGCAGCTGGCAGCGTGGCCGGGAGGATCGCCGTGGCTGTCGGTTCTGCAGCTGGCAACGTGGGGGGCAGGAGCAACTCTGGGTCAGCAGCGGGCACCTCCACCGATGGGCTCGAGCCCTGCTGCGCAAGAGCGGAAGAAGAAACCGGTGCATCAAGGGCGGCTGGCTGCAAGCTGACCCACTCGATCTCGTCTGTGTCGACCGAACGGGTTGTGACCGAAAAATCGGGCGAAAATTGTGCTCCCAGCATGCTGGCCACGGTGGCCACCCGTTCCAGCTGGCGTTGGGTCCAGCTGGAGAGATCGGCCTCTCTCCACTGATAAAATACCCCAAAAAGGACAACCAGCAGCAGCGGTCCCCCCCAGGTGAGCAGCCGCGGCGGTGCAGGTTGCAGCGCCCGCCCACAATGGGGACAGACCACCAGCGCTGCCAGCGCCCGGCTGTTGCAGCGCCGACAGCGAATTTGCTTGTCGCGCGCAGGCAGGCTCTCCCCACAGGCAGGGCAGAGGGCGGCGCCGATGCTGACTGCACTGTTGCAGCTGGGGCAGGGACGTGTGGCTGCAGAACGCAGATCCCCTGAAAGAAGGCCGTCGCCCTGCCGCTGGCCCCGATCCTGTTGTGCCATCGCCTTTATTGTCCCATCAAGCGCGACCAGTCAATCGTCTGGGGGGTCGAACTGAGGTCGTTTACAGTGATCAGGAGCATCAGCCCCAACAGCAAAGCAAAGCCGATCATGTGGATCATGCCTTCACGTTCTGGGCTGATCCGGCGGCCGCGCACGATTTCGATCAGGATGAAGAGCAGACGCCCGCCGTCGAGGGCTGGCAGAGGGAGCAAGTTGGTGATTGCCAGCGCTGCACTCAAGACAGCCGAAAGGCGCAGAATCGGGAACCAGAAACCGGTGTCGAGGGTGGCCGACATGGCCCCGCCGATCATCTGTGCGATGCCGACCGGCCCGCTGAGCTGGGCATCCTGGGGAGCAATCTGACCCTGCACCAGCAAAACAGGCAGTTGGAGCACCAGGGCGGCGTACGAGGCCGTGCTGGTGACGCCCTCCCAGAGGGCCGGCAGCAGCCCCATGCTGGCCATACGGTTGACCGTACCGATCTGAACGCCCAAGGCTCCCTCTCCGGCGGGCGGGTCGAGGCGCGGGGTCATGGAGAGCCGCAGCCAGCGACCTTCCCGCACAACGGTCAATGTGAGCTCCTGCCCCAGCCGTTCGCTGACCAGCTGGTTGAGCGGCCTGTCCGTAAAAACGGTCAAGTCATCTACAGCAAAGATCAGATCCCCGGGCTGCACCCCAGCTTCTGCGGCCGGGCTCTCTGCGGCCAGCCCGGTGACCTGGGTCATGAGGACTGGTGTGAACTGGCTGTCTTCCAGCGCCTGCCAGAGGAGCTCCTGGGCAGGTGCGGGCAATGTCAGCTGGAGCCCGTCGCGCAACACGGTGAGACCTGCGCTCTCTTCGCTGGCAGGCTGTGCGAACACAGAAAATTCGGTGCTGCCGTCCAAAGGCACCTGCAGGGGAGCACCGTCCAGCGCCAGCAAAACATCGCCGGCCAACAGGCCCAGCTCGGCTGCCGCCGGGCTGGCGCTGTCAAGCTGCGGTGCACCGGTCGGGATAGGGGCCCCGGCGACCAGACTGGCCGCAAAGAGGACGACAGCCAGCAAAAAATTCATGGCAGGCCCGGCAACCAAGGTAGCAGCTCGCCCACCGCGGCTGGCAGCGTTGAACGCACCCGGCCCCAGATCGCCGCCATCTTCCCCCTGCATACGGGCAAAGCCCCCCAACGGCAGCCAGTTCAAGGTAAAATCGGTGCCATCATAACGAAACAGTTTGACCGCACGCGGGGGATACCCCAGCCCGAACTCTTCGACGACAATCCCGTTGCGCCGCGCCACCCAGTAGTGGCCCAGCTCGTGAAAGAAGACAAGCACACCCAAGACGGCCACAAACGACAGTACAGTTAAAATCCAGTCAAAAAACATTGTTTGGTTTTCCTCTCACAAACCAGGGGTACAGGCCCAGCAGGCCCCTCCCAAGCTTAGTATAGCGGCTATCGCATCCTACGCTGAAACCGGCGCAGAGATGGCTACGCGTAGATACGGGTGCCGACGGCCTGGCCCGCCAATGCAGACCGGACATGGCCCGCCAGCATGCCGCTGCAGACGACGACCTGCAGCCCTGGGTTGCGGCGGACCATCGCCAGCGCCTGCAACACCTTGGCACGCATCCCGCCCGTGACATCCACGCCATGGCTGCCGCCCAGGCCGGCGACGATCGCCCCCAATGAAGCCGGGGTGATGGTGGCCAGCAGCTGCGCTGCCGGCTCCTGCAGCGGGTCAGCAGTAAAAATTCCATCCACCTCGCCGGCCAGGACCATGCGTTGGGGGGGAAGGGTCAGTGCCAGATACTCGAAGAGTTCTTCGGTGCTGACGATGGTGCCGCCGCGCACGCTGTCGAGCGCAACATCTCCGTAGACAACCGGGGTGAGCCCTTGCGCAAGCGCAGCGGCGACGGTGGCCTCGGGTCCAGCGACGATCTGGCCGTCCTGGCAGCGCAGCAGCGCGCTCGGCTGGATGCTCCAGGCGGGCACACCGGCTTGGAGCAGCTGAGCGGTCACGATGCGGTTGAGGCGGGCCGCCGCATCGCCGGTCGCTGCAAAACCATACCAGCCCACAGCATCGCGGACACCGGCACGCGTCCCGTACCGGTGTCCATACAGATGGCCGAAACTGCCCGAACCATGGCCGACCACCAGCTGGAGGGCTGGGTTGGCTTGCTGCACAGCCGCAAGCTCTGCGGCCAGCCGCGCAATCACCTCCAGACGGGGCATCTCTGGCTCCCGTTTTTCGGTGATCAAGGAACCGCCCAATTTCAAAAAGACGAGCATCCGATCTCCTCTTGTCTGGCTGCCTGCTGCAAGGCTGCCAAAAGCCCCTGCAGCAGCAGACCCTCCTGGCCCGGCAGCACAGTGCGCGGGTCAAACAGCAGCTGCTCCTGCTGGATACGACAAACCACTGGCACTGGCTGGCTGCGCAGCGCTGCGGCGACCCGGTCAGGAGCAGCGTGGGGGATCGCCAACAGCGTCGTCGGTTGGGTTTCGCCGGGCAGAGCGCCTCCCCCAACCGTGCTGAAGCCCGGGTGCAGCTGGGCGGCGAAGCCCTGGGCGGCCAGCGTCGCCTGCCAACGTCGCGCCCGGCCCGCCAGTGCCTCGGGGCTGGCGGCGATCATCTGCCACACTGGGATTTCCTGCAGCGCCCGCCCGCGACGATAGCTGAGCAGCGTCGCCTCCAGTGCAGCCAGGGTCAGTTTGTCGACGCGCAATGCCCGTGCCAGCGGATGGCGCCGCAGCCGGGCCACCTCGCCGACACGGCCGAGGATCAAGCCAGCCTGCGGCCCGCCAAGCAATTTGTCGCCGCTGAAGGTAATCAGGTCTGCGCCCGCTGCCACGCTCTGCTGGATCAACGGCTCCGCAGACAGCCCGAAAGGAGTGGTCTCCAACAGCGTGCCGCTGCCCAGGTCGTCGATCAGCAACAGGCCATGCTGATGCGCCAGCGTGGCCAACGTTGCCAGCGCAGGCATGGCGACAAAACCGATCTGTTTGAAGTTGCTGCTGTGGACGCTCAGGATGGCGGCGCTGGCAGCCGTGACCGCCTGTGTAAAATCGTCGCTGTGGGTCCGGTTGGTGGTGCCGACTTCGACCAGACGAGCTCCACTCTGGCGCAGGACATCGGGGATACGGAAACCGCCGCCGATCTCGACCAGCTGGCTGCGGCTGAGAAGCACCTCGCTGCCGGCACAGAGCGCGCTGAGGACCAGGTAAATGGCAGCCGCGTTGTTGTTGACCACCATGGCATCTTCGGCGCCGGTGAGCTCGCACAGCAGGTGGCGGGCGTGGTCGTGGCGGCTGCCACGCCCGCCGTCGGCCAGATCATATTCCAGGTTGCTGTAGCCAACACTGACCGCCTGTACAGCCGCAAGGGCTGCGTCCGACAGTGGGGCCCGGCCCAAATTGGTGTGGATCACGACACCAGTCGCGTTGATGAGCGGGCGCAACGCACAAAGACTCGACTGCTCCAGCCGCTGGCGCACCCGCTCGGGCCAGAGGTCGACAGCAGGGGCCGTGGCCCCCGCCGCGATCGACTGCCGCACGTCAGCAAGTTCTGCCCGCACCGCAGCGGTCACCCACTCCACCCCCAATTCGTCCACAAGCCGGTGGATGGCTGGCAGACGCAGCAAGCTGTCTACAGCAGGCAGCTTGCGGTACTCGACCTGTCGATCAACAGAGATATCGGTGTACATCTTGATCTGATTCTACCAGGGCTGGGGGCAGAAAGAATGGCGGCTGGCATACGGTGTGGTCGTTCAAAACTGGTGGGCGAAAAGGGACTTGAACCCCTGACCTCCTCGGTGTAAGCGAGGCGCTCTAACCAACTGAGCTATTCGCCCCTGTCCAGCTTCTACACTATACTTTCATCCGGTGGCTTTGTCAACCTGCTCAGAAAGTAAGTTTTTCAAAAAAACTCGCTATCTCTCCCCGTCGCTTCCTCTGGTAACTCGGCCAGCCGCGCGCGCAGCCGTTCGAGCAACGCCGCACTCTCAACACCGGTGGCGGTCAGCCGCAGGGTCCGCGTTGTCGCATCGTCGATGCTCAACTCGACGCGCAGATGGTCAGGGGGCAGCAGCGCTGCCACACGCTCTGCCCACTCGACGGCGACCACGGCTGTCGGCTCTTCGTCGAATAGATCGCCCAGCATCTCCGCCTCGGCTGCCGGCTCGGCCAGCCGATAGGTGTCGGCATGGAGCAGGCGGCAGCGATTGCTGGGGGCACCATATTCGTTGATCAGGGTGAAGGTGGGGCTGGTCACCCGCACATCCAACCCCAGGCCGACAGCGATGCCCTGCACCAGCGTTGTCTTGCCGGCCCCCAGGTTGCCGCAGAGTGCCAACACTTCCCCCCCCGACAGCAGACGCCCCAAGGCAACCCCAACCCTGCGGGTCCCGTGGGCAGAACACGTCTGCAGCAGCAGTCCATCCATCGTGATTTATTCTCCCTGCCGGCGGCTGCCGTTGTTCTCCTGAAGCAAGGTCTCGATGCACTGTCGATAGTGGGCCGCCAGTTCCCCGGCACGCGCTGCATTTTCGGCCTCGGCGACGATCTCGAAACGGGGCTTTTCAGGGTTGGGCGAGAGATGCACCCATTCGCCGTGATCCAGATGAAGCTTGAGCCCGTCGATCGGTTCGATCGGACGGTCCTGGTGCTGTTCCATCAGAAGACGCATGACAGTGGCTTTGTGCTCCCAGCCGCAGGCAACCGATTCTTTGGCCAGATGGGAGCGGGGCAAGTAGGCGACAATCTCGCTGAGCGGCAGCTTGCGAATCGCCAGATATTCGAGCAGACGGACGATGGCCATCATGCCGTCGACGGCAGGATGGAAGCCAGGGAAGATGAAGCTGCCAGCCCCATCTGCGATCAGAAGGACACCGACATAATTGGCAGTGTGCATCGGGCCGTGCAGGTTCTGGGCGATGCGCAGGAGCCGGGCGCCATGCCAGTTGGCGATCGTCTCAAAGGCATTGGGCATCGTAATCGGAACAGCGGCCGGGCGGCCAGGATGGGCGTACAGAGCCAGCTCGAGCATCAACGCAGCCGCTGTGACATCGTCGATCAGATCGCCGCGCTCGTCGACCAAAAAAAGCTTTTCTCCGCCAACATCCAGCTGGACCCCCAACTGAGCGTCGAGCGCACGCACAATTTTGCCCATCCGTTCCTGGTTGGCTTTGAATTCGGTCTGCAGCATGGCCAGCTTGGTCTCGTCGACACGGGCATTGAGCGGCACCACATCGACGCCGAGCTGGTTGAAGATGGCGGCCAGGGTGTCACCTGCCAGCCCGTGAGAATAGTCGCAGACCAGCTTGAAGCCATAGTTGCGGATGCGCAGCGCGTCGACGTGGCGCATAAAATCCCCCGTATACTCGGCGATCGGTTCGTGGGCGTAGGCGATCACGCCGATTTCGTCGAGAAAGGCACGCCGAAAGTCTTCGCGCGCAAAGTTGCGTTCGATCGCGCGCTCGGCGGCTGGGGTCTGGTTGAGCCCCTGACCGTCGACAATCCGGATATCGACCACCCGCTGGTCGAAGGGGCTGAGCCGCACATGGATGCCGGCCGAGGAGTCTTTGCGCTGGCGCACATAGTGGCGCAAAACCGGGATGGCTACGCTGCCCAGGTCCCAGACATTGACGCCTGTCCCGGGCAGCCCGCTGATCAGAGCCCGCTTGAGCATGCGCGAGCTGCGGTGTGAATCGCGGTTGATGGCGACGTAGCTGCCTTTGGGCAGGGTGGCCCCCAACGCTGCGCTCAGCTTGGCGGCGAACTCTGGGGTCAGGTCGATGTTGACAACCCCAGAGGCCCCGAAGCGGTTGAAGAGCACACGGCGGCCCTGGTTGCCCCAGATGATGCTGTCTTTGATCGTCGCACCCGCTTCGATCTCCTTGCTGGGCCAGAGTTTGACGTTGGTGTGGAGCACAGCCCCTTCACCGATCACACAGTTGTCGCCGACGACAACCCCTTCCAAAAGAATGACCTGGGCTTTCACACTGCACTGGCGGGTGATGATGGCCCCGCGCAGTTCGCAGGATTCGCCGATGTAGTTGTTGCGCCAGACGATGCAGCGTTCGATGCTGGTGTGGTTGTCGACGATCGTGTAGTCGCGAATCGCCGCCGGCCCGTAGATGCGCACATCCCCCTTGATTTTGACCTCGTTGCCCAGGTAGATGGGGCCAAAGAGCTGGGCGCTCGGTGCGATCTCGACCTGGTCGCCCACCCAGACCCCACCCCCCAGGTGGGTTCCGATCGGCTCGGCCAGCCGCAGCCGGCCGTAGAGTACATCGGCGTTGGCACGCATATACTCGGCAATGTTGCCAACGTCACACCAGTAGCCGTCGGCAATGTAGCCGTAAAGTGCTCTTTGGTCGGCCAGCAGACGGGGAAAGAGTTCGCTGGAAAAATCGTAGGGGACCCCCTCTGGAATGAGATCCAGCACCTCGGGCTCGAGCACGTACAGCCCCGTGTTGACGGTGTCAGACAGCACTTCCCCCCACGATGGCTTTTCCAAAAATTGCAGGACGCGACCGTCTGGAGCAGTGATGATCACCCCAAATTCGAGCGGGTCAGGCACATGGGTCAAGGTGATGCTGGCCAGCGCCCCACGCTCCTGGTGGACACGGACGATTTTCTCCAGGTCAAAGTCGGTCAGCGCATCGCCGCTGATCACGATAAAGGTCTCGTCGAGATAGCGGGCTGCATTTTTGACGCTGCCCGCCGTGCCGAGCGGTGCTTCTTCCACGACGTAGGTGATCTGCATGCCGACGCTGCTGCCATCATCGTAAAAGTCTTCGATCGCCGAGGCCATGTAGCGCAACGTGACCACCACTTCGGTGATCCCGTGGTACTTGAGCAGGTCAAAGATGTGGCCGATCACAGTTTTGTTGACGATCGGAACCATCGGTTTGGGGCGGCCAATCGTCAACGGGCGTAGCCGCGAACCTTCTCCCCCAGCCATGACAACCGCTTTCACAAGATCTCTCCTTGCGCGCCCGGCGCGCGAGCCTCCGAGAACAGTTGCGCCCACAGCGGCGCTGGGTGGCCTCGTACACGTCGGCGCAAATCAGTCGGTAATTTTGGAAAGCGATTTGAAAATCGCTTTCCATGCTGCACCATACTTGCCGATTGACTTACGCTCGCCTGTGCTAGATGGGCGGCCAAGGGTAGTTGCGGCAAAATTCGGAAGGGGCTGGATAACGGCCGCTCTGCAGCAGCTGGGCGACGCGCTGCTGGAGGGCGTTCACTTCTTCCTGCGCCAGCAACTCTGCCAGCTGGTCCGCCAGCTCTCCCTCGCGCAGCTCGGCGTCCAGCTCGGCCAGATCGACCTGATAGGTGGCTTCGATCGGGGTGTCGCTGAACTCCCAGAGCACCGTACGCAGCTTATAATCCGCATGAAAGCAAATGCCGTGGTCGATGGCCCACACACGGCCGTCGTTGCCCACCAGACAGTGCCCACTCTTGCGGTCGGCGTTGTTGATCACAAAGTCAAAAAGGGCCAGCTGGCGAAAAGAATCGGTAAAACGGGCGTCTTCTGCTGCCGAAAAATAGTGGCTGTCGCTGTCGTGGTCGACAAAAAACTGTACGCTGCCCAGCCCCCGTGTGCCGCTGCGCAAGACCGTAGGGGGAACCAGCCGCCAGCCCAGAGCCCGGCTGACCACATAGGCGGCCCTCTCGCGGCGACAGAGCGTGCCCCTGGCAAAGTCCCACAACGGCGTCTCTCCACGCCTTGGCTTGTAGACCGCCGGCAACACCAACTCCTCATGCTCGACGACAACCAAAAAGCTGTGGTTGGAGCTGTAGGGAAGCAACCCTTTTTCGGCCATGTCCCCCTGCTGCAAGGTGGCCAACACCTGCTCTTCAGTCACTTCAACCGACATACATCGCCCACATCACAGCACAATCGGCATGGCATGGCCGTCAGTACGCGGACAAAAATGGCCGCCGTGGTCGATCGGACGCCCACAAAGCGGGCAGATCGGACGCCCGCTGGCGACAACCTGCAGTGCATAGTCGCTCAGCGAACGCATCTGTGCTCGCGTGGCAAAAAAACGGACGGCTGGAACCCGCTCGTCTTCAGGGCTGAGCCAGGTGCCAGACCCGTCTGCCACCAACGCCTTGGCGATGACCCAGATCCGGTCGTTCGCTTCGTCGTAGCCAAGAATCAACTGAGAAGAACGAAAGAGTGGCTCGAACGGAACCACAGCCTGCGCTGCACGGCCACTTTGCTGCGCTGGCGGCAGATCTGGGTAACGCTCCTCCAGCTCTTCCAGCAGCTGGAGAATGCTGAGCGCCAGGTTGTTGACCTCCTGCTTTTCTAACGTCACACTGACCAACTGGCGCCCCTGGCGCGCCTGCAGAAAAAATGTGCGCTTGCCAGGCTCACCGACTGCGTCGGCGACGATGCTGTCGACTGGGTTCAAATCATGTTGATACTGCATGGTGTCGCTCTGTTGCGGCTTTTGAGCGCCGGAAAGACCCGCAGCAGACAGGCCACAGGTCGCGATAGGGCCACGCTCTGGCGCGCACCCCTTCTCTCCACCGACTGTTCATCGGTTCGTTCCTGCAGAGCCGGTGGCAGGAACACCGCCCTCCTCGCCCTTTTCCGGGGAGGGCTTGAGCTCGATCCGAGGCAACCGCGCCAGACAGTTCATCCCCAAAACGGCCGGGTGGTCGTCGACAAAGGACAAAACACTGACCGAAGCTGTCTGGATGACAATCCGCTGAAAAAGGTCGAGCGGAACCCCCAAATAGTGGGCAAGCATCGTACGAATCACATCGCCGTGCGCGAAGAGTGCAATCACGGCGTTGGGGTGCTGAACACGCAGACTGTCCAAACCAGTGACAGCACGGTGCTGCACCTCACGCAAAGTTTCCCCCTGGGGAAAACGGAAGGTGCTGGGGGCATGTTGGACTTTGTGCCATTCCGGCAGCTTGGAGAGCTCACGCAGATCGGCCCCCTGCCATTCTCCATAGTCCACCTCCAAAAAGGCTGGGTCTTCGCCCACCGGCAGCGCACGGGCAGCAGCCAGCGGGCGGGCAGTCTCCAGACAGCGAAGCAGCGGGCTGCTGTAGAGCGCAGCCAGCGGCTGCTCCTGCAAAAACTCCACCAGCTGCGCAGCCTGGGCAACCCCTCTTTCGTTGAGCTGGACGCCAGGAAGACGACCTGCCAGTCTGTGGGTGGCAACAAACTCGTTTTCGCCGTGCCGGATCAAAAGTACAAAAGTGGTTGCTGCCATGTCCCTGCCTGAGTTTTATGGGTCCAGCCTACTTGCAAGGTGCCCCAAAAAATGTTACAAGAGTAGGGGTGCGGGCCTACTCCCATGACAGCATATCATAGACAGTTCGCCAGAGGAAGTGTCTATTCTTACAGAGAGAGGGCATCACGGTTGCAGAAAATGAAACCTTGCCGCAGGTCCCATCAGTTTGTCTGGCTGGCCTCCAGCCTGGGCAGCGGCCTCTGGCTGCTGCTGACCCTGGCCCTGGGCAGCTGCACAAACGCAGCGCCTCCAGCCGACCCCTACGCCGCCTACCGACCTGCGCTGAAAGCAGCCTTTCAGCAAGATCTGGACCTGCTGGGCCTGGTCCCCCGCTACGCCATCAGCGCGACCCTCGACCCCACAAAAAATCAGCTCTTCGGCAGCGCCAGGATCACCGTCCCCAACAACAGCAACGACCCATGGACCTACCTGATCTTTCGGCTCTACCCGATGCTGCGCCACTACGGCGGCAATCTGGTGGTGCAAAGCGCGCTGGTGGAGGACAGGCCAACTCCCTTTGTCTATATCAGCGAAAACACAGCCGTGCGTCTGGATCTGGATGTGCCGCTGTTGTCGGGACGGGAGGTGTCGGTCACCTTGACCTGGCGGCTGGAGTTTCCCCGCTGGAACGACCAGACCGCTGTCTATGCACTCTTCGGACACAGCCAACAGATGGTCAGCCTGCCGCTCTTTTATCCTGCCCTGGCCGTCTATACCGACGGCCCAACACTGGGAACCGGCCAGTGGTGGCTCGACATCGGCAGCGAGCGGGGAGACTCCGCCTTCCATCCGATCTCTCTCTTCTCCGTCACCCTGACTTTGCCGGCCAGCTGGGTGGCCGTGACCAGCGGAACCGAAGTGGCCAGCGAACCGATCGGCGACCAGGCCCGGCGGGTCTATGTCACCGGCCCCTCGCGCGAGTTTCTGATTCATGCCAGCCCGCTGTTCAACCAGGTGACTACCGAAGCCTATGGAACGCGGGTGACCAGTTACTACCTCCCCGGAGAAGAAGCGGCCGGCCGGGCAGCGCTGCGCTACACCGCACAGGCGCTGCGCATCTACAGCGACCGGTTCGGCGGCTACCCCTTTGTCGATCTGCGCGTGGCACCGGCTCCGATCAACTACCGTGGAATGGAGTACCCCCAGGTGATTCTGCTGGGGGTCGAAACCTATGGACGGTTTCGTGACCGGCTGGAACTCTTGGCCGCACACGAGACCGCACATCAGTGGTGGTACCAGATCGTCCACAACGACCCCGTCAACGACCCCTGGCTGGATGAGGCGCTGGCGGAGTTCTCGATGCGGCTCTACATCCAGGATTTGCGCGGCAACGACCAGGCCGAGCAGCTGGCCAGACAACGGTGGCGGGCTCCGGTAGAGGGGCTGCGCAGCCGCTCCCAGGACGCAGCAGTCGACCAGCCTGTCCAAGCCTTTCTCAACGGCAGCCAGTATGAGACGATCGTCTACGCCAAGGGAGCCATCTTCTGGGAGATCGTGCGCGAAAGGGTCGGAGAACGCCAGTTCGACCGCTTTCTCCGCAGCTATGTCGAACGCTACCGTTGGCAGATCGTCGATACCGAACAATGGCTGAACGAACTGAACACCCTCTCCGACCCGGCCCTGTTCACTCTCTTCGAGGAGTGGATCCGCCAGCCCCCCCCTGTAGGAGCTCCGTGATCTCCTTGACCTGAATTCCCTGGCCAGCCTGCCGGGCTGCATCTGACAGCATGGTCAAACAGAACGGACAGCCAACCGCAATCGTCTGTGCCCCAGTGGCCGCCGCTTCGGCGTAGCGTGTCTGATTGACAGCAGCGCTGCCCGCTTCCTCCTCCTTCCAGATCTGAGCCCCACCGGCGCCACAGCAGAAAGATTGGCTGCCGTGGCGCGGCATCTCAACCAGCAGGGCGTGACTTTGTTGGAGCAGGGTGCGCGGCTCGTCGACAATCCCATTCTGTCGGCCCAGATAACAAGGGTCGTGGAAGGTGATCCGCTCGCCCTCTTGGGTGCGGGCCACACTGATTTTCTTGGCTGCCGTCAGCTCGGAAAGCAGCTGAGTGTGGTGGAGCACGTTGTAGCGGCCCCCATACTGCGGATATTCCTTGGCCAGGGTGTGCAGACAGTGAGGGCAGGTCGTCACGATCCGCCGCGGGCGTCCGCCCAGCGCTTCGTCCAGGGTGGCAATGTTGCTCTGGGCCAGTTCATAAAAAAGCGCCTCGTTGCCAGACCGCCGTGCTGCGTCGCCGGTGCAGCGCTCTCGTTCGCCCAAAACGGCAAAGTTGACCCCCGCCGCAGCCAGCACCTGCGCCAACGCCCGCGCGCTCTCCTGGGCGCGCGGGTCATAGGCAGGCGCACAGCCAACCCACCAGAGCAGGTCAAACTCGGGATTTTCGTCGACGGTGGGCACGGCCAGCCCTTTGGCCCAGCTCAGGCGGTCGCGCTCGCTGAGGTTCCACGGATTGCCGCTACGCTCCATGCCCCGGTAGGCCGTCTTGAGCGCAGCAGGAAACCGGTTCTCCATCAACATCTCGTGGCGGCGCAGATACAAAATATCGAACATCGGTTCGTTGCCGACAGGACAGATTTCGACGCAGGCGCCACAGGCCGTGCAGGCCCACACCGCCGCTTCGCTGATGGCAAAATCGAGCAGGTTGAACGCAGAAGGCTCGCCAGCTGCCAATTCTGTCAGATGGGTGTTGAGAAAATATCGTTTGTTGACTTCCAGCGCTGCCGGCGAAAGCTCTTTGCCGGTCGTATAGGCTGGACAGACCTCCTGGCAGCGGTTGCACATGATGCAGGCATAGGCGTCGACCAACTGGGTCCAGGGCAGGTCCTCAATCTTGCGGACGCCAAAGGTTTCCTGGCTTTCATCCTCGAAATCGATCGGGTCCAGCGCCCCCGGGGACGTTCGCTGGGGCTTGGTAAGAAAATTGATACCCGCAAAGATCAGGTGCAGATGTTTTGTGTATGGAAAATAGGGGACAAAAACCAGGATCAGACCGAACGCCAGCCACCAGCCGAGGTGCTCGCCGACGGTGAGCGCCGTCTTGTCCCAGCCCAGCCAGGCCTGTGCCAGCAACGTGCTGAAAGGCTGCCAGGGATCCGCGCCGTACAGAGCCACCTTGAAGCTGTTGCCGACCAGCCGAAAACCGACATGGCCCCACACAAAGAGAAGAACAATCCCCGAATCCCGCCGAATGGCACCGGCCTGCACCGGATCGACCAGCTTGACAGCAGCGTTGTACTGGAGCGCTCGGTCGTCGAAGAGAAAACGGCGTGCGCTGAAATAGAGCACACCGACCAACACGCTGGCCGTCGCCAGATCGGCCAGCAGACGGTAGAGGTTGCCCGCCCAGCTCCCTTCGAACAAAATGACCGGGAAAAAGCCCTCGACCAGGTCAACAACGTTGACCAGAAAATAAAAAACAAAGCCGACCGAGACCAGCACATGAAAAAAGCTGCTCCACGGCCGCGCCTTCCAGATCGGCCGCGTGCTCAGCCAGGTTGTGCCAGCCTGCCCCAGCCTCGCCAGCAGCTCGCCAACAGCCGGCCTGGCACCGCTCCCACGCAGGATGACCCTGTACACCTTGGAGAAACCCCGCCAGCCATAGAAGAGCGACACCCCTACCGCCCCCAAAAACAAAATTTTTTCAGCAAGGGTCAGCATAACCAAACCTTTCTACCGGGCAGCAAAGACACTGGCCCACGCATCGACGCCCGCAGCAGACAGGCCAGGTCTGACCCTGCACGAACGCCCCGAAGCCACTCCTTGATCATACGGGAATTGGGCCCATCCACAAAAGTTGGGTCCTGTTCAGGACAATGGACAGGACAAATGCCCCTTGTCCGCCGGGCAAAAAGATGCGAGACTGAGAGGGGAGGTCAAAAAGATGAAACGTCGTCTTTTGTCTGTCCTGTTGGCTACCCTCTTCTGGAGCAGTGCCGTGCAGGCGAGCCCAGCCTGGCAGGAGATGGAGCCGGTCGTCCTTTATTTTTTTTGGGGAGAAGGATGCCCACATTGTGCTGCGGCCAAACCATTCCTGGTCGAACTGGAGCAGCGGTACCCGAGCCTGACGGTGCGGGCGTATGAAATTTGGAACCACGAAGCAAACCGGGCCCTTTTTGCCCGAATCGCTGCCCATCATGGCGTTGAGCCGACCGCAGTCCCTGCCTTTTTTGTCGGCAACCGCCACTGGATTGGCTATGCAGAAGCGATCTCGGCTCCCGAGATCGAGCGCGCAGTGCAGGAGTGTGTGCGTGAGGCCTGCCCGGATGCCGACAGCGGGAGGGGGGCGTCGGCAGAATTTTCTCCGGCGCGCCCTGCCCCGAGCGCGAGCAGCCCCCCGGCAGCGGGCAGGCTGACAGTGCCCTGGCTGGGCAGCGTCGACCTGGGGGCACAGTCCCTCCTCCTGAGCACGGCGCTGATCGCATTTGTAGACGGGATCAACCCCTGCTCGCTCTGGGTGCTGTCGATGCTGCTGGCGTTGACCCTCCACACCGGCTCCCGACGCACGGTGTTGGGGATCGGCCTGGTCTTTTTGTCGACAACCTCGCTGGTCTACATGCTGTTCATCGTTGGTCTTTTCAACCTGTTCGCGCTCTTGGAGTGGATCCCCTGGATCCAGGGGCTGGTGGCGTCGGTCGCACTCCTGCTGGCTGTGGTCAATCTCAAAGAGTACTTTCTGTACGGCCAGGGAGTTTCGCTGACGATACCTAGCCGCCAAAAACCAGGGTTGTATCGCAACCTGCGGCGGGTGCTGGCGGCCGGTCAATCGCTTCCGGCCTTGGTCGGGGCGACCCTCGTGCTGGCAGCCGGCGCGTCGCTGGTCGAATTTTCATGTACGGCGGGGTTCCCCCTGTTGTGGACCAACCTCCTCGCCACACAGGGGGTGACCCCGGCAACCTTCTGGCCGCTCCTGGCGCTCTATATGGTGATCTACCAGCTCGACGAGCTGGCCATTTTTGTGGGAACCCTGGCCGGGCTCCGGGCCAGCAGGCTGTCAGAAACACAGGGGCGTATTCTCAAACTCGCAGGGGGGATGTGGATGCTGATCTTGGCGACAGTGATGCTGGTCGACCCGACATGGATGAACAGCCTGGCCGCGACGCTGTGGATTTTTGCGCTGGCCATTGCAGGTACCCTGCTCACCTTGTGGGTCCACCGCCGCCTGCTGCCCGCAGCGGGCATCTACCTCGGCAGCGAAGCGCTGCCAGGTCGCTCGGCCCGACGCAAAAAAAGCTGATGGCGTGAAGAGGTCTTTCAACAGACCTTGGCACAACGGCGATCCTTGGGTCGGCGCCGGGTGCCCTCTGGGTATCGCTCTCCGCCAGTCTGACCCCGGGAGTTCGGGGGCAAAAGCAACAATTTGTCACATTTGGGCACCTCCGTCATCTACCTGATCGCTGCCGACAGCACACCAGAACCAGCCCGGCAGGCCGTGATTGACGCCGGTGCCAACGGCAAGATTGCGGTCGCGCAGGCCAAGGCTATCATCGCCGCGCACAAGCCGCCCCAGCCGCCGGCGCCCCAGCCGCCGGCGGACACCGAACTGGTGCGCAAGCATGACTACAAGTTCCTGCACCATCCCCTGCCGCCGTATGGCGATAACAGCACGGAGACGAAGTGGTTTCAACTGCTCCTGGGCCGCTTCCCCGTTTGCTTCCTGAATCGCCGTCTGGCCTTACGGGGTCGCCTGCCTCGGCAGCTGCCTCGAATGCGGCCTTTGCCGATGATGAAAGCTCAGGCGCATCCAGCAGATACCAAACGACGGCATGGGTATCAGCAACGTAGGTGGTCATGGTCAGATGTCGCGCGGAAAGTCGCCCCATAGCTCGCGCCGGGCGTCAGCAAGATCCTGTGCACTCACGTGCACATTGGGGTCAGCGCACAGGCCCAGCAGACTGCGGCGCCGTTGTTTGCCGACCGCCTTGCGATGCAAAAACTCCACAAATTCCAACGCTGCATTTTGCTGGTCTGGCTTAAGTCCATTGGTCGGAAATTAAGCACTTTCAGAATTTGTCAAGCCGATTTTGCATCCAAAACCTTAAAATTTTGGGTCCAATCAGCTTCAAAACCTTAAAATTTTAAGCCATTACTTGCATAGTAGAGACGCAACAGCATAACAAGCACAAATTTTGTACTTGGAAACTAGCGAACTTGTCGATTCGCTGCTGTTTTGGCGTGAAAAGCGTATGTTACACACACAAAACTAGTTCTGTGCATGCGGCGATCCCTGACTTGACAATTCCGTGAAATGCTTAATTTCCGACCGATGGTGTCTGGGGTGCTTGTCGTGTCTGGGGATTCCCCCCCTCCCTCACGGTCGGGGCTCCAAAAGAGCTTGTCGTGTCCAGTGTCCCGTCAAGCCTGAAGTACAGCAGTCAGCGCTTCCCACTACAAGCAGCAGTTCTCAATCCATTCAAATTGTTTTGAATAGAACGGAGGGGAGTGGCCTATAATTGCAACAGTGGCAAGTCATGGACCGACGTTCGTCAGCAACGTGAACCCGACTGAAGAAGCGACGAACCGCAAGCAAGCGAAAGGAGCGTGTTGTGAACGCCCTGTCTGCCGACACTCATTCCAAGATGGAGTCCCTGCAAATTCAGATCATTCGACATATGCCCGCATGGGAAAAACTTTCCATCGTAGACGACCTGAATGAGACCGTGCGCTCGCTGGCGATATGCGGAATCAGGCAGCGCCATCCTGCGGCCACACCCGCAGAAGTTCACCGCATGTTGGCGGGTCTGGTGCTTGGCGAGGAGTTGGCGCACAAGGTGTACGACTATGCAGGGTGAAACTACGCGTATTACACTGCTCGTCGCACAAACGCTGGAGCAGCTTGGCATCCCCTACGCCGTTGGCGGTTCGCTTGCCAGTTCACTGCACGGCGTCATGCGCGCCACATTGGACGTGGACATCGTTGCGGACATGAGGAGCGAGCACGTCCCGCCGCTGGTCGCCGCGCTCGCTCCGGAATTTTACGCCGACGACGAAATGATGCGAGACGCCATCGAGCATCGCAGCAGCTTCCACCTCATCCACTACAAAACCGCCTTCAAGGTGGACATCTTTATTCGTAAACTACGCGCCTTCGATCGCATGCAATTACAGCGGCGCGCGCGCTCTGTCATTGCGAGCGACCCCGAACAAAGCGTCTATGTGACCAGTCCCGAAGACACCATCCTTGCAAAGCTCGAATGGTATCGGCTGGGCGGCGAAGTCTCGGATCGCCAATGGCGCGACATTCTGGGCGTGATGAAAATTCGAGCCGACGCGCTCGACCTGGCCTATCTGCACCAGTGGGCTGACGAACTCCAGGTCGCCGACCTGCTCGACCGCGCCCTGGCAGCCGCCCAATGACGACAACCGCCACTGGGCGGCTAGCGCAGCGGCGGTGAACTGCTATGCCCATACATAAGCCCACTCCGAGCTGGCTGTTTGCCCACACCTGCCGGGTTAATGCCAACGTTGCCCACGAACATACAAGCTGTTCGGAGTGACAATTTTACTTTCATCAGGGCTGCAGGCAGCATCACCGGCGCGTTCGACACGACACACACCGACCCACCAGTGTGGAGATCGGGCGGATGCCGCCAGATCTCGAAAACTCGGCTTGCCAGCGAACAAGCTTGACCGAGCGGCTGCCGGCGTCACCCTATGCGCAACGGACACAACGGCGGGTTGAAGAACCAAGGCAACTGGCGCAAGGTCACGGTCGTGAGGCGGTCGCTCGTATTACACGCCGTCAGGGCATGCCAGGGACAGCAAAGTCACTGCTGCGTTTCGTCTACAAAGCGCCGTACAGACAACAAAAAGTGCTGCAAAAAACAACAGTCCTCCTGGAATCCAGGAGGACCTGCACTGCAGAAAACCTATTGGTGGGCGAGAAGGGACTCGAACCCGTGACCTCACGGATGTGAACCGTGCGCTCTAACCAGCTGAGCTACTCACCCCAATTCGTCAATTTTCTAATTCCAGTATATCATAGAGCCAAAGAATCGCAAATTGTCGATCGAAACGTTGGACTTATGCTGCGACAGAATCGCCGGTGGATGGTGCGGATGGGGTTTATTGCGGTGTTGGCCATGGGGCTGTTTGGGTTTTCATTGGCAGTCTCGCTCTGGGTGCCGCTGTTCGAACAGTTCGAACTTTCGACGTTTGCCAACGGCGTGGACTGGGTCGATCTGGTGGCTGGGGCCAGCGAACAGGCGGCCCAACTGCTGCTGGGCGTGACCAGTGGCCAGTGAACCGATGCTCCCCTATACCCCTGCTGCGTTCTCCCAAGGACGCATGGATTTCAGCTGGGAAGAGCTGACCGCAGCCGAACAGACCCAGGCCTACGCCGACTGGGAGGCTGGCCGCGGGCTGATCGGAGGCGATCCGCTGCGCCGCCCCGGCTCACACCTGCTCCCTGGCTGGGGGATAGATCTCCCCTTTTTCCGAACTCTGGCTCTGGCCGACAGCCGCAACGGCGCTGCATTGCAAGCCTTCCTGGATTCTACCCGCCCGCTCGAGGTCGAAATTGGCTTCGGACGGGGCGATTTTTTGCTGGACCGCGCCCACCGACACCCTGAGCGGCTGCTGATCGGCTACGAGACCAAGACCAAAGCCACCCGCCTGATGCTGGATCGCATCGAACGGCTGTCGGCCGCTGAGACGCTCCCCCTTGCACCCCTCTGGGTCAGCGACGACGACGCCCGCTTCAGCCTGCCGCGGGTCGTGGCCGCAGGCCGGGTGGCCCTCTTTCATGTCCTCTTCCCCGACCCCTGGTGGAAAAATGAACACAAAGTCAGGCGCCTCTTTTCCCCACCGTTTGTCGATCTGCTGGCCACTTGCCTGCAGGCAGGTGGGCTGCTCCATTTCAAAAGCGATGTGCAGGCGTACGGCGAACTGGTGTGCTACCTGGTCGAACAGCATCCGGCCTTTTCCCCCCACAACCCGGCCGCAGCCGAGCTGATCGGCACAGCCGCACCGACCCATCGTGAGCAGTGGTGCCAACGACATGGTAAGCCCGTCTGGACCTACTATTTCACGCGCAGATGAAACCGACTCCTTTTCCCAAAAAAACGACTGTCGTGCTCTCCTGGCCGGGCAAACAGCCTTCTCCCCAAGCGGCGCCTGCCCCAATCCAACGATTGGAGAGCTTCGAACCAGACCGCTTCTGCACAACCTGCCAGCCGCCAGCCGCTCCCCCCAACGCCTTCTACCACGGCGACAATCTGACCGTCGCCGCCTCCTTGCTCGACCACGGCTGGGGGGGCAAAGTCCGGCTGATCTACGCTGACCCCCCCTACAACAGCAAGCTCGTCTGGACACGCAAAGTGCGGCTGCGCCAGCCCCGCCAGCGGGGGCAGGACCCTGTAGTGCTACGCCAGCCTCAATACACAGACAGCTGGCCAGAAGAAGGGGCCTACCTGCAGTTTCTCTACGAACGGCTGCCGCTGCTGCGCAGCCTGCTGGCCGACAACGGCAGCCTCTGGCTCCACTGCGACCACCGCCACGCCCACCACCTGCGCTGCCTGCTCGACGAGATCTTCGGCCCAGAAAATTACCTCAACACGATCACCTGGCGCAGCCAGATCGCACGCGGGGCCAAGACCCATGCCTTCTATTTCCCCCACAGCGCCCAGACGATCCTGGTCTATGCCCGCAACCGCACCGCCCCAACCTGCTGGCAGCCGCTCCGACGGCAGGCCGTACTGAACGAAGCCGAGGCCTCCAGCCTGTTTTTGCGCGATGCAGGCGGTTTTTTCCGCACCTCAGACCCGGGCAGCTATTCCTTCGAAAGCCTCAAACGGCTGCACGCCGAAGGCCGACTCTACGCCCCCTACGGCGGTACCCCCGTCGTAGACGAGTCACAACGCCAGGTCTTCGCCTCCAACGGCGGCAACCTGGGCGTCAAATACTACCTTGCCGATCTGGGCGACGGTCGCTACCAGGTCGAACGCGCCCTGGACAATGTGTGGGAAGATGTCCCCGGCCTGGGCACGACGCCGGGCGAGGATCTCGGCTACCCAACCCAAAAGACCGAACTGCTGCTGCAACGGATCCTGGCTGCCGGCAGCCGAGAGGGTGACTGGATCCTGGATCCCTTCTGTGGGTCGGGTACCACACCGGCGGTCGCACAAAAACTGGGACGCCGCTGGCTGGCCTGCGACGCCAACTATGGGGCTGTGCAGACAGCAGCCCGCCGCCTGCACTCCATACAAAACGAACAGTTGACTCGCCAGTCTGTGCCAGCTGGCGCACAGGCTGGCTTCGAGCTCTCCACCACAACGACACCTCCCCCTCTCTCCCACAACCTGCCAGCCACCCGGCTCACAATTACCCAGATCGATCCGCCACAGTCTATACTAGAAATTACAGTGCAGGAGGTACAGACCCCTGCACTGCAGGGTGCCGGGAGAGAGGGCAGTTGGCTGGCACGGGTCGACAGCATCGCCATCGACCCAGCCTACGATGGACAGTTGCTGCGTGCTGTGGTCGTCGATGCGCCGCTCAACAAGCGAACAGCGGTTGCTGGCCGCTATCAGCTGTTCGCACCCAGCCTGCCAACGACCGTCGGCGTGCGCATCATCGATATTGCCGGGGGCGAACAGCTGGTGACCTGCCGGGTCGACCCAGAACCGCATCTGTGAGGAATTTTTCATGGCTACGCCCGTATTGACCGTTTTGGAAGAAGACAGGCACGCCTGGTTTGCCGGGCGCACCCGTGCGATCCAGAAGTACCTGGATGCTGAGCTGGGCCCCCCCGGCAACCTGTCCAGACGCACTGTCCTGGATGTCGGCGGCGGCGCCGGCAACATGGCCCACCACCTGGCCCACTACGGCGCTGTCATCAACCTCGAATACAACGCGCGGCCGATCCCGGTCGCCCAACAGCGCGGCGTCACCACGGTGCAGGGTTCAGGCGACGCGCTCCCCTTCCAAAACGACCACTTCGACCTGGTGACGCTGCTGGACACGGTCGAACACATCCCCGACGAACTGGGGGTCTTCGCCGAATGCACGCGGGTGCTCAAACCTGGCGGCCTGCTGCTGGTCACCGTCCCTGCCTATCCGTGGCTCTGGAGCTACAACGACGAAATCAACGCCCACCAGCGCCGCTATACGGCCGCCGAGCTGCGGCAGAAACTGGGCCTCAGCGGACTGCGGGTGAGCCGCATCAGCTACAACAATTTTTTCCTCTTCCCGGCGGTGGCTGCCCTCCGCTTTCTGCGCCCCTACAACCCAGGGCTCAAGAGCCCCCACCTCCACCCGGACGCCGACGTCTATCAGGTCGATATGGAACCGATCCCCGAACCTGTCAACACACTCCTGCACGGGATCTACTGGCTCGAAGCCGAAATCCTGGCCCGGATTCCCTTTCCCTTCGGGGTCAGCATCCTCTGCATCGCGCGCAAGTAGGGGGATATGGAGCCTTTTCTGCGGACAGCTGCCCGCCGTCACCTGCTCGTGGTCGGGCTTTTGACAGCCTTGAGCCTGCTGCTGAGTTGGCCCTTGCCCGCCCAGCTCTCCACCCATGTGCCGGGCGTGCCACAGTGGGCCTTCGACGAGGCGACCTTTGTCTGGAATATCTGGCATTTCAAACACGCGCTGATCGACCATCTGCGCTCTCCGCTGCACAGCGAGCTGATCTGGTACCCGCTGGGCATCGACCTGGTGCTCTACACCTACAATTTCTACCACGTGCTGGCCGCGCTGCCGCTGGCGCTGGCGACCTCTCTCCCCCTGGCCAGCAATGTCACCCTGCTGGCCAGCACGGTGCTCAGCGGCTACGGCACCTGGCTGCTGGCGAGTTCGCTGCTGGCCAAAGCGGGCCCCCGGCGCCCCTCCTCGATCTTCTGGGGAGCGCTGGGGGCTGGGCTGCTCTATGCCTTTGCCTCCAATCGGGCAGTCTACACCGCCCTGGGCCACTACGACATGGTGACGACCCAGTGGATCCCCTTTTACACACTGGCGCTGCTGCGCGCTCTGGATCCCGAGCTGGAAGCCAGACGACGGCGGCTCTGGGCAGTGCTGGGGGGGCTCTTTTTTGCCCTCACCGGGCTGGCGGAGATGATCAGCGCGCTCTTTTTGGCCATCTTCACCCTGCTGGTGTTGGCTGTCCAGTTCCGCCGCCTGCTCGCAAGCTGGCGGGCTGCCCTGGAGAGCCTGCTCTGGCTGGGGCTGGTCGCCTTCCTGGTCTGGGCCCCAGCCCTGCTACCGATCGTACATGCTTTGTCCAGCGCCGACTATACCCTCTCCGGCTGGGGGGATGCCCTCGCCCTGAGCACTGACCTGTTGGGCTGGTTCACAGCCACAGTCTTTCATCCGCTCTGGGGCGGCGATGTGGTGCAGGAGATGCGCCTGGTCCAGCAGCGGGCGGTCAACCCAGCGCTGGTCGGTCTGCGCGACATCAACACCGTCTTTCTGGGGTGGGTGACGCTGGCGCTGGCGCTGCTCGGCAGCGTCCTCTTTTGGCGTACCGTCAGGCTCTGGGTGTGGACCAGCCTGGTCTTCGGTGTGTTGACCCTGGGCCCGCTGCTGCAGATCAACGGACGCTACCGGTTCGACCTCGACGGGCTGGAGACGACCTTCCCGCTCCCGTTTGCGCTGCTCCACTTCCTCCCGATTGTCCAGGCCAACCGTGCCCCCAACCGCAACAGCGTGCTGCTGATGCTGGGGCTCGCTCTGCTGGTCGGCTACGCCCTCTGCTGGCTGCTCGACCAGCTCACCCGCCGCGTCGGCTGGCAGCGTCCGGCGCTGGCCAGTCTGCTGGCCGCTGCGCTGATCTTCGAACATCTGGCCTGGCCGCTGCCCCTTTCAGACGCACGTGTGCCGGCGATCTATGCCCAGATCGCCGCCGAACCCGGCGAGTTCAGCCTGCTGCAGCTGCCGCTGGGCTGGCGCAACAGTTTTGGTGTCCTGGGCCCCGAAAAAACGCTGCTGCAATACTACCAGACTGCACACGGCAAGCCGATGCTGGGCGGCAACATCAGCCGGGCACCTGCCTTCAAAATGGACTATTTTGCACGAATCCCCTATTTTCAGGCGCTCACCGAGATCGAATTTGGCCGCCCGCTGGACCCTGCAACGCGCGCCGCAGCCGCGGCCCAGGCGGCCGACCTGCTCTATCTGTACAACACCCGCTATGTGCTGCGCTTTCCACCGATCCCAGACCGCCCCCCTTACACGGAGACCTGGGCAGAAACCTGGGCATTCGTGCAGGAGACCCTGCCGCTGGAAACAGCCCCTTTCTGGGCCCAGGACGGCGTCGAGGCGTGGCGTGTGGTCCAGCCTACCGGCGGCGACCATTTTGAACTGGCTCTGGGTACAGCTGGATCCTTTCCTTATCGGGGAGAAGGGTGGGACGAGGCCGAGGTCGACAGCCCCTATGGCGAGCCAGCCAGCTGGGCGACCGAGCCACACAGCCGACTCTTTGTGCCGCTACGCCAGGTTGACGCAGCGGCCACCTACACGGTGCGGGTGCGCGCCCACCCCTTCACCTACCCTGGCAGCCCCGCCCAACAGGCTCAGCTGACCGTCAACGGCCAGCCGCTGGCCTCCCAGCCGCTGGCAGAGGGCTGGCAGGAAGTGGTCTGGGAGCTGCCAGGGAGGCTGCTGGTCGACGGGCTGAACCGGCTGGAACTGGGGTGGGCCTACACAGCCGCCCCACGCACCGTGTTGGCCGGCGACCGCACGATCGGAAACACAGGGATCTCGCTGCCGGTCGACGTCGATCTCAAGGCCTTTGCCGACGGTGGGTTCATCGCCCTGTTCGACGAGCAGGGAGAACAGAGCGACGGCTCGGCGGGTCGGCGTGGGGTCAACCTGACCGTGCTCGACCCCCGCAGTGGGCGTCTGCTCGACAAAGCAGGCTTCGACACCGCTGCCTCGGCGACCGAAAGCGACCAGCTGGTCGCCTATCTCCACCAGATCGAAGCCGGGTCCGTGGTGCTGGCGGTGACCTCCGGCGATGCCACCGCCTTCCTGAGCGAAGCCGCACTCCAGGCCATGCAGCGCATCGGCGCCGATCTGCCCCTGAGCCAGGTGCGGGGGCAGTACTTTGCCGTCGCCGGCGTGGCGGGTGCCGCGCCAGGTACAGCCGTTCAAGTGATCGATGACGAGGACGCTTTTTTACGCGTCAGCCTGAACCGCGACCGGCGCACCCTGGCCGCGGCGGTCGCCAGGGTCACGGTCACAGGCCCATGATCAGCTGCGCCGACGGTGCCTTTTCCAAAAAGAAAGAATCCGCTCCCAAGGCAAGGAGTGGGTGCGCAGCCGGAGGATCGTGTACATCGCTTTGTAGATTTCGCGCTTGTTGATCTTGCTGGCACCTTCGGTGCGGTTGACAAAGGTGATCGGGATCTCGCCGATGCGAAAGCCCGCCCGCTCGACCCAGAAGGCCATCTCGATCAGAAAGCTGTAACCGCTGCTGAAGATGGCCTCCAGGTCGACTGTTCTGAGCACCTGCAGGCGGTAGCAGCGAAAGCCCGCCGTGCAGTCGCGCGCCGAAAGCCCTAGCACGCTGTGGGCCAGGGCATTGGCAGTGTAGCTGATGAATTGGCGCAGGGGGGGAGACCCGACGACAGCCCCGCCGGGCACATAGCGGCTGCCGATCACCAGGTCGCAGCCTGCTGCTGCGCTGGCCAGCAGATCTGGCAGACTCTCCGGGCTGTGGCTGAAATCGGCGTCCATGGTGCAGATGTATGGATAGCCCTGCTGGCTGCCGTAGGCGAAAGCGGTCTTGTACGCTGTCCCCAGCCCCAGTTTGCCGCTGCGGTGCAGGACATGCACGCCGGGGTCGGCGGCAGCCAGCAGATCGGCGATGGCACCTGTGCCGTCTGGGGAGCCATCGTCGACGATCAGGACATGGATGTCGCCGGGCAGTTGACGCAGCCGGGTGACCAGCCGTTCCAGGTTTTCGCTTTCGTTGTAGGTGGGCACAACCGTCAAGACTTGCCCATCCCAGGGGATCTCCCTGTTGAATTGCTTTTCGTCGTCTTTCAAACTTCAATCCTTGTCGGTCAAACAGCAGCCATGGTCAAATCCTACCCCATAACACCGCTGGACAGAAAGTTGGCTCTGCTCGTAGGCGCCGTCGTCGGCGGGCTGCTGGTGCGCGGGGTGCCGCTCGACCTGCTGCCAGGAGATGCTGGCGAGTTTCAAGTGGCCGCCTGGAAATTTGGTCTGGCCCACGCCACCGGCTATCCGCTCTATCTGTTGCTGGGCGGGCTCTGGCAGCATCTGTGGGCAGGGGTGGGAGGGAGCCCGGCGGCGGCGCTCAACCTGTTGAGTGCGCTGCTGGCCGGGGGGACGGCTGGTCTGTTCTTTGTGCTGTTGGTCGGCTGGCTGCCCGGCACACCGGCGGTGCGCCGACTGGCGGCAGGGCTGGGCGTAGCCTGGTTTGTGGCCAACCCGACCCTGCGCAGCCAGGCGCTGCAGGCCGAGGTCTACACCCTGCACGCCCTGCTGGTGGTTGGCCTGCTCTGGACGCTACAGCAGCTTCCGGGCTCCGCCAGCGGGGCTGGCTGGGCCCGACGTTTCGCCTGGCTGGCCTGCGGGCTGGGGCTGGGGCTGGCTCACCATGCCACCACCCTGCTGCTGCTGCCTGCGCTGCTGCTCTACCTGGCTGCTGCCCACCCGGGCTGGTGGCGTCGCGGCTGGCTTTGGGGGCTCCCCGCCGGGCTGGCTCCGCTGCTGCTCTACCTCTACATCCCGCTGCGCAGCGGGCCAGATGCTTCCCCCTGGTACCACCAGCGGCTGGGCGACAGCGTGCTGGATCTCGCCCCCACTACGCCAGCTGCCTTCTGGGCATTTGTCAGCGGGCAGTCGATTTCGGCCGGTTTTCACGACGTCCACACCGCACTGGCCCTCCTGCCGACAGCCGCCCTGCTCTGGCTGCGCCACTTCGAGTGGCCCGGGCTCGTGCTCGCCGCAGCTGGCCTGTACACGCTGATCCGGCTGCGCGCCTGGCCCTTGTTGGCGTTGACCGGCAGCTACTTCCTGCTCCAACAGCTGTTCAACCTCTTCTACGCCATCGGAGACATCTTCGTCTACTACATCCCTCTCTATCTGATTGTCGCCCTCTGGATCGCCTTTGCCGGGGCCGGCATCGGCAATGGCTTTCAACCTGCCGACCGCACGGAGCAGCGTCCGGCATGGGCACCCGGCCTGTTGTTCATCCTGCTGGCGCTGCCCGCCCAGCTATGGCTGACCTACACACCGCTGCTCGACCAGCTCCAACGCGACAGCGCCGCCACCCGCCAGCAGTGGGAGGCCATCCTGGCCGCCCAGCCCCCCGAGGACGCCATTCTGGTCAGCAACGACCGCAACGAACTCGTCCCACTCTTCTATCTGCAGCAGGTCGAAGGACGCCGACGCGATCTCACCGGCCTTTTTCCGCTGATCCACCCCCGTTTGAGCGACATCGGCGTCACGCTGCAGCAGGCGCTGGAAGAAGGGAGCAGCCAGCCAGTCTACTTGATCAAACCGATGGCAGGGCTTGAAGCCCGCTTCACCCTCTCCCCCCGCACGCCCCCGCTGGTCGAAGTGACCGGCCCGGCCGCACAGGCCCCGCCTGCACAGACGCTGAACCGCCCCTACGGACCGCTGCTGCTGCAAGGCTACACTTGGACAAACCAGGGTCAGGCAGTCGAAGTCGCTCTCTACTGGAGCGTTCTGGAAACGCTCGCCCAAAACTACACCACCACCGTGCAGCTCTTCGACACAAGCGGTGCCAAAAGAGGGCAGTCAGACCATGCAGCAGGGGGCGTCTATTATCCCACGTCGCTCTGGAAACCGGGCGAGACACTGGTCGACCGCCATCTCCTTTCGCTGCCCGACAACGTTGAACCGGCGCAGATGCTGGTGGGTATGTACACAGGAGCGGAGGCTGTCCTGCTGGCGCCGCCGCTCGAACTCACCCTGGAAGGGGGAATGCGGCCATGACAGGCAACGAATTTACCGTCGTACAGCCGTGGCGATCTGATCGCCGCGGGCCAGCCCGCTGGATTGCCACCCACGTGGCGCGCAACTGGCCGCTCATCGCGCTGATCGTGGCAGGGGCGATCGGCAACGCAGCCCTGGCAGCTGCGCTGCCCATCTTCACCGGGGTTGCTTTCGATGCCCTGAGCGGGGGCAACCCCGACCTCAAGCAGCTGGCGGTCGCCTGCCTCCTGCTGCTGGTGAGCCAGTCAGCCCGCTCCGGGCTGCAGCTGACACGCAACTTTGGCAGCGAAGTCCTCGGACAACGGCTGGAACGGGATACGCGCCGCGAGCTCTACGGCGAGCTGCTGGGCAAAAGCATGGGCTTCCACGACATGAACCCCACCGGCGACGTCATGGCCCGTTCGACCAACGACGTGCGCGAGCTGGCGCTGATGCTCGCCCCCGGCTTGAACCTGGTGATTGGGTCGGCCATCTTTCTGGCCATGCCGATCCTGGTTGCACCTCGCTACCATCCGACCCTGGTCATCGTACCGGTGCTCTTCGCGATCGGCTATCTGTTGGCCATGTGGCACTACCTGCACACCCTGCAGCCGGTCACAGCTGCTGTCCGGCAGTCGTTCGGCGCGATGAACGCCCGGCTTACCGAGGCGATCGAGGGGATTGAAACGGTCAAAGGAGGCGCTCAAGAGGAGCACGAAGTCGCACAGTTCAAACAAAATGCCGCTCGCGTCCGCGATGCACTGGTGGTGCAGGCGCGCGTCGAAGCCCGCTATCTGCCGCTGCTGCTGCTGGCATTGGCAACCGGCACCGCCTACGGCCAGGCGATCTACCTCTACCAACAAGGAACGATCACCGTCGGCGCGGTAGCAGCCTACATCGGGCTGATCTCGCTCTTTGATTTTCCAGTCTTCACCTCGCTCTTTGCCTATTCACAGGTTGCCTCGGGGCTGTCAAGCGCCCGTCGCATCCTCGAACTGGTGCGCGCTCGGACCCACGTCGACCAGAACCCGGCGGGCTACCCAGGCCCCCTGCGCGGGACAATCACCTTTGAGGAGGTGACCTTCAACTACAGCGGCGATCCAGCCACCCACACCCCCAACGCCCTGGAAGACGTCTCCTTCCATCTAGAAGCCGGCAAAACATTGGCGCTGGTCGGACAGACCGGCTCCGGCAAAAGCACGGTTGCCAAGCTGATCAACCGCATCTACGACGTCGAACGCGGACGCATCTTGATAGACGGCGTCGATGTGCGAGACTGGAAGCTGGAAGCGCTGCGACGCCAGATCTCTATCATCGAACAGGATATTTTTCTGTTCAGCCGCACGATCGCCGAGAACATCGCCTTCGGCAAACCCGAGGCCAGCCAGGCGGAGATCGAGGCTGCGGCCCAGGCTGCCCAGGCCCATGACTTCATCGTAAGCTTTCCAGAAGGCTATGGGACCCTGGTGGGGGAGCGGGGCATGACCCTTTCTGGAGGACAGCGCCAGCGCATTGCCCTGGCTCGGGCCTTCCTGACCAACCCGGCCATCCTGATCTTGGACGATTCGACCAGCGCCATCGACAGTGCCACCGAGGACCAGATCCAGCAGGCCATCGAACAGGCCAGCCAGGGGCGCACGACCCTCCTGATCACCCACCGCCTCTCCCAAATCCGCTGGGCAGACCAGATCGTCGTACTGCGCAAGGGACGGGTCGTTGCCCAGGGCACACATACCGAGTTGCTCGCACAGTCGAACGCCTATCGCGAGATCTTTGCCAGGCTATGAAGGAGGGAAAGGGCGGTGGGCCAGGTCGATCTGCTGGCGCAGTTCGGCGTGCGCGTCGAGCAAATTTTGTCGAGCCTGAAAAAACGCCGCCTCGGTGAACTCCATCTGCCCGCTGTCGAGCAGCGCCAGCAAGCTGTCGACCACGTACAGAAGCTTGCCTTCCAACAGCTCGACTGTCGTCCCGTAGAGATCTTCGGGAATCCAGAAGAGAGCAGCGATGGCCAGCACAGCACTCGCAAAGAGCCAGCTTCCCCCCTGCGTGTAGAACTGCCCTGCTAACAGCAGCCAGCCGACCGCCAGCAGGGTCACGAGCTGCCAGCGGGCCACAGGGCGGGCTGGTCGCAGGTTGGCCAGGGCAGGCCAGAGCCGGTCGTAGCCTCTGAGCTGGACAAGCCAGCTATTGAAACGGTAGCACTGCGCCAGATTGACCCGGTGCGGGTCCTGGTGGGCCAGTTCAGCGGCATAGGCACGGCATTCCAGAGCGAGGAGATAAAACGCTCTGCGGTCCAGCACCCGAGGCGCAAACGGCGGCTGGCGCAGCATGCTGCAGAAGTTAGGTTCAGCCCGGACGGCTGATCGCAAGCGCCGCCAAAGAGAGCAGCGTGGTCCAGAAGAGCGCCTTGAAGGCAGCCGAGCTGAGCTGTTCGGCATCCCACGGCGAGCTCAGGTTCCGGTCAATCTCGGAGAAGACACCCATCGCCAACGGCAACGTCGCCAATCCCCCCAAATACCAGAGAGGCAGCCGGGCCAGGGTCGTGACAGCCAACACACTGGCGTAGGCCAACATGGTGACCAGCACGTTGAAATCAATAGAACGGGGGGCCCCCAGAAGCACCGCCAACGTCCGTTTGCCGATCAGCCAGTCACGCCGCAGCGTGCTGAGCTGCTGGCTGAGCACGACCAACAACAGCAGCAGGCTGATCGGCAGGCCGCCGAGCACCGGCAGCCAGCTGAGCACCTGGGTCTGGGCAAAAAAAGTGCTGACCAGCGGCAGCAGACCGAAAGCAAGAAACGTACAAGCTTCGCCCAATCCAGAGCCGCGGTAGGCCAGCCGTGCGGGCGAGATCACTGCACTGAACTGGAAGAGGAGCGCCAACGTGCCAAAAAATAGAATGGGCCAGCCCGCAAACAGGGCCAGCCAGAGCCCACAGAGCACACTCAAAGTGTAGAAAAGTGCCCCCGTGTTGAGCAGCCAAACCGGCGGCACCACACCACTTTTTTGCAGGTCAAACATGCTGCCCGGCGTGTCAGTTGCTGGCCTTGCGTCGGCTGACAGACTCTGCTGAAAATCCTGATAGGCAGTCAGCAGTTGGAAAGCCAAGGCTGAAAACAGGGTCGTCGCCACTGCAAACCCCAGCGGAAGCCAGTCGAGCTGGCCAACCTGCCAGCTCCCCAGCGCAGCCGCCATCACCGTCGGCAAGACCAGGGCGATGGTCAGCTCAAGATGCAACGCGCACAAAAGCCGACCTGCCGCCGAGCTCGCCAACCATTGTCCTAAGGCCAGCTGAAGGCGCTTCCACAAAGACGACGATCTTTCAGTTGCCTGTCCGCCTGCACCGTTGTCGATCATCTGTCAGTACATTTGTCAGTACATTTGTCAGTACATTTGTCAGTACATTTGTCAGTACATTTGTCAGTACATTTGTCAGTACATTTGTCAGTACATTTGTCGGTCCGCCCCCACCCAGCGTTCTGTCTGCACCACGGAACGTCTTGCGCAGAACAAAATTACACTGTACAGAGACTGTACACCACCAAAACTATCCTAACACCGGATCGCACACCGGTCAAGACAGCTGCCCCCCTTGCTCCGATTGCAGCCGTCGCCAGAAACGTGCTACAGTACTGTGGGTTCAAGGAGGTGGTCCACAATGGTTTCGATCCGACAGTCTGGAGAGGAGCGGGTTCGCATCGGTCTGCTGGCTGACTCTGCCGATCCATACTGGGTGGAGGTGCGCGAAACCCTCTGGCAGCTTGCCAGCCAGACCGGCGAGCTGGCACTGCACCCCTTTTCGGCCGCAATTGAACTGGTAGAGATCGAATTTATCGCTGCTGTCCACGACGATGCAGCAAAGGTCGAGGAGATTCTGGCCCTGGGGCTTGGGGCGCTGATCGCGGTCCCCTTCGCCATGCCGCTGCTCTACCAGCTGCTGGACAGTGGGCTGACCATCGTTGCGCTGCACGAACGGGCAGTCGAGCATCCTCGCTTCGTCAAACCGCACAGCCTCTATCGCTCGGCGCGCCTTGCCTGTGAATTCCTGGCAGAACAGCTGGCAGGGCGCGGGCGGGTCTTGGTGGCCGGCGGGCGCACGACCCTGGAAGGCCGCAGCAGCCGTCTGCAGGCCGCCTGCGACGTCTTTTCTGCCTGCCCGGCGGTCGAAATGGTGCACCTGCCGTTGCCCTGGGATCGCGCCGGCGCGCTGGAAGCGGCGCGTCCGGCGCTGGCCTCGCTGGCCCCACATTCCCCCCCATTTCGGGGCATCTTTGGACTTTCTGACACGCTGGCCCTGGTCAGCCGCGAACTCTGCGCCCAACAGGGGCTGTTGGCCCCCGATGCCGTCGTCGTCGGCATCAACGGCGACCCTTTGGCGATCGCCGCCATTGCCCGCGGGGAAATGGCGGCCACGGTCGCCACTTCCGCCGCCCACCTGGCAACCGAAGCGCTCCGCCTGGCCTGCCAGGCCGCTCTGGGCGCTGCCCTGCCCGCCCAGTACGACTATGCGCTGCAGCTCGTGACCGCCGACAACGTCGCCGAAATGGCCCTCAACCGGCTCGTGGCCATTTCGGACGTGCCCAGCCGGCTGGTCGGGGTCAACCGCCGCCAGGAAGAACGGCGGCTCATGCTGCTGCAGACCAGCCTGGAGATCAACCGCCGCATCGGATCAATCCTGGACGGCGCGACGCTGCTGCGCGAGATCTCAGAGCTGATCCGCACCAACTACGGCTACAGCCAGGTCAGCGTCTACCTCTGGAACGAACAGTCCCAGACCCTGAACCGCCACCTGGGGCCTCCCGAACTTCCAGCCTTCTACCCGCTGGAAGAAGCCGGCCCCTTGGGACGTGCGCTGCTGAGCGGCCGGCCAGTCTATATCCCCGATGTACAACGACTGCCCCAAACAGCAGGTGCGGCTGGGCTGCCTAGCCGGACACGGGTGGCAGCACCGATCCGGCTGGGCAGCCGCACCCTGGGGGTGCTGGATGTGCATACCTCTGCGCTGCAGCGCCACGCCCAGGCAGATCTGGATGCCCTCCAGGCGCTGGCCGACGAGTTGGGGATTGCGCTGCACAACGCGCAGTTGTTTGCCGAGGCGCTGCAGGCGCGCGCCGAGGCCGAACAGGCCAACCGGCTCAAAACCCGCCTGCTCGCCAACATCAGTCACGACCTGCGCGCCCCCCTCAAAATCATCCTCGACTACAGCCAGGCTGCTCTGGCACAGCCCTCCCTGCAGCTGCCCGCTGCACTGACCGCCGATCTCCGTCATATCCACCAGAGCGGCACCCATCTGGTCCGGCTGGTCGATGATCTGCTGGCCCTCTCCCAAGCCGAGATCGGCGCGCTCGAGATCGTGCTGGAGCCGGTCGAACTCTCCCCCCTGCTGACCATGATCTTCGAACAGATGGCGAGAAACGCCGCCGGCGGCCCTGTAGAGTGGCGGCTGGAACTGCCGGAGACCCTGCCGCTGCTCTACGCCGACCCGGTGCGGCTGCGCCAGGTGCTGCTCAACCTGCTCACCAATGCCCAGCACCATACGGCGGCCGGACGCATCACCCTGCGCGCCGCAGCCCAAGGAGAAGTGCTGCACATCTGGATCGAAGACACCGGCCACGGGATCTCCGCGGCCCGCCAGCAGCAGCTTGCCGCTGCCCTGGAGGATGCGCCCGAACCCGAAGAGGCCCCTTTCGGTGTCGGGTTGGGGCTGCGCGTGGCCAGACATCTCCTCCAGCTGCACGGCGGTACCCTGCACCTGGAAAGCCAACCCGGCCACGGAACCACCTGCCATCTCCAGCTCCCCCTGGCGCAGGCCAGCCACCTGCCTGCGCCGGCAGAAGCAGCGGTCGCCAGCACGCCTGGCCCAGAAACCCAGGAGCGCTGGCTCCAGCTTGTCCAACAACATCCCTCTGAACGAGTCCGGCGCATCGCTGCCTACATCGCCGAACACCATGCCTCTGCGCTGAGCCGGCAAGAGATCGCCAGCGCCCTACAGATAAGCGACGACTATGTCTCGCGCATCTTTCGCAAAGAGACCGGCATGACCCCCTGGCAGTACCTCCACCGCTACCGAATCGTCCAAGCCCAAAAATTGCTGCAGCAGAGCAACCAGTCTGTCACCGAGATCGGCGCCCAGGTCGGGTTCAGCGACCCAGCCTATTTCATCCGTGTCTTTCACCGCGAGAGCGGCAAATCCCCCCAACAGTACCGTAAAAGTGCAAAATAGTTCTCAATCGTTCAATTTTTTGCCGGATTTCTCCAAGACAGCAACGAAGTTCCTGGTTATACTGTACGATATCTTCCTTACACTTTGGATTCATACTGGGACAGAGCATGCAGCAGAGCGTCGCACCCTTCCAGGATCCGCCAGGCGCCACTCGTCTGCCGATCCTGGAGATCAAAAACCTGCACACCTATTTTTTTCAGGAGACGGGCACCGTGCGGGCTGTACGTGGGGTCAACCTGCGGCTGGACCGGCAGTCGGTGCTGGGGGTAGTCGGCGAGAGCGGCTGTGGCAAGAGCATCACAGCCATGTCAGTGATGCAGCTGATCAAATCCCCGCCCGGCCGCATCGTCGACGGTGAGATCCTCTTTTACCGTACCCCAGGGGCTCCCCCGGTCAACCTTGTCGATCTGGACCCTGCCGGCAGCGAGATGCGCCAGATCCGCGGTGGAGAGATCGCCGTGATCTTTCAAGAACCGATGACCTCGCTCAACCCGCTCTTCAGCATCGGCCGCCAGATCCAGGAAGCCATCCAGCTCCATCAGCCGGTCAGCGACGCGCAGGCAGCCCAGCAGGCGCTGGCCATGCTCGAGAAGGTTCAGATCAGCGAACCCAGACGCCGGCTGCACCAGTACCCCCATCAGCTCTCTGGCGGGATGCGCCAACGGGTGATGATTGCCATGGCCCTTTCCTGCAACCCGGCTATCCTGATCGCCGACGAACCGACCACGGCGCTCGACGTCACGGTCCAGGCCCAAATCTTGGAGCTGATGCGCCAGCTCCAAAACGACTTCCACTCCTCTATCCTGTTGATCACCCACAACCTGGGGGTGGTCTCGCAGATGGCAGACCATGTCGCCGTCATGTATCTCGGGCAGGTGGTCGAATATGGAACCGTGCGCGATATTTTTCACCGCCCGCTCCACCCCTACACCGAAGGGCTGCTCAAATCGGTCCCTGTGCTGGGACGCAAAACCAGCACGCTGGTTCCTATCCAAGGGATGGTCCCCAGCGCCAGCACAAAAATCCAAGGGTGTGCCTTTGCCGAACGCTGCCCACATGCCAAAAAGATCTGCTGGGAAGAGGCTCCGGTCCAACGCGAGCTGGCCCCCGGCCACCAGGCGGCTTGCTGGCTCTATTGATTCGGTGTCTGCTCAGCACACCTCCGGTGCTGTTTTGATTTTTGCCAGGAAACATGAAAGGAGGGCAAGCCGGCGCCTGCCCCAAGCGCTCGAACAGAACAAATGGGTGTGAATTCAATCTGTGCCTGCTGTGTGGATTCAAAAAGGATAGAAGGAGTTTTCACGATGAAGTTACAAAAATTCGTGTGGGTCCTGGCCCTGATCGGGGCCTTGATGCTGGCGACAGCCTGCGCGTCAGAGCCAGAAGCGGTCGAGGCGCCCGCTGCCGAGGCACCTGCCGCCGAGGAAGCGCCGGCCGAGGAAGCGCCGGCCGCCGAGGCACCTGCTGAAGCACCTGCTGCCGAGGCACCTGCCGCCGGCGAGCTGGCAGCACCGGTCGAATACCCGGAAGCAGTCTTGATGGAAGGCATGCGTGCGCCCAAGGTCTTCCCGGTCAGCGACATCGTCGAGGTCAAGGCCTTCGACGAATACTGCGAACCCGAATGGGTCACGCAGCTGGTGGCCGAAGGCAAACTGCCGCCGGTCGCAGAGCGCCTGCCCAAAGAGCCTATTGTCTACAAAGAGGGTTTCTACTCCGACGGCGTCGGCCAGTACGGCGGGATCTGGCGGGATGTGTGGGCTGTGCCGCTGGAAGGCTGGAACTACAATGCCGGCGCTGTCCAGGGCTGGTTTGGCATCGAGGCGATCGTGCAGGAAGAGCCGCTCAACACCGGTGCCATGTTCATGACTGAAGGCGTGACGCCGATCCCCTTCCTGGCCAAAGGCTACGAATGGACCGACGATGGCATGGGCCTGGTGATGAATTTCCTCGAAGGGGTCAAATGGTCTGACGGCGATGAGTTTACCACAGAGGACATCATGTTCCTGTGGGAAGACAACATCATGGACCCGAATGTCAGCACCTGGACCAATGCCAGTTTCTGGCAGATCGACGGCCAGCCGGTGACCCTGGAGGCGATCGACGACTACACGATCAAGTTCACCTTCCCGGTCGCCTACCCGACCAAGTTTCTCTACAACCTGACCAACCTGATCTTCTCGCCTGGCCCGGCACACATTCTGAAGCCCATGCATCCCAAATATGGGGGCAAGGACTACCAGAGCTACCGCGATGCGCTGCCGCCCAACAGCCTGCCTGTCGTCACTTTGGGGCCCTGGGTGCCGGTCGAATACCGCACCGACGAGTTCCTGGTCATGCGCCGCAACCCCTACTACTACAAAGTCGATTCCAACGGCTGCCAGCTGCCCTACCTGGACGAGGTGCAGTTCACCTATTCCAAGACCGGCGCGACCCGCACGTTGAATACGATGGCAGGCACCGGCGACCATTCCAACGTCGAGAACATCGAGACCTTTGACGAGACGGTCCGCCAGTCTCAGGACCCGAACGCCACCTTCCGGGTTGAATGGGGCCCCGAGACGCTGGGCTTCGATGTGCAGTTCAACCAGTCCAAGGACCTGGGTGTGCAGAACGACCGCGACCGGGTCGTGCGCGACCTGCTGCGTACCCCCGACTTCCGCAAGGCGCTGGCCTACGCCATCGACCGCGAAGGACTCTCTGGTTCGTTGACCAATGGGCCCTTCTTCCGCCCGTGGGCCGGTGCGCTCTTCCCAGGCTCAGCCTACTTTGACCGCTCCTCGGTCGTGTACTACCCGTACTCGCCTGAAAGCGCGGCGTTGCTGCTCGACGGGCTGGGGCTGCAGGACACCAACGGCGACGGCACGCGTGAGTTCACCGACGGCCCGCTGGCCGGCGAGGATGTCGTGATCGGTCTGGAGACCGGCGAAGATGCCACCGATGGCAGCCTCGGCCAGGCCATCGTCGCCTTCTTGCAGAACGTGGGTGTCAAAGTCAACTTCCGCTCGCTGGCTGGCACCGCAATGGACGCCAACGACCGTGCCGGCACGTGGGAAATGCGCATTGGCCGCCCGGGCCAGGCCTGGGCCACCCCCAACGTGCGCTGCCGCGACATCGCCCCGGTGCGCACCGACTTTGGCTGGCACCGCCTGGCCGAAGGCGAGGTCGCTGCCGACGAGTACGCCGCCTTCGAGCAACGCGCCATCGAGATCGCTAACGAGTTCTGTCTGGCTGCTGACTTCGAAAGCGAGTACGCGCTCATGTCCGAGCTCAACCAGCTCTACACCGAGAACGTCTACACGCTGGGCCTGATCGTCGGCCGCTATGGGCTGATGATGAACAAGAACTTCAAGAACATCCCGGTCGGCACACCTGCTTTCCTCTACCAGTGGGACGCCAACAACTACCTGATGGAGCAGATCTGGTTCGAAGAAGCCAATCGCACCGACCAGGGACAGGTCGAGATCTATCCGCAGACCGTCCCGTACCACGCGGACTGCAACTACCAGACTGACGGAGCCGTCTGTGTCGTCGGCCCTGGCCAGTAACCGCACAAACGGTTGAGCGGAAAGTAGGAACGTTCGAGGAAGGAAAAGCGCAAAGGCTGTCGCTGGCTTGTGCGCTTCTCCTTCCTCACCAACCTGGGGGCTTGTGCATGATCAGTTATATTGTACGCCGCCTGCTGGCCAGCATTCCACTGCTGATCGGCATCAGCGTGGTTTCGTTCATCATCATCCAGCTGCCCCCCGGCGACTTTGCGACCGCCTACGAGCGCGCGCTCATGAACCAGGGCAATATGTCGCGCCAGGAAGCCGAAGCGGCCGCCGACCAGTACCGGGCCCTCTACGGGCTTGACAAACCCATCTGGGAACAGTACACGATCTGGATCAAAGGGATCGTCACCGAGGGAAAATTTGGCTACTCGTTTGCCTACAAAAAAGATGTGGGCGAACTCATCTGGGAACGCCTGCCGCGCACGCTGCTGCTGGCCCTTTCGGCCCATTTTATCTCCACCGTTTTTGGGCTGTTGATCGGCATCTACGCTGCGACCCACAAATACAGCTTGGGCGACAACCTGGCTGCGGTGCTGGCTTTTATCGGAACCTCGGTTCCGCGCTTTTTTATGGCCCTGGTGCTGGTCTATCTGATGGTGATCGAGTGGAACTACCCCTATATCGGGCGCTACACCTCTCCCCAGTACGCGTTTGCCCCGATGTCCTGGGAAAAATTTGTCGACGTGCTACGCTATGTCTGGCCGGTCGTTCTGATTGCCGGCCTCGGCGGCGTCGCCCGCAACATGCGTGTGATGCGCGGCAACCTGCTCGACAACCTCAACGCCCAGTATGTGACCACCGCTCGTTCCAAAGGGATGCGGGAAGACGCCGTGGTCTACAAACACGCCGTGCCCAACGCACTCCACCCGATCATTATGTACCAGGGAACGGTGCTCCCCTATATGATCCAGGGGGAGTTGGAGGCGGCCATCGTGCTCAACATCCCGACCCTGGCCCCCATGTTTTACAGCTCCCTGGCCATCCAGGACATCTATGTCTCGGGCGGTTTTTTGATGATCTATGCCATCCTGCTGGTGGCTGGCAACCTGATCGCTGACATCGTCCTGGCGCTGGTCGACCCGCGCATTCGCCTGGGCTGAAGCAGGCAAGAGAGAGTTATGAAGAGCGAACACAGCCACACAGACAACAGAGCCCAGCCGGGAGAGGAGCCGGTTCTCCCGACGCTGCAAACCGTCCTGCGCGGCCGGCCTCGCAGCCATGAAAGCTACGGAGCGCTGGTCTGGCGCAAATTTCGCCGCAACAAAGTAGCGATCGCCGGCGGCCTGGTGGTGGTGGGGCTGTTCATGCTGGCGATTTTCGCTGATTTTTTTTCTCCCTATGACCCCATTGAACTCAACATGCGCGATTCCTTTCGCCCGCCCACCCGTGTCCACTTCATCGACGCTGCCGGCCGCTTCCATTTCCAGCCTTTTGTCTACAAAAGCCAACAGAAGCTCAACGCCGACATGAGCTCCAGCTGGGTCGAAGACACCACCGTGCGCTACCCGGTCAATTTTTTCGTGCGCAGCTGGGAATACAAACTCCTGGGACTTTTTTCCACCGACCTTCACCTCTACGGCGCAGCAGGAGATGCCAAAGTTTTTCTGCTCGGCACCGACCGTTTTGGCCGCGACGTCTTTGGCCGCGCCAGCGTGGCCGGTCGCATTTCGCTGACGATGGCCCTCTTTGGAACCCTGATCTCGGTCTTCGTCGGCGCTGTGGTCGGCGTCTTCTCCGGCTACTACGGCGGCGCTATCGACAACTGGACCCAACGTTTTGTCGAGTTTGTCCAATCTTTCCCCCAGCTGCCCCTCTGGATGGCACTGGCCGCAGTCATCCCGATCACCTGGGATCAATTTGCAGTCTTCGTCACCATGTCCTTTATCTTTGCCCTGCTGAGCTGGACGCTGCTGGCACGCGAGGTGCGCGGCAAGGTGCTGGCGCTGCGCGAGACAGATTTTGTGCTGGCCGCCCGCGAGATGGGGGCCTCGGACAGCCGCATCATGTTTCAACACCTGCTGCCCAACACCTTCAGCCACATTATCGTGGTGCTGACCCTGACCATCCCCACCATCATCCTGGCCGAAAGCTTTTTGAGTTTTTTGGGGATCGGCATCCAGGAACCGTTGGTCAGCTGGGGCACCATGATGCGGGAGGCCCAGACAATCCAAACCCTAGGGTTCAACCCATGGATCGCCGCTTCGGTCCTTTTTATCGTGACGGCGGTGTTGGGCTTCAATTTCCTGGGCGACGGGCTGCGCGACGCGGCAGACCCTTACGCCAACGACTGAGACAACTCCTGAACCGATGCACACTTCGGCTGCACGCCAGCCAGACGAGACAGGCGCAATGAGCGACGAGTACATTCTGGAAGTCAGCAACCTCAGACAATATTTCCCGATCCGCTCCGGCTTTCTGCAGCGGGTGGTCGGGCAGATCAAGGCCGTAGATGGGGTCAGCTTTGCGGTCAAACAAAACGAAGTGCTGGGGCTGGTCGGCGAGAGCGGCTGCGGCAAGACGACGGTTGGCCGGACCGTGCTGCGCCTGTATGACCCCACCGCCGGCGAGATCTGGTACCGGACCCGGAGCGGCGAGCGGGTCAACGTCGCCCAGCTCCCCCCCGGCGAGCTCAAACCGCTGCGGCGAGAGATGCGCATGATCTTCCAAGACCCCTTCAGCTCGCTCAACCCCCGCCGCACCGTCAAAGAGCTGATCGGCGAACCGCTGCAGATCCACCGGGTGGCCCGAGGCCGAGTTCTGGAAGAGCGGGTCGCCCAGCTGATGACAGAGGTCGGCCTCGACCCTGCCTATATGGAGCGGTACCCGCACGAATTCTCAGGAGGCCAGCGCCAGCGCATCGGCATTGCCCGCACCCTCTCGCTCAGCCCGCGCTTGATCATCGCCGACGAACCGGTCTCGGCGCTGGATGTGTCGGTCCAAGCCCAGGTGCTCAACCTGCTGCAGAGCCTCAAAGACGAATTTGGGCTGACCCTGCTCTTCATCGCCCACGATCTCTCGGTCGTCGAACATATTTCGGACCGCATTGCCGTGATGTACGTCGGCAAAATTGTGGAGATGGCACCCGCCGAAGAGTTGCTGCGTCGCCCGCTGCACCCCTACGCCGAGGCGCTGGTCTCCGCCGTGCCCCCTGCCGACCCGGATCTCCAGACCCGACGAATTATTTTGGAGGGCGATGTGCCCAGCCCAGCCAATCCGCCGGCAGGCTGTGTCTTCCACCCACGCTGCCGCTACGCCAATTCGGGCAGCTGTCGGACGGTCGAGCCCCCCCTGCAAGAGGTGGAACCAGGCCATTTCGTCGCCTGTCATCTGGCCAAAGAGCTGCACCTGGCCGGGATCGGAGGCTGAAGATGCACAAACCCCATCGTCTGCTGGCGTTGCTCGGCTACCTGCTGCTGCTGATTGGGCCGCTGCTGATCCTGCTGCTGCGCCGCAAAGATCGTTTCCTGGTCTATCATGCCTGCCAGTCGCTGGCGCTGGCCGGCGCCACCCTGGCCGTGCCGCTGCTCTGGCTCGTGGTGGGCTGGAGTTTCGCCTTTCTTTCGGTGGAATTCCCCCTCTTCTACCTGATCCCGGTCGCTTTGCTCCTCTTGGGGCCGGTTCTGCGCCGAAGCCAACATGCCTCCCGCTACCGGGACCGCTGGGGATGGCTGAAAATTTCGCTCACAGCGCTGGTAGCCCTTGCCCTGCTCGCCCTCTGCTATCTGGCACTCGACTGGCTGGCCCCGACCTTGCTGCCGCTGGGCGGGCCGCTGCTGCTGATGGCAAGCTTCTCAACCGTCATCGCTGCTGCACTCGCCTGGGCCGTGGCCTGGCTGGCCGGGATGGCCAACGCGCTGCGCGGCCAGGAACGCCCGGTGCCCGTGTACGGCGGGTGGGGAGAACGCCTGTTTGACCGACTGCCCTTCTGACAGCAGACAACCGCTGCCCGCGCAGCGTGCAGCGGCATGGGCAGCTATCGAGCTTTTATTGAATACACTACGGAGACCGACATGCCAGAGATTACCTTGATCGGTGCGGGAAGCCTCGTCTTCACCCGCAACCTTAGCAGCGATATCCTGCTCACCCCAGCCCTGCAGGAGAGTACGATCCGCCTGATGGACATCGACCCGACCCGTCTCCGACAGGCACAGGCCATCGTCCAGTCCATGATCGACCAACGCCAGCTCAAAGCCAAGGTCCTCGCCACCACCGACCGCCAGGAAGCAGTCGCCGGCGCCGACTATGTGATCACTACCTTTCAGCAGGGGGGGCTCGACGCCTACCGGCTGGACATCGAGATCCCCCAAAAGTATGGCATCGAACAGTGTGTCGGCGATACGCTGGGGCCTGGCGGGGTCTTTCGTGCGCTGCGCACCATCCCGGTGCTGCTCGACCTGTGCGACGACCTGGATGTGCTGGCCCCCGACGCGCTGCTGCTCAACTATGTCAACCCGATGGCGGCCAACTGCTGGGCTGTGGCCGACGGCAGCGGACGCCCGCACGTGGGGCTCTGCCACAGTGTGCAAGGCACCAGCGAAATGTTGGCCCGCTGGATCGGCGTCCCCTACCCAGAGGTCAACTTTGTCTGCGCCGGCATCAACCACATGGCCTTCTTCTTGCAGTTCCGCCGCGGCAAAGAAGATCTCTATCCGCTGATCTGGGAGGCGCTCGAACGGCCCGAGGTGGTCGCTGAAGAGCCGGTGCGCACCGACCTGATGAAGTATTTTGGCTATTTTGTGACCGAATCGAGCGGCCACGCCAGCGAATACTCCCCGTATTTCCGCAAAAATGCTGCCATGGTGGCCGAAGAGCTGGTGCCCCGTTTCACCGACCCCGCCAACCACTGGTTCGATTTTGCCCGCACCGGCGGCTATCTGCGCCATTGCCTGCACCGTCTGGAGCAGTTCCAAACCGACTACGACGAGATTGTCGCCGGCGCCTTCCCCAGCGAACGCAGCCATGAGTATGGGTCGCGCATCATCGAGGCCATGGAAACCAACCAGCCTGCCTTGATCGCCGGCAACGTGCCCAACACCGGGCTGATCCCCAACCTGCCCGAGGGCTGCTGCGTGGAAGTGCCCTGTCTGGTGGACGCCAGCGGCATCCAGCCCACCCATGTCGGGGCGCTGCCCTCCCAGCTGGCAGCCCTCAACCGCACCAACATCAACGTGCAGAGCCTGATCGTCGAGGCTGCGCTGAGCGGCGATACCGACGCAGTCTACCATGCCGTGATGCTCGACCCCCTGACCTCCGCTGTCTGCACCCTGCCCCAAATCCATGCCTTGGTGGCCGAACTGCTCGAAGCAGAGGCCCAGTGGCTGCCCCAATTCTAACTCGCTGAGGAGAAGCGCTATGCCCAAAATTACCTTTATCGGTGCCGGCAGTTTTGGCTTTACCCGCACCCTGGTGCGCGATCTCTTGACCTTCCCTCTGTTGGAAGGATCCCAGATCACCCTGATGGATATTCACGCCGATCGGCTGGAATGGTCGCGGCGCGCCGTGCAGCGCATCGTCGACGAAGGCCACTACCGCGCTACCGTCGTCACTACCCTCGACCGGGCCGAAGCGTTGCGCGGGGCAGACTATGTGATCGTCACCATCCTGGCCGGCGCCACCGAAGTCTGGCGCCACGATATCGAGATCCCCGCACGCTATGGCGTCGACATGAATGTGGGCGACACCCGCAGCGTCTCCGGCATCTTTCGCGCGCTGCGCACCATCCCGGTCATGGTCGACATCGCCCGCGACATGGAACGGCTCTGCCCGCGCGCGCTGCTGCTCAACTACACCAATCCGATGGCGATGCTCTGCCGTGCCATCGACCGCACAACCTCGATCGCCGTCACCGGACTCTGCCACAGCGTGCAGGGCACCGCCGAGATGCTGGCACGCTGGATCGGCGCGCCGATGAACGAGATCAGCTACACCTGCGCCGGGATCAACCACATGGCATGGTACCTCCGCTACGAGTGGAATGGACAGGACGCCTCCCCCCTGATCCGCAAGGCGATCACCGAACGCCCTGAAGTGTACAACGAAGAACAGGTCCGCAACGAGATGTTCCTGGCCTTCGACCACTATGTCACCGAGTCGAGCGGACACAACTCGGAGTACAACTGGTGGTTCCGCAAACGCCCCGACCTGATCGAACGCTACTGCACCCACGGCACCGGCTGGAACCCCGGCGAACACGCCTACATCCTCAAACATTACCAAGAACGCGAGCAGAGCTGGCAGGGCGAAATCCAGAAATGGCTGGACAACCCGGAAGCGCTCAACCTGAAACGCGGCCACGAGTACGCAGCCTACATTATGAACGCGCTGGAGGGCGGTGAACCCTTTGCCTTCAACGGCAATATGCCCAACCACCACCTGGTCGACAACCTGCCCCAAAATGCCTGCGTCGAAATCCCGGTCTGGGCCAGCCGCAAAGGGCTCGAAGCGGTCGCAGTCGGCGCTCTGCCGCCGCAGTGCGCGATATTGACCCACCTCAGCGCCCAGATCGAGGAGATGGCCGTCGAGGCCGCACTGACCGGCAACCGCCGGCTGGTCTACCAGGCAGTGGCAAACGACCCGCTCAGCGCAGCCGTTCTCTCGCTGGCCGAAATCCAGCAGATGGTCGACGAACTCTTTGCGGTCAACCAACCCTATCTGCCCCAATTTTGACCGGTATCCTGGATCGGTGCAAAGGAGCCATCATGACTCGGCAAGTTTCTCCACAAGGGCTCTCCTGGTTTCAGGATGCCCGCTTCGGCATGTTTGTCCACTGGGGCCTCTACAGCATCCTCGGCAAGCAGGAGTGGGTGATGCACACCGACCGCATTCCTGTGCCAGAGTACGAGAAGCTGGCCTTACAGTTCAACCCGACGAAGTTTGACGCTGACGCCTGGGTACGCACCGCAGCAGATGCCGGGCAAAAGTACATCGTTGTCACCAGCCGCCACCACGACGGCTTCAGCATGTACGACACGGCACTCAGCGATTACAAAGTCACAAACAGCCCCTTTCGCCGTGACCCAATCGCCGAACTGGCCAAGGCCTGCTCCCAGCATGGGGTCAAGCTGGGGTTCTATGTCTCCCTGCTCGACTGGCACCACCCAGCCTACCGTTTCCGCGCCGAAAGTGGGCTGGCCTGGGCCGACTATCTGGGGTTCCTGCACGGCCAGGTGCACGAGCTCTGCACCCAATACGGGGAACTGGCCGTGCTCTGGTTTGACGGGGATTGGCCCCATGCGGCCCTCAACGAAGACAACGCCTACTTCCTGGCCGGCGGCTCCTTCGAATACCCCGCCCTCTACGACAAGATCCACGAGTTGCAGCCCCACGCGGTGGTCGAGAACAACCGCCACGCCGAACCTTTGCCCGGCGAAGATCTGCAAGGCTTCGAACAAGATCTGCCCGGCGAAAACACGGCTGGTTTCAACACAACGACGCTCTACGGGTTGCCCATTCAGATCTGCATGACCCTCAACGACCACTGGGGCTGGAGCCGCCACGACCGCAACACAAAATCCGTGCAGCGGCTGGTGCATCTGCTGGCCAAGTCAGCCAGCGTCGGCGGCAACCTGCTGCTCAACGTCGGCCCAACACCCGAAGGCGAAATTCCGGCACTGCACCAGGAGCGACTGCGCGAGGTCGGTCGCTGGCTGGCGCGCAACGGCGCAGGGATCTACGGCAGCCGCGCCGGCACACTCCCCCCTCCTCGCGGCTGCGTCTGCACCCGCAGGGGCGACCGCCATTTTGTCCATGTGCTCGACAATATCAGTGACTGCGTCCAGCTTTCTGGCGTGCCAGAGCCCCTGCAACAGGCCCGTCTTGTGGCGTCCAATACGCTCCTGGAACGAGAACCCCTCCCCTCAGACGGGCTGAGCCTCTATCTTCCCCCAGACAGACGGGATCCTTATGCAACCGTGATCGAACTGTTCTGACGACAGAGCGTCCGACACAGGCGGGGGAGCTCAGCGCGGCTCCTCCGCCACCTCCAACGGCACCTCCAACCGCTGCCCATCCCGCACCACCGTCAGCGTGACCGTCTCCCCTACCTGTGCATTGGTTTCCAGATAGGTCTCCAGCTCCGCCACCGAAGCAACCGGCTCGCCATCGACCGCGACGAGAATATCCCCCCCCGTGTACACACGCTGGTTGCCGATCACCTCCTGGCGCTGCGCCGCACGAATTCCATGCTGCACCAGCGGAGAAGCTGCATAGATCTGGACGAGCAACAGCCCTTCACGCACCGGCAATTTCAACACTTCTGCCAGCCCCGGGGTGAGGTTGTAGGCGTAGCGGATCCCCAGCCAGGGATGACGATAGCGGCCCAAGGCCAGCAGGTCGGGCAACAGCCGTTTGATCGTGTCCACCGGCACCGCAAAGCCCACCCCCGTGTTGGTCCCGGTCGGGCTGAAGATAGCAGTCGTGATCCCGATCACCCGGCCGCTGCTGTCGAGCAGCGGCCCCCCAGAGTTGCCGCTGTTGATGGCAGCATCGGTCTGGATGATTCCGTTGATTGTCCGGTTGTCCGAGCCAGCCAGCGTGCGGTTGAGCGCACTGATGACCCCCGTGGTCAGCGTTCGTTCAAACTGACCGAACGGGTTCCCAATCGCGATCGCCCATTGGCCGACACGCAGGTCGCCCGACGAACCGAAGATCACCGGCTGCAACAACCCAGGGTCGAGATCCACCTTCAAGACCGCAATGTCGTTGCGCGGATCTATGCCGATGATCTCGGCAGCTGCCGCCAGCGAATCCCCAAAGTTGACTTCGATCGACTCGACCCCCTCGATCACATGGTAATTGGTCAGAATATGGCCTTCTTGGTCGAGCACAAAGCCGGAACCTGCCCCCTCCTGGGGCACCACGTTGAAAAAAAAATCCCGGCGCAGCGTACGCGTCGTGATGCTGACAACAGAAGGTGCCACCGTCTCGTAGACGCGCACCACCCGCTGCTCAAAAAAATCAAGCCCCGCAGCGTCGATCCAGGCAAGCGAGGAGGCCGGCGGAAGAGCAGGCAGCGGGACAACCGTCGGCGGCCGAGCTGACTCGGCCGTCGGGGTGGCCAACAGCCGCCAGGGCTGTGGCGTGCAGCCCGCTCCAGCCACTCCGGCCAGGAGCAGCCACACCCAAAGCCCAAGACGCCCCCCAGTATTTGGTTTCATCGCTTTGGCGGCTTTCTCCACCCGCTTTCGCAGGTGGAGAAAGCCGCTTTCCTCCCTTCTCAGCACAATTGTTCCCATAAAAAAAGAGGCCAGAGCTGTTTGCCTCGGCTCCACCCCAATTTTCTTCCTTCACGCTGGTGCACTGCTTCAAGCTCCATTCGCCTGCGTCGCCTTGATACAGGCCCCCTGGCTCTGCACCACCAGTATAGGACAAGCCCATACCCCTGTGGGCCGAAGACGGCTGCGTCGGCACAGAAAGGGGGATGGTTTACAACAGGTCACTCGTCGCTTCTTCCAGCGAAGTCAACCCCTCCCTCAACGCATACAGGGCAGCCTGTGTCCGGTTGGCCAGATGCAGCTTGCTGAAAATATTGCTGACATGCGTGCGCACCGTTCGGTCGCTGATAAACAAGGTATTGGCAATCTCCTGGTTGGTGAACCCACGCGCAATACAGAGCAACACGTCCAGCTCACGCTCGGTCAACGGATCTTCTGTCTTGGGCAGCAAGGGGATTGGACGGTTGAGCTCTAAAATCAGCTTGCGGGCAATGGCCGGATGCAACGAAGATTCTCCGTTGTACACGTCGTGGATCGCCTGAATCAACTCCTGGGTCGACGAATCTTTGAGCAGATACCCCAAAGCACCGGCCTTGATCGCCGCAAAGACCCTGTCATCGTCTGAAAAACTGGTCAACACCAAAATCCTGGTGCTGAACCCCGAACGCCGGACCTCCTCGATCACCTCAATCCCGTTCTTGCGCGGCATCACCAGATCCAACAACAGGACGTCAGGGACAAGCTGCTGGGTCAAGTCAACCGCATACACCCCGTCAGAAGCTTCGCCGACCACCTCGATCCCCTCTTCTGTCTCCAGAAGAGCGTGCAGCCCGCTGCGGACAATGTGATGGTCGTCTGCAATCAGGACCCGGATCGACTTCATTTTGGCCATGTTGTACCTCGCTCGACAGACAAATCAGCTGCATCCTCCCTGTAGGCCGCTGCAGTCGGCACTGCCAGCCACACATGAAGATGGGCCCCCTGCTGAGGGGCCGCTACAATGGAGAAATTAGCGTTCATCAGACGCACACGCTCCCGTATCGTCCTGATGCCCACCCCGTTGAGCACACGCAGGTCATGCACGTCAAAGCCGACACCGTTGTCCTCGACCGACAGATGGACGGCTCTCTCTTCGCAGAAGAGCTGAACAGTCACCTCGGTCGCCAAGGCATGCTTGAGGGTGTTGTTGAGCGCTTCTTGACAAATTCGATAGAGACCGTCTTCCACAACCGCAGGCAGGTGAAGTGGCCCATCGACCACCAGGTGTGTCTGGATTCCGGTGTGCAGTTCGACAGCCTCCAGTCGCTGCCGCAGCGCCTCCACCAGCCCTACCTGCTCCAGCCGGCCCGGCTGGAGCTCGTACAGCAGCAGACGCAGCTCCCTCAGCGCCTGCCGAGCAGCGTCACTCAGCTGTTGTAAGTACGTCTGCGTCTGCTCGATCCGCCCTTCTGCGGCCTGACGTCGCACCGCCTCCGCAAAGAGCGTCAGGCTGTAGATTGACTGCGTCGCTGCATCGTGCAGTTCCCTGGCCAGCCGCTCCCGCTCCTGTAAAGCAGCCGCTGTTTTGGCTTTCTTCTGCAGCTGGTCGGCCCCATACGCGATCAAGACCTGATCAGCCAGCCAGGAGAGCAACGACTGGCTCTCTTCTGTCGGCAGCTGACAGCCCCCAGACTTGTCAAATACCAGCACCCCCTGCAGGTCTGCCCCAAACAAGAGTGGTACTGCCAGACACCTGACCGGCCCCGCCGCCGTCTCCACAGCAGGCAGTTCGACTGGCTGCCCTTGCGCCTGCAGTTGGAGCCACAGCAGCGGGTCCAGCGGCCCGGCACTGCTGCTGCCCTGCACATACAGGGGCCGGAGCAGCGCCGTATCCTTCCCGCTCCCCCAAAACACCGCCATTCCAGAGACCCCCAACAATCTGTAGGCCTGTGCGTAGACAACATCCAACAGCCTCTCCAGCGGGTGGTTGGCCCCTCCCAAAGACAACAGTGCGTGCAGGCCTTCGACCGCACACGGCCAGATCCCCTCTCCGGGCTGGCCGTGGACTGCCTCGACAGCATGAAAGGCGGCTACCGACCCTGGCTGCGACGCCGACGTCACAGCCAGCACAAAGACCTTCTCAGCCGCTGGCATCCACCCCGCCGAAAGGACAAGTGCCAGGAAACGCTCGTCGTCGGTCCACAACAGTTGGCGTACAGCCCCCTCCAGCTGGGAAAAGGGCAGCTGCGCAATCCCCCGCCCGACCGGATGCTCGCCAAAGGCCCGCAACGGCTGGCCGACCAGCTCTTGCGGGGGGCGCCCCAACAGGGCACCAAATGCAGGATTGGCGACCACGAAGTGCAGCTGCACATCCAACACCGCGATCGCCTGCTCTCCACCTGCGCCAGCTTCTGCTGGATTCTGCTCGAACACGGTCTTCACGACAGCCAAATCCTGATCATAGCTGAATTGTACCACACACGGTCTTCACAGCAGATCACGTTGTGCCACCCGAACGCTCTCCCCCTCCTCCCCAGACAGCAAAAATCCACATTTTTCTGTGGAAAACCTGTGGAGAACTTACAAAAACCTGTGGAGAACTGTGCCCATTCTGTGGAGAACTCCCTCAAAAACACTCATAACTCTGTGGATAACTTTCTAGAGTTATCCACACCCTTGGGCCTTGTTTTGATTGACCTACTACATCTAGGCAGCCGCTCCTCCTCGCCCAAAAACTTTTCCCCCATCGCCCACAACTTATCCACAACTTATCCACAACTTATCCACAGGCAATCCACGCACAAAATCTCTAAAAAACTACTATTCCTAGTGGCACATTCTCTCTAAAACACAACAGAAGCCCCCTGCTGGTCCCTCCTTTTCAGCTGAGGGGGCTGTTTTCCACAGCCCTACTACTACTACTTTATTCAGGAAACAAAAACAGGGGAGAAGACTCTAAATCCCTGCACAGTTTCCGGCAGCCGCTGTGCTTTAAGGACGCCTTGCGTTGGGGGGTTCCACAAGCAGCTCTGGCAACCTGACTGCGCTAGCTTCTGTTTCTTCGTCAGGTTGAACCAGCTCTGCGACATAGAGAAAAGGGGTCGGGTCGCTGAACCCGCCCCAACCGTCAAAACGGTTGTAAGGAAGAAACCGAACCGCAAAATGGAGATGAGAGGGGACATCGCTCAGCGCAGCGGTGCGCGCCAGCACGTCGCCTTGCTGGACAGGCTGCCCGCTTTCGACCAAAATGGTGCCCAACTGCGCGTAGAGAGATTCTCCCCAGAGATGTTCTACCTTGATATAGAATCCCAACCCGGCTGGATCTCGGCTGATTTCTACCACCCGCCCTTCGGCGGCGGCCAGCACTGGGGTGTTCGGTGCTGCCAGCAGGTCGACCCCTGGGTGCCCTTTGAGCGGGATGCCGTTGTAGGTTTGCTGCGCGTGGTTGTCTGGGCGGGCTCCCCAGCCTTGGAGCACGCTCGCCTCGGTCTGTTCCAGAGGAAGGATCAGGACGATCCCTTCGGGCTCATACTGGCTGGATTGTTGGAGGTAACGCTGGGGACGCATCGGCATAGATTTTTTGTGATCTGCTGCGCTGTCCAATTAGACAGCGGATCCACAGTTGCATATACTCAAGGCTTGTTGAACCACAAAAAGTATACGCTGTGTCGGACACAGAGTCCAAACGCACGTGGAGAACCGTATGCCTATCTATGAATTTGTCTGTCACGACTGCAGCCATGAATTTGAAAAGATTCAGGCGTTTTCAGAGAGCAGCACTCCTGCCTGCCCCAACTGCCAGGGGGTTCATGTTCGTCGAAGAATCAGCCAGCCTGCGATCCATTTCAAAGGCAGCGGCTGGTACATCACGGACAGCAAGAATTCTTCCAAATCTTCTGCTACGGGCAAGAAGGAGGAGGGCAGTGCTGCCAAGGAAGAAGGAGGGGCGCCCGCCGAGACCCCCAAACCGGCGGCAGAGGCTGCGCCGGCCCCGCCGGCGCAGTCTGATTGAAGCCTTCCTAAAATTTGTGTACAATAGCAGCATTCGTTTGCCGCTCCAGGTGCATTCTGCAAGCAATGTCGCGGCCGATTTCGTAACCACCACTGAGTAGCTAAGGTAGGCAGGGAGGATGCATGATGACGGTTCCCAAACGGTTTGATGTATTGCGTTTTCTGGGTGCTCTGCTCAAAGTTCTGGCCTGGATTTCCTTGGTATTTTCGATCTTGGGGGCGATCGCTGTCGTGCTGCTCCCACAGATGTTGAGTGGGGCGCTGGGAGAGAATGCCGGGCTGCTGACCGCTGCTGGGGGAGGAGCCATCGTGGCAGGTGTCGCCGTGCTGCTTGGCGGGCTGCTCTATTTCATCGCGCTCTTCGCCGCAGGCGAATCGATCCATTTGCAGCTGGCGATTGAAGAGAACACGCGGCTGACCGCTGCGCTGTTGCTCAAGATGCACCAAGATACGCAACCTGAACCGCAGCCAGCCAACTATGCAGGTGGATTTACCAACGAACCCGCCCCGTACCGTTGAGCAGCTGTCGTTGAGCAGCTATGCAGTGTGCTTGCCTTGGGGCTGTGTGAACCCGCCGCAGCGGCGGGTTCACACTATTCTTCTTCGCCCAGAATTTGGTTGAGCCCCATGCTGATCAGACTGATGATGACGCTCGCCAGCAGCGCCCACCCAAAATTGTCGATCTGAAAGGACCCTGAGAAAACCCAGGCGGTGATGTACAGGAGCAACGTGTTGATGACGATTCCGAAAAGACCCAGCGTCAACAGGACCAGCGGGCAGGTCAGGAGCACCAGCAACGGTTTGAGAACCGTCATCAGCAGCCCGAGCACCGCCGAAATCATCACCAACAGCCCAAAATTGCCTTCAATGTGGATGCCGGGCAGCAGCCAGGTTGTGATCCCCACAGCGATGGTCAGCACGATCCAGCGGACCAGAAACGATCGCATCGTTTGTCTCCTCTCCAAAAACAAGCCATCTTGCAACCCTTCCCCCTGGGCTCTGCCCAAGGGGAGGAGTGGAACAGATTCGTGCATCGGCAAAAGAAAACGATGTTTGCTCTTGTCGATGCTTCCGCTATAATACCAGAAGATCGTGTGCCCTCTCCAACCTGACGGCAGCTCTTGCCCCAGCCAGGGGGGATACACAGCAGCGTTTGTGTTTTTTACAATCGGTTCCAACATTGAGAGGAGAGAGAAACCCATGCAGAAGAAGCGATCTGCTGTTTTTTTGTCGATAGCACTGGTCTGTACCCTGTTGCTGTCCGCCTGCACCACAGTGGCCCCTGCCCCCGCCCCTGCTGCCAGCGCAGACGAACCTGCCGCCCTCCAGATCGGTCTGGTCACAGATGTCGGCCGTGTCAACGACCGCAGCTTCAACCAGTCTGCCTGGGATGGGGTGCTGCAGGCAGCGGCTGAACTCGGCCTGCAGGAAGGTGAAGAGGTCAAATACATCGAGACCCAAGATTCCAAGGATTACGCCGACAATATCCAGCAGTTTGTCGACGCTGGGTTCGACGTGATCGTGACGGTGGGGTTTGCGCTGGGCGAAGCGACCCTGGTGGCCGCACAGGCCCATCCTGACATCTACTTCATCGGGGTGGACCAGTTTCAAGGGGAAGCGCTGCCCAATCTGACCGGGCTTGTCTTTCACGAGGATCAGTCGGGCTTTCTGGCGGGTGCTCTGGCCGCCATGTTGAGCAAGAGCGGCACGATCGCGGCTGTGCTGGGCACCGACCTGGTGCCGCCGGTCGTCGCTTTCAAAGAGGGCTACGAAGCTGGCGCCCGCTCCATCAACCCGGAGATCACCATTCTCTCGACCTACCATCCTGGCGAGATCTCGCAGGCCTTCACCGACCCTGAATGGGGAGCTGCGACCGCCAAACAGGCGCTCGACCAGAAGGCAGATGTGATCTTCGGTGCCGGCGGCATGACCGGCAACGGTGCGCTGCAGGAAATAGCGGCTGCACCTGGTGCGGGAACCGAGATCTTCTGCATCGGCGTCGACACGGACCAGTGGGAGACGCTGCCAGCCGCTCACCCCTGTCTGGTCTCCAGCGCCATGAAGCTGATCACCCCTTCGGTGCTCGACCTGATCACCACCTACGCTGCGGATGGCTCGATGACAGCCGGGAACTACTTCGGCGGCGCCGGCCTGGCCCCCTTCCACGATTTCGACGCCCAGATCGCGCCGGAGATCAAGGAAAAGTTGAACGAGATTGCCGCAGGCCTTGCCGACGGCAGCCTGTCGACGGGATACTGATCCAGAGCGGTCGTTCGGACCTTCTGTCGACGATCCGTTGGGCAAGAGGCAAGGAAAACTCCTTGCCTCTTGTCTTATCCGCTGGCCAACTGGACAATTTCCGGGAGGAGCGATGCACATTTTTTCTCTGCGGCGGGCTGGGCAACTGCTGGTCGTGCCGATCCTGGCCGTATTCTCGGCGCTGCTGGTCGGCGCTCTCCTGATGTGGCTCTTCGGCGACGACCCGCTGGCAGCGTACCGTGGGCTCTGGGAAGGGGCGTTCGGCAGCCCCCGTGCCTGGTCCACCACGGTTCGCAAGATGACCCCTCTGATTTTGACCGGTCTGTCGGTTTCGATCGCCTTCAAAGCCGGGCTCTTCAACATCGGCGCCTCCGGACAGTTTGTCGTCGGCACCGTCTGCTCGGTGGCGGTCGGGGTCAATTTTGAGGGCATGCCGGCGCACCTGCTCCTGGCACTCTTGGCAGGAGTCGGCGGGGGGGTGTTGTGGGGCTTGATTCCCGGCTTGCTCAAGGTATTCACCGGCGCGCACGAGGTGATCGTCACCATCATGCTCAATTACGTGGCCAGCCTCTTTGCTGCCTGGACGGTCTATGCTGGCGGAACTCAGGGGCAGACCCCAGGTCCCCTCTGGGACGTCAACGCCGGTCCCATCTCACGCACGGCAGAGGTTCTGGCCAGCGCGCGGCTGCCCTGGATTTTTGGGGAACCCTACCGGGTGCACTGGGGGGTGCTGCTGGCGATAGGGGTGGCCCTGGCCATGTGGTGGCTGATCTTTAAGACGACGCTGGGGTTTGCCACGCGCACGGTCGGCGCCAACAGCAAAGCCGCCCGCTACGCCGGCATCAACGTGCGCTGGATCACGGTGTTGACGCTGATGATCGCTGGCGGCGTGGCTGGGCTGGCGGGGGCGATCGAGACCCTCGGGCTCAACCACCGTTTTGCCCCAGAATTTACCGGGGGCGTGGGCTTCGACGGGATCACGGTCGCGCTGCTCGGCCAGACCAACCCGCTGGGGGTCCTCTTGTCTGCCTTTCTGCTCGGCGCCCTGGACGCAGGCAGCGCCCGGATGCAGTTCGACTCGGGGGTAGCCGCCGACATCATTCAGGTCATCCAGGCGTTGGTGCTGGCCTTTGTGGCCGCCCCGGCGATCATCCGGCAGCTCTACCGCCTGCGCAAACCCGGCGACCTGTCGGAGTCAACCGTCTTCAGCAGCGGGTGGGGGAGGTAATCGGTATGGGGAATCGTCTCTTGCGGGGCACCTCACTGCTGGCGATGTTTCTGGCTGTCGCAGCTGTGGCCATGACACTGTTGGTCAACACTACATCCCTGGGCGAACATCCGTGGCTGCGTGTCTTTTTTAGCGTGAGCGCACTCAACTTCACCTTGCGCGCCAGCGTGCCGCTGATCCTGGGCGCACTGTGCGGCATTCTGTGCGAGCGTACCGGGATCGTCAACATCGGGATCGAAGGGATGATGCTGGCAGGCGCCTTTGCGGCGTTCGTGGCCAAGACCAGCACCAACGACTGGCCGCTGCTGGCCAGCCTGCTCTTTGGCGTGGGGGTCTCCCTGGCTGTTGGCGGGGCGATGGGGCTGCTGCACGCGCTTTTTTCGATCCGCTACCGCATGGATCAGATCATTTCGGGCACTGTGCTGATCGTCCTGGCGGCTGGTATCAGCGCCTATCTTTTCGACCGCGATGCGGTGGCCGAAGGCAAATTTGGGGCGATCGCCCTCCCGGGTCTCTCTCAGATCCCTGTCTTTGGCGAGGTGTTTTTTTCCAATCCTCCCCTCACCTACCTCGCGCTGCTGCTGGTGATCGTGGTGCATGTGGCGCTTTTTTCCTCACGTTGGGGGGTGCGCACGCGCGCCTGCGGCGAACACCCGCGTGCAGCGGATACGGTCGGTATCGACGTCAACCGGTTTCGTTATGTGAACACCATGCTGGGGGGCATGCTGGCCGGTCTGGCCGGCGGTTTTCTCGTCCTGGAGGCGGTCGGTCAGTTTCAAGAAGGGATGACCGCCGGCCGTGGCTTTATCTCGCTGGCTGCGATGATCTTTGGGAATTGGATGCCGTTTGGCGCTATGGCGGCGGCCCTGCTTTTCGGGTATACGCAGGCGCTGCAAAACGAGCTGCTGCTGGCCGGGATCACCACCGTGCCCCGCCAGTTCGTCAGCATGATCCCCTACGTGGTGACGATCGTGGCAGTCTCCGGCTTTGTCGGCCGTGTGCGCCCGCCCGCCGCCGAGGGCAAAGTCTACGAAACCGAAAGTGGGTCCGAATGAGCCAGCAAGGAGCATGGCCGATGAGTCACCCTGCCGTTCCCGCCCTGGAGGCCCGCTCGATCACGAAGATCTTCCCAGGCGTTGTCGCCAACCAGGAGGTCAGCTTGCAGGTCCATGCCGGCGAGATCCTGGCCTTGCTCGGCGAAAACGGGGCGGGCAAATCCACCCTGATGAACGTTCTTTTTGGCCTCTACCATCCAACCCAGGGCGAAATCTGGGTCGACGGCCGGCCGGTCACCTTGAAAACCCCGCGCGATGCCATTGCCCTCGGCATCGGGATGGTGCACCAGCATTTTCAGCTGGTTCCTGTCATGACCGTCATCGACAATATCATGCTGGGCGACGAACCCATTCGCTATGGGCTGTTGGATCGCCGCCATGCCGAGGAACGGATCCGGGCGCTCTCCCACCAGTATGGGCTGGCCGTCGACCCCCACAGCGTGATCGAAGATCTGCCGGTCGGCATCCGCCAGCGTGTGGAGATTCTCAAGGCGCTTTACCGCAACGCCAAGATCTTGATCCTCGACGAGCCGACCGCAGTATTGACCCCGCAGGAGATCGAAGGGCTTTTTGCTGTGATGGAAACGCTCAAGCGGCAGGGCAAAGCAATGATTTTTATCACCCACAAGCTCAAAGAGGTGCTGCGCATCGCCGATCGGATCCTGGTGCTGCGCGGTGGGCGGGTTGTCGGCGCGGCGGACCCCCAGACGGCAACCCAGTCACAGCTGGCTGCGTTGATGGTAGGCCGTGAGGTGATTCTGACGGTGGAGAAAGGGGCGGCCCGCCCTGGCGCAGCCGTGCTGGAGGTCACCGACCTCCAGGCCAAGAACGATCTCGGCGAGCCAGCGCTGCGCGGCGTCTCACTCCAGGTGCGTGCCGGGGAGATCGTCGGGGTTGCCGGTGTGCAAGGCAATGGCCAGACTGAACTGGTCGAGGTGATCACCGGGCTGCGGCGGGCCAGCGGCGGCCAGGTGCGTATCGGCGGGGTCGACCGCACCCACGCCAGCCCCGGCCAGATCACCCACGCTGGCCACTGCAGCCATGTGCCCGAAGACCGCCATGCCTACGGCATGGTCGACAGCTACACAGTCGCCGACAACCTCATTCTGAACCAGTATGCCCAGCCTCCCTTCGCCAGAGCAGCCACCATTCAACAGGCCGCTATTGCCGAACATGCTGAGAAACTTGTCAAAAAATTCGACGTGCGCACCCCCAGCATCGAGACGCCCGGCGGCAGCCTCTCCGGCGGCAACCAACAAAAGATGGTCGTTGCCCGCGAGTTCAGTCGCCCAATCCAACTATTGATCGCCGCCCAGCCGACCCGTGGGATCGACGTCGGTTCGATCGAATTTATCCACCAGCAGATCGTGGCCAAGCGGGATGAGGGGGTCGCTGTGCTGTTGGTCAGCGCCGAACTCGACGAGATCCTGGCACTTTCTGACCGCATTGCTGTGATCTATCAGGGAAGGATCCTCGACGTCGTCGACCGTGCTGCGGCGACGCGCGAGGGGCTGGGGCTCCTGATGGCTGGGGTCAAGGCTGAACCGACCTAGGGTGTGCGTTGACTGCAATCTGACTGTTGAGCTGATCCATGAGCCGAACCGCAATCGTCTACGACGCCTACAACCTTCGCCATACGCTCGAAGGCCATCCTGAAAATTTTCGCCGGCTGCAGGGGACGATGGAGTTGCTGGCGGAAGAGGGGATGTTGGACAAGCTGGCCCAGGTGCCCAGCACCCCGGCCCCTCTCGACGCCATTTTGGCTGTACACACGCCCCAGTACCTGGAGCGGCTGCGCACGATCGCACGCCGCGGCGGCGGCCTGCTCGACCCGGATACCTACGTCAACGCCGACAGCTACGAGGCGGCCCTGCGCGCTGCCGGGGGACTGCTCAACCTGGTCGACGCTGTGCTGTGGAGACAGGTCGACAACGGTTTTGCGCTGGTGCGCCCGCCGGGGCACCATGCCTTGGGGCAGCAGGGCATGGGCTTTTGTCTCTTTGCCAACGCAGCCATCGCCGCCCGTTGGGCACAGCGCCAGCATGGAGTCGAGCGGGTCCTGATCGTCGACTTCGATGTACACCACGGCAACGGGACCCAGGACATCTTTTTCAAAGACCCCAGCGTGCTTTTTTTTAGCACCCATCAGTTTCCGTATTACCCAGGGACCGGGGCTGCCACCGAACTGGGGGCGGGTGAAGGCTACGGAGCGACAGTCAACGTGCCCTTTCCACCCCATGTCGGCGACAAAGGCTACCTGGAGGCTTTTCAGCGCATCCTGGCCCCGGTGGCCCGCCGCTTTCGCCCCGAATTGATCCTGCTCTCCGCCGGCTTTGACGCGCACTGGCTGGACCCGCTGGCCAGCATGGGGCTGAGTCTTGCCGGCTACGCAGCGCTGGTGCAGGAGGTCATGGTGCTGGCCGACGAGCTGTGCGCAGGACGGCTGGTCTGTGTTCTGGAAGGGGGCTACCATCTGCGGGTGCTGGCCCATGCGGTCTTGTCGACTTTCCAGGTGTTGCGCCGAGAACAGACTCCCCCCAGCGATCCGTTCGGGCTCCCGGCCGCGAACGAGCGGCCTGTCCATGCCCTGTTCGACCAGCTGAAGCGCCTCCACAACATCCGCGAGAGCTCGCACCATTCGATGCCGTCGCGCTGGCTGGAGTGGGACGAGGATTTTGGGGTGTAGGCGATGACAGCTGCTCCACCTGCCCCGGATCTGCCCCGAAAATCAGGAGAGACGATCGTGGATCTGGCCCAGGTCAGCCGGGCTGCGGAGAGTGCGCTGCTGGCGGGCGAACCAGAACAGGCAGCCCACCTGGCTCGGCTGGCCCTGCTTCGCTTGCCCCGCCATCTGGCTTCCTACGAGCGGGTGATCCGGGCTGCCTGGACACTCAAACGCTGGCAGGAGGGAGAGGACTGGGCACGACGGCTGCTGCAGGCAGACCCCGGCAATGCTGTCGCCTGGCGTTCGCTGGCGTACGCCGTGGAGCAAAAAGGCATGCTCGCCGCTGCACGCCCGATCTGGCGCCGGGCCTTTCAGTCGCACCCTTATGACCCGGCCATCCGCGATGGGCTGGCCCGCACCCACCTCGAAGAGAGCAGCCCTCTGCGCCTGGACAGCGCTGCGCTGGCCAGCCTCTATCTGCGTGCGGGCCGGTGGGGGCATGCGGCGCATGCCTGCCAACGCCTGGTCCAGGCAGAACCCAAACGGCTGGACTTTCAGGTCAACTGGATGGTGGCTTCCTGGCAGCAGGGAGGCCGCGAGCAGGCCTACCGGCTTGCCCGTCACCTGACCCAGCAGAGCCCGCAGGTGTTGATGGCCTGGGTCGTGCTGGCTGCGCTGGGGAATATCGACGACCGTGCCCTGGCGCGCAGCCCGATGCAGACAATGGACCCGGACGGCGAGTTTGTGCAGGGATGGCTGCGGATTCCCTGGGATCGGGGCCAGACCCTGCTGCGGGTGACGCTCGGCGAGGCTGCCCTGTTGGCCCGCTTTGACCCACAGCTCGACGAAGCTGGCAGACAGCCGCCATCGAGCCGATAGAATTTTTTCCGCACAGAGGCTTTGCAGTAGACTATCCTACAGCCTGACGAAGTAAAAAATTCAAAAAAGAGTGAGGAGTCAAACAAAATGGAACGCACATTTGTGATGGTCAAACCCGATGGGGTCCAGCGGGGGTTGATCGGGGAGATTCTCGGGCGCCTCGAGCGCCGCGGGCTCAAGGTGGTGGGCCTCAAGCTGTTGCAGGTGAGCGACGATCTGGCACGTCGGCACTACGCTGTCCACGAGGGAAAACCCTTTTTTGCCGGGCTGATCCGTTATATCACCAGCGCGCCAGTCGTGGCGATGGTGGTGGAAGGGACCCAGGCTGTCGCTGCTGTGCGTCAGACGGTCGGGGCAACCCGTCCCCACGAAGCCGCTCCGGGCACGATCCGCGCTGACCTTGCGCTGGAGATCGGACGCAATCTGGTCCATGCCAGCGATGCACCTGAGACCGCTGCTGCTGAGATCGCACTCTGGTTCGGCAGTGAGGTAGTCGAATGGCAGCGCTCGGTCGACGGTTGGATCTTCGAATAGAGATCCGCCTGAAACTCTGCAACGACCGCCGGAAAGACCTTTCAGAACTACCGAAAGTGCTCCCGGACGGTCGTTGCATGGGCAGAAGCGTTTACAGGACGATTTCGCGGCCTTCGCTTGCGGAGCGTGTGATCGCATCGACAATTTTGACATGCACGAGCGCCTGCTCTGGGGTGACGATGTCGGCCTGGGTGTCGCCGTTGAGCCGGCTGACAAAGTTGCCGATCAACTGCTCGTAGGAACTGCCCTTCTGGGGGGGCAGCTGGGTCTCTGTCTTGACCTCCAGCCCGTTGAGCATCGAGTAGAGATCGACCGAGTCCTGCCCGCCGATGCGGGCGCCGCCCTCTGTGCCAAAAATTTCAGTCACAAAATTTTCCGGATAGTTGGCTGCCCAGGCAACCTGGAACTGTAACACGGTGCCCCCCTCGAAGACGACCTGGGCCCAGGCCAGGTCGTCGACGTCGTAGCGGGTTCCCGAGGAGGGTGAATGGATATCGGCCCCCCAGCCTCCCAGCCCGCGCCCGCGCGGGCCAAATTCGGCCCCCATCACACCGCTCACCCGCTTGGGCTGAGGGTAGTTCATGATGTAGAGCGCTCGATCGAGGGTGTGGACGCCGATGTCGAGCAGCGCGCCGCCGCCAGCTAGATCCCGATTGGTGAACCAGCTGCCGTAGCCAGGGATGCCGTTGCGGCGCTGCCAGACGGTGCGGGCCGCGTAGATCCGGCCAAAGAAGCCAGCAGCGGCATGGGCCTTGGCTGCCTGCATGGGGCCGGTGAAGCGAAAGTGGGTGCCGACGGTGAGCACCCGTTGGCGCGCTGCGGCTGTGGCAAACATTGCCTGCGCGTCGCTGTAGGTGAGTGCGACCGGTTTCTCACAGAGCACATGGGCGCCCGCTTCCAGCGCCGCCGTTGCCATCGGCTTGTGAAAGACATTGGGGGCCGCTACGACCGTAATGTCTGGCTGCTGCTCGGCCAGCAGCGTCTCGTAGTCGCTGTAAACGTGGGCAACCCCCGTCTCCGCAGCAACTGCCTGCGCTCGGGCTGCGTTGACATCACAGACGGCAACCACCGTGGTGTTGGGCTGTTTCTGAAAAAGGGGAATGTGAACACGCTGGCTGATCGTGCCCGCTCCGATCACGGCCACACGCCACGCCTGGGAACTGCTCATGGAAGCCTACCCTTTCGGTTGGATATTCTGGTTTGCAGACGATATGCGGCGCAACGGACGCGCACGCATCCCCTCGATCCTACCGTCAATCGCTCGAGAAAACAAACTGGCCGCTGGGTCTTCAACGACATCCCGACATCCCCCAGACGCTTGAGAAAACACCGCTCTTTCTGCTATGATAGAAAGACATAAATTCATGTCCCAGCTGTCAGGAGAAGATCCATGTCTGTCCATCCGCTTGACACCCTTGTTCCCAAACCCAGGTTGCTGTCCGCACGGAACGGCGAGCTGATCCTGCGGTCGCCGGTTGGGGTGGCGGCTGCGGGTGCTGCTGAAGCCGTCGCCGATCTGCTGCGGGCCGAACTCAGCCGTTCCACAGCTCTGCGGTTTGAGAGCGCCCCCCCAGAAACTGCCCAGATTGTGCTGCAGGTGGAAAGCGCGAACGACGAACAGTACCGTTTGGCGGTGGATCCGCAGCGGGCGACGCTCTCTGGCTCGCCTGCCGGCCTGGTCCATGCCTTTTACACGCTGCGCCAGCTGCTGCCGACTGCCAACTGGCGGTCGGCCCCTTTGCCCGGGGTGACGTGGACTGTGCCCGCCTGTCTGATCGAGGACCAGCCCCGGTTTGGCTGGCGCGGCTGCATGCTCGATGTGGCCCGCCATTTTGTACCCAAACAGACGATCCTGCGCTTCATTGATTTGTTGGCGATGCACCATTTCAATCGCCTGCACCTGCATCTGAGCGACGACCAGGGCTGGCGCGTCGAGATCAAGGCCTTCCCCAAGTTGGCTACAGTGGCTTCCCACCGGAAACAGACCGGGCTGGGGTTTGCAACCTCTGCTGCCGATCCGCATGACGGCACACCGCATGGAGGCTACTATACCCAGGATGACCTGCGCGAGATCGTCGCCTACGCCGGTGCCCGGGCCATCCTGGTCATCCCCGAGATTGACCTGCCCGGCCATTCGCGCGCGTTGACCGCCGCCTACCCAGAGTTTGGCTGCTTCCCCGACAAACAGGTCGAGGTGTCTACCTATTTTGGCGTCAGCTCTGACCTGGTCAACCCGCTGCCGCGGACGGTCGCCGCGCTGAAGCGCATTTTGGAGGAGCTGCTGGCGATTTTTTCCTCTCCTTGGATCCATCTGGGGGGAGACGAGGCTCCCCTGGACCCCTGGCGCAACTCCCCGGAAATTCAGGCCCATCTGGCGTCGCTCGGCCTGGAAAATGTGCAGGCGCTGCGCAGCTGGTTTACCGCACAACTCAGCGCGTTTCTTGCCGAACGGGGGCGTCGGCTGATCGGCTGGGATGAAATCATCCACTACGGTGGGCTGCCCCCCGAGAGCACAGTCATGTCCTGGCGCGGGGAGAAGGGCGGGATGAAAGCGGCTGCGGCCGGCTATGACGTCGTGATGGCACCGGTTTTCCCGACATATTTGGATTACGCTCAGGACGATGGCTGCGATGAACCGCTCTCGATCGGCCAGTCTGTGCTGCTCGAAGATCTCTACGCCTACGACCCGGCTGCGCGCTGGCCTGACTCCAGCACGTTCCCCCGGGTGCTGGGCGTGCAATGCCAGCTGTGGAGCGAGGTGATTCTGGACAGCGCTCATCTGGAATACATGGCGTTTCCGCGCGCCTGCGCACTGGCAGAGGTCGGCTGGAGTGCAGATCGCGACGATTTTGAGGCCTTCCGCGCCCGCCTTGCATACCATCTGCAGCGACTGCAGGCGTACGGGGTCAATTACCGTCCGTTGGAAGGGCCACAGCCCTGGCAGCGCGGTGGCACCGGCCGCAAGGCATATCAGCCGCGCTTCAATTTGAAAGAAGCGCTTGCCCATCTCGATGCCTGGGCAGAATCGGGGGAGCCCCCGGCAGAGCATCTGTCGGCCTGAAGGCTGACCGGAGAAAGCCTGCATCCTATTTGGGCTCTGGACAGCAAGCCGTTTATACTGCCTTGTGGGTGCCAGACAGCCCCCACCCTCTCTCTGATGCAAAGGAGCTTATTCTGTGTTGCAACGTACCCCACTTTACGCAACGCATGTGGCCTCGGGCGGGCGCATGGTGGAATTTGCCGGCCATCAGCTGCCGGTGCAGTACCCAAGCGGCCCAACCGCCGAGCATCAGGCTGTACGTGCTGCAGCCGGACTCTTCGATATCGACCATATGGGACAGTTCGAGCTGGCTGGCCCCGATGCCGAACGCTGTCTGATGCACCTGCAGGTCTGGGATGTCACCCAGATGGCCGAGGGGGACGCGCACTACAGCCTGCTCTGCTACGCCGACGGAACGGTGGTCGACGATATTTTTTTGTACAAATTGCCGGGTCGCTGGCTGATCGTGGTCAACGCAGCCAATCGGGCCAAGGACTGGGCTTGGATCGAGTCCCACCTCGCCGGCCATGCGGTCACCCTGACCGACCGTTCCGACGAGCTGGCTATGCTGGCGCTGCAGGGGCCACAAGCTGCCACCATCCTGCAAAAGCTGACCCGCCAGCCTTTGGCGCAGATCCCGCAGCGGACTGCTCTGACGCTGGATGTGGGGGGGGTGCCGACGATCGCAGGCCGCACAGGCTATACCGGCGAAGATGGCTTTGAGCTCTATGTGCCGGCAGAGCAGGTGGTCGAGCTCTGGCAACTGCTGCTGGACAGCGGGCAGACCGAGGGCCTGCTGGCCTGCGGGCTCGCCGCACGCGACAGCCTGCGCTTTGAGGCAGGGATGCCGCTCTATGGCCACGAACTCAGCCCGCAAATCAACCCGCTCGAAGCCCGACTGGGATGGACGATCTCCTGGCAGCTGCCCTTCATTGGCCGAGATGCACTGCTCAAAACCAGGCTGGAAAAGCCCCAGCGGCTGCTGGTCGGGCTGGAAATGGTCGACAAAGCCGTCCCGCGCGAGCAGTACGCTGTGGCCGCCGACGGCCAGATCGTCGGCCAGGTTACTTCTGGGATGAAGAGCCCCACGTTGGGGAAATTTCTGGCCATGGCCTACGTGCCGGCGCGCTATAGCGCTCTGGGCACTGTGCTGGAGGTGATCGTGCGTGATCAGCCCAAACAGGCTGTTGTCGTCAAGCGGCCATTTTACCGGCGGAACGCCCTGTGAGCGTGCTCCCGTGCCCGGCTGTCGGCCGCAGCAAACTCGTTTTTTCTGGTTTTTGTAAAGTGAGGGATGCAAGATGGCTGACTACAAACTGGACCGCAGCGTCAGATATGCCAAGAGCCACGAGTGGGTACGCGTCGAGGACGGGATCGCCACCGTCGGCGTCTCCGATTTTGCCCAGGATGCGTTGAGCGATGTGGTCTATGTGGACCTGCCCGAAGTCGGATCGCCTGTCTCGGCCGGCAAGCAGGCTGCTACCGTCGAGTCGGTCAAAGCGGCCGAAGAAGTCAATGCCCCGGTCAGCGGCGTGGTGATCGAGGTCAACCCAGTGTTGACGAACAAACCTGAGCAGATCAACGAGGAACCCTATGCTGCCTGGTTTTTCAAGGTGCGACCGACCGACGGCCTTGCGGACGAGCTGGCCGCGCTCTTCTCGCCGGACGACTACGCCGCCTTTGTCGCAGGGCTGGGCTGACCGCAGCCCCTCGGTTCTGCACAGTGTCGTCGGCTCGACAACATCTTCAGCAGTGGCGTGGTCTGCTCCGTTCGATCGCGCTCTACTACGGGAATCCTGCGAAGCTGTGGCAGATGCGCAGGTTTTACGCGCAGTTTGTGCGGGCCGGCGACCTCTGCTTTGATCTGGGCGCCCATGTGGGCAACCGGCTGTTGGTCTGGCGAAGCCTGGGCGCCCACGTGGTCGGCGTCGAGCCCCAGCCGGCCTGCGCAGCGTTGCTGCGCAGCTGGTACGGCCGCTCTTCTCAGATCACGCTGGTCGAGGCGGCGGTCGGTGCCAGCCCGGGACAGGCCACACTTTTTGTCAGCCCGGAAACCCCGACGGTCACCACACTTTCGCAGCCTTGGATCGCCGCCGTGCAGCAGGCGGCGTCGTTTGCCAGTGTGCGCTGGAGCGACTCAGCAGCTGTCCAGGTGACAACCCTCGACGAATTGCTCCGCCGCTACGGCGAACCTGCCTTCTGTAAGATCGACGTCGAAGGCTATGAGCTGGAAGTCTTGAAGGGCCTTTCCCGCCCGTTGCCGGCAATCTCCTTCGAATATATCGGCGTTGCCAGCACGCTGGCCCACGCCTGCGTCGACCGTCTGGCTCTCCTGGGCAACTACCAATTCAACTGGTCAAACGGCGAGCAGCACCGTTGGCAGTCTCCCCGCTGGCTGGCGGCTGCCGAGCTCACGACCTGGCTGCAGAGCCTGACGCCGTCGTCAGGCTCGGGCGACATTTATGCGCGGCTGACCTGAGCCGTGAGGAGACTCCTATGATCGGCGATGTGCCACCTGCTTTGTCGGCGTTGCGGCGCCAGTGGTTCGCCGTGGCGCTCCTCTACTGCGCCGCACTGGGCGCTGGCTACGGGACGCTGGCTGCCGCCGGCTCCGATGCCCAGCGCTGGCTGCTGCTGGCCGCTGTGGCCATGTGCGTGCAGCTGGGAGTCTTGTGGTGGGCGCTGCGCTTCAACCATCCACCTGGAACAAGGACCCTATTTCCCAGCCTGGGGCTGGCCAACTGGATGACGTCGGTGCGGGGGCTGCTGGCCAGCTTGCTGGCCGGTTTTTTGCTGGGAGCCGAACCGCTGGGATGGCTGGCTTGGGCGCCTGCGGCGCTTTACATGGCCGAGCGTGTGATCGATTTTTTCGATGGGCTGGTGGCCCGCTACACCCGGCGGGAGAGCCAGCTGGGCACGATCCTGGATATGGAGTTCGACGGGCTGGGAATCTTGATCGCCGTTGGGCTGGCGATCCAGTATGGGCACCTGCCTGTCTGGTACTGGTTCTTGGGCTTGGGGCGCCAGCTCTTTATTTTGGGGCTTTGGATCCGCCGCCGTCTGAACTGGCCAGTGCTGGATCTGCAGCCATCTGACCACCGCCGTCTGATCGCCGGCTTTCAGACCGGTTTTATCAGCATCGTTCTCTGGCCGCTTTGGACGGACCAGGTCGCGCTCTATCTCGCCTGGCTGTTTGCAGGACCGCTGATTTTCAGCTTTGGCCGCGACTGGCTGGTGGTCAGCACCACGATTGACGTCTCCTCGACACACTATCAGCGGGTCCGCCGGCAGACCAAAAAGGTGGTCGAGCAATGGCTGCCCCCCTGTTTGCGGCTGGTCGGTGCCGGGCTGACCCTCTGGCTGGTCTGGCAGGCTGGCCTGCCCTGGCTGGCACTGGTAGCGGCAGCCAGCCTGCTGTTGGGGGTGCTTGGCCGTGTCGGCGCCGTTTGTCTGGTGTTTCTGGCCGCCTGGCATGCGACCCAAATGGGGCTGCAGCTCGACAATGGGCTGCTGCTCTTCTGCGCAGTGGCTGTTGTCCATCTGGGCAGTGGTCGCTGGGCGGGCTGGCAGCCTGAGGAGTACTACCTGCACGCCAAACTGGGGACGCGCGCCGAGGCAACTGTGTGACCGACGTGCTGCTGGCGTGGTCCAAACGTCGGCTCCAGCCAGTGCTGACCCAACTCTTCTGGCTGGGGGCCGCACTACTTTTGCTCTGGTGGACGCTGGGCTCGGTCGATCTGGGGGGGGTGCTGGCCCGTCTGCAGCTGTTGGAGCCAGCGCAGCTTGCACTGCTGGCAGTTGTCAATCTGGCTGTCCTGGCTACCTTCAGCGCACGTTGGTGGCTGCTGCTGTTGGCCCAGGGATACCGCATCGCCTATTGGCAGCTGGTCGCCTACCGGTTGGCCACCTTTGCGGTCAGCTACTTCACACCCGGCCCCCATTTTGGAGGCGAACCGCTGCAAGTGTATCTGGTGGCCACACGCCATCGAGTGCCGTTGGCGGCCGCCGTCGCTGCCGTGCTGGTGGACAAGACGCTGGAAATGGCGACCAATTTCATCTTTCTCACGGCTGGCGTTCTGCTGCTGGCACGTCAGCAGATGCTGGGGGGCATCGACCCGGTGCAGCTGCTGGGGGGAAGCTTGCTGCTGCTGGCGTTGCCGCTGGGCCTGTTGGTGGCCCTCTTTTGGGGGGGGCAGCCGTTGTCAGCCCTGCTGGTCGCCCTGGATCGGATGCGGGGCAGATGGGCTGCCCGGCGGGGCCGGACAGCCGGCCCGTTGTGGGCGGAGACACGCGTCGGCCTGGCCATTCGCCGCAGCGAAGCACAGAGCGTCGCCCTCTGTCGCCAGCACCCCAGGATTGTTCTGCTGGCGGTCGGAGCTTCCGGGCTGAGCTGGCTGGCTGTGGCCGGTGAATTCTGGCTGATGACTCGGGTGTTGGGGTTGACGTTGACCTGGCCAGGCGTGGTCACGGCCCTGCTTGCCTCACGCGTCGCCCTTCTGCTGCCGCTGCCAGCAGCGATCGGGGCTTTGGAAGCCAGCCAGGCGCTGGCCATGCAGCTGGCTGGCCAGCCACCCGCAGCTGGCCTCACGCTCAGTTTGCTGATTCGGGGGCGAGATAGTCTGTTGGGGCTGGCCGGCCTCTGGCTGGTGGGCGTGTGGGTCTGGCGTAAAAAATAGTGCAGCCCCGCCGGCGCTGGCCCCCAGAGGGCACTACCCTTCGCGCGCTGTGATCTGAACCTCGATCCCAAACTCGTCGGCCACCGTCAGCGTGTTGGCAAAGTTGGGAGGGGTGATCCCGAAACTGCTCATCAGCAGCCGCGTCGTCGCCGTGCCGGTCAGCGTCCCCCCCTGCAGGCTGGCACTCACCTCGAAGGTGACCTGCTGCGTGATCTCGCGGAGGGTCAGATCCCCGCTCATCTGGAAGCGGACGGTTTCCCCTTCTGTGTAGCTGGCGGGCGCACCGCTGATCGCCGTAGCCCGGAAGGTGGCCAGCGGGAAATCGTTGAGGCGCGGGCCGTTGCGGCGAATCCAGTTGTCGCGATTGCTTTGGTCTGTGGTCAAGGTGTTGAGCTGGACCGTGAAGGTGTTCTCCCCGAGTGGTGCAGCAAGGTCATTCAGGTTGAGCTGCAGCTGACCTTCGATCTCCTGAGTTTTCCCAACGACGTCGACCAGCCCGGCAGGGATGCCCAGCTTGTCCAACGCCCCGCCCAAAAACTCCTCGTCGACCAGATAGGCCGCGCTGGACTCAGCCGGCACGACCACAAAAGTCCGCATTCCGGTTGCTGGCGCTTCGGCTGCTGGCGCTTCGGCTGCTGGCGCTTCGGCTGCTGGCGCTTCGGCTGCTGGCGCTTCGGCTGCTGGCGCAGCAGACTGCCCGGCGCAGGCGACCAGCAGAGTGCTCAGGGCTCCTGCGACAAGAATGATAGCCAGTTGACGACGCATTGCATTTCTCCTTTTCCAAAAACAGACAACAAAAAGGGCCCGTCGGCCTTCAGTGGGTTGCTGCGGTTTCCTTGGGGACGATCCCAGCGGGCAGATAGGCGGGGAGGGCTGTGTCGGTTGCCCCATATTCTCTGACCAAGGCCTGCATAAAGAGCGAATAGATTCCCTCGTGGCGGAGGGTCGGTTCGAGGTGGGGCACAGCCAGGGTTGGGACAAAGCCGTACTCGCCCAGCGAGTCAACAAACGCCTGGTTTTTGCTGATCACGTGGACAGGTGTCGACCAGCCATCGGAACGTCGTGAGACTGCCGGCGGTTGGTGGTCGCCGATCAGGACAAAGATGCTGTTTTCGTCGCCTACATCGAGAATCCACTGAGTGAGCATCCGCAGCTGGTACTGGATGGCATTCCAATAATTGCTGCGCCGCGTCTCCAGGTCGATCGTGTCGGGGTCGACCATCGCCTCTTCCTGGCCGGGCTGGTTGAGTGTACGCCAATCTTCGACCAGGGAGGGGTGTGGGGTCCACGGGTAGTGGGAGTTCTGGGTGATGGTGAAGAGCAGCAGCGGCTGGTCATTTTTGGCTTTGAGTGTTGAGTGGGCCCAGTGCAGCACCCACTGGTCGGGGGGGGCTGGCCCCCAGCCGTAGCGCGGTCCGACATAGTCCATCTCTCGGTTGCGAATCAGCTCATCGACTGCCAGCATGCGGGTATATTTGGCCCAGCCGACTTCAGAGATATTTTCGGCGAGCGCCGAAAGCCAGACATAGTGGTAGCCCTGGTCGTGCAGGGTGGCTCCCAGGCTTGGGTAGCGTTCAACCTGGTATTTGTTGCGCAGATCCAGATACTGTGGGTGGTTGTCGATCCGCATGCCAAAGAGCGTGCTGGTGTAGGCAAGCCACGAGCCGCCTCCCCAGGTCGGCGACTCGCTCAGCGCAGTGGCCACCCGCCAGCCAGCGTCCGCCAGAGTTGTCTCCAGCGTTTCGAGCAGCGACACGTAGGGTGCACGGAAGTGGTCGCGCTTGTACAGGACACTGCCGTACGACTCGACGAAAATAAAGTAAATGTCTGGTTTTTTGGCAAGCAGAGAGCCGCTGTAATTGTAGATCTCTTGGACAGAATCACCGTCGAAGCGCTGGACATCTTCTTGAATCTGGGCAGAGACTGCCAGATTTTTGTGCAGCTTGTAGCCAAAACTGCTGAAGACCATTTCAGGGCGGGCTGTATAGGTCTGGTAGGCTGCTGTCACGGCGAGGCTGACCGCCGCCAGGAGGGCGATGGCCACCCGTGAAACGCGCAGCAGCCCGGGTGCAGCGCCGCTGCGGAGCAGGATCGTCGTCAGCCACACGACCGCCGCCAGGCTGGCCAGCAGGCTGACCAGCGCGCCGACATAGACCCACCAGCCGGTGTGCAGATGTTCGAAGAGAAAAGGCAGCCCGTCAACTGCCAGAAAAAACTGGCTGTAAAAAGAAGGTTCGAGCAGATAAATCGAGGAGACGATCGCCTCGTAAAGAGCGTAGACCAGGTTGAGCAGGTAGAGCATGCCGAAGAGTCCCCCGATCCAGCGCCGACGCAAAAGTGGGACCCAGACCCAGAGCGCAATCAGCACCGCCAGATCGGTGGAAAGCCGCCAGGGGTCCAGGTTGTCTCGCCAGATGAAGAGCTGGTTGAACACAGCCCACCAGCCCCCTTGGAAGGTCGAAGAGGGCAGCAGTTTGCTGCTCTGCGGGTCCAGCAAGGCCATCGGCAGAAAAAGCAAAACGTTGAGCAGAACAAAGGCAGACCAAAAAAACAGATTGGGGCGTTTGTGGATCCACCGGCGAATCGAGAGTGGGCTGGACATCGGGCAAACGATCCTTCACATTAGAAATATTTTGATTGTAGCAGAGAACGCCCGATTCGCCAAAGCCAGCGTGTGCAGCGGAGGCGCCACGGAGAGGACTGTTGGCCAGGGCCGTACATCCCCCGACCCAGGGTGACTTGTCACCCACCGTGGAATACGCTATGATCGGCGTAGACATGCACCTGTTCGGCAACCAGACCCTTCCTGCTGCATCGATCGAAACGATCGATGCAGCAGGAAGGGTTGGCAACGGTGCTTTCCAATGGAACCGACCCATCCCAACCTGGCAGGTGATGCGATGCAGATCGCTGCATTTCCGAAATGTTATCTGGAAGAGATCTCCCAGCGCCGGACCATGACTGTTTTTGACTGGATCCGGATGGCGCAGCCCTTGCAGGCAGAGGGGCTGGAGATGTACGAGGGCTTTTTCACCAGCTTGGACGATGGCTACATCGACCAGGTCGGTGAGGCGATCGCTGCGGTGGGCTGTGCGATGCCGATGCTCTGCTGTTCGCCCGATTTTACCAACCCGGACCCCGACGCACGCAAACGGGCGCTCGACCACGAGGCAGAGATGATCCGGATCACCCGTCGGCTGGGGGGGGCACGGGCTGCCTGCCGGGTTCTGAGCGGGCAGCGCCATCCCGGGGTGGCCCGCCAGCAGGGGATCGAGTGGGTGGTCGAGTCGATCCAGGCGCTGCTGCCTGTGGCCCGCCAGTACGATGTCGTGCTGGCGATGGAGAACCATTACAAGGATGGCTCCTGGCGTTGGCCGGAATTTGCCCAGAAAATGGATCTGTTTTTGGCCATCGTCGACGCCATCGAGGATCGCACCCATTTTGGGGTGCAGTACGACCCCTCCAACGCGATCGTGGCTGGCGACGACCCGATCGTACTGCTTGAACGTGTGTGTGACCGGGTGGTGACCTTGCACGCCAGCGACCGCTATCTGGAGGCTGGCGCCACGCTGGAGGAACTGCGCCAGACCGACGGCACGATCGGCTATTTTGCCAAGCTCAAACATGGGGTGACCGGCCGTGGGCTCAACGACTACGACCGTATTTTTACAATTTTGGCCGCCGCCCACTACCAGGGCTGGGTCAGTATCGAGGACGGCATGAACGGCATGGATGAGATGAAAGCGTCGATCGACTTTCTCAGACGGATGCGGGAGAAATACTTTACAGCAGGCTGAACGGTGGTTGCTGGGTGCCTGCGCAGGTTCTTGGTTTTTGGGTTGATTTTTTTGGAAAGCTGGCAGAGATGAAAGCAGTAGTGAAGTACGGACGCAAGCCGGGAGATGTGGCCGTTCAGGAAGTCGCCGAACCTGTCTGTGGGCCAGGCCAGGTGTTGGTCGAGATGGGAGCGGTCGGCGTCTGTGGCAGTGACATCCATCTGTGGCACGAGAACCAGAGCTGGGAGATCCAGTGTCCGGTCGTTCTCGGCCACGAGTGGGCTGGTACAATCGTCGAAGTCGGTGCCGATGTGGCCGGCTGGCAGGTCGGCGAGCGGGTGGCGGTCGAGACTGCCGCCTTTGTCTGTGGCCAGTGCAGTTTCTGCCTGACCGGCGCCTACCACATGTGCCCGCACCGCAAAGGATATGGCAATTTGATAGACGGGGCGATGACCCGCTGTGTGGCTGTGCGCCCGGCCATTCTACACCGCATCCCCAGCGGCGTCTCCTTTGCGCATGCAGCCCTGACCGAGCCCGCCTGTGTGGCCACACAGGCTTTGACGGTCAACAGCCGGGTCAGGCCAGGAGATACTGTCGTGATCCAGGGGGCAGGCACGATCGGGGTCATGGCGTTGCAGATTGCCCGCATCAGCGGTGCGGGCACGATCGTCGTGCTGGGCACGGAGGTCGATGCCCAGCGGATGGAGGTGGCCCAGGAGCTGGGGGCCCACTACGCGGTCAACGTGCAGCGCGAGGATGCGGCGGCCTTGGTCCGTTCGCTGGGGGATGGCTTCGGCGCCGATTTGGTGGTGGACTGCACGGGTGTCAGCGCAGCTCTCCACCAGGCGCTGCAACTGGTCCGCCCACTGGGCTCGATCGTCAAAATCGGCTGGGGGCCACAGCCGCTCCAGTTCAGCCTCGACCCGCTGGTCGCCAAGGCAGCGACGCTGCAAGGCTCTTTCAGTCACACCTACGCGACCTGGGAACGGGTTCTGCAGCTGATGGCCACCAAACAGCTCAATCTGGACCCGATGATTGGGGGGGTCTACCCCCTGGACGACTGGGAGGCTGCTTTTCAGGCCATGGAAAGTGGCGCCAACGTCAAATCTGTGCTGGTCTATGCGTGAAGGGAGACAGAAGCCATGGAACCGATCATTCAAATTTCGTTGGATTTGACCCAGATCGACGAGGCTTTGGCGGTTGCACGGGCTGCCGTGCGTGCTGGGGTCGACTGGTTGGAGGCTGGGACTCCCCTGATCCTGGCCGAAGGTCTGCACGGCGTGCGTGCCTTGCGCCGCGAGTTTCCAGAAATCCCGATCGTCGCCGACCTCAAGACGATGGACGGCGCTGGGCTGGAAGCGGAGATGATGTTTCAGGCCGGCGCCAATCTCGTGGTGGTGATGGGCCAGGCCCACGATGCCAGCATCCTTGAACAGGTCAAGATGGCGCGTAAGTACGGCGGCAAGGTCATGTGCGATCTGATGCTCTGCCCCGACATGCCAGGGCGGGCCCGCCGCGCCCAGGAGCTGGGCGTCGACTATATCATCGTGCACACCGGCTTCGACGAACGCAACCTGATCCCAGGGCTCAGCCCGCTCCAGGACCTGCCAGGCGTGCTCGCCGCAGTGACGATCCCTGTCCAGGCTGTCGGCGGCCTGTCGATAGACCAGGCGATCCAGACGCTGGAAATGGGGGCCCAGATCGTGGTGTTTGGGGCCCCTCTGGTGATCAGCGGCACTGAGTTCAAGCCGGCTGACCCAGATTTCGAGTCGATCTTGCGCACGATCGTCGAACGGGTGAAACGGACCAGCCCCCAAAGAGCTGTTGTGTGAGAGGGCACGATGAACACGAAACTTGCCGAACAGATTGCCAGCCTGCGCTTCCCTGCTGCGCTGCCACAGCGTCTGCTGGAGCTGGAACAGACCTTTGCCGCCGCACGCATCGACGATGTGCCCGCCGCAGTGCGGGCAGCTCTTGCGGGCAGCCGCCCCATGCGGCAGATTCGGCCCGGCATGCGTGTGGCTGTCGGCGCTGGAAGCCGTGGGATCAGCAACCTCCCGGTTGTCGTGCGGACTGTCGTGGAGGCTCTCCGTGCGGCTGGCGCTGACCCCTTTGTCTTTCCAGCCATGGGCAGCCACGGAGGTGCGACTGCCGCTGGACAGGTGGAAATGTTGGCCAGCCTGGGGGTGACACCCGAGCGTGTGGGGGCCGAGATCCTGGCTACGATGGAGGTCAAGGAGATTGGCCGCCTGCCCGATGGCCCTGCTCTTTACCAGGACGCCAACGCCGCCGCAGCCGACGCCACGCTGTTGGTCAACCGCATCAAACCACACACTGATTTTCACGGTTCGATCGAAAGTGGGCTGGCCAAGATGGCCGTGATCGGCATGGGCAAGGAGACCGGCGCCCAACGCATCCATCTCTACGGCGGTCGCGGCTTTGTGCGCTTTCTAGCACCGGCCGCCCGCTTGTACGCGGCCCACACCAACCTGGTGGGCGGCGTCGCCCTGCTGGAAAATGCTTTCGGCGAAACCGCCCAGGTCCATCTCCTCTCCGCAGATGAAATCGGCGCCGAGGCGGAGACCGCTCTGCTCGAACAGGCACGCGCTCTGATGCCGAGCTTGCCCTTCGCTGCCATCGACGTGCTGGTCATCCAGGAGATCGGCAAAAATTTCAGCGGTACCGGCATGGACACCAACGTTGTCGGACGCATCCTGATCCCGCGCACGCCGGAGACCCACAGCCCGGACGTGGCGGTGATCGCGGTGCTCGACATCGCTGAAGAGAGCCACGGCAACGCAGCAGGGATTGGGCTCGGCAACGTGACGACGCTGCGGGCCGTCAACCGCATCGACTGGCTCTCGACCTATACCAACTCGGTGACCTCCGGCATTTTTGGAATGCAGCGGGTCAACGTGCCGATCACGATGGCGGATGACCGCCGGGCACTGGAAGTCGCGCTGCACGGCTGCGGAGAACCGCCAGAACAGGCCCGCTGGGTCTGGATCCACAACACCAGCAAGCTGCGCCAGCTCTGGGCCAGCCCCAACTTGCGCCCAGAGATCGAAGCCAACCCTCACCTGCGTCTGGTGCGCGAGGTAGAAGTGGAGTTCGACGCCGCCGGACGGCTGCTGCAGCCCTGGACGATGGCTGAAGTGTAGGGCTGGCCCAGAACGCACGACCGAACCGATCGTGCGTCTGGGGCCGCCGGCTACATCGGTTCACACTCCGGGCAGCCGGTCTCTACAGTCATCTCGGGGAGGGTGCCCCACTCCAGCCAGCCACTGTCGTAGACTGCAACCTGGTCGTAGCCCATCAGAGAGAGGAGCAGCGCATCGAAGGCTGCCAGCTGCCCGTTGCCACAATAGGTGATCCCCCGCTGTTCAGGCGAGATGCCCATCATCGCCAGCGTGACCGCCAGCTGTTCGCCCGGCAGAAGGGTCTTGCGCTGCGGGTCGATCTGCCAGCGCGCCGGCAGCGTGTGCGAACCAGGCACATGACCGGCACGCGGGGCAGCCGACAGACAGCTCTCCCCTGTGTAGGTCTCCAGCGGGCGAGCATCGACCAGGAAGGCCGTCGGGTCTTCCTGCGCAGCAGCAACATCCGCTGCTGTCGCCAGCAGCTCGGGATGAACCTGGACGGTGTAGACAGAGGGCGCATAGGTCGTGGCTGCATAGGTCGTCTCCCGACCTTCGAGCAGCCATTTCACCAGCCCGCCGTTGAGCAGATGGACGTCTGTGTGCCCATAGTAGCGCAGCGCCCACCACAACGTCGCCGCCGCCGTCCCCCCTTCCGCATCGTAGACAACCACGGTCGAGTCGTTGGCAATCCCCAGCCGGCCCATCAGCGCCGCAAAAGGCTCCGCCTCGATCAGGTCGAGCGCCACCCGGCTGGGATCGTGGTCCATCAGGTCGACGATCAGGTCAAGGTACTGCGCAGTGGGAATATGGGCGACTGCAAAGTTGGCGACCCCAGTCGGGCGGCGCACGTCGATCACGCGCAGACCAGGCTCGCCCAGATGGGTGGCCAGCCATTCGGTGGTGACCAGCAGCTCAGGATGGACATAGCCAGCCAGCTCGTCTGCCGGCACAGCCGTCCACAGCCCCGGTGCGTCGTAGGGTGTGCGCAAGACGTCGGCAGTCGCAATTTCTCCGAGGCCCCCCTGCGCTTCTGCCGCCACCACTTCCCAGCCGTAGAGCGCAAAGCGCCCCTCTCCCGCCAGTGCAGGAGCTTCGTAGGGGCCCCGCAACACCTCCGCTCTGGAACTGGCCGCAGTCTGCGCCGCCAGCTTGGCTGCTTGCGCCTCTGCCGCCACTACCTCCCAGCCGTAGAGCGCAAAGCGCCCCTCTCCCGCCAGTGCAGGAGCTTCGTAGGGGCCCCGCAGTACATCTGCCGTAGGTACCCCCTCCTCTGCCTGCCTCGTCTGGCAGCCTGCCAATGTCCACAAGATACACAGAATGAAGAATATTCGCCACACGGTGCGTGTCATGGCATCCCTCCTCTCGGTCGCCGTTGACCGGAAAAGCGGGCCACCAGAGCCATCGCCCTCCCTCAGAAGAAAGGAGGACGACGCGGACGATGACCGTACGCTGGCCAGAAGGATCACACATCTTCCCCTGCTACCAGCCCCAGCCCCGCCGCTGACACCAGGAGCCTGCCTGACCCCCCTAGGCCCTCTCACCATCTTCTTACATTTTCAGTATAACAGAAATTTTGCCCGATAGCGAGCCCCCCCGCGATCTGGCCCCGTGTCGAACAGGTTTCCTGATCGGCTCTGTCGTCCGCACTGCCCACCCACCCCCCGCACGGGCCACCAGACGCTACAGGGGACACGGGCGATGGAGGCGCTGCGTGGTGTTCCCCAAAGGAGACGCGTCCTATGCGCCGTATGTGGCTCTCGCCCCTTGTGCTGGCAGTGTGTGCACTGGCAGTCAGCTTCACACTTATATATCGTGTGCTGCGGGGCGAGTCGTGGGTCAGCTTTGACTTTGTCGGCGACGTGCGCTCCGCCCTCCGGTCCGCTCTTCCTCCCCGTCCTCTGGACCTCGACTTCAACGGGTTCCGGTGTGTCCGCTCGCAGTGATTCTGGCCTTTTGGAAGGGGGGGAGCGCAGGGACAGAGCCAGACAGAGCCAGGAGGTGCGGCCACAGACTGCAGGAGTTCGGCGCGCCGCAGTGGCTGTCAGACGGGCAGAAAGACCTGTCGGAGCACCTCGTCCACGACCCGCATGCCGGCGGGTGTGTGGGCTGCGACCAAGTCAAAGTGGCCGGCAGCGGGCAGCACCGTCAGCCGGGCTGGGTCCCCTTGGGCTTGTGCCTGCTTGACATACGCGGCAACCAGGTCGAGCGGCACCAGGGTATCCTGCTGGCCGTGGATGTGGACATGGGGCACCCCCAGCGGGGTGAGCGCAGCCGGTGATGCTGCGTCGTAGCGGTCGGCGACGCTGGCAGGTGTGCCGCCCAGCAGCTGGACCACTGCGTCGCCACAGACCCGCTGCTCGGCAGCATGGCGCAGGTCCGGGATGCCCGCCAGCGAGAGGACACCCTGCACTGCCAGTGGCGCCGGGTGAAAGAGCAAGGTGCCGGCCGCCAACCGGCGCCGGCCTGCCAGCCACAGCGCCAGCTGGCCGCCGGCCGAATGGCCCACTGCGACCACGCGCTGCAAGTCAAGCCCGTGATCGGCGGCTACCGTCGGCAGGAAATCGCTGGCCGCAGCCACATCCTGCAGCGTCTGCGGCCAGCCTCCCTCGTCCCCAACGCGCCGGTACTCGATACTCCAGACGGCCACACCTCGCGCAGCCAGCGCCGCAGCCAGCTGGCCCAGCGGCTCCAACCCATAGGCGGCCTGCCAGCAGCCGCCATGCACCAACACCACCAGCGGTGAGGGGCCTGCTGTGGCCGGCAGAAAGAGGTCGGCAAATTGGCTGGGATGTGGCCCGTACCTGTAACGCCGGGTGGGGAAACCCGGCGCCAGCTGGCAGTATTCTGTGACGGTGAGCAGGGGATCTTTCTCCTGCTCAGTCTCTTCGTTCATCAGGCCCGCTGCGACGCCGCACCCTGTTGCTGGTCGCTTTTCATATGGCAATTTTTGTACTTCTTGCCGCTTCCACACCAACAAGGGTCGTTGCGCCCCACCTCGAGACCGCTTTTTCGCACGGTCTGCGGGGTGCTGCTCTCGCTGCGGTTGGTGCGGATGTTGCGGGCGATCGGGGAGACCACAGCAACGGCAGGTTTCACCTGCTGCTGCGCTTTGGCCTGCTGAACCGAGAAGACAGAGCGCACCGTGTCGCTGCGGATCGCTTCGACCATCTCGCTGTACATGTCGAACGCTTCCCGTTTGTAGGCGACGACCGGGTCCTGCTGGGCCAGCGCCCGCAGCCCAATCCCCTCGCGCAGACGGTCCAGGTCGGTCAGGTGGCGGACCCAGCGGCTGTCGACGGCCCACAGCATGATCTGTTTTTCCGCCTGGCGCATGAGTTCGACGCCAACAGCCAACTCTTTGGCTGTGTAGGCCGCATAGGCCAGCTCGGTGGCGTCTTGTTCGATCGCCTCCCGCTTCATCTCCTGCCAGCGCTCTGCACCAACCTCTTCGGGCAGGTGGTGGACGAGCGCTCGCAGCGCCTGACTCAGCTCTGTCAGCTGCCATTCGTCTTCCAGATCGCCCACGGTATGTTCGGCGACCAGGGCGCTCACCTCATTGGCGATCATGTCCTCGATTGTCAGGCGCAGCGACGGCTCGGTCAGAATGCGCCGACGCTGGTCGTAGATGCGGTTGCGCTGTTCGTTGACCACCTCGTCGTAGCGCAGCACATGTTTGCGGATATCAAAGTTGTAGCCTTCCACCTTGGTCTGGGCGTTTTCGATCGCCCTGTTGACCAGACCTGCTTCGATCGGCACGTCATCCTCGACCCCAAGTCGCGCCATGATGCCGCTGATGCGCTCGCCGCCAAACTTGCGCATCAGATCATCTTCCAGACTAAGATAAAAACGGCTGGAGCCGGGATCGCCCAGACGGCCAGAGCGGCCGCGCAGCTGGTTGTCGATGCGCCGAGCTTCGTGCCGTTCGGTGCCGACGATGTGCAGCCCCCCCAGCTGGCGGACAGCCTCCTTGTCCCGTTCGACCGCATGCCACTGCTCGCTCAGCGCCTTGGCCCATGCGGTCGGGTAGCTGTCGGTCGGATCCTGGCGGCGCTTGAGCAGGTCAATCGCATGGTTCCACTCCAGCTGCGGAACTGCAGCCAGGTCGACCTGCGCCTTGCGCAGCTGTTCGCGCGCCAGCCCTTCGGCGTTGCCGCCCAGCAGGATGTCGACCCCGCGGCCAGCCATGTTGGTTGCGATGGTGACCGCACCGGGCCGGCCCGCCTGGGCGATGATCGTCGCCTCCCGTTCGTGATTTTTGGCGTTGAGGACTTCGTGGTCGATCCCAGCTCGACGCAACAGGCCGCTGACATATTCGCTGGTCTCGATCGCCACCGTGCCCACCAACACCGGCTGCCCCGAACGATGCTTTTCCTGGATATCGTCGAGCACAGCTTTGAATTTGGCTGTCTGGGTCCGGTAGACCAGGTCGTCCATGTCCTCGCGCACCACCGGCCGGTAGGTCGGCACCTGCACCACCTCCAGGTCGTAGATGCGTTGGAACTCTTCTTCCTCAGTTTTTGCAGTGCCGGTCATGCCGGCCAGCTTGTTGTACATGCGGAAGAAATTCTGGAAGGTGATCGTGGCCAGCGTCATCGATTCTTTCTGAACCTTGACCCCCTCTTTGGCCTCGATCGCCTGGTGCAGCCCTTCCGAATAGCGGCGCCCTTCCATCAGTCGGCCGGTAAATTCGTCGACAATGATCACCTCGCTGCCGCGCACAATGTAGTCCTTGTCGCGACGATAGAGCGCAACCGCACGCAGCGCGTTGTCCAGATAGGGCAGCATGTCGAAATGTTCGGGCGCATAGAGGTTGTCGGTCCCCAACACACGCTCGACGTAGGCAATGCCCTCTTCGGTCAGCGTGGCCGACATTTCCTTCTCGTTGAGGGTGTAGTGTGTCTCTGCGGTCAGACGTTTGGCCAGCGCAGCAAATTCGACATAGTAGTTGGAACTCTCTCTCGCTTCGCCGGAGATGATCAGCGGCGTGCGGGCTTCGTCGATCAGGATGTTGTCCACCTCGTCGACGATGGCGTAGTGCAGCTCGCGCTGCACGGTGCGCCCAAGATCCTGCGCCATGTTGTCGCGCAGGTAGTCAAAGCCGTATTCGTTGTTGGTGCCGTAGGTGATGTCGGCCCGGTAGGCTTCGCGACGTGCGGTCGGACGCAGATACTGAAAGCGGTCGTCGGCATTGGGAAATTCCGGGTCGAACAAAAAACTGCCCAGATTCGGGTTGCCGGCGCTGTTTTGGATCACAGCCGCACTCAGCCCCAGCAGATGGTAGATCGGCCCCATCAGCTGGATCCCCACCTTGGAAAGATAGTCGTTGGGGGTCACCAGATGGGCGCCACGCCCAGTCAGGGCGTTGAGGTAGAGAGGCAAGGTCGCCACCAGTGTCTTGCCTTCGCCTGTTTTCATCTCGGCGATGCGTCCGCTGTGCAACACCATGCCGCCCAGCAGCTGTACGTCGTAGTGGCGCAGCCCGATCGTGCGTTTGCTTGCCTCGCGCACCGCAGCGAAGGCTTCGGGCAGGATCTCCCAAAGCAGCTTTTCTTCCTCTTTGCGCAGCTCTTTTTTGATGCGGTCCAGCTCGACCCGGGCAAATTTCTGCTCGTCTGTCCCGAGCACGTCGAGATATTCCTGTTCTGCTTCCGCCAGCGCCTCCCGCAGTTCCGCGCTGGCCGCGACGATCCGAGAACGGAAATCCTGGGTCATGGCCCGCAATTCCTCGTTGCTCTTGCGTTCAAAGCTCTTTTCCAACCCGCTGATCGTCTCGACCACCGGGCGAAATTTTTTGAGCACTTTCTCGTTGGGGTCGCCTGCAAGGGCATAGTACAGCTTTTTAAACATATTGCTTTGTTGACCTCGATTGCTGCGAACGACCGCACGGTTGCTTGCCGGTCGATTTTGCAGCTTGTATTCTATCATGGAATGAAACAGGGTCAATTTGGCAATGCTGGCTGGAAAGTAGGACACTTTGCAGGCTCAGACCCATCTTGTCCAGATTTGTACGCCGATTCTTGGGCGTTCTTTTTCGGATCGCACTGGCCTGCGGTACCATAAGGGCCACTGGGATCGATCCGTTCACATTGGGGAGAAGGCAACAAACCGTGAAGGCGCTACTTGTTTTGCAGGACGGCTCTATCTACGAAGGGGAATCCTTCGGGGCTGCGAAGACGGTCGTGGGGGAGGTGGTCTTCAACACCAGCCTGACCGGCTATCAGGAGATCCTCACCGACCCCTCGTATCGAGGACAGATGGTCTGCATGACCCTGTCGCATATTGGCAACACCGGCGTCAACCCGGAGGATGTCGAAAGCGACCAGCCGCAGGTCACAGCGTTGATTGTGCGCGAGGTGAGCCAGGTTGTCTCCAACTGGCGTGCCCATGCAACCCTCCACGACTATCTGGAACGGCACAGCGTGCCCGGGATCAGCGAGGTCGACACGCGGGCATTGACCCGTCGCCTGCGTGAGAGCGGGGTGCAGCATGGCGCGCTCTGCACCGACGGCTCGCACAGCGCCGAGGCGCTCCTGACCCTGGCTCGCTCCTGGCCCGGACTGGATGGCCGTGACCTGGTGCAAGAGGTCACCTGCGGGGAGCCGTACAACTGGGTCGACGGGACGCGCGTCGAGTGGACGCCGGTTTCAGCAGGCCGCACCCACCATGCGACAGGAGCAGCCCAGCCCGACGAGAAGCGCCCTTGGGTGGTCGCCTACGATTTTGGGATCAAACAAAATATTCTGCGCCGTCTCACCAGCCACGGGGTACGCGTCACCGTGGTGCCTGCCACGACGGCGGCCAGCGATGTGCTGGCCATGCGCCCCGACGGCATTTTTCTGAGCAACGGGCCGGGCGATCCAGCCGCTGTCCCCTATGCTGCCGCTGCCGTCCGCGAACTGCTGGAGAGTGGGATCCCAATGTTCGGCATCTGTCTGGGCCACCAGATCATCGGTCTGGCACTGGGGGCCCGCACCTACAAGCTCAAATTTGGCCACCATGGGGGAAATCAGCCGGTCAGCGACATCGATGTCTCGAATGTCCAAATCACAGCACAAAACCACAACTATGCAGTCGACGAGCACACGCTGCCCCCCGGTGTCGTCGTGACCCATCGCAACTTGAACGACGGCACAGTCGAAGGGTTGCGGTTGATCGACCGCCCTGTCTTTTGCGTGCAGTACCACCCCGAAGCCAGCCCAGGGCCACATGACGCGGATCTGCTCTTTGCGCGTTTTGCCGACCAGGTGAAACGCAGGCGGTGAGACGCCGGCCGCCGAGCAGGGACCTTGCGCTCGCCGGCTCACTGGACCAGCCGCAGGTGCTTTGCCAGCTGGCGAGCTGCCTGCAGCTCCTCGATGTGGAGCGCCCCTGTCGGCGCGCTGCGGGATCTGGCAGGGGCCAGGTACTGCGTCAGCAGGCTCACTTCCAACGCCGGCCGGCTGGCCAGCCACGTCAAGACCGGCAGGGTGCAGCACTCAAAGTGGCCGGGCATCAGCAGATGGCGCACAATCACCCGCTTGCCCTGCGCCAGCCCGTAGTCGATCGCCTGTGTCACTACCTCCCAGTAGCCAGGCATGCCACCCAGCCTTTCCCCACAGCTGGCTGGCCCCACCGCTGGCCCAAATTTCAGGTCGGGCAGATACAGGTCGATGCTCCCTGCAAGCAGGTCAAGTGCAGCCGAGGTGAGGTAGAAATTGCTGTTGAAAACCGCTGGGATCTGGCGCCGGGCACCGAGCTCGGCCAGCGTCGCCACGATCAGCGGGATGTGGGGGGCCGGGTCGCCGCCGATAAAACAGACCGAACGCGCACCCTCCGCCTGCCGCTGCAGGATGCGCTGCGCCAGCTGCGCCGCCGTGACCGGCACACCATAGCCCGGGTGAAATGCAAAGCGGGCCGCCACACAAAAGGTGCAGCGGGCCGTACACCCGCTGAAAAAGATGGCGTGCGCCGGCTGCAGCAGCATTTCCTCCCCGCAATGCAACATTTCGCTGGCTACGTAGCTCTGCTGCCCGACACGACAGACCCCCTGGGCCACCCCGTTGCGCTCCTCTGCCCGCCGCTCCCCACAATGGTGAGGGCAGAGATGGCAGTCGCTCAGATGGCGGGCCGCCCTTTCGACAGCCTCTGCTGCGGCGTTCATAGACCCATCCGCTCGCGCAGCCGTTCCAAAACGCTGAGCTGACGCACCCATACGACCCGCCCGGTCTGGTGCTCTACGACCACAACCGCTCCGCCTACCAGCTCTTTTTCTCCCAGATAGAGGGTATACCGCCGGTTGCTCGCCGCTTGCCAGCGGTAGTGCGGGGCCAGGGGCTGCAATTCGGCGGGGAGCTCCCAGCCAGGCGGCAAGCCCTCGGCAGCCGCTCCCTGGTGCGCGAGTGCCAGGCAGGTGACGCAAAATCCGTTGCGTTCGACGCAGGTGCTGCAATACTGCTGGCCACACTGTCTGCAGCCCGCCGTGTGTCCCTCGCAGTACAGGGCTGCACAGCTTCCACAGCGCGGGGCACACTGCGGGCAGAGTAGGTCGTGGCAGACCCCACACTCGGCCAGGTCGCGATGGCAGGTGTGATGCCCGCACCCTGCGATCACAATGCTGTGTGCAGCACAGAGGGCACGCTCGCAGACCACACATTGCCCGACACAGGCCGCACAGCCCAGGTGGCCGCAGACTGCGCAGCCAGCCAGGTCGGTGGCCAGCTGACGGCAGAGCGGACATTCCTGCAGACAGCTTTGACAGTAGGGGCGGCGGGTGCCCCCGCCTCCCAAACGCCGGGTCGTCGCTGCCTGTTCGTAGTAGCCAGGCCCGACGCTCCGGCCACAATGGCTGCAGACCACCAGACAGCTGCGACAGAAACGTTGGCCGCTGGCTGCACAGAGGTCGAACTCGGCGCTGTACTGCTGGCAGCCTGGACAGCGCACAGCACAGCGCGGGCAGATCAAGGCAGACTCCCCGCGCGCAGCTGCGACGCTGTCCACACGCAGATGGCTCTTGCACTGGCGCACAGCGCAACGTGCACAGCTCCCCTGGCAGCTGTGGCAGACGGCATCCTGGCAGACCGGACAGCTGCTGAGGTGGGCGGCGCAGCCTTGCTCTCCACAGGCCCAGCACAATTGCCCGCAGTTTGCACAGTTTTCTGCACCGCAGACCGGGCAGACTGCAACCCCACAGCCCGTACAAAAGAGCCCGTTGCAGCCACTGCACAGGTGCGTGCAGCGTTCGCATGTCAGATGGCCGCTGGCGTCGACCGTGATGCCCGCCGTTTCTTCTCCGCAGCTCTGGCAGCGCGGGCGGCGCATTGACCCGCTGTACCGGTCGTACTCAACCCGCGTGACCACCGTGTGGCGGTCAGCGCTCAGGGTCAGTTCCGCCGTCGCCACCGGCAGTTCGAACACGGCATACCCAACCAGCTCGACCTCGACGCGCAGCCGGTGGTTTTCGGTCTCCTCGGCGATCTTGCGCTGCAAGTCTGCTTCGAGCAGACGCCGCCGTTCGCCCTCCGGGTCGTGCAGCGGCTGGATCTCGTCGATCTGCTGCTGGTAGTAGGTGAGCAGGCGGCTGAGATTTTTGTAAAGACGCGGCAAGATTTCAGCCTCGTGCTCGACTGACTTCACATCGGCGTAATAGGTCGCATAACGCCGCGCCTTTTCCGACAGACGCACCAGATGGGTCAGCGGCGGCAGTTTCAGAGGAGGCTCCTCCCCTTCGTTGTTGTGTTCGGGCAGCGCGGGCACAGCATCGGCCAACAGCTGCGCCAGCTCGCTCTCCGCCAGCTGCACCTGCCGGTGTTCCGTCTCATCCAGCCAGACGGTGTAGATCTCCTGGCGCTTGTCGTCGGCACGGTAGGTGATCCGCCAGGAAAAGCTGAAGAGCCTCTGCGTCTCTTCCTGCATGCGCAGCCGGGTGATCGCCGCATTGGTCGGACGCACCGCCGCCAGCAGGGCTTCGCCGCCCTGGTGGCGGGCGGGGGCCCTCTGCAGCGTGCAGGCTCCTCGCTGGGCGAGCAGTGCCATCATCTGGTCAAAAATACGGCTGCCGTGTGCGACCAGCTCGCCCGCCTCGGCAGGGTCTCCCGCCCGAAAGGTGAGCCGAAGCTGGCTGCACCCGAAGTGGCTGTGCAGCGCAACCGGCAGCTCCACCTCCAGCAGCTGGCTGTCGCCGCCCCCCGTCTCCCGCACCGCAGCGTCGAAGCTGGCAAAAAAGGAGCGGGTGAAAGCGGACAATGGATTTTCTGGCGGCGGGGGCAGGCTCTTCGCTGGCGGGTGTCTCATAGGGTATGATTATAGCTGCAACAGGGGAGTTTGCTGAAGCGCCGGGTATCTCTTGCCGGACAGTTGCAGACCTGTTGTTTGAGAGGAACTGTTTGCAGAGCACGGAGATCACCATGACCCAGATCACCCAGATTTGCCCGCAGTGTGGCGACAGCTTTGTCTTGGACGCCCGCTACTGCACCCACTGCGGCCACGACACAGCCCTGCCGGCCGGACAGAAATTGCTGCCAACACTGTTGGGCCAGGCGGCTCTCCCGGTGCTGGTGGGGGCTGCCAGCCTGGCAGTCAGTGCCGGCTGGCAGCTGTTGCGCCATCTGCTGAGCCGCCCTGCCTCGCCGCCGCTCGCCAGTGCACCCCCCCGCCCCCGCACCACGATCCGCATCCGCACCTCCTGGGTCGTCGGAGATGCCAGCGGCAACTGGCGCAAAGGCCATTCCGACCAGACGGTCGAGATCGACTGATTCCTGAGCGCGCGGCGACCCGCTGCCCCTCACTCCAGCGGGATCGGATCGCCCATCACGGGCGGGGGGACTCGCCGGAGGATGTCGAAGAGCGCCGCAGCCATCGCCGGAATTTCACGGGTCTCCGACCAGGCGATCGAGCGAGGGTGATACAGGCGCCGGTCTGCCACGACACCGCTCGCTTCAAGGCCCAGACTGGAACAGAGAAAGAGCGCACGCGGCAGGTGAAAAGCCTGGGTCACCACCAGCAACTGCTCAACCTGAAAAATTGCCTTGGCGCGATAACAGGAGTCGTAGGTGCGTCTTCCCCCATAGTCTGGCTGGAGAGCCGCCGGCGGCACCCCTTGCTGGAGGGCATAGGCGACCATGGCGCCGGGCTCGTTGTAGTCGGGCTGGCTGTTGTCCCCACTCATCAGGAGTTTGTCGACCTTGCCCGCTTTGTAAAGCGCGATCGCAGTCTCTACCCGGTCGCGCAACATGCTACTCAACCGGCCATCCGCATAGACGCGGGCCCCCAGCACCAGCGCTACCCGTGCCGAGGGCGCTTCTTCCAGGGTGTAAAGGGTCGAGCCATACCACCATTTGACCCATTGCTGCCAGCCGATGCTGCCAGCCCCTACCCCTATCAACAACACGATGCTCAACCAGAACAGCGTCCAACGCCGAATGCGAAATCCCATAACGTACCCTGCCAGATACAGCCTTTTTTGCCGATGGCGCTGCTGGCGGTCAGCTCACCAGCATACGATCCTGCTTGACCTTCTCAACGTTTCTGCACGCCGGTCGGTTCCGACCGCTTCATCAAATGCCCTGACGAAGAATGCCGTGACTCCCCCCCACAGGGGGGAGTCACGGAGATACTTTCCAGATCTCGTAGAGAGGGGTTCCATCCCGCTGGGCAAATCGGCGTTCCAACACAGGGGTCCGCCCCTGGGCTCTGGCCATTGCAAAAAAGTGGTCGGCCCGCCCCTGGAAGACTGTGGCGGCAGCGCTGTGCAGCAGATAGACGTTGTCCGGATTGTCCAAAAATGGGCGCAGCCGCTCGTTGAACCCCGCATCGGGCGCCGACAGCGATGCGTAGCCAAAGATCTCGATCGGCGTCACGCTGCCAGCAGTCAGATAGCGCACCGGCGCGTCCATCCCCCAGTCAAGGGCGATCGGCGCCCCCATCCCGTTGTAGCGCAGGTGGTAGGCGAGGGTGTAACTGGCGTCGGAATGGCTGGCCAGGCCGCCGCTGGCAGCCAGCGCACGGTGGTAGCCGACGCTGTGGGTCAGGTCCACGGCCAGGCTGGCGGCCAACAGCGTCGCAACCAGTGGCCGGCCCCAGCCAGTGCGTCCAGCCAGCAGGCGACCGCCCGCCAGCCCGACTGTGGCCAGCAGCAGCGGCTGGAGCAGCGCGTAGTGGGTGACAAACAGGTCGCTGACGGTGAAGACGCTGGCCAGCACGGCCAGAGCCAGGAGCAGCAGAGCCGGCAGCACAAGCCGGGGCGCACGCCAGGCACCCGCCCCGGCTACGGCCAGCGCCACCCACGGCGCCACTGGGTTGGCCAGCACCGTCCCCAGATACCAGAACTGGTCGCCGCGCAGCACCTGCACAAACTGTGCCAGCCTGGACAGCAGGTTGGCACCGACAGCCAGGTTGTCGACCCCATAATAGCTGTGCGTCAGGTTGTCCCCAAGCGCCGCCAGGGTTCCCCCACTTTGCAGGTTGAACCAAAACAGCGGCAGCAGAGGAAACAGGAAGGCAGCCAGCGCACCCGGCAGGGCCTGCCCCAGCTGACGTACGGCCAGCTTTGGCCCTGCCAGCCGGGCCCAAAGCAGCAGCAGGCCCAAAGGTGCCACCACCCAGACGGCCAGCAGCTTGGCATAGAGTGCCAGGCCAGCCGCCAGCGCAGCCCAGCGCAGGGGCCGTGCCTCGCCACTGCGCAGCCAGCAGATGCCCTGCCAGAGCATCAGCGCCACCCATAGCTGTGTCAGATTGGTGACGAAGATGCCCTGGCGGCTCCAGAAGACAAAACTGGGGGAGGCTGCGACCAGGGCAACCGCCACTAGACCCTCCAGCGTCACGGGGATCGGCCTGCTCTCCTGGCTATCGTGCCAGACCACCCAGGTCGACACCGCACGCTCCAGCAGCAGCAGCGTCAGCAGCCCACACAGAATCGGCAGCACCCGCAGATTGGGGACCCCAATCCCACTCAACGCCAGCATGGGCAGAGACAGATAGACGTTGAGAGCGCCGATGTAATCCTGCACCATCAGCGGAAAGGTGCGCCCCCCCCACGACAGCCCGCTCTCGCGAAAGGCCGTCACCGGGGCTCCGGTCAGGATCTGCATGGCGTTGAGTCCAGCCTCGCGCGCCTCGTCGTAGTGCAGACCCGGCAGGCCCAACTGATAGAAGGCCAGGGCCAGGTAGAGGACCAGGAGCAGCGCAAGACAAAAAAGACGCATGGAGGTCACTCAGCGACCAGGAACACTTCCGAGACCATGCTTTGGTAGTTCCAGCCGCTGGCATAGATGCGGATCGAGTCGATACGAGCAGGCCGAGTTTCCTTCAAGAGCTCCATCAAATTGGGAGATCGGTAGGTGTACCAGTTGAACGGCGGGATCTTCTCGCCGTTGAGGATCTTCCAGTTGCTGTTTTCAGGCTCCCGGTAATAAAAGCCGTGTCCCCAGGCAAGCTGTTTGCCATAAATATCGGTGTAGTTCACCTCGACCCGCAGCGGGTACTCGGAGCTCAGATAGCCGGCCCCCGACAGGCTCTGAAAGAGCAGCTTGACGTCCAGCTGCAACACCAGCCGGTCGTAGACGTTGACCTCTTTGTCGATGAACTGGCGGATGCCGACCTCGGTGGGCACGTTGTCTTCCCCCTGGCGCACAAAATAGGCGACGCGTCGGCCGTCACGTTCCATGATGCTGACCTTGCCCGGCGTCACATTTTGGGCGATGACATAGCTTTCCCAGGAATCGCGCATCTCCTGTGTGAAATTGCCGTTGCGCAGCAGATTCTCGGTGGCGACCACCGGTTTTTCTGCAATGGCCGTCGCAGTGATCCAGGCGCGCAGACCCGAAGAGACAGCCAGCGCAGGATGGTTCTCCTTGAAGAGCAGCGCCTCGCCGGCGCTGACTGTGATCGCAGTCTGTTCGGCGGTGACGGCAATCTGATAGCTGCCCGCCCCCAGTTCGATGCGGCCGTGTGGGGTGACCAGCACCACTGCAACCGGACGCTCTACACCGCTGTTGGTAAAAACCCGCAGCTGCCCCCGTTCGACTGTGAGCAAAGCCTGGTAGGGCGCGTTGCTCAGCTCGAAGAGCGGGCTGCGCATGCGGTCGAGCTGCAGCCGAGTTCCTGAAAAAAGCTGGAGACTGCCCAGTGCAAAGTCGTTCTCTCCCTCGCTGATCAGCCGCACCGTGGCCTGGGTCGGGCTTTCTCCTGCTTCGACAATGCTGCCCTCAGCTACCTGGTCGCGCAGCTCGGAAATGGCGATCGGCTCCAGAGAACGGGGAGGGTAAAGCAGAATCGTCCCCTGGGTGGGGTCCAGCACCGCGTTCTGGCGCACCGTGGCGTGTTCAACCCAGTAGCGCAACGTGAGTGGGACCGAGATCGAGAGCACCAGAAAAACAGCAAAGCTGGCCAGCAGCACTGTCCAGGCCAGCCGCTCGGGGTTCTCGCGCATCCGGCTGTACGGCAGCGGGCTCCAGAAAGGGTCAGGTGCAGGGGGGCCGGTGAGCCCTGAACTCATGCAGGATCCTCTCCGTGGCTGGCACGGGGCAAGCCTGCGGACGCAGCCTCGATCTGAACAGTGAGCCGTTCGATCCAGTGCAGGGCGTCGCGGTCGTTGGGGTTGACCGCCAGCGCTTCCTGGAAATAGGCGAGGGCACGCGACAGGTCGCCCCGCTCTTTGTAGATCAGGCCAAGATGATAGTGCACATGGGGGGTGGCTGCATCGAGCGCCAGAGCACGCTCGTAGGAGTGAATGGCACGCAGCTGCTGCTGCGGGCCGGCCAGTTCGAGCCGGCCAAGATGGGCGGCAGCCAGGTTGCACCAGAGCATCGGATTGTGCGGATGCAGTTCGGTAGCCTTGCTGAGCACACGCACCGCCTGGCTCCACCGAGCCATCAAAATATAGGCGCCGCCCAGGTTGATCGCCACATCGACGTTGGTTGGTGCCTGTTCGTACAGTGGCCGCAGCTTTTCGACAGCAGCCTGGGGACGGTTGCTGCGCAACAGCCAGGCACCCTCGCTCAGCGCACGTTTGAATTCTTCAGAGACCCGGTCCACAACTCTTTTCCCTACGTTCGTCTGTTCCGCCACATTGCCTCAAACAGGCTCCTTGCAGGAGCACAATACTTCTTGCCAGTATACCACAAGCCAGCGTCTGTTTCAGGAGACACCCCTGGGCGAGTACAGCACCCCCTGCCTGCACCCCCTGCCTGCACCCCCTGCCTACAGCCGGGCAGGGGGCTCGTTGCCTGCTTCGAGAATGGCACGCCGCACGTTGACCAGCGGCAGCAGGATCAGCCCGGCCACAAAAAAGATGCCGACTGCCAGCACAGCCAGCCGGTAGCTGCCGCTAAACTGGATCGCCAGCCCAAACAACAAGGGGCCCAGCCAGCTTGTGCCGCGCTCGCTGATCTCATAGAGGCTGAAGTATTCGGCCTCCTGTCCTGCAGGGATCATCTGCGAAAAGAGCGAGCGGCTCAGCGCCTGGCTCCCACCCAGCACGAGGGCGATCACGGCGCCGAGCAGAAAAAACTGCTGGCCGGTCTGCAACAACGGCGAGTAGGCATAGAGGGTGACGCCGCTCCAGATGACCAGGCTGAACCAGATGGCCCGCTGAGCGCCGATTTTGCGGGCCAGGTACCCGAAGAGGAGCGCACCGAAGAAAGCCACAAATTGCACCATGAGAAAGAGCAGGGGCAGCACGTCGGCGCCCATGCCCAGCTCTTCGGTGCCAAACTGAGAGCTGAGCGCGATCACCGTCTGGACGCCGTCGTTGTAGAGCAGGTAGGCCAACAAAAAGAGCAGGGTCTGCGGATAGCGCGGCAGTTTGCGCAGCGTCTCGCCCAGTTGGCGGAAACCGATTGTCAGATAATGGCCGTCGGGGGGCAGGCGCCGCCTCGGCTGCCGGTTTTGCAGCCGGCGAAGCGGCAGCAAGGTGAAGATCCCCCACCAGAGGCCGGCGGAGGCCAGGCTGATGCGCACGGCACTGCCGCTGTCCAGCCCGATGCGGTCGCGCAGCGTGAACAGGAGCAGGTTGAGCAGCAGCAGCAGCCCGCCCCCCAGATAGCCCAGCGCCCATCCGACCGATGAAACCCGGTCCCGCTCCTCTGGGCCGGCAATTTCGGGCAAGAACGCATTGTAGCAGACAAGTGCTGCCCCGAAGCTGAGGTTGGCGACCAAAAAGAGGGCCCCGCCCAGCAGGTAGGTGTCCCCTTGGACAAAATAGAGCCCCAGCGTGGCAGTGGATCCTAGATAGGCAAAGATCGCCATGAGCCGTTTTTTGAGATGGGTGTAGTCGACGATGGCCCCCATCACCGGCAGGATCAGCACCTGCAGCAGCACAGAAAACGAGATCAAATAGGGAAAAAAGGCGTCGGCACGCACCGGGATGCCGAGCGGGAAGACATACCCGCCGCTGTCGGCGGCTGCCCGGGCGACGGCAGTCAGGTAGGGGCCCAGAAAGACAGCAACGACCGTCGTCGAGAAGGCCGAGTTGGCCCAGTCATAGAAATACCAGCCTGTCTGTTCGCGCGTGCCCCACAGCGGGGGCCGGGCGGAAACGGTCGTTTTCATCGGTCGCCGCTCCTTTGGAGAGTCCTGCTGTGCAGGGGGAGTCCCCCTGCACAGGCTGTTGTTGCTCAGGCAGGGACAGGAAAAGCGGCCAGCAGCTCACCGACCCCAGCCTGTACCTCTCGTTGCAGCTCTGCGTGGGTGGGCTCTTTGGCGATGGCGGCGATCCAGCGGCCGATCTGGGCAAACTCGGCCGGGCCAAGGCCACGGGTGGTGGCTGCTGGGCTCCCCAGACGAATGCCGCTGGTCACCAGCGCCGGTTTTTTGTCGAAGGGGATCATATTTTTGTTGCAGTGGATGCTGGCCCGATCCAACGCCTGCTCGACCAGCTTGCCGGTGATCTCGTTGCCGTGGGCGTCGCTGCCGAGCACGCTGAGATCGACCAGCATCAGGTGGTTGTCGGTGCCGCCGCTGACGATGCGCAGCCCCTCCGCCTGCAGCGTCTGGGCCAGCATCTGGGCATTGGCCAGCACCTGGTGCTGGTAAGCAACGAAGGCGGGGCGGGCAGCCTCGCCGAAAGCCACCGCCTTGCCTGCGATCACATGCATCAGCGGTCCTCCCTGGGTGCCTGGGAAGACGGAACGGTCGATCTCTTTGGCCAGTTCGGCCCGGCAGAGGATCAGCCCCCCTCGCGGCCCGCGCAGGGTTTTGTGGGTCGTCGTGGTCACCACATCGCAGTAGGGCACCGGGTCGGGGTGCAGTCGGGCAGCGACCAGCCCGGCAATGTGGGCCATGTCCATCAGCAGGCGAGCCCCCACTTTGTCTGCGATCGCACGCAGCCGGGCAAAGTCCCAGACCCGTGGGTAGGCGCTGGCCCCGGCGACGAGCAGCCGCGGCTTCTCTGCTGTCGCCAGTCGCTCGACCTCGTCGTAGTCGAGCCGTTCGCTCTCCGGGTCGACCCCGTAATGGACGAACCGGTAGAAGCGCCCAGAGCTGTTGAGATGGAAGCCGTGGGTCAGATGGCCGCCGTGGTCGAGTTTGAGCGCCAGAACAGTGTCGCCAGGCTTCAGCAGCGCCAGGTAGGCCGCCTCGTTGGCCTGTGCCCCAGAATGGGGCTGGACATTGGCATGGTCGGCGCCGAAGAGCACTTTGGCTCGCTCGATTGCCAGGCTTTCAGCCACATCGACCGCAGCACAGCCGCCGTAGTAGCGCTTGCCAGGATACCCTTCGGCATATTTGTTGGTCAGAACGCTGCCCACCGCTGCCAACACCGCCGGCGAAACATAATTTTCGCTGGCAATCAGTTCGATGCCAGTGGCCTGACGGGCTCGCTCCAACTCGATGGCTGCATACAACTCTGGGTCCGATTCTGCCAGCAGCTGGCGAGGGTCTGCCTGGTCGACCCATGCCGGCAACGTTGCAGAAGAGGAGGATCGCATCTTCATAACAAAGTTCCTTGCACACGAAACGGATAGGAAGGCTGGCTGCACGGCAGCCGATACCCCCAGAGAACTTAACACGCTTTGCAACATTCGTCAATCTCTGTTAGTCTGAACAGACGATGCGGATTCTGATCACAGGCGGCGCTGGTTTTATCGGTTCTCACAGCGCGGATGCAGCGCTGGCGGCTGGCCACACGGTGCGTGTGCTTGACAACCTCTCCAACGGCCAAAGTACCAATCTGGCCGCTGGGGCGGAGCTGTGGGTCGGCGACGTGGCCGACCCAAGCTGGGCACGCCGGGCTGTGGAGGGCTGTGATGCACTCCTGCACCTGGCTGCGCTGGTGAGTGTGCCCCAGTCTTTGGCTGAACCACAGCAGACCTATACGGTCAACACGACCGGCACTGTGACGATGTTGGAGGCGGCCCGCGCCGCAGGCGTCCGGCGTTTTGTGCTGGCCTCTACCTGCGCAGTCTACGGCGACCTGCCGGGCCCGCACGACGAAATGTCGCCGGTGAAGCCGCTGGTGCCGTATGCTGCCAGCAAGCTGATGGCAGAACAGTGGGTGCAGCTCTACGCCCACGCCTACGGCATGGAAACTGTGGTGCTGCGGTATTTCAACGTCTACGGCCCACGCCAACGCCCGGATTCCCCCTACAGTGGAGTGGTGTCCCGCTGGTGCGCGGCAGCCAGCCGCAACGAAACCTGTACGATCTTCGGCGACGGCTGCCAGACACGCGATTTTGTGGCTGTTCAAGATGTCGCGCAGGCCAATCTGTTGGTGGCCACGCAGAAGCTGCCCGCCTGGGGCCAGATCTATCAGGTTGGAACTGGCGCGTCGGTTGCGCTCAACGACCTGCTCGCCGCCCTCGACAGCGTGACAGCGCACCCGCTGCGGCGTTTTTACGCCCCGCCGCGTGCCGGGGAGATCCGCCATTCGGCTGGAAGCAGCGCCCGCCTGCAGGAGCTCGGCTGGCGCCCGACCCTCCCCCTGCGCGACGCGCTGGCGGCTTTGCTCTCCTCTCAGCCCTGAGCAGAGCCGAAGAAGAAGCCCACAGAGAAGCCCACAGAGAAGCCCAGTGGAGAAACCTGACAGAAGGTACGCTTCACAACCCTGAAACCAACTGGATCGAGTCGGCCGCAGCTCTCCTCTGCTGCCAGGCCGACATGGCGGCGCCGACAATCCCTGCTTCGTTCATCAGCTGGGCCTGCACAATTCGGACAGGTCGGCGCAAGTGCGGGGCGAACTTGTCAAATTTTTTGCTGACACCGCCGCCGATGATGAAAACGTCGGGCGAAAAAAGCAGCTCCATCAACGCCAGGTAGTGGTCGACCCGCTTGGCCCACTCCGGCCATTTGAGATCCTGGGTTTTACGCACGCGGTCAGAGCAGTAGTGTTCGGCGTGAATTCCCTTCATCGGCAGCGGGACATGGCCAAATTCGGTGTTGGGCAGCAGCTTGCCGTCGTGAAAGATGGCACTGCCGATCCCGGTGCCAAAGGTGAGGAGGATGGCAATGCCTTGGGTGAATTCACGGCCTGCCCCGAAGGTCATCTCGGCCACCCCTGCGGCGTCGGCGTCGTTGAGCACGTGGACTGGCTGGCCTGTGGCCTGTTCGAAGATCTGCTGAGCCTGGGCGCCGATCCAAGACGGATCGACGTTGGCTGCCGAGAGCGTCACGCCATGCCGGACAATGGCTGGAAAAGTGACCCCGATCGGGCCGCTGTAGTTGAAATGGCGGACCAGTTCGTCGACGACCGCGGCCACTGCGGGCGGTGTCGCCGGCTGCGGCGTGGCAATCCGGTGCCGTTCCCCGATCAAGTCTCCGCTCTGCACGTCGACCAGCCTGCCCTTGATCCCGCTGCCACCAATATCGATCCCCAAAATTTGCATCGCTCGTTTCCTTCCCACCCTCTCCATTTTGATCGACAAGTCGCTACAGTCTACACGTTTGCCCCCTTCTCGACAAGTAGGTCAATGGGGCGGTCCAGTTGTGTCGGCAAGGGGCGCTTCGACCCAGACGAAGATCAGGTCGTTGACATTGGTGTGGGTCGGCCCGGTCTGGAGCAGGTCGTTGCAGCGCTGCAGGTAGGGGTAGGCGGCGTGGTTGTTCAACGCCGCTTTGGCTGCCAGCCCCAGCATCCGCCCACGTTGCAGGGTCGTGCCGTCTACCAGCCCGCCTGCGCTGTCGGTCGGACCATCGCTGCCGTCTGTCGCCAGGGCGGCCACGCTGACGCCCTGAGTGCCGTCGAGCAGGCAGGCTGCGGCCAGCGCCAGCTCCTGGTTGCGCCCGCCTTCTCCGGCCACAGCCCCGAGGGTCACTGTCGTCTCTCCGCCCAGCACCAGACAGGCTGGAGCCGGGCAAGGGTGACTGCTGGCCTGGATCTCGCGAGCCAGCGCCACAGTCAGCCCTGCCACCGTTCTGGCCTCTCCTTCGACAAAGGTGCTGAGCAGCAGTGTCTGGTAGCCGAGTGCTTCGGCTTGACGGCAGGCGGCCAATGCCGCTACACGGTTGTCGCCGACCACACAGGGTGCCGCGCCGCTGAACAACGGGTCGCCGGGTTTGGGGGTTTCAGCCAGCAACCCCTGCCGGCCAGCCTCCAGCCGTGCCAGCACAGCCGCCGGCAGCCGAAGCGCATAGCGCTCAACCACCGCCCAGGCATCCGCCCAGCTGCTGGGATCGCCGACAGTCGGCCCGCTGGCGATCACATCGAGCGGGCTGCCGACAACGTCGCTCAACACCAGGGTCGCGACCTGGGCGGGCGCTGCAGCCCGGGCCAGCTGCCCCCCTTTGACCAGGCTTAGATGTTTGCGCAGACAGTTGATCTCGTTGATCGTGGCCCCGCAGCCGAGCAGCGCGTCGGTCGTCGCCTGCAGATCGGCCAGCGAAATGGCAGCCGGAACTTCCAGCAGCGCCGAGCCTCCGCCCGAGAGCAGCGCCAGCACCAGATCCGCAGCGCCAGCTTCTGCCAGCAGCGCCAGCAGCTGCTGCCCGCCGTCGACGCCGGCCTGGTCGGGGATCGGATGGCCTGCTTCGACCAGGGTGACTCGTCGGGTCGGGGCCATGTGGCCCCGTTTGACGATCACCAGACCGCCAGCCAGTGCGTCCCCCAGCACATCCTCGGCCGCCTGGGCCATCGGTGCACCGGCCTTGCCTGCCCCCACCACCCAGACCTTTCGGATCTTCCCCAGGTCGTAGGATCGGTTGCCGACCCAGAGCGTTGCAGCGTCCCGGCGCAGCTGGTGGCGCACAGCGTGATAGGGATCCACCGCCTCAAGTGCTGCTTGCATGATGGCCAGGTAGCGCTGCCGTGCAACCGGATTGGGAGAAAGAACACGCAAGTCGAAGGCCATCGTTGCAAAACTCCTCTGTACAGAAACAGCCTGTAGAAATAGAGCGCGCCCACAAAAGGCACTTTTTATTTTAGCAAACAGGTCGGAAAAACCCGCAGCGAACGCGACTTGCGTACGCGCAGAGGGTGGTGTGCACGCACACCACCCTCTGCACACAAAGGAGGAGGAAGAAACAAAAAAGAGGATACAGCGATCGTTTGGTGCGCAGCAGTGAGGATGGATACAATGATCGAACGGTGCCAGCTACTCGAGGTTGGCATGCCGCTGAAGCAGCGCCACGTTGTTCTGGGCCAGCTGCTCGGCCAGCATGGCCCCCACGCAGTCAAGCACCACCGCCATGGCTTGTTCGAGGGCATTGGCCAGCGGAAGACGGGTGGGGGTGGTCACATCGGTTTTGACCGAACCCGCCGGCACCACGACCGCCAGGTCTGCCAGGCTGGCCAGTGGGCTGGTGGGGTCGGCGGTCACGGCCAGCAGCCGGGCCCCATACGCTTTGGCCTGGCCCGCCAGCGTCAAAACAGTGGCAGTGCGCCCGCTGCCTGACAGCACGACCAGCAGGTCGCTGGCCGCAATCGGCGGCGTGGTGACATCCCCGACGACCGCTCCCTGCAGCCCAAGCTGCATCAGCCGCATTGCAAACATGCGCGCCAGCAACCCGCTGCGCCCCACCCCCAGCACAAAGATTCGCTGCGCCGCCAGCAGATCGGCGACCAGGGCATCGGCGCTTTCGTCGCGGACGCCCGCGAGAATGGCTGTCACTTCGTCCAGGTCGCAGCGGACCCACTCGGCCAGCTTCATGGCAGGGAGAGCCTCCGGCAGAGATCAGCTGCGCAGCTTGCCGGCGCTCTCGCGCTCCACGCGGCGCACGATCCGTTCCCGCAGCTTGGCGACGTCGGTGTCCCGCAGATTCGCCTCCTGGCTCTGGTAGGTCAGCCGGAAGGCCAGCGATTTGCTGCCCACTGGCAGCGGGTCACCGCGGTAGAGGTCGAAGAGTTCGACTGCGGTGAGCAGGGCTCCGCCAGCCATCTGAATTGCAGCTTCGACAGCGCGCACGGTGACCGCCTCTTCCACCACAAAGGCCAGATCTTCCACAACAGACGGGTAGGCGCTGATCGGGGCCATCGGGTCGTGCTGCCAGTGGGGCCGCAGCAACCGTTCGACGCGCAGCTCGGCTGCTGCCACGCGCACAGGGGGAAGGCCGAACGCCGAGCGCACCTGCGGGTGGATTTCGCCCAACAGACCCGCGACTTCGCCTGCGATCAGCAGCTCGGCGCAGCGCGGGCCAAAGGTACCACTGTTGGGCACCAGACGGTACTCGACGCTGTCGGCGTTGAAACCGAGGCGGGTCAGCAGCTGCTCCACCACCCCTTTGAGGTCATAAAAGTCCAGCGCTGTCGTGTCGGTGTTGTGAAAATTCTGTGGCTGGCGCGGGCCGGTCAGCACCAGGCTGAGGCGGCGGTCTTCATGGGGCAGCACACCCTCGCCACGTTCGGGCAGGTAGACGCGCCCCAGCTCGAACAGGGCCAGCCGGTCGGTGTAGCGCAGGTTGTATTGCAGACTCTCCAGCGCGCTGACCAGCAGGGTGCGTCGCAACACACGGCGCTCGACCGCAATCGGGTTGGCCAGCTCGACAAACGGGCCAGCAGGTTGCAGCGGGAGATAGGCCAATGCCAGCCGGGCATGGTTCTCCGGGGAACTCAGCGCATAGTTGATGGTATCTTGCAGCCCGCTGGCGATCAGAAGGTCGCGGATCTTTTCCTCCAGCTCCACGCCCTCGTTGCGGTGCTGGGTGGGCAGCATGTCTTCCATCAGCGTCGTCGGCACTGCTTCGTAGCCGACAACACGGGCAATCTCCTCGACCAGATCTGCCGGAACGGTGACGTCGAGGCGATGCCAGGGTACGGTGCATTCGAGCAGCGTCTCGCCGGGTGCGCGCTGCAAGGCAAAGATGGCTGCGGTGCCGGCGGCGGGCTCTGGAGCGCTGACCTCGCGCACGCCAAATTCGAGCCTGCGCAGCGCATCCGCCATCTGATCCAGCGGCACCGGCACCCCCAGGATGCGCTGCGTGTCGCTGGCGGTGGTGTAGACCGTCACCGGTTGCTGGGGGACGGGGCAGACGTCGACGATGCCAGGCACCAGCTGCCCGCTGGCATGGCGGCACAGCAGATCGGCGGCCCGCCGGGCCGCCAGGTCGTTGAGGGTTGCTGGGACGCCGCGGGCAAAACGGTAACTGGCCGCGCTGAACAGCTTGAGCTTCTGGCTGGTGCGGCGGTTGTTGATCCCTTCAAAGGTGGCGGATTCGATCAGGACGGTGCGGGTGGCAGCGCTCACCTCGCTCTCCTGGCCCCCCATCACACCGGCAATGGCGATCGAACCAAGGGTGTCGGCGATCATGAGCATGCTGTCGTCGAGTGTGCGTTCGACACCGTCGAGCGTTGTGAATTTCTCCCCTCTGGCCGCACGGCGCACCTGCAGCGTCGGGGTCGCAGCGCCGGACTGGCGGGCGCGACGCTGCAAAATGTCGTAGTCGAAGGCGTGCAGCGGCTGCCCGTATTCGAGCATGACATAGTTTGTGATGTCGACCACGTTGTTGATCGGCCGCATGCCGGCCTTGGTCAGACGATCCTGCAGCCAGCGGGGGGAGGGCGCAACTGTCACCTCACGCACGACGCTGGCTGTATACCGGTTGCACAGCACGGGTTCATCGATCCGGACGTCGACCCAGCTGCGGACCGCTTCTTCGTCTGTGGCAGACAACGTCTCCGGCGGCAGCTGCAGCGCAGCACCGGTCAACGCGCGAATTTCCCGGGCGATCCCGATCAGGTGGAGACAACGCGCCATGTCCGGGGTCAGGTCGAACTCGAAGACCTGGTCACCCAGATAATCGCGCAGCGGGGTGCCGACCGGCGCCTCGGGAGGCAACAAGAGAATTCCTTCGTGCTCCTCGCTCAAGCCCAGCTCACGTTCGGAGCAGACCATGCCCAGAGACTCGATACCCCGAATTTTGGAGGGTTTGAGCTTCTTTTTGGGGCGTGGATGCTGGTCGCTGTAGGCGTCTACCAACACGGCGCCTGCCCGGGCAAAAGCAACCTTGAGCACCGGCAAGGGGGTCGCGTTGCGATACAGATACAGGTTCGGCGCGCCGGTCACCACACGCAGAGGGGCCTCACCGCCAAAATCGACGTCGACTAGCACCAGACGGTCGGCGTCCGGATGGGGCAGCACAGCGGCGACCTGGCCGACCACGAGCGTCTCCGGATCCCACCAATCCCCGATCGGGTGGATCGCATCGACTGCCAGCCCGGCCAGGGTCAGCCGTTCAGCCAGTGCTTCGACCGGCAATGTAAGCTCGACATATTCTTTGATCCAAGACAAGGGCACCAACATGAACGATGATTCCTCCCAAAGGCACGCAAAGCTACACAGACAGCTGGGGTTCCACACCTGAGCCGGCCAGCTGTTCGGAGACCAGGTCGACAGCCAGCGCCCGCCACTGGCCCCAGCCGCGGCGGTCGCCTATCAAATTGCGCAGCTCGTTGCTCACATCCAGCAACTGGCTGGGCAACACCGCACGAAAAGCGGAAATCTCATTGTCGCGCACACAGACGGGCTCCGTAAAATCGGTGCGCAGATGAAAAAGATAACTGGCAAAATCGGCCACTTCAGCGTGGTAGTGGAACTCGTAGGCGATCACGCCCAGAAAACGCTCGACGGAGACCGGCAGGTTGGTCTCTTCAGCGACCTCACGCAGCAACGCCTCCTCCACCGACTCTTCCCAACCAATGCCGCCGGATAAGATGCGGTAGATGCGGGCTGGGTAGTGGGCCTTGGCGTGCAGCAGAACCCGCCCCAAGGGGTCAGAGATGGCAAAGACGACCTCGGCGCGCCGATCGCTGTCGGTGCGCCAACGGTAGCGCCGAATGTACTCGTCTGCCTGCAGGCGATGGCTGCGCCGCGTTGGCGCACCGTAGCGGGCCGCCAGCGCTTCGATCTCCAATTCACAAAGCATAGGCCGCCGCACAGCAGCCGGTACTGCGCTTCCAGTCATCCTCTTCGGGCTCCTCTTCTATCCCACCCTCTGTGCGTCTGCGCTCTCGGCCAACTTTGGATCGGGTAGGGAGCAGGCGGCGACCTGTCGCACAGCCTGCTGGTAGACCTGGGCCAGTTCCTCCGGCCCGGCGACCACCATCTGCAGATCTTGCAGCAGCCCGTCTCCGATGCCGTAGATCAGGCCGTAGACCGTCAGCGGCTGACCCCGTTCCCAGGCGCTTTGTACAACGGTGGTCTGGCAGACATTGCGCACCTGTTCGATCACATTCAGCTCACAGAGACGGTCCTGTCTCCAGGCTGTCTGCGGGTGACTGGCCAGCACCGCTGCATGCAGCGCCATGACATCTTGAATATGGCGCAGCCAGTTGTCGATCAGCCCCAGTCTGTGGTTGCCCATGGCGGCCCGTACCCCGCCACAACCGTAGTGGCCACAGACGATCACGTGCTGAACCTGCAGCACATCGACCGCATACTGCAGCACCGACAGACAGTTGAGGTCGGTGTGGACGACCACATTGGCCACGTTGCGGTGGACAAAGACTTCGCCGGGCAGCAGGCCAGTGATCTGATTGGCTGGCACCCGGCTGTCGGAACAGCCGATCCAGAGGTATTCGGGAAGCTGCTGCCTGGCCAGCCGGGTAAAAAAATGTGCATCTTCGGCGATGACCTGGGCGACCCAGGCCCGGTTGTTGTCAAAAAGCGTCTGCAGTCCGCCCATCCAGCTTCCTTTTGATGCCAAAGGGCCAGCGCCCTCTGTTGTGCCAGACCCCGCCCAGCAGCAGCAGCCCCGCCGTGGTCAGCGAAAGCACCCCACCCAGCGTGCGCACCGGCGTGTCTTCGAAGACAAGCAGCAGATAGCCGCTGCCCGGCGGCACCTGAACCGTCATCCGGCCCAGCGTGCCCGTCGTTTCTGGGGTCACAGGGATCTGTTGGCGTCTTTGGCCATGCTCTCCGTCGAGCAGGTAGGCGTTCCAGCCTGGATAGTAAAAATGGTTGAAGACGAGTGTCTGCGCTGTCTGTCGTCCGTTGAAATAAAAAATTTCTTCACCAATTGTACTGTGCATGACCGAGTTGGCGCCAAATGTTTCGTAGTCAAAAATCGCATAATCCAGCTTGGTGGTGACCGGCTGAACTGGCTGGCCGGCCTGTTCCTGCTGGATATAGTAGTCGGCCATCGGGCTCCAGGTCGGAATTTGTTGGACCCAGGCGGTACTGCCGGTCAGCTCGTCGGCGGATTGTTGAAAGCGCATCAGCGCGGCCAGGCTGACCGGCCCTTCGGCGGGCTCCCGAATTTCCACACGCAGGTAGGGGTAGCTGGCCAGCAGCAGCAGCAAGGCCAAAAGGGAGAGGGAGAGGTGTTTCTGTTCGGGGAGGAGCTGCGGGTGGCCGAGCAACGCAGCCAACAGGCTGGCACAGAGCGCCGTGATTGCCAGCCAGCGCCAGGGGAACTGGGCTGTCTGCAGCAAGGGACCCAGGAGCGGCAGCTCCCACAGCGCAGCTGCTGTGCTGCTGGCGACCAGCAGCGCGGTCAACCCTCCTGCCAGCCAGAAAGCAGCCTCCCAGCGCTGCCGCCCGAGCAGGGGCCAGGCAAGCAACAGGCCGAGCAGGGCAAAAAGGGCCAGCGCAGCGCCGATCTGGAAGCTGATGGGGTCGTTCGGGCCTGGAAGGCTGGCCCCAAAGCCCCATCCAGGTCGAAAATACTGGCTCCATTCGACAAAGTGTCCACGGTAGGCGTAGCGGCCGTCAAACCACTGGTCGACGCGCACAAACTGACGTTCGGTGAAGGCGGGCAGCCAGAACGCAGCGCTCAGCCCCAACCCTGCGGCGCCTCCCAGCAGCGGGGCTGCGACCCGGCCCAGCTGGCGCAGCCGGTCGGTAGGTGTGGCCGGAAGACGCACGTACAAAACCCACAGAAGACCGACGTAGCCGGCCAGCAGGGGGGTGAAGAGGACGACCACCAGATTGCTTGTGACCATCAGCCCGGCATAGCTGGCCGCCAGCCCAGCCACCCAGCGCCAGGAAGGGCGGAGCACCGCCTGGCGGGCAGTCCACAGACAGAGAGGCAGCCAGACAAAGGCCACACTTTCAGCCAGGTTGGCACGCACATAGAGGTTGAGCAGATGGTAGGGAGCGTAGGTGTAGGCCACCGCGGCGATCAAGGCGGCAGGGCGCCCCAGCCAGCTGCGCACGCAGAGATACATCGCTGCTGCGCTGGCAAGAATGCTGGCCACGAACACCGCTTCGATGGCCGCAGTGAACTCAAAGCCGAGGAATGTATGAAAGAGCTGGGCCAGGAAATGGCTGAACGGGCCATAGATGTTGAAAAACGGATAGCCGTAGCCAAAGGCAAAGTCCGGGCTCCAGCGCGGCCACCAGATGCCATCCTGGACCAGACGGTCGTATTCGAAGAGAAAGTAGACGTGGTGGCGCGCGTCGTTGGCACCCCAAAAGTACCCCGGCAGCAGGAAGGGAGCGACGGCAAAACTGGTCAGCCCCAAGGCCAGCCAGAAAAAGCGGTCCCGCCAAAGGGACGGGAAGGACCCTTGTGGGGCGGGTGCCATCCGTTCAGCGGCCATGCAGCACCAGCTTGTCCTCGTTGCTGCCGACGAGCGGCAGCCGCGTGCTGTCTCGCCAATCGTAGTAGCCATAGAGATAGGTCAACGGCACCTCCGGTGGGGCGGCGTTCAGGTCGAGCGAGTAGGTGTTTTGCAAAATCTGGCCAGGACGCCACTGGGTTGCAGGCTGGGCTTCGCTCAGAGGCTGCATATCCAGCTGGGCTACCTTTTGGCCCTCTGCGGTCAGCGCCTGAAAAAAAATGTTGTAGTCGACCGGCAGGGGCTGCAGCGGCTGCCATGTCACCTCCAACAGGGCAGAAGGCGGCGAAGACCGTTCAGTCAACTGGGCGTGGATCACCAGAATCTGACGCTCTCCGAAGAGGGCCACCGGGCGGGCGGCGGGTTGCACCTGGGTGTACTCCGGCTGCAGCGCGCCGAGGCTGCCCAGCACGACCAGCACCAGCAGCGCCACCCAGTGTGCGGCTGTCTCCAATTCGGGAAACAGGGCGAGCAGCGCGCCCGGCAGCAGCGCCAGAAAAGGGGCGGCGGCCAAGAGCAGCTGCCAAGGATAGGTGAAGAGCAGGTCGGCGGCCAGCAGCCGCCAGATCGGCGCGCTGATCGGAAGAGCCAGCAGCAGGGAGACCAGCAGGCTGCCCAAGCTGAACCAGAGCAGACGGCTCAGTGCGGCAGGCACTTTTTTGACAGACAGTCCTCCTGCGACCCCCAGTGCAGCCAGCAACAGAACCCCTCCCAACTGGTAGGGCTGGCGCACTGGCGTCCCTCCCAACCAGCCAGCGGCCGGGTCAAGCAGAATGTAAAGCTCCGCAAAGTGGTCAAAAAAGGGGACAGGCGGGGGAGAGGAGTCCCCCCCCAGCGGCAGGAGTGCAGCCAACCCGGCCGCCCCGCCGGCGAGGACAATCCACAGCTGGCTGCGGTCGCGCTCGACGAAAAGCGTGTAGCAGGCCAGCCAGACCGTCGTGGCAGCAGCTAGCCCAGCCTGCGTGTGCCACATCCACACCATGCCGAGCACCGCCACCGCCGCACCAGCCGGAGAACGCCGTTCGGACCAGCCGGCGAGGCCAGCCAGCGTCAAGGGGGCCAGCCCGAGCAGCATCGCCTCTCCAGGGCTGCCGCGCAGGTACGTAGTGTCGAGGACGAGGGGCAACAACATGTAGCCGACCCCAGCCAGCCCAGCCCCTCGATCTCCCAGCCGCCCCACCAGCCATGCATAGACGCTGCTGCCGCCCAAAATCAAAGCCAGCACAAAGAGCGTCCGGGTCGCTTGGACCGGGTCCAACCCCAACTGAAGCAGAGGCTGAGCCAGCAGCAGCGTGCCGGTGCCACGCCAGAGATCGGCCGCAGCGACATCGGCTGCGGTGAGCTGATAGACCGGGACAAAACCCTGCCACCCCTGCCAGTAGCCGGGATACAGTGCCGGCGCCCAGCCAAAGATGCCGACCAGCAGGACAGCCCAGAAACCCACACGCCCTGAAAATGGTCCGTTCTCCCTCATACCTGCGATTATAGCACGCGTACAAACCAAGGTCTTGCTGTACAAAGCGTGTTTGCGTTCAGCGGATTTTTTTGCTCTCCAGGCTGGCATGCAGGTCGAGGTAGCGCAACCACCCGCGCGCGCTCAGCTGGCCGTAGTCGTTGTGATCGGCTTTCAGGGTGTCGGAGACCCCAGCCTCCTTCAGCTGGTCGACCAGCTTCAAGGTGGCGGCCCGTGTCTGTGCAAATGCGGCGAGCTGCCCAGCCAGATCCAGGTCGGCGTCGGGCTGATAGCCGTCGTAGTTGTCCTGGATCGGCGCTGCCCCCAGCAGGATCTGCAGGCGGCGCTGGCCCCACCGTTCGATGCCGGTGAGATGGCGCAGCACAGATCTGGCCCGGTCGGGGGAGTTGCTTTGGGACGCCCGGGCTTCGATCGCTGCACCGCTGACGTTCAGCTGCTGCTTCCACTCGTCGTAGCTTTTGGACCGTCCAGGTCGTTCAACTACCCACTCTGCCACTGTTTTGAAGACTCGCTCTTTAAAAGTCATTTTGGCTCTCCTCGGTTGGGGAAGGACGGCTGTCGATCAAAATCCCGCCCCCTTCGGCGCCGGTTGTCTCTGCGTCCAGCCTCACCCGCAGCCGGTCGAGACGCCGAATGTAAAGCTCCAGCCGCTCCAGTTCGGCCACCAACAGCCCATAGCGGTTGGCCGGGTGTTTGAGCAGCCGGGCGACATCGAGCGAGATGAGCCGGGCCAGCTCGGTGGCGTTTCGGAAATCGATCCAAGGGACAGGGGCCAGCCGCTGGAATTCTTGCACGGCGGGGGTTGGGTGAAGACTTTGACGCAACGGCAACACCGAACGTTCCAGCCGCCAGGCGATCGCCCATTCCAGGCCAGCGGGCGCTGTGATGTCGCTGCCAAGCAGAAAGTAGACCCGGTCACAGTGGGCGACCCGTTCGAGGATCTCTTCCTGGGTCGGCAGCAGGGCAGGGGTGCGGCGGATTTCAATGGAGGCCTGCACCGGCAGCGCAGCGATCGCTTTGGCGATCACCGCACGCTGATTGTCCAGGTCCCGGGTCGTGCTGACAAAGATGCGCAGAGTTTCAGCCATATGAGAGACACAATTCCCCCCCATTGGCTGCGTTGTGGCTTCTGCGCCACAACGCAGCATGCCACTGTCGTTAGGTGCGGTAGTCGCCGTTGATGCGGACGTACTCATAGCTCAGGTCGGAGGTCCAGACGGTTGCAGTGCCGCTGCCCAGGCCGAGCTCCACCCGGACATCGATCTCGGGCTGGGCGAAGATCGCACTGGCGGCTGTTTCGCTGTACGGCAGTGGGACGCCCCCGGCGACCAGCTGGAGTTCTCCTGACCGGGCGGGGGCGCCGCCGTCGATAAAGAGATCGCAGCGCTCTGGGGAGACCGGGATGCCGGCCCGGCCGACCGCAGCCAGGATGCGCCCCCAGTTGGCGTCGCCGCCAAAGAAGGCGGTCTTGACCAGCGGGCTGGTGGCGATCGTGTTGGCTGCCTGGTGGGCCTCGGCAGCGCTGCCGGCACCGTTGACCTGCACGGTGACGAAACGGGTCACCCCTTCGCCGTCCCGCACCAGCGCCTGCGCCAGCTCGACGCACATGCTGGTCAGGGCAGCGGCAAAGGCGGCGTAGGCGTCGCTGGCAGCCTCGACAATCTCTGCGTTGCCAGCCAGTGCATTGGCCAGCAGGATCACCGTGTCGTTGGTGCTGGTGTCGCCGTCGATGCTGACCCGGTTGAAGCTGGCGCCAGTCGCTTCGTTGAGCGCCTGCTGCAGAAGGGGCTGGGCGATCCAGGCGTCGGTTGCGACCACTGCGAGCATGGTGGCCAGACGAGGGTGAATCATGCCGGCGCCCTTGGCGATGCCCGTGATCGTGGCCGTCTGGTCGCCGAGCTGGACGGTGCGGGTCGCCAGCTTGGGATGTGTGTCTGTGGTCATGATGGCGGCGGCAGCGGCGGGCCAGCCCTCTGGCGCCAACGCCTGGACCACCTGCGGGATCCCGGCCAACAGCTTGTCCATCGGCAGCTGTACACCGATCACCCCTGTGCTCATCACCAACACCGAATGCTCGTGCGCCCCCAGGCTGAGGGCCGTCTGCTCGGCGGCAAGGCGGGCGTTGGCCCCCCCCTCGGGCCCGGTGCAGGCATTGGCGCAGCCAGCGTTGACCAGCACCGCATGGACACTCTCGGCGTTGAATGCAAGCAGCTGGCGATCGTAGAGCACCGGGGCGGCTGGAAAGAGGTTGCTGGTGAACAGCGCAGCCGCCCGGCAGGGCACACGGCTGGCCACCAACGCCAGATCGGGAAGCCCTGGCTTTTTTTTGATGCCGGCGGCCACAGCACCGACATCAAACCCTTTGACAATGAAGTCCATCGGAGCCCTCCTCAGTCACGCTTGAAATCTTCGTAGTCGACCTCGTCGTACGCCGATGCCCCGCGCCCCTGTACACGCAGCATCGCCTCTACTTTGAGGGGCAGCCCAAAGAGCTTGATGAAGCCTTCGGCGTCCGCCTGGTTGTAGACGTCGTCCTGGTCAAAGGTGACGTAGTCCTCACGGTAGAGGCTGAAGGGGCTCTTGCGGCCAGCCAGGATGATGCTGCCTTTGTAGAGCTTGAGACGCACTGTGCCAGTGACGTTCTGCTCGGTGTGGTTGACAAACTGGGTCAACGCCTCGCGCAGCGGCGTAAACCATTGTCCGTTGTAGACCAGATCGGCAAATTGGAGGCTGACCGTCTGCTTGTAGTGCAGGGTGGCTTTGTCCAGGCAGATCTGTTCCAGTGCGGCGTGCCCCTTGTAGAGGAGCGTGCCGCCAGGGGTTTCGTAGACGCCACGACTTTTCATGCCGACCAGCCGATTTTCGACAATATCGACCCGGCCAATCCCGTGGCGGGCACCGATCTCGTTGAGCGCCTGCACGATGCCGACCGGCCCGTGGGCCACCCCGTTGACACGCTCTGGAATTCCTCTGCGGAAATAGATCTCGACGTACTCGGGCTGGTCGGGGGCGTCGAGCGGGTCGGTGGTCCACTCAAACATATCTTTGGGCGGCTCGTTCCAGGGGTCTTCGAGGGGCCCCCCTTCGTTGCTCAGATGCCAGAGGTTCTTGTCCTGGCTGTAGATGCGTTCCATCGTCGCCTTGACCGGCACATTGTGCTCGGCAGCGTAGTCCAAGGCATCGCGCCGGCCACGAATCGTCCATTCGCGCCAGGGCGCAATGATGCGCAGCCGTGGGTTGAGCGCCATGACGGTCAGCTCGAAGCGAACCTGGTCGTTGCCCTTGCCGGTCGCGCCGTGGGCGACAGCGTCCGCACCTTCCAACTCGGCGATCTCAACCATCCGCCGGGCAATCAGCGGGCGTGCAAAAGAAGTCCCCAGCAGATATTCGCGCTCGTAAATGGCCCCAGCCTGCAGGGTGGGAAAGACATAGTCGGTGAGAAATTCCAGCCGCAGATCCTCGATGTAGACCTTGCTGGCGCCAGAGGCCAGTGCCTTTTCCTCCAACCCAACGAGCTCGTCGGCCTGCCCCAGGTTGGCACAAAAGCAGATCACCTCACATTTGTAGGTGTTCTTCAGCCACGGCACGATGATGCTCGTGTCCAGCCCGCCCGAATAGGCGAGCACACACTTTTTGACCGGCTGTTTGGCAGCAATCGCAGACATTCGGCGTACCCTTTCATCACAACAAGAGCAGTGTTTGGTCTTTCCAATCAAAAAAGCGCCACCCGGGGGTCCGGTGTGGCAGACAGATGCACTAAATCTTAACCCTTCTCACAAGTATAGCGGATCGAGTCGAAAGAACGGAAATTGAAAGGCTGTCCAAGGGGCATCGCAGCCACACAGCGACACCTGAAACTGTAATGACAATGTCTGACAAAAAATATGATTTTGAATAGAGTTTTTCAGATAAAACTCTACTTTCGCACTCATTCAACAGACATCTGCAAACTATGCAACACTTTTGGCGTCTCGCAACGTTGATCAGCATCTGCACATTTTTAGGGTGGTCCGGCAGGGAACTTTTGCGCTCACTGCGCGCAGAAGCGGCAGACACGTCCCCAGCACACTCCTTTACACAGTGGACCGACCCCTATTTTCTCCAGGAAGACGCCTCTGTCGCCACGACGGTAGCAGCGATGGCTGCCCTTTCAGCGTTGTTCGAGTTGTGGCTCCAAAAACATACCAAAATTTTTTATGGTATGTTTTTGGAGCCATCTATTGACAATCTGTGTACCAAACTGGTATTGTTGTCTTACTATGTTTGCACGTGACCAGGTTGCCGATCAGCTGCGTCGGCAGATCGAATGTGGCGAGTTCAAAGCGGACAGCGCGCTTCCTCCTGAGCGTGAGCTGGCGGAGACGCTTGGGGTCAGCCGTGTGACGCTGCGGGTGGCGATCGAGCAGCTGGCCAACGAAGGGTTGCTGGTGCGCCAGCCCAACCGTCGTACACGGGTGGCTGGCGACAAGATCAGCCGCAGCGCTGAGTTTATGTCCTTCAGCGAAGAGATGCGTGCGCGTGGTTGGCGCCCCCATTCTCAGATTCGCCAGATGACGGCGACGGTAGCCGATGTCTCTGTGGCTGCCCAGTTGGCGCTCGAGATTGGGGCCAAGGTGATCTATTTGGAGCGGTTGCGCTTTGCCGACGACGAACCGTTGGCATTGGAGCGTCTTTACCTGCCCTATGCACGGTTTGCCGGTCTGTTGGCGCTGGATCTAGCCAGCCAGTCGCTTTACGCGATCCTTGAGCGGGATCTGGGGGTTCGTCCTGTGCTGGCGGAGGAGAGTGTGGAGGCTCTGCTGTTGTCTGCGGAAGAGGCAGAAATTTTTGCCTTGCCAGTGGGCTCGCCAGCTTTGTTGACGAGACGGATCACCCATGATGACCAGGGCCAGGTGATTGAAGCTGCGACCAGCCTCTATCGCGGCGACCGCTATCGGATGGCGCTGGTGCGTCGTCGCTGGCATCCTGGCTCTGAGATGTTGGATTTTCAGGGTCAGAACCGGTGCCGTTGAACCGATTGGTGGAGGAGGTGTTGTGAATCGACGGGAGCGTCTGAATCGGTTTATCAGCCAGGTGCGCGGGCAGCTGATCGTCTCCTGCCAGGCGCTGCCGCACGAGCCTCTCTACGGTGCCGACATCATGGCGCGCATGGCGTTGGCTGCGCGGCAGGGGGGAGCGGCGGGGATTCGGGCCAATACGCCGGCGGACATTCGTGCCATCCACGACGCTGTGGATCTGCCGGTCGTCGGGTTGTTCAAGGTGGCGGTGCCGGGCTACGCGGTCTACATCACACCCAGACTGGCAGATGCCTGTGCGGTTGCCGAGGCGGGAGCCGCCGTGGTGGCGATCGATGCGACTGACCGGCCTCGCCCGCAGTTCGACCGGCTGGGGGATTTTATTGCGGCGATCCAGGCCGAGACCGGGTTGCCTGTTCTGGCGGATGTGTCGACCTGCGCCGAGGGGATAGCCGCTGAACAGGCCGGGGCCGACCTGGTTTCGACTACGCTGTCGGGCTACACGGACTACAGCCCGCTGTTGGCAGGGCCCGACCTGGCGTTGGTTGCGGCGCTGAGCCAGGTTCTCAGCGTGCCTCTGCTGGCTGAAGGGCGCTATCACACCCCGGAAGAGGTGGTGGCTGCACTGCAGGTGGGGGCCACCAGCGTGGTGGTCGGCGGCGCAATCACCCGGCCGCAGGAGATCACCGGCCGTTTTGTGCGGGCCCTGCGCGCCAGCCGTGGCCAGGAGGAAGCAGGATGACAGCGGGCCACGGTCTTGAACGGTGGAGACTCGTGCAGCTGTTTGCCCCGATGCTGGCGGTGTGCGGTGCACCCCTCTGAACCGCTCCTGGTCTTTGACATTGGTGGGACCAAGGTCGCTGCTGCCGTGTTGGAACCGGGTCTGGTGGTCAGCAGCCGTCGGGAAATGGCCACCCAGGCCGCAGAGGGGCCCGAGCGGGTGGCCGAGCGGGTGGCGGCACTCGGCAACGCCGTGCTGGAGAGCTATGCGGCCACCCATGGCGGAGCCCGGCCGAGGCGGGCGGGGGTCGCCAGCGCTGGACAGATCGACCGATCGACCGGCACTGTCAGCTACGCCACCTTTCATCTGCCTGGCTGGATCGGCTTTCCGCTGGGGCAGCGGCTGGCTGCCGGGCTGGAAATTCCGGTGGCGATCGACAACGATGTGAACTGTCATGCTCTGGCGGAGGCCGTCTGTGGCGCCGGCCAGCCCTATCGCCACTTTCTGCTGGCGGCGATCGGAACGGGGGTCGGCGGCGGCATCGTCGTCGACCGTCAGGTCTACCGCGGCCGTCTGGGGGGGGCCGGTGAGATCGGGCAGCTGTTGGTCGACCCCGCAGGGGGGCGCCCTTGCAGCGACCGGCTGACCGGCTGCCTGGAGGTCTATGCCGCCACCAGCGTGATGGTAGAGCGGGGGGGCAGCGCTTCGGTCCAGGAACTGGCTGCGGCGTACGTCGCAGGCCAGCCGATGGCGGCGGTCGATGAGGCAGCTGCATGGCTGGGGCTGGGGCTGGCGAGCATCGCCCATGTGCTGGCACCGGAGGCGATCCTCATCGGCGGCAGCGCCGTGCTGCTCGGAGAGCGGTATCTGGCCAAGGTGACGCAGGCATTTGAGCAGCATACGCTGCCTTCGCACCGTCAGATCCCGCTGGTGTTCACCCAACTGGGCGCTGACAGCGGCCTGGTGGGCGCAGGGTTGGTGGCTTTGGAAGGCTAGGGGGCTCCCTCCCCCAGCAGTTCAATGTCCTGGCCTGGCGCTGCCCGGCATCGTTGTGAGTCGTAGTGTGCAGATCGTTCGGTTATCGCGTTCACAATGTTCTTTACAGGAGACTATTTTTATGTCAGAGCAACCTACACGACAGTGGAGTCGGCGCGGCTTTCTGCAGATGGTCGGCATGGGCGGCGCTGCCATGGCCCTGGCGGCCTGCGCCGTCCCGGTCGCACCGGCGCCGGCGGGCCAGCCGGCTGCAGAAAGCGGCCAGGCCTTTCTCAACTACTGGACAGGCTGGAGCGGCTTTGAATTTGACGAACTGCAGAAGCTGGTCGACAAATTCAACGCCGAGCACACGGATCAGATCTTTGTTAACATGACGACGGTCTTTGGCCAGTATGAGAAGGTCTTGACTGCGATCGCCGGCGGCAACCCGCCCGACGTCGTTTCGGCGGTCTGGCTGCGCGAACTGGTGTCGATGGCCGCGCGCGGCGGTCTGCAGCCGGTCACCCAGTATGCCGAGGCCGCTGCCATCGACGGTTCCGAATACTTCCCGCAGTTTTGGGATGCCTGGTGGCACAACGAAGAGCTCTGGGGGTTGATGGTGACCTCCAACTCGCAGGTGGTGGCCTACCAGCCGGCGCTCTTGGCAGAAGTGGGTGCGGACCCGGCCAACCCGCCGAAAAGCAGCGCCGAGCTCGATGCCCTTGCGCAGAGCCTCGAAAAAATGGATGCCGACGGCAACATCGAGCGCGTCGGCCTGCTGCCTGCCGGCCTGACCTGGTGGGGTCGCGTCTTTGGCGGCAGCTTCTACGATGCGGCCAACCAGAAGATCACCGCCAACGACCCCAAGGTGGTTGCCGCGTTGGAATGGGAAGCCTCCTTCCGCCAGCGGCTGAGCCCGGAGAAGGTGGCAGCCTTCCAGAGTGGGTTCGGCGACTACATGAGCACGCAAAACTCGTTCTTTGTCGGCAAAGAGGCGATGACGCAGGTCGGCGAGTGGTTCATCCAGTTCCAGAAAAAGTTTGCCCCCGACCTGGTGATGGAATTCATGCCCGCCCCCTACCCGGACGGCGGCAACGACAACACCACCACCTTCGACGGCAGCGTCTTCACGATCCCAGCTGGGGTCCAAGCCCCCGACGCGTCGTGGGAGTTCATCCGCTGGTTGAGCGAAGCCGAGAACATGGGCGAATTCTGCTACAACATCCAGAACGTGCCGCCCAAGCTGGCACCTGCTTCAGAGGATCGCTTTGTCAGCGACCCCCGCTTCCAGCTCGCTGTCAACCTGCTCAACGGCCCGCACGCTTTTGGCCCGGATAAGATGCCGGTCAACAGCCTGCTCTACTCGCGCCTGGCCGAGGCAGAGAGCGCAGTCTTCAACGGCCAGATGAGCGCACAGGAAGCGCTCGACCAGGTCGCCTCTGAGGTGCAGGCGGAGCTGGACAAAGTGCTGCAGCGCGGCTGAGCCCTTGGCTTTCAAACCTGGGACAGGCCTGCCCGGCAGGCCTGTCCCAGCCCTACAGTGGAGGGACGATGGCAGCAGCAACCAAACCGCACACCGCACGCTGGGACGCCAGAAAAACGCGTTCTTTGTTGACCGGGCTGGCTTTCATTTCACCGGCGATCGTCGGTTTTTTGCTCTTTGCCGCCTGGCCGATCCTCCAGTCGTTTTACTACAGCTTTACCGACTACAACATCTTTCAGCCCCCCTACTGGATCGGGCTGCAGAACTACCAAGATCTGGTAAGTGACCGGGTCTACGGGATTGCCCTGCGCAATACCCTCTACATGGTGCTGATCGGCCTTCCAGTCCACCTGCTCTTCGACTTTTTGATGGCACTGCTCCTGGCGACCCGCATCCGCGGCCTGTCGATCTACCGCACCATCTTTTATCTGCCTTCGATCACCCCTGTGGTTGCCTCGACCATCGTCTGGCTCTGGCTGTTCAACGGCCAGTACGGCGTGCTCAACGAGATCGTCGGCCTCTTTGGCTTCTCCAAAATTGGCTGGCTGACCGACCCTGCCTTCACCAAGCCGTCGTTGATTTTTATGGGGATGTGGTTTGGCGGTAACACCATCTTGATCTATCTGGCCGGGCTGCGCGATGTGCCGACCTCGCTCTTGGAGGCCGCCGAACTGGACGGGGCCAACGCACTGCGCAAGACCTGGCATGTCACCCTGCCGATGATCAGCCCGGTTATTTTTTACACGCTGATCATCAACGTGATCGGCTATTTCCAGTACTTCACTGAAGCATGGGTGTTGACGGCGACCCGCGACGGGGCTGCGGGCGGACCGCTCAACTCGATGCTCTTTTATGCCATGTATCTGTACCAGTCGGCGTTTCAACAGTTCAAAATGGGCTATGCCAGCGCACAAGCCTGGGTGCTCTTCGCTGTCGTTCTGCTGGCCACCGGGTTGCTCTTTCGGTTCTCTGGCTGGGTCTACTACCGTTCTGAGGAATAAACCATGCATGCGAGCGACACGTTTTCTACAGCTTCTGCGACCGGGCCAGGCAGGCTGCGCAGCCGCCGCAACCAGGAACGGCTGGGCCGAGCCCTGGCGTATCTGATCTGCACGTTGGTCGCGCTGGCCTTCGTCTTCCCACTCTACTGGATGGTCACGACCGCATTGAAAACGGATGCTGAGATTTTTCTGGTGCCCCCCAGCCTCTTCCCGGCTGACCCGCAGTGGCAGAACTTTGCAGCCTCGACCGAGTATATCCCCTTTTGGCAGTATATGGCCAACACCCTGCTGATCTGCGTGCTGGCCATCGTCGGCACGGTCACCTCCTGCTCGCTGATCGCCTATGGCTTTGCCCGCGTCCGCTGGCCTGGGCGCAACGGAGTGTTTATTGTCTACCTCAGCACGATCATGCTCCCCGCCCAGGTCACGATGATCCCGCTGTACATCGTCTTCCGCCAGATCGGTTGGATCGGCACGATCTGGCCGCTGGTCGTGCCCGCTTTTTTCGGCAACGCGCTCTACGTCTTTCTGCTGCGCCAATTTTTTATGACCATCCCCAACGAACTGACCGACGCCGCCCGCATCGACGGGGCCAGCGAGCTGGGAATTTTTCGCCGGATCATGCTGCCGCTGCTCAAGCCGGCCCTGGCTACTGTGGCGCTTTTCACCTTCGTAGCCACCTACCGTGATTTCTTGGGCCCGTTGATCTACCTGACGGAACAGAACCAGTGGACAATTTCGTTGGGATTGAAGATGTTTCAAAATATGTATGGGGCCCAGTGGCAGCTGATGATGGCAGCCGCAACGCTGACCATGATCCCGACGGTCATTTTGTTTTTTCTCACCCAACGCACCTTTATCGAAGGCATCGCGTTGACGGGCATCAAAGGATGAAAGGGTCTGTTATGCGACAAGTACGGGTTGCCGTCATCGGTGCCGGCGGAATCGGTGCCACCCATCTGCGGGCGTATGCGGCCTGGCCAGAGCTCTGTACAGTCGCCGGTGTCGCCGACATCGATCGGACAGCGGCAGAGGCGACTGTGGCGCCGTACGGAGCTGTGCCTCTCTTCACCGATCCTTTTGAACTGCTGGATGCCCTCCAGCCAGATGCGGTCAGCATCTGCACCCCCCCGCGGGAACACCTGCCGCTGGCCAGGGCGGCAGCACAGCGGGGGATCGCCTGTCTGTGCGAAAAACCGCCTGCGCGCACCGTCGCCGAGGCGGAGGCGATCGTCTCTGCCTTTGCCGAGTCTGGCGCCCTGCTCCAATTTGCTTTCTGCCATCGCTTTCATGAACCGCTCCGTCAGGTGCAGGCCTTGATCGCAGGGGGCAAGCTGGGCAAGGTCATCCAGATCTACAACCGGTTCGGGTTTCGTTTCGACCGAGCGGCGACCTCTTGGTTCACAAATGCTGAACTGGCGGGGGGCGGTGTGTTGATCGATACCCTGGTGCACAGCCTCGATATCTTTCGTGTGCTGGCGGGGGAGATTGTGCGGGTGGACGCTGCGGTGTCGACCACCCTGCCCGTGGCCGTTGAAGACAGTGCCTCGCTCCAGGTGGTCAGTGCCAGCGGGGCAATCGGTTCGTTGAACTGCAGCTGGGTCACACCGGTCTCGGAGGCGGAGATCCGCGTCTGGGGCAGTGAGGGCGAAGCGGTGATCGATTATGCTGTGTCCGACGGCGCCCGCTATCGACTGGCCGGGCAGGAAGCGTGGACGGTGCTCCCCTTCGAGGGGCCCGACCGCTTTGTGCTGCAGGCTGAACATTTTTTGACCTGTGTCCGCAGCGGTCGGCAGCCGGCCGTCGGGGCTGCCGACGGCATCGCCGTCATGCGGGCCATTGAGTCTGCCTACCGTTCGACGGCCAGCCAGCCAAGAGGAGACAAAGTATGAAACTCAGTATCAGCATGTGGAGTGTCGTGTCGGCGGTGCGCCAGAAGCGCATCGACCTGCCAGGATTTATTGAATTTGCAGCCCGCCAACAAGAAAATGGGGCGCGCGGGGTCGAACTTCTCGACTATTTCTGGACCGACCCAGCCACCGAGATCGCCAAGGTCAGCCGTCAGATCGGGGCTGCAGGTCTGGAACTGGCGGTCTATTCGATCGGCAACGACTTTTTCCAGCCGGAACGGGGGGCATGGGAAAAGCAGCTGGAGTCTTTGAAAACGGGGGTGGAGGTGGCCGACCGACTGGGCGTGCGCACACTGCGTGTCTTCAGCGGCAATGCCAAACCTGGCTACGCGTTTGAAGATGGGCTCGCCTGGATCGTGGAGGGGCTGGCGCAAGGGGCGGAATATGCCGCCCGCTACCATGTGACGCTGGCTTTGGAAAACCACGGGCTGATGGCAGGGCGCAGCGACCAGGTGCGCCAGGTGATCGACGCCGTAGGCTCTCCCTCTCTGCGGGCCAACATCGACACCGGCAATTTCCTGCTGGTCAACCAGAGCCCAACCGAGGCGGCGCGCGACCTGGCACCCCTCGCAGCCCTGGTCCACCTCAAAGATTTCCGCCGGGCTCGACCGGACGAGACCGAACATATCTACAAGGCCCTGGATGGTCTCCCCTTCACCGGAGCAGTCGTCGGCCAGGGAGCGGTTGACCTGCCGGCGATCGTCGGGCTGCTCGACGCTGCCGGCTACACCGGCTGGCTCTCGCTCGAATATGAAGGGGGCGAAGACCCGCTGACCATCGGCGTTCCCCAGAGCCTGCAGGCCGCACAGAAGCTGCTGCGCTGAGCAAGGGCGCTCCTGTCCTCCGCCCCAGAGATCCCCTCTGGGGCGGAGCCACAGAAAAGACCCAAGAAGCACCAAGTTTTCTTGGTGCGGCCCGCAGCACCGCCGACGGTCAATCCTGGCCCAATTCCTTGGCCAGGTCGTACCGGTAGTTGGTGTGTACCATCTGGCGGATGGTTTCGATGCTGATGTTCTCGACGATCGAATGGTGGATCAAGTAGGCACGGAGCCGTTGCAGCGACCAGCGGGTAAAATGCAGCCCCAACGCACGCGGGTTGGTGTGCGCCAGGGAGATGATCTGATCTCGTTGAGCGTCTGTGAAGACCGGCGGGCGCCCTGGGGACTTGCCGCTGCGCAGGCCATCCACCCCATAGCGGTTGAAACGATGGATCCATTTGCGCACATTGATCGGGTGCAGCTGGATCTCCTGGCTGATCTCAGGGACGCGTTTGCCAGCTGCCGAGAGCACGATGATCTGGAGCCGGCTGAACGGCAGATCCTCTTCCGGCTGGCTCAGGTGCGTTTCAATCGCCCTGCGTTCGTGTTGTTTCAATTTGCGGGTGTACAGCGCCATCGTTCGATCCTTTCGGGTTGTTTGACACAAAAACAGCCTGCACAATTTCTGTGTGCAGCGCATCTTCCGTTCTTCCCAGCGTACTCGCAATCAAGGTGGCTGGGATCGGATAAATGTTGTATTTTTTGTGCAAAAAATAAGGATCGGCAGGGGGAACGGTTAGAGCTGGAAGTTTCGGCCGTTGTCGGCCACAATCTTCTGCCGATAGTTGGTGACGTAGTTCAGCAGTTTCTCGTGCAAGGCTTTCCAGCCAGGGCTGTGTAGAATGGTCTCAAGTTTTGCTTTGCTCTCCACCGCGCCGAGGGTCAGCATTTGCGGTCCTTTGCCGTACATGGTATACAGAACTTCGCTCGGCTCGATGCCGAGCTGCATCAGGCGTGGGGCAAATTCCCGCACGACGAACTCAGAAAAATCTTGTTCGCGCCCCATCTTGATATCCCATTGCAGCAGTAAGCGGACCATAACGTCTCGATCTGAACGTCTCAATATGAACGTCTCAATATGAACGTCTTTGAAGCCAACGCAAAATGAGTACAGCCCGTCAGCTGCAAGATACCAGAAGCAGGGGGGAAACGCAACTTTTTCTGGGGGTGTGGGTTTACTTGGTGTCCAAGGCAGGGTGGGTGTTGTCGGGGGGGATGCTGCTCTGGCTGCTGGGGTGGCCCCTGACGGTGGCCGCTGCGCCAGCCCACCAGGCAGATACCCCAGCCGGGGGGATTCTGTTGCCAGTGCTCGTGCCGGCTGCCCCCGCCTCTGTGACCCTGCACACCCATCAGGCGACAGTGACTGTCGTCGGCCAGGACGACACCCTGCTGCAGCTGGCGGCCACCTACACCGTGCACAATGAGACTGCGCAGGCGCTGCGGTTTCAGGTGCGCCTGGTGAATGCTGGCGCCAGCATGGCTGTGGCGCAGGCAGGCGTGCCGCTTGTGTTGGAACCGACAGCAGAGGGGCTGTTGGCGTCTGTCGACCTCCCAGCAGACGGTGCGGCCGTGTTGAGCCTGGACGCCACGTTTTCCCTGGCAGAGGCGACCTTGCTGCGTGTCGAATACCCAACGGCTTTGTTGCGTCAGTGGCCAGGCCAGCGCAGCACGCGGGTCGAGGTGGTGCCAGGGACATCGGTTGACAGCTGGCTGCGGGTGGAGCCCGCTTCCTGGCGGTATACGCCGCTGAGCGAAGATCTGCGGATGGAGTGGCTGTTTGAGGGGGAGCTGCCCGCCCGCCTCCTCTTTTTGGGGGTGGCCCCTTCTGCCCAGAGCGCCCTCGATTCGCTTCACGCCAGCGCCTTCGAGGGGACGGCCGAGGTTCCTGCCTCGCTGGCGGCCCGGTATCGTCGGCTGGCCGCCGCAGCTGCTGCTCTGGACGTGCCGGAGGTGCAGGACCGTTTTATGGCCCAGGCGGCTGCGGTCTACGGCGAGGGAATCCGACAGGCTCAGGAGCGTGGCAGGCCGGTCAACGAATATGCGATCCTGCACGTCGGGCTGGCTGCCCTCTACCGCGAACGTGCTGCCCAGAGCAACGACCCCAACGACGCCCGCATACTGGTGGCCGAGATCGAACGTGCGCTGCAGGGGATCGGGGCCGAGGATCTGCGCCGTGCCGAGCTGCAGCAGTGGCAGGCCGAGGGGCTGCGTCTGCTGCTGACCGGCCTGCGCCGTGCCGGGGATCTCTCGGGGGCCCTGGCCCTGCTCGACCAGCTCGACGCTGCCGAGAGGGGAGAGAGCCAGCTGTTTGCCCAGGAACGCCAGGCGTTGCTCCAACAGCTGGCCATTCAGCTGGTCGAAGCAGGGGATCGGACAGCCGCATTGGAGCTGGCAGGCGAACGCATGGTGGATCCGGCCTTGCAGCCGCCCGCCGAGTATCGCAACCTGTTTGCCCGTTGGACCATTTCGGCGACGTTGTCGGCGAACGGGGTGGCGGTGCTGGCGGAAGTTGTGCTGCAAGCGGAGCAGGCTGCGGCGGCCCAGGCTGCGTTGGCGGCGGTCGTCGCCAGTTGGGAGACGCTGGCACAAGGCGATCGCTCGCCCAGGCTGCATGCACTCCCCTCTAAGGAGGGGCAGGGCGGGCTGTCGCTCTTCATCCCGGCTGGGCAGAGCGGTTCGGCGCTGGCCAACCGTTTGCCCGCCGGCGCCGACTGGGCCCTGCTGCGCCAGCTGCTTGGCCAGCTGGGCCCACAAATTCGCACCCGGGTGGAGGGCTTCCGGCAGCAGATCGAAGTCGAACAGCCACTGGATCTGCGGGCAGCGGGGGAGCAGTGGGAGCGGATTGCAGCCGAGCTGGATCGTCAGGCAGAGGAGCTGGTGCAGGTGGCGACCCAGACGACGGCGACGCTGCAAGAAGCTCAGGAGTGGCGTCTGCGCGCTGCCAATCAGCGGGCCACTGCGCAGGCCTGGCGCGGCTTGGCCCAAAACAGCCAGGTGGTGCTCTCGCTTGCGGTGCCGGATGCATCTTCGGCCCGCACCTGGCTGATGACCCCCGTCAGCCCGCCGCAGCTGCTCCACCTCCAGGTCGAAGCGGTCAGCCAGACCCGGCTGCTGTTGGGAATTTTTGTGTTGCTGGGCTCGCTGCTTGTCGGCAGCACCCTGTTGTGGCGGTTGATCTGACCCGTGTGCGCATGACACAGACTCAGGGCACTTTCTCCCCGTCAAGGCGGTACAACGTCTACTTTCAGGATGGCCACTGGCTGACCGCCCTCCTGACAGCGCTGCTGTATCTGATCCTGGCGGCTGCACTCGACGCTGCCGGCCATGTTGCCTCGCTGGCGCTGCTCATCCCGGTGGCAGCAGGCGCCTATCTGCTCGGCCTGTTGATGTCGTTCAGCCGGTTTGATGGTTTTTTTGCCCTTTCCCATAGCCTGTTTGTCGGGCTGGCCTGGATTCTTTATTTGCTGGCCTGGGCTGTGCCTGCGGCGCAGGTCAAGCCTTTTTTGGATAACAGCCCCATCAGCGAGTTGCAGGCCCGTGTCTACTTTGTGTTGTTGCGCCTGCTGGACTGGATCGAGGCTGCGCTCAACCGGTCGGCCAGCGCCGACAACTATGTTTTCATCTTTGAGATCGCCTTTCTGGTCTGGTGGCTGGCCTACCTGGGGGTCTGGTCGATCTTTCGCTACGGCTATACCTGGCGCGCTGTGGTGCCAGCCGGGGGGGTGTTGCTGATCAACACCTACTATGCACCCCGTCCGACCCTTGGTTTTCTGGTGGTGTTCGTGCTGGTGGCGCTGGTGCTGCTTGTGCGTACCCATCTGGCCGAGGAGCAGCTGCGCTGGCGCGAGCAGCGTATCTATTTTCAGCCTGAGATTGTCTGGGACTTTTTGCGCAACGGCCTCTTGCTCAGCGTCTTGTTGGTGCTTGCTGCCTGGCTGTTGCCCGGGCTGGGCCGCAGCGCCCAGGTGCGTTCCCTCCTGCAGCCGGTCAACTCGAGCTGGGCAACGACCGCCGAGGTTGTGCAGCGGCTCTATCAGGGGCTCAACCGCCAGCCAACAGACCGCGCGCCCACCTTTGGCAATTCGCTGACCCTGGGGGGCGGGCGTACCGTCACCGACACTCCGCTCTTCCAGGCCCAGACCGGGCAGGCGCGCTACTGGCGCGCCGTCGTCTTTGACACCTACCGCACCGGGCGTTGGGTCAACACCGCCAGCGAAAGCCGTTCTTTTGCAGCAGGCGAGATGCTCCCGATCGCCAGCTGGCGGGCCCGCACCGCGGTCAGCCAGACGATCACCCTGCTTGCCCCGGCTGGCAGGGTGCTTTTGGGGATGCCAGAACTGGCTCAGTCGACCTTGGATCTGGAAGCCACGGTGCGGGTGCAGGCTGGCGCCAGCGTCATTCCGGCTGCCGGGTCAACGGACGGGCCGGTCGAATTCACCATTGTCCGTGCCCGCCGTGAGCTGGACAACGGCGACCGATACACGGTGGTCAGCGCGGCTGCTCAGCCCACCATGCTGGACCTGCAGGCGGCTGGCCAGATGTACCCGCCCGCAATCAGCACCTCTTTTCTGCAGCTTCCCGACGATTTCTCGCCCGCCGTTGCCGAACTGGCACGGCAGTTGACCGCCAGTGCAACCACCCCCTACGCCCAGGCCAAGGCGATCGAAGGCTATCTGCGGACGCTCCCCTACAACGACGCCATCCCCGCCCCACCTGCCGGGCGTGACCCGCTCGAATACTTTCTCTTCGATCTGCGGCAGGGCTACTGCGATTACTATGCCACGGCCATGGCGACGATGCTGCGTGTGGTCGGGGTACCGGCGCGCGCGGTCAGCGGCTATGCAGAAGGAACCTTCGACCCTGAGAAGGGGCTGTACCTGGTGACCGAACGAGACGCCCACACCTGGGTGGAGGTCTTTTTCCCCGAATACGGCTGGATCGAGTTCGAACCGACTGCTGGGGAGAGCTCGTTGGAGCGACCGAGCGGTGTGGCGCAGCCCGACGTCGGAGTGCAACTGCCGACACCGACGGTCGCCGCCGACAGGAGCGTGCCGACCCCTGCGCCGACTGAGCCACAGCTCCCCCCGCCCTTTACTGGGGAGAAACTGCTGGATGGTGCCCAGCCCACTGCAACGGGTCCCCAGGCCAGCTGGCTGCTGACGCTGCTGGCGCTGGCCATTGCTGTGCCGTTGGGGCTTCTCTGGATCTGGCGGGTCCGCAGCAGCGGCCCGACGGTGTTTACTGCAGAGCTGCCTTTGGTGGTCTACGAACGGCTGGAGCGCTGGTCACAGCGTCTTGGGCTGCCGATGCAGCCGACGGCCACGCCCAACGAGCATGCCCGTGCCCTTGCAGGTCTTTGGCCGACAGCCGAGCCCCTTGTCCAAGAAGTCACCGCTGCCTACGTCCGTTTCCGCTTTGGCGGCGGGCAGGGAGAAACCGACCAGACAGGGACGCTGCTCTGGCAACGCTGGCAGACCCTGGAAGCCCTCTTCTGGAAAGCCTGGTGGCAGAGATGGCGGCGGCGTCTGCAGCATTGGGGACGGGGTGTCAGGCGGTGAAGAAGGGCAGGAACCGAGTTGTTGAGCAAACTCGGTTCCTGCACCCCAAGAAGCGGGCGGGAAGCACCCCCCACCGAATTGTGGCCTGCACAATCCGGCAGAACGTGCCCCGAGCACAACGAGTTATTTTTCCACAATCGTGATCGAGTCGATCGTATCTTCCAGCGTCAGCTCGGCCAACAGTGCATTCCCTTCGACAATCAACCCAAAGAAACTGTAGGTGTCGTTGGAATCGGCCGGCGGCGCAGCCAACGCCAGGAAGAGCTGGCTGCCGCTGGCAACGATGCTGCCGTCGGCATCCTGTGTCAGGGCGCGGTAGGCGATCGAACCTGCGGCTGGCACCAACGGCAGGCTGACCTCTGGTTTGAACCCGTAGCCAACATCGTTGTTGGGGTCGTTGTCGGGGGAGCCGATCACGACCAGCTGTTCTGGGTTGACATCGTTGACCGGCGTGTTGTCGAAGAAACCCAGGTTGGCCAGCACCACAAAGTTGTTGACAGCCACCGGCGCGTCGTCGTCGTAGAGCTCGGCCACCAGTTCGCCCTTGGAGGTGCGGATCACCGCCGTGTAGCTCTTGGCCGTGTCGATCACCAGCGCAGGCTCGGCGTTGAAATAGTTGGCCTTTTCGGTGCCCGGCACCTCTGCCAGCGGACGGTCACCGCTGAGCTGGGTCGGTGGGAAGGGGGTCGGTGTGGGCGGCAGCGGGGTGGGGGTAGGCAGCAGGCTGGCCTCTCCCTCCTCGATCACGATTGTCTCGATGCGGTCGCCCAGGGTGGCCCCGTCGGCGGCAGGGTCGCGCAGGGTGATCTGGCTGAGCACTTCGTCCCCTTCCAACACTTCGCCAAAGATGGTATGGTTGCCGTCCAGCCAAGGTGTGGGCGCAAAGGTGATGAAGAACTGGCTGCCGTTGGTGTTGGGCCCGGCATTGGCCATGGCCAGCAGTCCGCGACGGTCAAAGCTGCCCCCTGGCCAGATTTCGTCGGCAAAACTGTAGCCAGGACCTCCCATCCCAGTCCCGGTTGGGTCGCCCGCCTGCGCCATGAAATCGGCGAGCACCCGGTGGAAGGTGGTGTTGTCGTAGAACCCCTCACGGGCCAGAAAGACGAAATTGTTGACCGTGGCCGGTGCCCGGTCAGCAAAGAGCTGTACCTTGATATCGCCCCGTTCGGTTTTGATCGTCGCATAATAGTATATCGACGGGTCGATCGTCAGTTCCGGGGCCGCGCTGTACATCCCCTCACGGCCAGCTACAGCCGGGTCCACTGTGGCTGCTGCGTTGGCAGCTTCCTCGGGGGCAGCTTCCTCGGGGGCAGCTTCCTCGGGGGCAGCTTCCTCGGGGGCAGCTTCGGTCGCACCCTCCTCTGGAGGAGGAGCCGTCTCGCTGGCTGCTGCGCTTTCTGCTGTGTTCTCTGTCGCAGGGGCACCGAGCCCGCTGCAGCCAGCGGTTACGAAGGTGAGCAGGCCCAGCGCCAGCACCAGGCCAGCCAGCCGCTGCCAGCGAGTGTGAATGAACTTGTTCATGAATCTCTCCTGTATCTCTGGTCTGCAGCGGTCAGGCCGCAGAGAAAATTGCCGCAGGCAGCGGATTGCATGCCACCTACGGCGTTGAATAGAGTGCGACGTCTCTGCAGCCGCCACTGGGTTTGGCTCATCAAGCATCCGCCACTTCGATCGCATCCTGGCCGCCGTAGACCGTCCACCAAGGCCGTGCCCCGTGGGCGATCACCCGGTTGAGCGCGGTGATGTTGTGGACCCCGCGATCTTCCAGCCAGTCGACCAGGGCATCGAACCCCTGACGGGCGAAGATCGGAATTCCATCCTGCCAGGTGGCCCGGCCGCAGAGCACACCCGAAAAGGGCGTGCCAGCTTCGGCGGCCAGTTCCAGCGTTTCCCGAAAGACTTCGTCGCTGACGCCTGCGCTCAGATAGAGGAACGGTTTTTGGGCGGCACTGGCAGTTTCTTGAAAGATTGCCAACGCCTCGGCCCGGCTGTAGACGGCAGTGCCTTTGAAGGCAGCCGTGCCCGCCACATAACTCATGGTCACCGGCACCTCGACCTTGAGCACGTCGACCCCATACTCTGGCTTGGAAAATTCAGCCATGTAGGCCTTGACCAACGCCGGTCTGGCCTGGGCAAACGCGACCCCTTTGGGGTCGCCCAGCGTGTCGTCGTAGCCCAGGGGTTCCAGGAAGAACGGCACATCTTCGGCCCGGCATTCGCTGCCGACGCGCTCGACAAACGCTTGTTTGGCCCCGTTGATCTGCGCAGGATGGTTGGGGTTGTAGTAGACCAGCACTTTGATCGCCGTAGCGCCGGCTGCCACCAGCCGGCGGACACTCCAGCCGGCTGTAAGATCCGGCATGCGGCTGTCGTCGTTTGTGTCGTAGCCGGTCTTTTCATAGGCCAGCAAAACACCAGTGCCGGCTGCCCGCACTGCCGCCGCCGGCAACCCATATTCAGGGTCGAGCAAGATCGCACTGGCATGCCGGGTCAGCACCTGGCTGACCGCAGTTTTGAACTGGATCATCTCCTCTTTGGAGACAGGAGCGCCCTCACGCGCTTTGCTGATCGCTTTCTGCAGCGAGCCTCGCTGGTCCATCGCGGCCGCTGCAATGATGCCGTCGGCGCCGGCACAGCGCTGGAGGCCGGCCCATTTGCCTTTGCTGATTGTTCCCTTGTTCACGCAGCTCTCTCCTTGCTTTTGATGCGCTGCTCGACGTGTAGCCGTCGACAGGGCAGTGGGATGACTCACTCTGGCTGTGTGTTGTCGACGGCCAGACCGCACAGCGGCCGAGGGTCAACAGACGCTGTCGATCACACTGCCCAGAATGTCGACGATCTGGTCTACTTCTTCTGCGTCGATCACCAACGGCGGCGAGCAGGCAAGGGTCGCACCGACGTTACGCAACCGCAGCCCGCGCGCCAGACAGGCGTTGTAGATGGCCAGTGCCTTGGGAATGTCGGCTTCTCGGCTCTCTTTGTCTTTGACGATTTCGACCCCACACAGCAAGCCGCGCCCGCGCACCTCGCCTACAATCGGAAATTCCAACAGCTTGTGCAAGCCCGTCTTGAGCCGTTCCCCCATCTGCTGGCTGTTGGCCAGCAGCTTCTCGCGCTCGAGAATCTCGAGGTTTTTGAGCCCGACCGCACAGGCAGTGGCATGGCCCGAATAGGTAAACCCATGCATCCAGCTCTCCTGAGGCTGTGCACTGTCAATCGTCTCCCGAATGGCGTCCGAGATCTGCATCCCTCCCAGCGGCAAGTACCCGCTGGTAATTCCTTTGGCAAAGGTCAGGATGTCAGGCCGCAGATGCCAGTGGTGCTCGCCAAACCAAAGCCCGGTCCTGCCAAACCCACAGATCACCTCGTCGACGATCAGCAGCACGGCATAGCGGTCGCAGAGGGCCCGCACACGCGGAAAATAGTCGTCGGGCGGCACAATCACACCACCGACACCCTGGATCGGCTCGACGATGAAGGCTGCGACCGTCTCCGGGCCCTGGCGCAGGATTTCTTCCTCGAGTGCGCGTGCGGCGGCCTGGCCGACCGTCTCACCAGGCTGCAGGTCGCCGGTGTAGCGATAGGGATTGGGGGCTGGGATGTGCGAAAAACCGGCGGCCAGCGGGCCAAACATCGGGTGATAGCGCGGGATCCCAGTGGCTGCGGTCGCGGCCACGGTGATCCCGTGATAGCCAGCCTGCCGCGAAATGATTTTGAATTTTTCCGGCTGGCCCTGCCGGTGCCAGTAATAGCGCACAGTCTTGAAGGCCGAATCGTTGGCCTCCGAACCGCCCGACGTGAAAAAGGTCGTGTTGAGGGACGGATGCGCCATCCCAGCCATGCGATACGCCAGCTCTGCAGCCGGCGGTGTCGTCATGCCGGCAAAATTGGAGGTGAAGGCCAGCTTGCGCATCTGCGCGGCCGCAACCTCTGGGAGTTCCTGGTTCCCGTACCCGATGTTGACATTCCACAGCCCAGCCATGCCATCCAGCACACGGCGTCCGTCTGTGGTGTAGATCCAGACCCCTTCGGCTCGTTCGACCACCAGCGGATTGACCAGTTGGGCAGGGTGGTGCAGTGGGTGAATCTGCCTGCGGTCGTGTTCGACCAGGGTGGCATGGTCCAAGAGTGCTTCGATCATGATCTGTGCTCCTTATGAACTGGCGGCTTGGGCCGACAATAGATCCATACGTTGGATTATACATCAGCTCCATGCTGGGGCGGGGGCCGCTCTGGCTGGCGGGCGCGTTCAAAAGGTGATCGACAGCCCGCCATCTACGACCAGGGTATGGCCCGTGATGTAGGTGCAGCGGTCGGAAGCCAGGAAGTGGACCGCCGCTGCGATCTCGGCTGGCTGTGCAGCGCGCGCCAGCGGGATGCGGCGGCGGCGCACGTAGATCTCTTGGAAGTCGGGACTCTCCAGTTCGTTGACGCCTTCCACGATCGACATCGGCGTGTCGACAAAGCCGGGTGCCACGCTGTTGACCAGGATGCCGTGCGGCGCCCATTCGACGGCCAGGCAGCGTGTCAGTTGGTCGACGGCCCCTTTGGCGGTGTTGTAGTGGCTGGCCTGCGCCATCCCCAGAAAGGCGTTGACCGAGGAGATGTTGACGATCCGCCCCCCCTCCCCTTGCGCCACCATCACCTGCCCGGCGGCACGGGCACAATGCAAGGCCCCGTAGAAGAGGACGTCGAACGCACGCTGCCATTCTGCAAAGGGGGTCGTCAAGGCGTCGGCGTTGTAGAAGATTCCGGCGTTGTTGACCAGGATGTCGAGGCGGCCGTAGCGTTCGACCGCGGCTGCGACCATGCGTGCGCCGTCCACCGTCACGTCTGCCGCCACAAAACAGGCTTCGCCCCCCTGGGCTCGCAACGCAGCGGCGGTTTCGCTGCCGTCGCTGCCTGCCAGGTCCGCCACGACCACGGCTGCGCCGTCTCCCGCCAGAGTCTGGGCCACTGCCCGCCCAATGCCCCGTGCCCCGCCCGTCACCAGGGCAACCTTCCCTTGCATGGTTCCCATCAGCGTACCCGCCCCTCGCGTGTAATTTGCGACACCTGGTCGCGACTTGTGTACAAGACTGTCGTCACCGTCGTCTCCAAGGCTGCACCCGGCTCCAGGTGGCTGGCTGTCCCCTGGGCCACCGCCTCTTCGAGGCGGTAGGGATAGCCGGTGCAGGGTTCGAGCAGGGTGGTGTAGTGGCCGCGCCAGCCGCCGTAGGCGCCGAAAACCCAGACACTGCGAAAGACCGCTGGGTCAAAGGCCAGGCCAAAGCCATATCCGGCGTTGACCTGGGTCAACGCACACCAACCGGCGCTGAGTTCGGTGGCATAGTAAAAATCGCAGGTTGCCGCCGAAGCAGGCGGCACTGCCCGCATGTCGACCATGTCCCCTTGGACGCCGCGCGCCTGCGGCCAGAGAAAGGGGGTGTTGTCCAGACGGGTGTTGAAAGGGGGCTCCGGGTAGACCGTGCCTGCGGGCAGGTCGATGCGGGAGCTGGATGAAACCCGGAGCGCAGGATGCAGCTTCCACAAAAAATCGAGCGGTTGGGGCCCGCCGTTGTAGAGCCGGTAGCGGGTCGTGTAGTAGGGACGATCTTTGCCCAGCGTGATCCAGCGTTCGACGGTTGTGTTGGTGGCCACCCCGGCACGCCAGAGCCGCACGGTCACCCAGTTGGGGGTCTGTTCGGCCACCTCCCAGCCAAACGGCATTGCCCACCATTCGCCGTGGTCTGGGTAGGTTTCCCCCGCCACGCTGGCGGGGGCGTCGTTGGGAAAGAGCTCGTCCCATCCTCCGCAGAACCAGTCGTCGTAGGCAGCCCCATAGTGGGCTGGCCGCGGTTCGACACGCGGGTTTTGCCAGAAAATTTCGCAGTCGACAATTTTGTAGAAGAGCGACCAGAGTTTGCCCCCCAGTTCGGGGAGCAGCACCAGCCGCAGATGGCTGTTTTCAAGCACAAGGGCGCGCAGGCCTCGGTAATGCCAGTGGGGGTCGAAATGGACAGAGGAGTGCATTGCAGGTAATTCCTGGTGCGGAGGGTGTTTATTGCCCAGCCTGGGCAGACCAGGTGTACAGCGCCGAGGTGCGCTCTCCTAGATCCAACCAAAGCCCACTTGTCAGCAGCCTGGCCCCTTCGACACTCTGCTGCTGGCCTGTGTCGGTGTCTGTCAGGGTGTAGGTCAGGTCGGCTTCCAGCCCGCGCAGCCGCAGTGCGCGGGCTGGAAGCCCCTCTTGCGGGCGAAAGACCCAGAGCGCTCCGCTCTGGGTGGCAGGCGCTACCACGGCATAGGCTTCCCACTGGCCGTGCAGCTCCAGCTCTGGACAGAGCAGCATGGGCTGCGGCAGCAGGTGGTAAAAATGGCCCTGTTTGAGGAGCGGGCGCAATGTTTTATAGACGGCCACGGCCTCCTGCAGCGCTGCCAGCGCCGACGTAGACCACTCGGTCAGCTGTGCCGAAACCCCGAAGGCACCGAACATGCGGCTGCGCAAAATTGTGTCCAGCGCAGCGCGCGGCGTAGCCGGATCCACCAATGACTCGTCGTCGGCGTCGACCACCCAGGTGTTGCAGAGTTCGGGGGGCAAGAAATAGGTGGCGCCCGCCAGGTGGTAGCGCACGCGCCGGCTCGGCGTCGAGGCGTCGTGCAGCCAGGTGATGTGCGTGTTGGCCAGCATGGCGAGGTCGGTGCGTGTTCCTCCCCCGGCACAGTTTTCGAGGATCAGGGAGGGAAAGCGACGACGCAGCTCGGCCAGCACGGCGTGCACCCCTTGAATCTGATAAAATTCGCCGTCGCTGGCGCCGTGGCCATGCTGGGTACAGGTACAGACCCCCCACCAGTTGGAATCCCATTTGAGCCACGCTGCCCCTGTTTCGGTGACCAGACGGCTGATCCACTCCAGCGCCCAGGCCTGGACCTCCGGATGGCCAAAACAGAGCCAGCCGCTGACTGTATCGGGCGGCCAGGAGGGGGAGACGATCGCATCGTGGTGGCGTGTCAGCCAGCTCAGCTGCCAGGTGGCAGGGTGGCGCAGGTCGACCCGTTCGGGCTCCACCCAGATGCCGAAGCGCATGCCCAGCGAGCGGACGTAGTCGCCGAAGGCGGGGAGGCCGCTGGGAAATTTTTCTCGGCTGGGCACCCAGGCACCCAGCCCGGTGCTGAAGTTGTCGCGGGTGCGTCGGCTCGGCTCCCACCAGCCAGCGTCGATCACAAAGACCTCGGCGCCGGCACTGGCTGCCAGCGCTGCCTCCTGGCGCAGGATCGTCTCATCGATGTCGATCAGGTGGGCAAACCAGGTGTTGTACTGCACCCATGGAAAATCAGGGGGCGTGGCTGGCATCACTGCATTGCGCAGGTAGGTATGCTGGCGGTGGGCCGCAGCATCCAGATCGCCGCAATAGACGCCGACCAGGGCGGCCGGGCTGCACCAACGGGCGCCGGCTGCCAGGGAGAGGACGTAGCCTTCGCTGTAGAGTTGGAGAGCGGCACCGCACCCCAGCGACGCCGCTGTTGCCGACCAGCGGCCTGAATAGAGCAGCCCCGCAAACAGCCCAGCGGCCGCCGTCCCGCTGTCCAAGGCAAACCAGGCGATTTCGTGCCAGGTTGAACGCAGCCCCGAGTGGAGCTGCACCTGGCCGAGCGGTTCATGGCGCAGCTGAAAGGCCGGGTAGGGCCCGCTGTCTGGCATGCCGGCGCCATGATTTTGCAGCCCGCGCAGCCAGTGCAGCGTGGGGGTCGCCAGGGATGCAGCGCTGACCGTCAGCGGCGCCACCCGGCTCAGCGTGCCAGCCCGGCGCGGCAGCACGTCGACCCATTGTTCGATCGCAGCTGTCCCGTCGACCAGGCGATAGCAGAGGCTGGCATCCAGACCATCGGTCAGCCCCAAATCGATCTGCAGCAGGACAGCCCCTGCCTCGGCCCAGGCCCGTACCCCGTAGAGTGCGGTGGCCTGACGGGCAGAAAGGGCTGTGCTGTCCCAGAGCAGACAAAACTCACCTCCAGCCCAGCCATCGGCGTGTAAGTCTGGACACCAGAGCTGGCCAGCGAGCCGATCCTCCAACGCGACCAGCCAGCAGCCTGCACCCGCCTCCCAGCGGAGCGTCTTGCTGATCTGGCTGTCGCCGATCCGCCACTGGGCACTGCCAGACTGCACAACGGTCGCTGTCCCGCTGGCAGCCAGCACGATCTCGTCCATCATGCGAGCTCCAGCTCGATCACTTCAGAGCCAAGCTCGGCGAGGGCAACGGACAGCCCTGTCTGCAGCAGCTGGTCACTGGTGTAAAGAACGCTGAACCCTGCATCGGTGTAGCGCACGTTGTAGGTGGCAGCTGGCCGGAGCCCGCGCGGCCGGATCACCCGCTGCTCGGGCCCCCCCAATGCCCGGTAGACCATCACCACGCTGCGGCTCTGGTCCAGGCTGACCGCCTGAATGGCATCCCAGCCACGTCCAAAATGCTCGACGTTGGTGCGTGGGGGGAGAAGGTGCACGATTTTGGCCTGACGAATCAACGGGCGCAGGTGCTTGTACTGAGCCAGCGCAGCGCAGGTGTCGGCCATCTGCTGGTCGTTCCAGTCTCCGATGCGCTGCATCAGGATCAGGGGGCCGCCGAAGAGCGCACTGCGCAGCGTGTAGGGGGTGGGGTCGTCTTCCATGTAGCGCACGCTGTAGCGGGCCGAGAAGGGGTAGGAGGCGCCGTAGATTCCCTGGCGGGTGGCGTAGCTGGCAATGTTGTCGACCGTGATCGAAGTGTGGCAGAGGCGTGCCATCCGGTACGTCATCATACAGCCGCCATCCTCGCAGTTTTCCCAGACCAGCTGCGGGTGGGCCTGGCGGACAGCCAGGATCAGACGATCCAGCCCTTCGGTGGAACAGGCATAGTTGCTGTCCCCTGGGGCATGGGTATGGTCGGCGCGCGTGCAGCGTTTGACCACATCCTCGCCGTCCTGGAGGATGTAGTCGATCTGTTCTTCGTGCACCAGCCGGACCAGTGAGTCGATCAGCCACTGGCGGCAAGGGGCATGGCCCAGACAGATGGCACCAGCCCCGAAGTAGTCGTCGCCGGTATAGACCAGCCATTCGGGGTGTTCGAGCGCGGCCGGAGCATCCAGCGCCATCTGTGCGACCGCCACGTGCACGCCGAAGCGGATCCCCAGTTCGTGGGCGCGATCTGCCAGGGGGCGCAGCCCGCGCGGAAATTTGGCGGGGTCGGGGCGCCAGTCGCCAATTGCGCGTGCCCAGCCCAGGTCCAGGACCATGACTTCGATGCCGAGGCTGGCACAGCGTTCGAGCACAGCCAGCTGCTGGGCCTCATCGATCGTCTGGCCGTACTTCCAGGAGTCGTATTGCACCCAGGGGTAGCGATCGTCGGGCATTGGCGGGTGCACATGGGCTTCGGCGAAGCGTTGAGTGACAAACCCGGCTTCATCCCAATCTCCGCTGTAGCAGCCCACAAAACAGGCGGGCAGCTCGAAGGGTTCGTTCTCCCGCACAGGGTGCGCCAGATCGTCGATCCGGCTTTCTGCCAGCACGGTGCCGAGCGTTGCCCAGGCGCGCAATCTGCTTTTGCCGTTGAACTCGATCCCAACGACCAGCCCGGCACCCTGCCCTGGGGTTTCGGGGTCTGGGTCGGCTTTCCCCTCGCGCAGCGCAACCCAGGCGCAGCTCGTAGGCGCGCTGTAATGTGCCGGGAAAGAGCCCATGCGCAGCTCGTAAGGGGTCAGGTTGGGCACCAGCGGGATCTGGCGCGGGGTGAAAAAGTCTTTGGGGTAGGGCCAGCTGAACTGCTCGACATGCAGCAGGGTGAAAGGGTGGCTGGCAGCTGCGATCAGCTGTACGATCGCGGCCCCGTCCACCGTCGGAGGGCTCCCTGCCCCAGTGGCCACGACCGTTCCCCAGGTGCGCACAAAGGCGTGTCCTGCAAAGAGTTCAAAATGGCGCACCAGCCGCAGCCGTCCGCTGCTCTCTTCCAGAGAAATCGCCAGTTGGGGGGTGCTGCCGTCGGTCTGTTCGACCCCGACCAGGCGGGTCCACAGGAGCGGGTGGTGATCCGCGGTGAGATCGCTCACCAGCGCCGGAACAGTCTGTCCGCCCGGCGCAGCAGGATGGAGGATCTGCCAGAAGAGCTGGCTGTCACGCCATTCGACCCGGCAGCCAACGTCGGCCAATTCGAGAAGCCAGACCGAATTCATCGCAGCTCCTTGCAGAAGGGTTTAGAAAAGGGTTTGCGGGCGCAGCACAATTTTGGGGATGGTAATCGACCCATCCAGCAGACCTGCAAAGGCCATGGCGCCGGCTGTCAGCGGGCGTTCCTCCACCCACTCTGGGGTGGGGACGACGCTGCCTTCGGCGAGCAGCCGCAGTGCCAGGGCAAAATCGGCCGGTGTGTACGCAAAGCTGCCTTGCAGGGACACTTCTTGGCGGACAAGGTAGTTGGAGGCCAGCGGAGAGGCTTCATCGTGCAGTCCAATGTAGACCAGACGCCCGCCTGGGCGCACCAGCTGGAGTGCCAGCGCGCGGGTGGTGTGTGACCCGACAGCGTCGATCACGCTGCGGGCACCGGAGGGCAACACCGTTCGCAGCGCCAGATCTGCTGCGTCGCTGGCGACTGTGGCTGTCGCGCCCCAGGCGGCTGCCAGCCGCAGCCGTTCTGGCAGCCGGTCGGTCACCACCAGTTCCTTTACCCCCTGCGCGCGCGCCACAGCCAGACAGAGCAGCCCGATCGTGCCCGCCCCCAGGATCAGCAGAGGGCCATCGGCATCTAGCAAGGCATGGTGAACTGCCCGCACGGCGCAGGCCAGCGGCTCGACCAGGGTGCCGGCCAGGTCGTTCAACCCCTCGCCCAGAGGCCAGCACTGTGCCGCTGGCACTGCGCAGTAGGTGGCGAAACTGCCCGCCCGATGGGCCCCGACGAGCTGGCGGCGCCGACACAGATTGGGCAGGCCAGCCGTGCAAAGGTCGCAGCTGCCGCAGCTGATGAGGGGGTTGACAGTCACCAGCCTGCCGGGTTGCGGCGTGCTGCCGTCGGCCAGCACGCCCCCTGCATCTTGCACAACCCGCGCGCTGAATTCGTGTCCCATGATCAAAGGGGGGACACGCAGGCTGTTGTGCCCCAAGTAGCCGCTCAATTCCGAGCCACAGATCCCGACAGCGGCAACCTCCAGCAGCAGGTCTCCAGCCTCCAGTGAAGGCAGCGGCGCGCGCTGCATCTCCATCTGGCAGGGCGCAGTCCAGACCAGGGCATCCATCGAAGAAGGTAGATAGGGGACAGGCATCGATTTCTCCATCTCAAGTATGCTTTGTATCTCGCACTATACCTTGCCATCCACAAATCTGCAAATCTGTGCTCTTTGGGCGGATGCCAGCAGCCTCTCTTTCCCGCCCAAAGAGCAGCGCTATAGCGGGCTGGAGTGCTGTCAGTCGTTGCTGATGACAGGCAGCAAGGCGCGGAACGAGCTCTGGTACTGCAGCTGGTTGTCCAGATAGGTCCCCGCCCAGCCGCCGGTGACCAGCAGCTGGCCGTCGAGAGCGACCGCAGCCAGATGGTGCCATTCACGTTCGACCGGGGAGGCAAAGTTGCTCCAGGAACCGGTTGCAAGGTCGTAGCGCTCTAAATTGACCAGCCGAGTTTTCCACCCGCCCCCCAAAGCATAGAGGGCTGCACCGTCGAAGACCAGGGCCAGCCCTGCGCGTGCGCTGGCCATCGGTGCCAGCTCCACCCGTCTGCCGGTCTTCAGGTTGAGCTTTTCAAAGAGCTTCAGTTCCTGTTCGCCGTCGTAGCCGCCCGCCACGTACAGGTCGTGGCCTGCCACAGCAGCCCCCAGAAAGGCCCGCCCGCGCGCCAGCTGGCCGACCAGTTCCCAGGTTGACGTCTGGCCAGGAAGGTCGGGGAGCACCAGTTTCCAGACCTCGCTGCGCAGGCTGTTGCCGTCCCAGCCCCCGACCAGGTAGAGCCCGTCGGGGCCTGCGACCAGCCCAGCACCGCTGACCGGGTACGGGAGACGACCGACCACCTCCCATGTCCCGCTCTCTTGTGTGTAGGCCAGCAGCTGGTCTGAGATCAGCGGGCTGTTGGTGGGCTGTGGCCGGCTGCCGCCGGCCACAAACAGGCGACCGGCAAAGGGTGCCGCTGCCAGATTGGCCAGCGGTTCTGGCAGCGCTGGGGCTGCTACCCAGCTGTTTTGTTCTGGGTCCAAAAAGACAACAGTATCGAGGATCACCCCGCCAGTGGTTTCGCCGCCCAGCACATAGGGTCGGTCTTGATAGAGGGCCATGGCATGGCGGCTGGTCGGCTGGCGCAGCGGCGTGCGCACCAACCAGCGCGACTCCAGCTTCAGGCTGGGGGACACGGCCACCTGGCCGGCGTCGGTCAACAGATCGGCCGGCGCACGCATCCAGGCTGCGACATAAGGGGCCAAAAAGAGCAAGAGACAGAGCCCCAGTGCCCCAGCCAGGTAGATACGCTGCCAGTGGGCAACCTGGGGGGGCAGGTCTGCCAGGGGAGCCGGCTCAGGCAGCAGCGCAGCCGGCTCGACAGCGCTGGCGGCTGGGGGGACGACCATCACCCCGGGAACCACAAGCCAGCCCCGCTGGACCAGCAGCATCGACGCTTCGGTGCGGCTGCTGACCTGCAGCTTTTCAAAGATGTTGCGCAGATGCACCTTGACCGTGTGCGGGCTGATGACCAGCGCGCGCGCGATCTCGATGTTGCTGGCGCCGGTCACCAGCAGGCTGGCTACTTCCATTTCGCGTTCGCTCAGCGGATTGGCGTTGGTCGCAGGCGCTGCTTCTGCCATGGGCTCTCTACTTTTTGCCGATTGCCACGCGAATCGTCGTCTCCTCCAGCTCAAACTGGGTCTGAGGCAGCCCCTCCGGCAGCTTGTCGCCGGCCTCCAGATGGAGCTGTACCAACTCGACGCAGAGTGTCTCCTCGCGCACATAGGAGCCGAAATGGGCGAGAATGTCGTGCAGCAGAGCGGTTGTCGCCACATAGACGACGATACGGTCGCTGATTTCCAGACCGGCGTCTTTGCGCAGCTGTTGAATGTGGCGAACCAGCTCGCGCGCCGAGCCCTCTTGCAGCAGCGCCTGGTCGAGTTCGGTGGTGACGGCGACCAGGTAGCCAGCTTCCTGGGCGACGCTGAAGCCGGCCCGCGGGGTCACACGCACCTCGACATCTTCCGGTGCCACCGCATAGGCCTCCCCCTCAGCGTTGATTTCGACCGTTTCACCGGCCTGGAAACGGGCTGCCAGCTCGGCCTGCTCCAGGCTGCTGAGTGCCTGGCGGATCTTGGGGTAGCCCTTGCCGTACTTCTGCCCAAGCTGTTTCGGATAAGGAAAGACCACCACGTCGATCAAGTCGCCGCTGGCATGGGTGAAATTCAACGACTTGACGTTCAACTCGTCAAGCAGCAGCTGCTGCATGCGGCGCAGGGCTGCCTCTTCTTCCGCTGTGCGTGTGCGCACGACCACCTGGGCCAGCGGCTGGCGCACCTTGAGATTGGCGTTCTGGCGGGCGGCATGGCCGAGGCTGGCTACCCGCTGCACAAGCGCCATGTCGGCACTCAGCTGCTCGTCCACTGCCTCTGCGTTGACCTGTGGCCAGCGAGCCAGATGGACGCTGTCGGGGAGCGCGGCTGTGGACACGCCCACCACCAGATTCTGGTAGATTGCCTCGGCCAGAAATGGGGTGGCAGGGGCGAGCAGATGGGCGACTGTCACCAGCACATCGTAGAGCGTCTGCAGCGCTGCCGGGTCTCCGTCCCAGAAACGCCGCCGGCTCAGCCGCACATACCAGTTGCTCACGCTTTCGACAAAATCTGCGATCGGGCGGGTGGCACCGAGCACATCGTAGCGCTCCATGGCCTCGGTGACCTCGCGTACCAGCCGGTTCAACTCGGAGTATACCCAGCGGTCGAGCAGGTGGAACGCAAGTGTGCTGTCGGGCGCCTGGCCGACAGCGAGGCGCCACTCGCTCAGGTTGGCGTAGGTCACAAAAAAGGAGTAGGTGTTCCACAGCGTGTTGAGGAAACGGCGCACTGTCTCTCCGACCAGATTGACGGAAAAACGGCGGCTGTTGCCGGGCGGGCTGGCGGTGTACATGTACCAGCGCGTGGCATCGGCGCCATGTGTGTTGAAGACTTCCCAAGGGCTGACCACATTGCCCTTGCTTTTGCTCATCTTGCTGCCATCTTCCGCCAGGATATGGCCGGGTGAAAGCACATTTTTGAAGGCTGGACGGTCAAAGAGCAGGGTGCTCAGGGCATGCAGCGTGTAGAACCAGCCGCGCGTCTGGTCGATCGCCTCACAGATATAGTCGGCCTGCGCCTGACGCTCCCAGACCGCCTGGTTCTCGAAGGGAGAATGCCACTGCGCCACCGGCATCGCCCCAGAGTCAAACCAGACATCGGCCACTTCTTTGATCCGACGCATGGTGCCCCCGTCGGGCGCCGGCCAGGTCACTTCATCGACATAAGGGCGGTGCAGGTCGAGGTTGGCCAGGGGATGTCCGACCCGCTGCTCCAGCTCGGCGATCGAGCCGATGCACTCCATGTAGCTGCTGCCGGGCGCGTCGCTCTGCCAGATCGGGATCGGTGTGGCCCAGTACCGTTCGCGGCCCAGCGCCCAGTCGACATTGTTTTCCAGCCAGTTGCCGAACCGTCCGTTCTTGATATGCTCGGGGTACCAGTTGATTTGTTGGTTGGTCGCTACCAGACGATCCCGGTAGGCGCTGGTGCGGATGTACCAGGTCTCGCGGGCGGTGTAGAGCAGCGGCGAATCGCAGCGCCAGCAGAAGGGATAGGAGTGTTCGTAGGTGCCCGCCCGATAGAGCAGGCTGCGGCTGGCCAACTCCTCCTGGATTGCGGGGTCGGCATCTTTGACAAAGAGACCGGCCCAGGGGGTCACTTCAGGGCGGAAGGCGCCGCTCCCGTCGATCGTGAGCAGCACAGGCAGCCCATATTTTTTGCCGATCTCCAGATCGTCTGCGCCAAAGGCCGGGGCGATGTGGACGATGCCTGAACCATCTTCGGTGCTGACAAAGTCGCCTGCAACAACATACGCATAGTCCTGGTCGATCGGGTAAAAGGTGTAGAGCGGCTCGTAGTGCAAACCGACCAGTTCCTGCCCTTTCAGCCGGTCGAGCACCTCGAATCCGGGGCGCAACACCCGTTCGGCCAGGTCGGCGGCCAGGATGAGAAGGTCGCCGCTGATGTCGCGCACGCGCACGTAGTCGATTTCGGCGCCGACAGCCAGCGCGACATTCCCGGGCAGGGTCCAGGGGGTCGTTGTCCAGGCCAGCAGGTATTCGACCTCCTCGGGCGTCCGGCCGTTGGGCATAAAGGAACGGCCGCTGTCGCGACGAACGCGAAATTTGACGAAGAGACTGGGGTCGACCGTGCCATCCTTGTAGCCCAGCGAAAGCTCGTGGCTGCTCAACGGGGTGCCACAGCGTGGGCAGTAGGGAACAATTTTGTAGCCCTGAAAAAGCAGGTCCTTTTCCCAAAATTGCTTGAGGATCCACCAGAGTGATTCGATATACTCGTTGTGGAAGGTCACATAGGCGGTCTTGAGATCGACCCAGAACGCCATGCGTTCGGTCAGCTCTTCCCATTCGGCGATATATTCCATGGTCGACTCTCGGCAGAGAGCGTTGAAACGGGCGATCCCATAGGCTTCGATCTGCTGTTTGCCGGTCAGCCCCAACTTTTTTTCGACCTCAATTTCGACGGGCAACCCGTGGGTGTCCCAGCCGCCGCGCCGCTGGACATAGTAGCCCTGCATCGTTTTATAGCGGGGGAAGATATCCTTGAAGGCGCGCGCCAGCACATGGTGGATGCCGGGGCGCCCGTTGGCTGTTGGGGGACCTTCATAGAAGACATACTCGGGCCCGCCTTCGCGCTCGCGCATGCTGCGCTGAAAGACCTCGCGCTGCCGCCAGAGCTGCAGGATCTTTTCTTCCAACTCCGGGTAGCGGACGCTGGGTTTGACCTCATCAAACTGTGGTTTTTTCGTCATCTTTGCACCCCGTCTCGAATGTAGGCGCCGTTCGCCCGACCCACAAAAAAAGGCCCATCCCCTAATGGGGACGGGCTGGGAAGTCCGCGATACCACCCCGGTTCCCAGCACGGTGGCCGGGCACCTTGTCGCAAGGCCTGGCAAACACCTGACCTGCCGTGAAGATAACGGCTCACAACACCGGCGACGCCTACCAGATCGTTCGTTCGGATCGCTGCTCCGGAGGGATTTTGGGCGCTACACGGATCCTCTGGCTTCCACCCTCCCAGACTCGCTGTGACCGCGTAAACGCTTACTCGTCTCCATCATCGCACTGATTTCAACATTTTCACCCACTATAGCACGAATCGGGAAAAATTGTCAACAGTGCCCCCCCTTGGCCAGCAGTTCTCAATTTAAGATTGAAATTGAGTTTACATACAGAATCTGGGTCGAAAATCGACGAGGATCGGCCCTTTTTGACGACAGAGCAGCCCGGCTTCCACCCGATTTGCCCTCCATTTCGCCTTCTCCGCGCTGCAAATGGTCGACAAAATGGTTTAATCTGTCCTTCCTGACCCGCAAAATGCAGCATGGTTACTCTGGAAAGGCGCAAAAGTGATCCAGGAATTTTCAAACTGAGAATTGCTGCCGCCAGAAGGATGGCGTTGAAAAATGCTTTCGTCTCTGCAAGAGCGATCCAGGCTTTGGGGAACTCGGGCACATGTCACAATTCTACAAATTGCGTGCATCACACTGGTCAGACAAGTCTGCGCCAGCGGGGCAGCTCTCAGCAATTGTAGTGGTTTTTGTTTTTGCTCAATCGTGACACGCACCCTGGGAACTTCCTTTGCCTTGTACTTTCTGATCTGGTTCAATCTGAAAAAGCCACGCGGAGGCTTTTCAGGACGCGTGAGTTTCGCTTGCTGAGATCCCAATCCGGCTTGGGATCAACCAAGCTGAGCTTCGGGAACCGCTGAATAACGGCGCTTACGGCGATGGCGCCTTCCGTACGTGCCAACACCGCACCGACGCAGAAATGAATGCCGTATCCGAAGGCGATGTGCTTGTTGTCAACGCGCTGGATGTCGAACCTGTCGGGGTCTTGGAACCACACCGGGTCGCGATTCGCTGCGTTTAGCATCTGGAACACCATCTCGCCCGTCTTCAGATGTTGGCCGCCGAGTTCCACATCAGCCTTCATCTTGCGCGGCTGGCGGGAGACCGGGCTCTCGTAACGCAGCACTTCTTCAAGAGCCGGTTTTAAGAGATTCGGATTGCACCGCAGGAGATGCAATTGAGCAGGATTTGCCAGCAAGGTGTAGAGCGCGTTGGAGATTAGCGAGAGCGTCGTTTCATGACCGGCTGTGAAGAGTGTCACGCTGGTGTTGATCAATTCCGCCTCAGAGAGGCGCTGCCCTTCGGCTTCTACGGCGACGAATTTGCTCATCAAATCAGCGCGGGGCCGGACGCGACGTTCCTGAATCATGTTCATCAAATAGGAGCGGATTTCCGCAAGACTTGATTGTGCTCGTGACAAATCTACTTCGCTCGGCTTGTTGACCCCCTGGAAACTCAAAATACCGTCCGCCCATTCTTTGAAGAGATGCCGGTCCGGCGGTGGCACCCCGAGAATCTCCGCAATCACGCCGATTGGCAACGCCTCTGCCAGATCGGGGACGACATCCATGTGCCCTTTTGCAGTCGCGAGTGCCAGCAGCCCGTCCACAATTTCCTGGATACGCGGCCGCATCTGCTCGACGACCGCCGCCGTAAATTCTTTGACCACCACTCCCCGCAACCGTGTGTGATCCGGCGGATCGGAGTGCAACAGCCCCTTTGTCGCGTAATGATTCTCGAAAAGCTTGTAGCCGGCGCGTTTTTCCGGGGACAGATAGCGAACCGCCTGGCCGAGCCGGTTCTCGTTCGAGTAGTGCGCCGTATCTTTGAATGTCGCGAGGATATCGTCGTACCTCGTCAGAATCCACCCCCCGATGGCTTCGCTCCAATACACGGGTGCTTCGTTTCGTAGGCGATGCAGCACCGGATACGGATCGGCAATAAACTCCGGCGAAACCAATAGCTCCTCATAATCAGCCGTGTCCACCACGCAAGTTCTCCTTATTCTGACGAATGCGCTGCTCGACTGCCAACGCATCGGGCAGGTCGACCAGCATCTGTTCGTATTCGCGCTGACTGCCCCCCAGGGTCAGACAGGCCATTTTTTACATCGGCCAACCGCTCTGCGAAGAAGTGACAGCATTCAGGATGTGTCCGGTCAACAACAAGGCGACCGTGTCCCGCCCGAAATGGGCGAAAGAGGGCGTATCGCTCGAACAAACGCTGGTCATGCATCAGCGTATCCATGGTTCAATAGCCTCCCAGTGAGGCTGTATCTGCGCATCGTCTTGTTCGCATATTCTCACGGCACCCAATGACCACTGCCCGCGAAGCAGCGTTCAATCGTACTTCACATGCACTGAACCGATCGGGCCAAAGTCAACATCCAACGTATCACCGGGTGCTGCGAAGAAATGACCCGTACACGTCCCGGTGCTAACGAATTCGCCACGTTGAAGGCCTTGACCGCGCACCCGCAACCAGTTTGCCATCCACGTGAGTGAGGTCAACGGATTGCCCATTGCGGCCCGACCGTAGCCAGACTTGATATACTGACCATTCAGGTACAAATCGATTTTGGCGTTGGGCAGATCAAATTTCCGCCAGTCAGGAATCGCTGTGCCATACACAAACGCAGCGGCGCCACCATCATCCATCGAGGATCCCTGGTAACCACTGGCACCATACCAGTCCTCAAATACGGTGTCGCCGATCTCCAGTGCGGGCAGCAAAGCCTCGACTGCATCGGCCACCTCTGATTCTGAGTATTCAGTTGGGCGTGCCGGAAGGTCGTCGGCCATCAAAAATGCAAACTCGCATTCAGAGCAGCGGTAGTTAATAAAAAGATATGACGGAAGGCGGGCCGGACTGGCGTACACACCGGAGCGAAAAAGCCGGCCCGGCGCCGGTTCCGGCACGCCCTCGGCACGCCGGATCTCCTCGGCCGCAGCCCCAATTTTCCAACCAGCCGACGGCCACGCCAGTTTCTGGTTCAACCGCGCCATCACAGCCATGATCGAGCCCCAATGGCGCGTCTTGAGTTGATCGGGGAGGGTGACGCTGTGGCGCCCGATGCGGCCATCGGCAATGATCTCGGCCACTTCCTCAACTTCTGCCGGGCTCAGCGGTGTTTCGCGTGGGCAACGGATACCCTGGCCCGGGAGCGTAGGGCCGTGAATGCGCCGCCCCCACAACGTAATCTCCGCAGCGGGCGCTGCGTCTCCTCCGAACAAGGAGGTTCGATCATTGCCCACTTGACTCGTCATCTGCTGCGCGTCTGCCATCTTTATGTCCTCCAAATCGCCTTGCGCCTGCAAGCGGTTCACAAGTATTCGGCTATTTCCAGCCCGACCCTTTCTGCGGCAAGGCGGACGTTTTGTGCGACATCGGGCGACAGCACCAACGGCTCCTGCTGGGCTCTCTGTTGATTCGCGAATTCGCGCTCGCCAGGCACCATGATGCGGTCAACTCCTGCAATCGTGGGCGTGCCGTGAAGCTCATCGATGAGTCTGTCGACCCGCTCGAGAAAAAGAGTGCGTGGCCCCAAGACAGCTGGGTCGATGGCGATGAAGGCTGCGCCATGCAGAGTGGGCTGATCCGCTGTCCTCATCCATGAACCCACGCCGAAGGTCACTGCGGCGCCGCTGAGCAGGCCAGCCAGGGTCTCGATCAACAGGGCCAGTCCAAATCCCTTGTATCCCCCAAAGGGCACCAAGGATGCTTCGTCTGGGTACAACTCGGCATTGGTGGTCGGCAGACCGTCAAGACCTACAATCCAGTTGTCTGGAATCGGTTTGCCGAGCATGCGCGCCTGATAGACCTTTCCGCCAGCAGCGGTGCTGATGGCCATATCCAGCAAAAGCGGCGGGTGTCGACCGGCTGGGATGGCGTAGGAAAATGGATTGGTGCCGACAACGGCTCTGGTTGCACCGGGTGCAATGACCGACGGAGCGTCATTGGCGACACTGATTCCGATCAAGCCAGCCTTAGCGGCTAACAGCGAGTAATAACCGGCTGCGGCAAAGTGGCCACTGTTGCGCACACCCACATACGAAATTCCAGCGGAGTGAGCCTTGGCAACGGCGATCTGCATGGCGTAGACCCCGACCAGCAGCCCTAGTGCCGAGTCGCCATCCACCAAAGCCCATGCCGCCCCCTGGTCAAGTACATGCGGCTGGCCGTTCGTCCGTGCACCGCCCCCCTGAAGCCGCCTGAGATATCCTGCCAGCAGCTTAACGCCGTGCGTGGTCACGCCGAATTCGTCCGCGGTGGCCAGCACATCAGATGCGATTTCGGCACTGGCCGGCGTCAGCCCCGCCACCATCAGTGCATCACGGATAAAACGCCGCAGCGCTGGGGCCTGAATGATCATCGTTTCTTGGTTCATGACATCCCCCGTGTTGCGTCGGCAAACCTACAACTGGAGACCCACAGCTTTGTCGAATGGAACCGCAGCGCGCCCAGTGTGCATGACTCGTTGACCAACGGTCATGCAACTGCCTCCATAAGCAGCAACTCTGAAGTCAACGCGCCCTCCAGCCGAATCGAAATGCCGCGCTTCATCAATGTGAAGCCGTCCACTTCGCATTGCTGCCCGCTGTTGTCGAAGATGACCCGATAGCGCCGGCCAACATCCAGCCCACGACAACGAAGCAGATACTCATCTGCCTGGGGTGCCGCTAACTGAAAGACGCCGACAATGGCCCGGCTTCGATCCTGCGCTGCCAATTCGAGCACTCCCCACCCCTGCGGTTCGGGGCCAATCATGCTGGGCGTGTGATGGTAGATGCGCCCGGTCGCCATAAAGGAGCGCACAAAGTGCTTGTACATTTCGACCATGTGGCGCACACGGGCGAAATGATGGGGATTCCAGCTGCCGCCAAGCGGGTTGAAAATGCCCAGCGTGGGCCGCACAAAGAGCAGCAGGCGCGCCTGGAAGTCAACGTCGCCCGCAATGTGGCCGTTCTGCCCGGCGATCAGCCGGTCTACATACTCGGGCGGCAGGGCCATTGTCATGCCGTTGGTGATGGTGAAGGCGCGGGGCGCAATCTGCCAGTCGGTGACCCAGGTGTGACTGAAGCGGCGCACCATGCCCAAATCTGTGCGCCCACCGCCGCCAGCACAATTCTCAAAGATCACCTCTGGAAATCTTGCCCGCAGCCGTTCGTAGATGGCGTAGAGTGCTTCGTAATAACGCCAGTAGCTACTCTCTACGAACCCGTCTCGGACTTGTTGAGCGCCTGAGCCCGTCCCAGGCACGTTGTAATCCAGGCGGAAGAAATCGAGCTGGTTCTCTTCGATGACACGGCTGATCTGATTTTCCATCCATTGGGCAACTTCAAGATTGGTCAGGTCGAGCATGTTCCCCAGCGGCATCACCTTGTCATAGGCGGTGACCAACCACTCCGGGTGCTGGGCGAGAATCTGGCTTTCGTTACCGATGCGCTCGGCATCCATCCACAGACCCCAGAGCATTCCTTTTTCGTGGACCCGTGAGCGGAATTGCTCCAAACCAGATGGAAAGCGCTCGCGGTCTACGTTCCAGTCGCCAACTGTGTGCCACCAGTGACTGAAGGGTTTGGCATACCAACTGGCATCGATGAAGAAGACCTCGGCACCCAAAGCTGCCGCCGAATCGATCTGGTGATAGACGTACTCGGTGGTGATCTCCACCTCCGGGCCAATGGCGGATTCTACCCAGCCGCCACGGCCGCGCGGCTGGGGGAGAAAGACGCTGCGCCGCATGTGGTCGTGCATGGCTTGGACAGCGCTGTCCAAGTCGCCAAAGGTGAGGCCCAGATGCATTTCGGGGGTGGCAATTGTTTCGCCAGGGGCGATGACGCGCTGGGGCGCAGGCCCATCCGGCCCCGCACGAAAGAAAAGCCGGGCAGCCTGGTCTGTCGTCCCCTGGTCAGCGTCCAGGTCGAATTCAAAGAGATAACCGCCGGACCAGGCCAACTGACCGGTGAAATGTTCGCCCGTGGCATTGTTGCGCAGGACGAACATGGGATGGCGATGGCGATCGCGCCGATAGCGGCCATGGAGCTGAAAACCTGCATTGGGTAAGGGTTTCCACTGGAAGTCCCCTTCGTTGCCCCAATGGGTATTCTCCATATAGCCGACCGAATAAAGCGGCGCATCGGGCTCCGGCAGATGGAGCCGCCAGCGCGGCGTGGTCAGTAGCACACCGCTCCAGGGGCAGACCGCGCTCATGGCTGCCGGTTGGGCGCCGGTATTGGTCACCTCCAGCCAGCGGGTGAAGACCGCAGTGCCGTCCAGCAACATGTGTACAGCCACCGTGACGGGACGCACCGCGTGGCGCAACGTCAGCGTGACGTGGAGCCCGCGCTGTTTTTGCTCTTGAGCAAGACTCATCCACTCCCAATGGGAGGCCAGCAGCTGACCGTCGATCTCCAGCCAGAACGACTGGGGGGTAGGATGTTTGCCAGGGTCTAAACGCAGCCCTTCTTCCCAGGCGTTGACATAGCCCGCACCGTTCCAGGCGCGCCCGACAAAGCGACCGTGGATCAACGATTCTTCATAGACGGTCAGAGCGGAGCGGTAGCAGAGGGTGGGGTGTGGTTTGTCTTGAAGCTGAACATCGGCCCAGTTTGTTGTGGCGGTTGTCACACTCTTTCGCTCCTTTGCACAGGTGACGAAACCGATTCCAAGGCGAAAACCACATGCACCAGCCGACGATCTATGCAAACCCCAGCTTGGAATGAGTTTAGACCTGCCCCGGTTCGAAGAAACACATTGCGGGAGTACCGTGCCATGAACAGACATAGCAAACTCAAGCCCCGTGTCATGGAGCGGCACAACGATGGCTGTGGGCGGCTTGGCGCCGACGCCGGAAAGACAGCTAGAGACTGGACTCTCATACAGGTGTGTCGAACAATTTTTGATGATGGAAACAAAACACATGTATACAGTATACTAAAATATGTCGGTTGTCAAGAAGAATTTTTGGGGTTTTTGGGGGGCCAGGGCTTTTCAAAAGTCCGTTTCTTGAGCGGGAATGACACGAATTCAGGCAGGCCACGATGCTTGCCACACTTCTCATACACGTGTACGGCGCCAAATTGCATCCTTGCCAGCGATGTCAAAAGCGTCGCAAAGCAGCCCTATTCGCGACTTTTGAAAAGCCCTGCAGCCCTGTTGGGGGGCCTTGACTCGCACATCGACCTTTGGCTAGAATATTGCGAGCAATGGCTTGGTTTCTCGTCGGAGCTGGAGGTAGATGGCTTGTAAAAGGACAACTCCGCACATTGCGACGGCTGTCCGGGCAGGCAATCTGCAGACGTATACTTTTGCAAGCCCTAAGTCGGGCAGAAAGGCTCTCACCCCATCAATGACCACACGCATCTACACATCCGCCTACAAGGATCAACCGGCGCTGACAATCGAGTCGTCCAAGGTGATCGCACAGTTTCTGCCTCAGATCGGCGCCAAGCTGTGCTCGCTGATCTTCAAACCGCTGGCACTGGAGCTTCTGATGCAGCGCCCCGGGCCAACCTATCGGATGGCGCCCTATGACGGTGACTATGTCGAGCAGGGAGAATGTTCCGGTCTTGACGATATGTTTCCTAGCATTGACCGCTGCTACTACGAGTGTTACCCGTGGCAGGGAACGCTGATCCCAGACCACGGTGAGGTGTGGAGTATCCCCTGGACTGCCGCTGCACAAGATCAACAGATCCATTTGGTCACACATGGGGTCCGCTTCCCCTATCGTCTGGAGAAGTGGGTATCGTTTGCCAATGCGTCAATGCTGCACATGGCATACCGGCTGACCAACCTCTCGCCTTACCCATTCGACTTCATCTGGGCCGCCCATCCTATGTTTGTGCTGGAAGAGGGCGCGACGTTGTCCCTACCCGGGGGAATTGAAAAAGTTGTGACAGTGTTCAGCGCCTCGAATCGGCTCGGCAGGTATGGAGATGAGCATGCATGGCCCATAGCAACGCTGGCAGATGGTTCGCAGCGCGATCTCCGTCAGATTGCCCCCAAGCGCACGCGCGACGCGGAGAAGTATTATATCAAAGGCAAACTCCCCGCAGGCTGGTGTGAACTCATTTATCCCCAGAGCAAACTGACCCTACGCCTGGAGTTCCCGGTTGCGCAGGTGCCCTATCTGGGGATACTGCCCAACGAAGGTGGCTGGCAAGATCTGTACAACATTTTCCTGGAGCCAGCCACTGGGCCGCTGGATCGCCTGGATGTGGCGCGATTACACGGGCAGCACAGCACGGTCGAGGGCGGCGGATCATACGAGTGGTATCTTGCTATTGTGCTCTCCGCCAGCCATTGAGTTGTGGGGCGTTGGGCTGCTTTCTGCCCCACACACAACAGCGAGCCTTTTCACTCGATCAACCACCAGCTGGATTACTCGTTGTCCGTTCTCCTGCAGCTGGCTGATGTGGCAGCGCCATCTTTGCCGTCAACCCGCCATCGAGAAAGATCGTCTGGCCGGTCAGGAACTCCGCAGCATCGGACAACATATAGGCCGCAGCGTATCCTACATCCACCAGTACACGTCGGCGCAAACAACTCGTTGATATGGTGACACAATCTGATCGAGTGTGCAGTCCACAATCCGGCGGATTGCGTCACATGAATTCGTGGATTTATCTGGGCCTACGTGTATTACATCCTTGTACCCCGACCGCCCCCAACTTGAAGTACACCCTTTTCCCCGGCCTTTTTTTGAAAAAGCTATCTCTGTTGACAAAACAATACAAATCGGCCAGAATAGCATAAGATTGTCATCTGTCATTGCCAACAGCCGATCTGACACTGGGCATCCAAAAGCCTCTACCCGAAATTGATCCGCAGAAACAGCCAAACATTCAACACACCAGCAGGATTTCTGCATATGTCTGACCCTCAAATTGATACAAAGTTGCTCAGTATCCGCAAAGAATTGCTGGATATCGGGCTTCGCAACAACATGCTCAATTTTCGACAGACCACCAAACAGTTGCGTGTGGTAGATGAGTTGTCGGAAGAGATCTTGAACACGCTCTATCAGCAAGCCAAACCGATGATCTTTGCAGCAGACAGCCCGAAACAGGATCTGCTGCCCAATCGCAGCGACCCAGCGGGGAAAGACAACCAAACCCAAGCAGCAACCTCGCAACCAGTCGAAAAACTTGCAGATGTCGAACCCCCGACAAGGCCAGATCCTCGTCCAAGTTCTCGGGGCACAGCAGAGCAAACTCGACGACAGCGTGTGGAAAACCGGCTGCAAACCAAATTGTCTGAAGAAGGGTTGTTTCAAACTCTTTTAAAGATTCACACCGAAGCAGAGTTGTTTCTACAAGAACGCGGTGCCAATACACTTTTTTTGGCGTTGGGCTTTCTGCATTGGCGAGAAGCTGCTTCCTCGAGCAAGGAATGTATTGCACCGCTTTTGCTGGTGCCAGTCACGCTCAAACGGAGGCCGAACAAGGATGTTTTTCAGCTTGAGTACAACGGGGATGATTTGGTGCAGAATCTCTCCTTGGCCGCCAGGCTCAAAACCGATTTTGGCTTGGAACTGCCCCAATACGGGGTGGATCAGAGCGTAGATGCTGAAGAAATGCCACCGCTGAAAAATTTTTTTGAGGCTGTTCAAGCGTGTATTCATCGGCAGACAAACTGGTTTGTCGATCCCAACGAAATTTTTTTGGGGTTTTTCTCCTTTAGCAAATTTTTGATGTTCAACGATCTGGATCCTGCTATCTGGCCTGCTTCCAAGCAACCAGCCGACCATCCGATTCTCAGGCGCTTGTTGAATCAGGAGATGGGCAATGAATTGTCCGCATATGCTGAGGATGTCCATATCGATACTGTGCCAACAGCGGGCATGCTTCGTTTTGTCAAGGACGCCGACAGCAGCCAAACCCAGGCAATTCTTGAAGTCCAGGCGGGGAGAAACTTGATCATTCAAGGCCCTCCTGGAACCGGTAAATCCCAAACCATCACCAATATTGTTGCGGAATGCTTGGCCCAGAACAAAACCGTTCTGTTTGTCGCCGAAAAAATGGCTGCATTGGAGGTTGTCAAGCGCCGCCTGGATGAAACTCGGCTTGGAGACGCCGTTTTGGAACTGCACAGTCATCGTGCCACCAAGCAATCTGTGCTGAAGGAACTGACACGGACGCTCGACCAGGAACCACCAAAATCTCCCGACGATCTGGGAGATCGCAATCTGTTGGTGCAGATGCAGGAGCAGCTCAACAACTATTGCCAGGCTGTGAATCAGCCGATCATGCAGAGTCGCCAGTCGTTTGTGTCTGCGCTCGGCCACTACCAGCAACTCAGACGAGAATACCCTCAGCTAAAAACCTTGAACTTTGAGCCTTTGAAAGAGTGGAGCCACACAGAGTATACCCAGTACAGAGGACTTGCCGAGGAACTGGCAAAACAACAGCAAGAGCTGGACATTCCTTCCACACATCTGTTTTGGAGAACGACACTGGAAAGTTTTTCTCCGCTGGAAAATGAGAAGATCTCTGGACTCCTGGACCAGGGAGCCAACCGGTTGAGGCGGGTGGCCGAAATCGCTGCACAACTTGCTGAAACGGTGGGACTTACCCATCTGGTAGCACTGGCCGATGTGCCAGTGATCTCTGGCGTGGCACGCCGTGCCTTGGAAGCTCCTGTGCTTGACGGCATCCTCATCACAGCTCCAGAATGGCGTCGTCAGCGCGCATCCATTCATGAGTTAATTGTTGCTGGCCAAACGATGGCCCTCTTGCGTGTCCGCTACGCCCATCTGTCGATAGAACTGGTGGATTCGTCAGACCTATTGGCCATTCGTCAGCACCTGAATCAAGGCAAAGAAACCTGGCTGCGCACTTTTTCTGTCAAGTATCATCGTGCACGCAATCAGCTGCAGCGCCTATACAAAATAGATTTGCCCAAAAACGACCAGGATTGCATCGACCTGATCGACGATCTGCTTCAGTTTCAACAACAGAAAAAAATTTACGATCGGTTCGCTGCATTGGGCTCTGCTTTGTTTGCCATGCACTGGAACCAAGAGCACTCAGACTGGGCGCTGCTTAGCCGCCTGAATGACTGGATTGGAGGTCTGTACGATGACCTGACACAAACAGACATTCCACATGCAGTGCTCGATTTCTTGGCGCACCCATCTTCGTCGGACATAGCACAGTTAACGACCTGGATCGAGACTGCTGAGCAGGAGTACGTGGAGATAGATAAAATTTTGACGAAAATTCTGCAACAGCTTCACCTGTCACAGTCGTACCCGATGGACCAGATGACCGGGCAGCCGTTGCAAAGCCTGCAGATGTTGTTGGTGGACTGGCAAGCGCAGCTAAATAGGTTGTATCCGCTGATTCGTTTCAAACAACTCAGCCAGAAGCTGGCTCAGGCAGGCCTGAACGATCTGGTCAGAGACGCAGAAAACGGGTTTGTGTCTGGCAACGACATTGTACATGTCTTGGATTTGACCTGGTACGGTGGGCTGGTAAATTTTGCCTACAACAACATTGATGTCATACGCCGGTTCGATCGCATTCAACAGCATCTCACACTGGACCGTTTTCGTACATTGGATCTGCGCTCGCTGGAAAATGCTCAGGCCGAATTGGCGCATATCGTACAAAAACGAATTTCTCAATCCACCTCTAACAAAGAAATGGAATTGTTGCACCGGGAACTCAACAAAAAACGTCGGCAGATCTCGATCCGTCAGTTGATGAAGGGTGCAGGTCGTGCCATTCAACAGATCAAGCCAGTTTTTATGATGAGTCCAATGTCGATTGCAAATTTTCTGCCCCCAGGCCAGCTTGAGTTTGACATTGTCATTTTTGATGAAGCTTCCCAGGTCAAAGCGGTTGATGCATTGGGCGCTTTGTTGCGCGGGCGTCAAATCGTTGTTGTCGGCGATACCCGTCAGATGCCTCCCTCAGATTTTTTTAGTCGTGAAATAGAAACCGAAGAAGAAGAGATCACGACAGACATCGACAGCATCCTCAATTTGTTTTGTGCCAGTGGTTGTCGCGAACGTTACCTGCGCTGGCATTACCGCAGCCGACACGAATCTCTGATTGCAGTGTCCAACGCAGAGTTCTACAATCACCGCCTGGTGATTTTTCCTTCTGCAGGAACCAATCCCCAGGCAACCGGTCTGAAATTTCATCATCTGCCTGATGCTGTCTATGACCGTGGGAAAACGCGCACCAATCTACAGGAAGCCCGTGCGATTGCACAGGCGGTCAATGCCCACGCAGAAAAACACCCTGATTTATCTCTGGGTGTAGTTGCCTTCAGCGTAGCACAACGCGATCTGATCCAGATGGAAGTAGAAAAATTGCGGCGCCACAACAATGCTTTTGAAGAATTTATGACCAAGTTGAATGCAAAAGAACCTTTCTTCGTCAAAAATTTGGAGAATGTCCAGGGCGACGAACGCGATGTGATCCTCATCAGCATTGGATATGGGCGCGATGAACATGGCCGCATTGCCAAAGATTTTGGGCCGATCAATCGGTCTGGCGGCGAACGCCGCTTGAATGTTTTGATAACTCGTGCAAAATTGAGCATGGAGGTATTTTGTAATTTTCGTGCCGAAGATCTGGATCTCGATGCCACGGCAAAACATGGGGCTCATGCCTTGAAAAATTTTCTCCATTACGCTGAAAAACGGATCTTGCCGACAACCAAACAGACCGGAAATCCCCCAGATTCAGTATTCGAACAGGAGGTATTGGTTGCTTTGGCGGAGCGTGGTTATCAACTAGAACCGCAGGTAGGAGCTGCTGGTTATTTTATCGATATAGCCGTCAAAGACCCAGAACATCCTGGAAGGTATGTACTTGCCATCGAATGTGACGGTGCAAATTATCACAGCGCACGATCGGCCAGAGATCGGGACCGTCTGCGCCAGGGAGTACTCGAATCATTGGGCTGGAAATTTCACCGCATCTGGAGCACAGACTGGTTCCGCAATCCAGACAAAGAAATCGAACGAGCGATTGTCGCGATCGAGGAGGCTCGCAAAAATCTTCCAACCTACCTCACCGATGCTCCATCGACCACTGCCTTGACCCCGATCTCTCCTTTACAAGACGTGGGACAGACCCCAGCGACATCTGCACACGCTGTGGCCCCGTACCGTAAAGCTCAGCTGACTGTTGGCTCTACGCAACATCAAGAATTGCATCTGATTTCACCCTTGCTGCTCGCGCAACAAATCAAGCAGATCGTAGAGATCGAAGCACCTGTGCACGAATCGGAGATGACACGACGTCTGCTCGAATGTTATGGAGTCAATCGATCCGGACACCGCATTGCCGCTACCATTGCAGAGGCTGTGCAGGTCGGGACAGCCAAGGGACTCTTTTATGCCTTGAATGGCTTTTTGTATGTCGACCAGCGACGAAACGCCAAGGTACGCAGCAGGGCAGAACTGAATCCCACCGAGCGCAAGATAGAGTGGGTGGCTCCTGAAGAAATAGATGAGGCAATTCTCGATGTTGTCCGCATTGGTCTCTCTCACCCGATGGAAGATGCCATCACCGATGCAGCAGAACTGCTCGGTTTTGGACGGATCACGAATAAAATGAAGGAGATCATCCGGGTTCGTTTGGATTTGCTGCTTGTCGATCGGCAACTTATTCAGGAAGACACGATGTTGTATCTCCCTGAGCCTCCCCACCCGCAATTCGCAGCCCAAGGACCCATGTAGGCCGTCCCCCCCAATCGGTTGTGCAGAGTGCATCAGACCTGGACCAGGGCTCGCGCCTGCCTACCGTTGGGGCAGGAGCGTCCCGATAAATTCGGGCGCGCCGTTGAGAAAGCTGCTGGCAGCGAGAGGCCGTTTGCCGGCTGGCTGAACCCTCTGCAACAACAGCAGGCCAGCACCTGTGCCGACCGCAGGCCCCCCTGCGCTGCGCACCACAGAGCCAGGAACAGCCTGGCCGGGCACAACCGCAGCTTGTAAAATTTTGAATGGGCTCCCTTTCCACCAGGTGAAGGCAGTCGGCCAGGGCGTGTAAGCACGCACCCTGCGCTCGATCTGTTCCGCCGACAGCGTCCAGTCGATCTGCCCATCTTCCTTGTCGATCTGCTGGCAGGTCGAGGGGGTGCCAGACAGCTGCTGTTGGGGGATCGGTGCCACGTCGCCAGCCAGCCAGTCGGCCAGCGTCTCGACCAGCAGGGCTGCCCCCAGATCCGCCAGCCGAGCGCTGAGCGCAGCAGTTGTGTCGCTGGGCTGGATCGGCAGGCTGGCTTGCCGCAGCGCAGGGCCGGTGTCCAACCCCTCGTCCATCAGCATGATTGTGACCCCGGTCTCGCTCTGGCCGTCGAGCAGGGCTGCCGCAATCGGGGAGGCGCCGCGGTAAGCGGGCAGCAGGCTGGCATGGACGTTGATCGCACCGAAGGTGGGGAGAGCCAGCACGCTGGCCGGAAGGATCAGCCCGTAGGCTGCCACCACCAGCACAGTGGGGGCCAGCTGACGCAGGGTCTCCAGGAGGGCGGGGTCTTTGCGCAGTGTAGCTGGCTGCAGCACAGGCAACGCCTGCTGCAGCGCCAGCTGTTTGACCGGGCTGCTCACCAGCCGCTGGCCGCGGCCAGCAGGTCGGTCCGGCTGGGTGGCGACCGCGACCACCTGCCAGCCCCTGCTGCTGCTGTCGAGCAAGGCCTGCAAACTCGGAACTGCAAAGTCGGGCGTGCCCATAAAAACAATGCGAGCAGGTACTTTCATTTTTCCAAGTATACCACTGGAAGCGCTGCTGCCGCCAGCGTTGCAACTTCTGCGCGCGCCGTGCGTAATGTTGCGTGACTGGCTCCACACAAGCCAGGGTTCAAACGACAAAGTTGTGACAGATCCCGCCGCGGCGGGAAGGAGCGAACAAAATGACAGGCGATCCAGGCGAGGCTTTCCGCCCGGGAACCGTTTTTGAGAATGCAACAGCAGATGGGACGGCCAACAGCGACGATCGGCTGATCGCGCTGCTGAGTTATGTGACCCAATTGCTGCTGCCAGTTGTCATGCCGCTGATCGTGTTGTTGAGTGAAAGCAGCCGGAAACGGCCGTTTCAACGGTACCATGCGGTCCAGAGTCTGGCTCTGGTGGTGCTCTTTTGGCTGATTTTTCTGTCTGCCAGCGTTGCAATCGGAATTTTGCAGATCATTCCGCTTCTGGGGTGGCTGGTGGGTGCCTTTGCGCTCTTCTGTCTGACACCGCTCTACTTTCTGGCAGGGATCTGGCTGATGCTCTACTGGGGGTACCAGGCCTACCGCGGGCGGCGTTTTGAAATCCCGGGCCTGACCAGTTTTTTGCGCGACCAGAACTGGCTGCCGCCTGCAGGATGAGCGCACTGCAGCGCTGCGGCAGCTTCCCATACCTACAGCGTTCAGCTGTCAGAGGCTGTTACAGGTCGGCGCTCATGTACAGCTCCCCACGTACAAAGCCGCGGCTGGCATAGTACCCCTGGGTGCCGGTCGCGGCGATCACGCTGAGTCGCTGAAAGCCCGCCGTGCGGCTGATGTGGCGGGCGGCTTCGAGCAGCTGGGTGCCCAGGCCGGCATGCTGTGCCTGACCACCGCTCTCAGCGCCGATGCTCAACGCCGGGCCGTAAACGTGTACCTCCCGAACCAGCGCATGGCCGGCAATCTCAGGCAAAAAAGCACGGCTGCCCGCCTGTTCGTGTTGCGGCAGGCTCAGGCGCAAAAACCCAGCGACCAGCCCGGGATCGGCATGGTGGCTGTGGGTGACGAACTGCAGAAAGTATTCGTCGGTCAGATCTGTGGCGTAGCGGTGCACCTGCAGCTCGAGCTGGTCGAGCCGCACCGCACGTCGACGGATCTCGCGGCAGCGAATGCAGCCGCAGCGCTGGCCCCGACGCGCCAGCTCTTCGTGGACAACCTGGCGCAGATTGCTCAGCTTGACGCCGGCCTGGATATGGTGGGCAGGGATATCTCGAAAAAGCCGGTTGACCCGGGTGTAGGGAGGAATCGTCGGTTTGACGTCGGCCAGCAACTCGACCAGCTCCGTCTCGCTGTAGGGAAGATAACGGCCGGCCAGATAGTGTTCGTAAAGCTCGGTGTCAGCGATCAGCGAGCAGGGATAGATTTTGAGCTCGTCGGGGCGAATGGCGGGGTCCGCAAAAAAACGTGCAAAATCGACACGATCTTTGGCCGGCGTGGCCCCGTAGAGATTGGGCATCCAGTGCAGGTGCAGCTTGAAACCGGCCGTGCGCAGCAGCCCCAACGCACGGCGCACGGCGGAGACGTCGTGGCCGCGCCGGTTGAGAGCCAAAATTTCGTCGTCGAGGCTCTGTACTCCGATTTGCACCTTGGTCACCCCCAATGTGCGCAGATGGACAATCTCTTCGGGGGTAATCCAGTCGGGCCGGGTTTCCACCACCAGGCCGACGTTGCGGTGGCTGGCGGTGACATTGGCCGACTGGGCGGCGGCTAGCGAAGAAGAGTGCGCCTGCGCTGGCTCCCCGGCGGCATTCATGGCGTCAAAACAACGCTGGACAAACCATTCTCGATAGTCACGGCTGTAGGCACTCCAAGTTCCCCCCAGAATCAGCAGCTCCACCTTGCTGGCGTCATGGCCGATGCTCTCGAAGGACTGGATCCGCCCCAATGTCTGTCGAAAAGGGTCAAACCCATCGCGCTCGGCGCGCTGGCAGCCCGGCTCATCGTAGAGATAGCTTTTGGGCATACGCCAGTCGTCGGGGCAAAAAATACATTTGCCCGGGCAACCAGCGGGCGCAGTCAGCACGGTGACCGGGGCGACCCCACTCTGGGTGCGCATCGGCTTCATCCGAATGCGCTGCTCGACCAACGGGTCCACCGCCAGATCCCCCTCTGCCACCAGATGGCGATAGCCGGCGATCAGGCTGGCTTTGGAATACAGCCCTTTTCCTTGCCGGGGATGGCGCAGCAGGATGGTTTGCAGGCTATTGGGAGAGTGCCACTTTTCCTCAGGAATGGCCTGCACCTCCTGGAAGATGGCATAGAGCGTAGCTGCCTCGCGCGCAGGGTCAAAGTCGCGCCGTTTGGCCTGCCAGGCCTCGACTTTTTCCAGCACATCAGCAGGAATTTCTGTCTGGCTGAGGATACGTTTCATGATTTCACCCGTCTAGCCCCACAATAGCTGTCTAGCGTTCAGATCGCTCTGCCGCAGCTTCTCTTCGTCGGAAGGGAGATGCCCGGAGAACGGCAGGAGAGAGCGACCTCGAACCCCAGTATACCACAGTGAGAAGGAGCAATGTTCGTGCGACTCTCGGTACAAAAACAGCTGTTGAAGATGAATCAAGAATTCTATCGAACGGTCGCCGCAGAGTTCGACCGCACCCGCCAGGGGCTCCCTGTCGGCATGCTGGCGCTGGCACAGCTGCTGCACGAACAGCTGTCGCAACCGATTCGTCTCTTGGATGTCGGCTGTGGCAACGGGCGTTTTGCACGTGCCCTGGTTGCCCGGGAACTCAGAGGCAGCTACACCGGACTCGACGCCGACAGACAGCTGCTCGACCTGGCAGCGGCCCAGACCGGCGCGCTGCCAGGCTTGCGCTGCCAGTTTGTGCAGGCCGATCTGGCCGATCCGGGCTGGGACAGCAGGCTCGACCCAGGGGGCTACGACGTCGTGGTGGCACTGGCTGTGCTCCACCACCTGCCCGGCGAAGCGCTGCGCCAGCAGGTGACAGCGCAGCTGGCTGGACTGCTCGCTCCCAGAGGGCTGCTGGCACTTTCTACCTGGCAGTTCCTGAGCAGCGAGCGGCTGGCAGCACGCACCGTGGATTGGAGCACGGTCGGGCTGAATGGCCAGGATGTGGAGCCGGGCGACGCAGTGCTGCCCTGGGAGCAAGGAACGCACGCACTGCGCTACGTCCATCATCTGGATCTGGCTGAGGTCGAACGGCTTTTGGCTGCCTGCCAGCTGCATCTCTCCACCACCTTCCGCGCGGACGGCAAAGAAGGCAACCTCAATTTGTTTGTGGTGGCCCAGCGCTGACAGCGGCTGGGGCGCAAAAACAAGATCCGCTCAGAGTCTGGCAAACCCCCGGGTCGCCTCCAACAGCCGCACCGAGTCATGCCAGGGGGCGGGGAGAGCCAACGTGCGCAGCTCGCGTATCTCCTCTTTGCTGTCAATGCAATTACATAGGGGAAATGAAGCCAGGCTTTTGGCCTTTGCTGGCGAAAGCGTTCGTCGTTGTACGTGACAAATTCGGTACTCTTGAACTTGGACGCCAATTTTTCGTTCCATTGCTCGACCAGCCCCGACGGGGTGAGGATGAGCACACGCTGCACCATCTGACGCAGCAAATACTCCTTGAGCACCAGCCCAGCCTCGATGGTCTTGCCCCAAACCGACCTCGTCGCTGAGCAGCCTGCCCTCTGCAACGTTGTCCAGAATGGCAGCAGCACCGGGCACCAGATCGAAAATTGGTGTGACGGTTGCAGACGGCACTGCGTTCGCAGAGAAGGACTGGATCACTTTTGTCGGCACACAGCGGCTGAATGAATCCTTGGGTGCGCTGCCTACCTCTTCCAAGATGGGGTTCCTGACTCGCAAAATACGTTGGCAAAAATCCCCATCACATAGTATACTGTCGCGCTAAAAATCGCACAACGTTTCTGCGATTCTGTGTCTGCCCTGCGTCGATCAGCCACAGTTGACGGAGCGGTGGCTTTGCGTTATCTTTGCTGGCTGTATGTGATTGGTCCGTATCAGGATGTGAGGAGAGTGAGATGACGATTTCGACCCGCAGTATCGTGGTGGCCGGCGTGCTGATTGCCATTTCCGCCGTGCTGTCTTTGACCGGGCTGGGATACTTCCCGGTTCCGAATGTGACTGCCTCGGCGACCATTTTGCATGTGCCGCCGATCATCGGCGCTGTGCTGGAGGGGCCAGCGGTCGGGGCGTTGGTCGGGCTGGTGTTTGGGGTCGACTCGCTGGTCAAATTCGCAAGCGTGGTGTTGTCTGCACCGGCCTACGCAGCGGCACCTCTCTGGCAGGGATGGCTGGCAGCGATCGTGATCATTTTGCTGCCTCGCCTGCTGATCGGGCCTGCCGCCTGGCTGGTCTATCGAGCGCTGCGTCGCGGCAGCCCGATCGTGGCCCTTGCCGCAGCCGGTGTGGCCGGTTCGCTGGCCAATTCTGTGCTGGTGCTCGGTTTTGCCATCGGGCTGCAGGTCTTTACAGTCGAGGTGCTGGTCAGCGTGATCCCGCAGATTGTCTTCGAAGCAGTGCTGTCAGCGGTGGTCACAGTGGCTGTGGTGGCAGCCTGGCACCGCCTGGGCAGCGGGCGCGGCGGGTCGTCGGTCTGAGCCGCACCCGCTGCCTCAAACCGTCCTGGCCAGCTCTTCCAGAAAACGGTCAATCTGGGCTGAGACAACCCCAGGCTGTTCGAGCAGCACATTGTGCCCTGCCTCGGCGACCAGACAGAGCTGGCTGCTTGGGATCGCTGCGTGCAGCGCCTGGCTGAGCTGAGGGGGCGTCATGCGGTCTTGCTCGCCACAAAGAATGAGCGTCGGCGCAACCAGCTGGGCAAGCCGGCTGCGGATGTCGAACGCCTCCACAACAGCAAAATCGTTGTAGAGGGTCTGGGCGTCGTGTTCGCGCAGATGGTGCAGATAGCGGTCCTTTTCTTCCGGGTGGGTCGCAGGGTGATAGGAGGCCTCGACGATCTGGGCGGTCGTGCCCCAGTAGTCGTGAAGAACTCCAGAGAGCAACGCCGGAGAGACCCTCATGCGCGCTCCAGCCCCGATCACGGCGATGCCCGCCAGACGATGGCTGTAGGCAGTGGCAAAGTCCAAGGCAATGGCCCCCCCCAACGAGTGGCCAGCCAGCACAAACCACGGCAACTCCAGCGCGTCGACAAAGTCGCGCACAACTTCGCTGTAGGCACTGATCGAAGCACAGGCCGGCAAGGGCGACGCCCCATGGCCAGGCAGATCGAGCGCGTAGACGGCTGTGGCTGGCAGATGGCGCACCTGGGGAGGCCAGATCAGATGATTGGAGCCGGCGCCATGCAGCAGCACCAGCGGCGGACGCTCCACTGCAACCTGGCGCCCGTACCTGCGAAAGGCCAGGGTTCGGTTGCCCACAACAATTGTTTCCATAAAAAGAGGGTCTCCTCTGAACAGCTGGAGTCGGATCAGTGGTATTGTATCGCACAGCTGTCCGTTTTGCATAAAGAATACGCTGTCGCATAATCGATAGAGGATCGACTCAACAAACACAGAAGGCAGGATTTCCCTGCCTTCTGGCGGGGGAGAGGGAGAGCCCCCACCTGTTCCAAGCGCAATCGCAATCTTCTCTACTTGCATTATACTGATTTTTGTTGTATAATTTTTTATATGAGTAAGTTGCAGGTGTGTAATACCATAAAAGTGTCACATGCCCTCTGGACGACGTTGGGCGTCCGTAACTGCGCCAGACGTCTCGGCGACTGATGATGACTCTGGCCAACTGGATAACTTTGGCGCGTTTCCCGCTGCTGATCGTCCTGGTCTGGGGAATCTCTGGGGAAGGGCTGACCGGACGCCTGCTGGCTGTTCCGGGGGTGATGCTGCTGATCGGGTTGGATGCAGTCGACGGCGTCGTGGCTCGCTCCCGCCAGGAGACGACCCTGTTGGGCAGTGTTCTGGACATTGCCGCCGACCGGGCTGTTGAGATTGTGCTCTGGGTTCTCTTCGCCTATCTGCAGCTGGTCCCATTGGCTGTCCCTCTCATTTTTATCGTGCGCGGAGCCTTGACCGATTCTGTGCGTGCGGTCGGGTATGCCGGTGGGAAAAGCGCCCACACCCAGCTTCGCAGCCGTTGGGGGACCTGGCTGGTGGCCAGCCGCCCCATGCGCGGGGGGTACGGGCTGGTCAAAGCGCTGGCTTTTCTCTCGCTGACGGCAACCCTGGCGCTGCAGTCCGCTGGGCTCTCCTGGTGGCAGCCAGTCTGGACAGCCGCCAGCGGATTGAGCGGCGTCGCCACGCTGCTCTGTATCGTGCGTGGCCTCCCCGTGGTATTGGATGCTTTCCGGTGGGAGCAGAAAAAGGGACTATGAATCTGGTCAAAAAAGCCAACAAAGGGCTCGCCATTGTTCAAAAAAGGCTGCATGAGCAAGGTCCCTGGGTGACCTTGCAGTGGGCGTGGGGGCGTGCGCTCCCAGTTGCTACCGGGATTCCGCTGTTGCGTTACAGCCGGGTCACCGAGCAGCTCTACGTGGGACCGCAGTTCAACCAGCGCGGCAAACGTCGGCTTGAAGCGGCGGGGATCACCGCAGTTGTCAACCTGCGCACCGAGTTCGACGACGCGGCCTACGGTCTGGCCTTTCCTCGGTACTGTTATTTGCCGACGGTCGACGATGATTCACCCAGCAGCGCCCATTTTCAACAGGGTGTTGAGTTTATTCGTGCTGTGGTCGAAGAGGGGGGCAAGGTCTATGTTCACTGCAAGGCTGGGGTCGGGCGCGCACCCACCCTTGCCGCCGCCTATCTGGTGGCCAGCGGCTATTCGCTGGACGACGCTTTGACCTTGATTCGACAGGCACGCCCTTTTATTGCGATGACCCCCCCCCAGTGGCAGGCCTTGCGTTCCTACGCAGGACAGTTCACTGATGTGCAGGGTCTTGGGTTCAGGCGGGGGGCTTCAGAGGAAGACGGCGCAGCGGGCCGATCGGCAGCGCACGCATAACCAGCGCCATTTCCTCGCCCCGAAAAGCACCGGCGACTGGCAGCACCGCCCCATAGACCAGGAGCCCGGCAGGCAGGGCCAGCAGCAGCGAGAACTCTGCACGCTGGAGCAGCCAGACTGTGCCTCCCATCGCCGCAACAGCCAGCAGCGGCGGGCCAAAGACCCTGCCCCACGGCACTGTGCCGACAGACCGGCGTACTATCCAGTAAAAGGGAAAGAGCAGGCTGAACTCGCTCAGAATCGTGGCCGCCGCCGCTCCTACATAGCCCAGTCTGGGAATCAGCAGCAGATTGCCGACGATGTTGAAGAGCACCCCAAACACAAAGGCGCGTGTCAACACCTGCTGCTGATTGGCTGCAATCAACACATACTGGGTCACACTGTTGACAAAACCGATCGGAATGCTCCAGACAATCGCCTGAAAAGCGACGTCCGCCCCGCCCATGTACGAGATGCTCTGACCGAAAATCTGGAACTCCCCCGGGATGTTCAAGTATTGCGCTCCACCTACCAGATAGACGAGGGGGGTGGCCAGAAACGTGACCGCCATCGCAACCGGCAGGCTGAGCAGCGTCAACAGCCGCAGGCTGAGCACATAGGAGCGCAGCAGGTTGTTGCGCTCGCTGCGCGCAAAACGGCTCATCAACGGAAAAATTGCCATCGTGAACATGCTGGGAATGATGTTCAGCCCATCCAGGTATTTCAGCCCGATGCTGTAAAGCCCGACCGCAGCTGAGCCAGCCAGCGGACGCAAAATCCACACGTCGATCCGCCAGAAAATGGTGGCCAACAGATGGTTGATCATCAGGGGGCCGCTGTAGGCCAGCATCCACCGCTGCAGCGCTCCGTCCCACTGCCAGTGTGGACGCAGCAGCTTCGCACGCAGCAAAGCATATAGCCAGACAACCTGCAGCAAATTGACCGCCAGCGCCACTGCAGCCAGCCCGATGTAGCCCCAGTCGAGCAACAGCACCAGCGCCCCCAACGCCACCTTGAGCAGGGCCACTGCATTGGTCAGCCCCGCCGGGTATTCCATCTTCTCAAACGCCATAAACAGGCTGCTCAGGGCATCTGCATAGTTGGCAAAAAGCATCGCCGCCGCCAGCAGCAGCAGAGCCTGGATCTCCTGCGCGTGGATCGACTGTAAATCAGGCCAGACAACACCGACCGCCCAATAGCCGGAGACCACCAGCCCCATCAAGGGGAGGCTGACGGCCCAGAGCAGTGTGCGCAGCACCAGAACGTTGGTGAGATACCGGCTGGCCTGGTTTTTGTCGGCTGCCACATCGCGCGTCAACAAGGTGCCCAATCCGTACCGGCTGATGATCTCAAAAAAGCCATAAATCGCCACGACAAAGTACCACTCCCCGGTCCCGGCAGGCCCCAGCAGGCGTACGTAGAGCAGGGCAAAGACAAAGTCGACTGCCTTGTTGAAGAGGCTCAACCCCATCGGCACCAGTGAATTTTTGGCCACACGCTTGACGTCATGCACCTCGATCTCGGGCCGGTAGTAGCGCCCCCAAATCCAGAAGAGCAGCAGCATCAAAACTGTCATCCCGGCCAAAAAGCTTGTATAAAGCCCCAGTTTGAAACTCATCGGGCTGTAGACAAAACGGACCGTCCACTGCCCGTCCTGTGCCAGATAGACGGCCCGGAAGGCGCTGTTGGCGCGTTGGATGGGCAGTTCGACTTCCTGGTTTTCATCGCTGCCAAAGGGACGCAGATAGGCCTTCCACCCCGGAAAGTAGGCGTCGGTGAGCAACAGCCAGCCCCGGTCGCTCAAATTGACGTCGACAAAGACTTCGTTGGCTGTGTAGCGGCTGATCTGCGCCGCGCGCAGCGCCGGGCTGGCAGGCAGCAGGCCGTTCGGGTCTGCGGGTGGCTCCTCGAGAAAGAGCTGGCTGCGCAGATCCGTGCTGGCCAGCGGCTGCTCCGCTGCCGGTACGACGCTGGCAGCAGGGAGGATCAGCGCCCGCGGGAAGGCTTCCTGGTTTTCGTAGACGCGCACGCTGTCGTCTTGGTAGATCTCTGCCCAGCCCGGGTTGGGGACGGCATGTTCGGTGATCAGGTACCGTACGTTGAGCAGGTCCAGCAGCGGGTTGTCGAGCGCCGCGTAGACGTCGCCGCCCGGCTGTGCGTAGATCGGCGCGATCCGGTTGTAGAGCAGTTCGTTGGCCTGTGGCTGAAGACGGTTCATGAAGTCCACATACTGGCGCAGAATGACCGAATCGTAGCCGCGCACGTCGTGCCAGCCATAGTACATCCCCATGTTGGCGTTGAACGTTTTTTCACCCGGCGCGTTGAAGGTCGTGAAACGCCAGGGGGTGTTGCGGGTCGCCTCGCGTTCGTTGAGAAAATCGACGACTGCCGGTCTCCCCGTCGGTTTCCAAGGAGCCAGTGCCGGGTCGCTCGCCGGGTTAAAGGTGCCGTGCGCGACAAAGAGGTCGACGCACACCAAAGCCACCAGGGCTGCTCCCAGCCAGCGTGTCCCTGGCCAGCGCACCCCTGCCCCCACCAGCAGCCCGGCCAGCAGTGCAGCCAGCCCACCGTGCACCAGATTGGCCGCCTGGTAGCTCCAAAACATTCGGCCATTGGCAAAAGCCCTTTGCGCCAGATCGCTGCCGTCGACGATGCGCTGGCCCAACGCGATGAACGGGTCAGGGAGCAGGATGCTGGCCAGCACCAGGCCGATCGCGCTCCCGCCGACCAGGAGGGCCAGCAGGGCCAGCACCTGCACGGCACGTCGAACCGGGCGTGGCAAGCCCCCGGTGGGAGCGCACCCCAACAGGTGGTGTGCGCCCACCGCGCCCAGCACGGCCATGCTCAGTGTAAAGGGAAAGACCCAACGAAAAGGGCTGTGCAGCTGATTCCAGCCAGGCAGCCCATAAAAGAGCAGCGCGTAGAGCGGCGTGCCAAAAGCAAAGAGCAGCGCGACGACCGCCAGCGCTGCAAAAAAGCCGGGAATCACGCTCCCCGGCAGGGGGGGCTGGCGGTCACGTCGCCAAAAAGCGTTCCCTGCTGCCAGGAGAGCTATTCCAGCCAGCAGCCAGGTCACCCCCCCCACATAGCTGCCTCCTTCGACATAGTTCTTGATACCCCAGAAGATGGCAGGGGCGGGCTCGCCCAGCGCATTGGTTGTCGCTGGCTGCCAGAGACGCTCCCAGAGGTCAAACCATCCATGATGGCTGGGATTGCCGAAGAGGTTGGGCAGTGCGAAGGTGAGGAGATGGCGGCTGGGCCATGCCCAGCCGGTGACCTGTTGCAGCGTTGCGTTGCCTTCACGAAAGTTGAGCGGCAACAGTTCGACCAGCGGGATCAGCTGGGCTGCGCCGGCAGCCACGCCGAGCAACGCCAGGGTCACCAGCCAGCCGGCCAGCCGCAGCGTGCAGGCCAGGGCCGGCCAGAAGGCAGAACCTGCCCGCAGGCGCTGGTAGGCGGCGACCAGCCGCACCCCACTGAAGGCCCCAGCGACCAACAACGTGTAGTAGATCAGCTCTGGGTGTCCAGCCAGGACCACCAGCCCGATCACCGCTGCGCCGGCAGCAACATACGGGATCGGAAGAAAGCTGTGCACCCCCTTTTCTTCTTGCTTGCGAACGATGAGCTCGATCACCGCCAGCAAAAGAGGCAGCCATGGGACTGCCGCCAGAAACATCGTGAAGACGACGCTGGCGATCAAAAAGCCGCTGAACATGTAGACGATCGCCCCGAACAGAGCCGCCAGCACCCGCAGACGCAGTACCCGGCCAAACCCGTACAACGCCGCTCCGGCGATCGCCACCTGCAGCGCTGTGAACCAGCCATAGGCGACTTCCAGCGGCAGCAGATAGAAGAGAAGGTTGAGCGGGTACAATGCGCTGGCCTGCCCCCCAGCCAGAAACGGAACCCCTGTCAAAATTTTGGGGTTCCAAAGCGGGATTTCGCCGGCGGCCAGGCTCTCGCGCAGATGGATCTTCCAGGCTGCGTTCTGCAAAACCAGGTCGGACAGCAGGTCGTTGTAGGGGATTCGGCCTGTCTGCAGGGATCGCCAGGGTTCGAAGGCGCTCAAATTGTCGTAGGGCAGCAGCGTCGCCGCCGTGATCGACGGCACCAGCACCGGGGCAAACCAGAGCAGAGAGAGCAGCAGAATGGCCAGCAAAGCCAGCAGGTCGGAACGAAAGCGGACCAATCGTGTCATAAAAGGTGTGTCCTCAAGCAGGTGCCAAGGCGCACCGGTCAGCGGCGGCTGCCGTTCCCCGTTCCTACCCCAGAAATCTCCGCAGAACAGCCTCGCCGCTGCAAATGGCGATAGCGCCAGCGAATCTGCCAGGTGCGCCAGGCAGATTCCAGTTTGACCGGAATGTCCAGTTTGCTCTGCCCGATGCGACGGTCTTCAAAGTGGATAGGTACTTCGATCAGATGAAAACCGAGCCGTTCGCACAAGTAGGCCATCTCTACCTGAAAGCTGTACCCGTTGCTGCGAACGGTCTGCAGCCCGATCGATTCCAGGGCTGAGCGGCGCCACATCTTGAAACCGGCAGTCATATCGCGGATGCGCAGCCCCAAAATGGCCCGGCTGTACAGGTTGGCCCACCAGCTCAGCAGACGGCGGCTCCACTCCCAGCGCTCGTCCAGTGAACCGCCCGGCACGTAGCGGCTGCCGATCACGACGTCGGCATCTGTTGCCAGGATCACCCCAAGCATCTGGGGAATGTAATCAGGCGAGTGGCTGAAGTCGGCGTCCATCTGGACGATGAAATCTGCCCCAGCCTGGATCGCCTGCTGCATGCCTGCCACGTAGGCAGTTCCCAGCCCACCCTTGCCGGTTCGGTGGAGCACCGACAGCTGCCGTTTCTGGCCAGAAGCGCCGCCGCAGTTGTAGTGGGCCGCCAGCTGGTCGGCAACGCTTCCTGTGCCGTCGGGCGAATCGTCGTCGACAATCCAGAGATGCAGCGCAGCCAGCGGCAGCGCCATCACCGCTGCAACGATCGCCGGCAAGTTTTGTGCTTCGTTGTAGGTCGGGATCACCACAGCAATCTCCGCACGGTCTGCCTCGGTTTTCCAGCGCTCCCCTATCGTCTGACCCATGCCGATTTTGATCCTCGCAGTCGGCATGCCAGCTCACGATCGGTATGCCAGCCCGAGATTGTAGCATGGGGCCAGCCAAAATCTGCAATTGCCTCTGCTCCCTTGGAATCGAGGTCACATCGACAAAACAGCCAGTTGCCTGTATACTGGGTGGAGGAAATTCAACTCGGCTTGGAGTTCAGAAGGGCAACTTGTATGAACGATGGAACGGTGCGCGCCCAAATCGTCGAACCGCCTGTGCGGCCGGCAGAGAGCGTGTTGTCTCAGCCAGCCAAAGAGCTTGCCCCGCGCTGGAATGTCTGGATCCACAACGACGAGGTCACGCCGTTCGAGTATGTCCTCCGCATCTTGGTCCGGCTATTTTTGCTTTCGGAAGAGTTGGCGGAACATGTGGCCCTGACCGCTCACCAGGAGGGGCAAGCTGTCGTTGTTGTCCGCCCACGCGAAGAGGCGCTGCGTCTGGTCAAAGTGGCGACTGCACGTGCCCAGCTTGACGGCTACCCGTTGCGGTTCAGCGCGGAGCCCGAGGCATGACGCTGGGTTCCGCTGCTGGAGCCGAATGGCTCCACGGCCATGCACACGAGCCCAACCCCTCTGTTCCGGCAGGTGACGGCACCCTGCGCTGTTTCCTGCCGGACGGGCGCTCTGTCGATTGGTCGGTCGACGCCTTGCAGAGGTTGCCGGTCAGCGAAGTTGCTGGTTGTTCTATCGTCAGCACCGGCCACGGCATATCTGGCCCTTTCACCTTTGGTGGGGTCTCCCTGCGGCAATTTTTAGCCGATCAGATGGCTGTCGGCGCTGTCTGGGCCCATGTGGATGCGATCAGCGCAGACGGGTTTGGGGCCCGTCTGCTGCGTGCCGAAGTCGAAGGGGCTCCGCTTGACCGCCCGGTGCTGCTGGCGTACCGCTGCAACGGACAACCCCTGACTCGGCAGCAGGGGCTGGTACGTCTGATCGTGCCGACGGAACAAGAAGATGCCCTCAAACAGGTCAAATGGTTGGCCCAGCTTGTCGTCCGCTGAACGGTCAGCCGCCCGCCTTTTTGGCCTGGTAGCCGAGCTCCAGCAAGATGGCAACCACCTTGTCCCGTTGGTCCCCCTGAATTTCAATCAGCTGCTCTTTGACAGCACCGCCTGTGCCCAGCCGGGTCTTGAGCAATTTACAGACCTTTTCGAGCTCGGCAGGGGTGACTCCACTGACCAGCGAGACGCTTTTGCCGCCCCGCCCTTTGCGCTCCAGGTGGACGCGCACCTGCTGCTGGCGAGGGGACGGCGTGTGTGCAACGGCCGGTCGCGGCGTTTCGCTTGTTGGGTCGGTCGAATAGACGACCCGGTGTTTGGGCTCAGCCATAGATTGCCTCCAGCCTCAGAAAGGAACGCACTGCCATGTTTTCGTTGACCAGCGACTACTTGACCGACCAGGGCGACGCCGAACAGGCGCTCCGTTTGTTGTCAGAGGTGGGGTTCACCCACGTCCACTGGTGCCACGAATGGTATTCCGATTTTGTCTACAGCGACAGCGAGATCGACCAGATCGGGCGTTGGCTCGCCGCCTACGGGCTTCAACTTAACGACACGCACGGTTCAGAAGGGATCCAACACTTCTGGTATGCGCCCGAAGAAAAGGCCCGGCGTGCCGGCATCGAGCTTGTCAAAAATCGAATCGACCTGACCGCCCGTCTGGGCGGCGACGCGGTCGTGATGCACGTCTACCCGCCAACCCAACACCCAGAGCTGAAGCGATTCAACCCCTGGCTCTTTGACCAGATCCGCCGCTCTCTCGACGAGGTCGAGCCGTACGCCCGCGCCTGCAACGTGCAGATCGCTTTGGAAAATCTGATCGATTTTGCAGCGATTGAAGCCAAGGTCATCCAGGCTGCCCAGGCTGACGACAACGCTGAACTGCTGTTGAAGCTCTTCGCCGCCTATGATCCGAGCTTTTTGGGGTTCTGTTTTGACTCTGGCCATGCCGTCCTCGGCCGCAACCGCATCGAACAGTATCTCCCCCACTTGGAGCGTCTGGCTGTGCTGCATCTGAACGACAACGATGGCTGCGACGACCTGCACCTGCCGCCCTACGACGGTATTGTGGACTGGACAAGGGTCGCCGCGTGGGTCGCTGCCTCCCCCTATACCAAACCACTCAGTTTCGAGCTGTCGCTCCGCCACACTGCGTTCTTGACCCCTGCTGCCTTCCTGGCGCACAGCTACGCGCGCTGCTGCCGTTTTGCCGACCAGGTCGCTGCACAGCGCAGGCCATCCGCCTAGCCCTTCAGCAGAGCCAGCATCTGAGCACGCTCCACGAGCTTGACCCGTGGCTTGTGCTGGGGTTTGCCCGCAGCGACCTCGTGGGCGTCGATCACCAGCCATTCCTCTTTGGTCACGTAGCGGACCCCGCGCGCCGCCAGCAACGCTGGGACGGCCTCCAGCGACGGATCGGGTGCCAACACCAGCCTCCCCTTGTGCAGGTCTTCAAAAAAATTGTTGACCGACTCGATGGCGTCGGGTTTGTTGGTGCCGATCACCCCGTTGGGCCCCCGCTTGATCCAGCCAGCCACATATTCGCCCGCCACCACCTTGCCTGTGTCGAGGTCGATCACGCGACCGACTTCGTTGGGGATCACGCCGTTGCGTCGGTCGAATGGGACTCCTTCCAACGGGATTCCCTTGTAGCCTACCGAACGTAGCACCAGCCCGGCCGGGAGGATTTCGTACTGGCCGGTGCCCGACGCCTTGATCTCGCCTGTCACCGCCGCACGCAGCTCATTTTTTTCCAGCGTAACCCCTACGATCCTGCCGTTTTCAGCCAGGATCTCCGCCGGTGAGAGCAGAAAACGAAAATGGACGCGGCGCGGTTTTCCGGTAGCACCGATCTCGACATAGGCGCGCAGGTAGTCCAGATTTTTTTGCATCGCTGTGTCCCCCTCGATCGCAGCGCTGCTGGCATGGTCGAGCCGCAGTTCGCTGTCGAGGACGATCGGGTCAGCGATGGCCAGATGCCCCATCTCGCGCACCTCGGCGTTGGTAAATTTTACCTGGGCAGGCCCACGGCGAGCAATGACATAGATATCTTTGACCCGGCTTTGGGCCAGCGCAGCCAGAGCATGGTCGGCGATGTCGGTCTCTTGCAGCTCTTCCACCGACTTGGCCAGAATCCGCGCCACATCCATCGCCACATTGCCGACCCCCACCACCACCGCTGCTTCACAGCTGAGATCGACCGCCAGATCCCGAAAATCTGGGTGGCCGTTGTACCAGGCGACAAATTCGGTCGCCGACAGGCTGTTGGGCAGATCTTCGCCGGGAATGCCGAGCCGTCGGTCGGACTGGGCACCGGTCGTGTAAAAAATGGCGTCGTAGTGGCTTTTGAGGTCGGCGTGGGTCAGGTCGCGGCCGATGTCGACGTTGCCGAAATAGCGGACCGCCGGGTCGGCGATGGTACGGTCATAGAGTTTCGCAACCGCCTTGATGTTTTGGTGGTCAGGTGCCACACCGTAGCGCACCAGACCGTGGGGGGCAATCAGACGGTCAAAGAGGTCGATCGTCGCCCGGCCACGCTCCTTCAGCAGCGCCGCTGCGGCATAGAATCCCGAGGGGCCAGCACCGACGATGGCGACCCGCAGCGGCCGTTCCGCACTGTCTGAATGTTCTGTCATGTTTTTTCCCTCTCGGTTGTTTTGGGTGCTTGGAGATAGGTTCAGCCTTTGCGCAACATCCCACCAAACTGGCGCGCCAGCGTCAGAATGGCGATGCCCAACGAGAAATAGTCCGAGGGTCCCAGCTGTTTGATGGCTTCGAGGGCGTCAGACTCTCCATCTTGGTCCCGGTCGCTGGCGACCCAGGCAAAGGTTGCACCCAACAAGGCACCCGCTATGGCGCCGAGCAAAATGGAACGGATCCGGTGACTCATGGTTGCTTCTCCTTGCTTTTCACACGAGTTTGGAACGGCCTGGCAGCAGTGCGCGCACACTGGCTTTTGCGCGAGCCACTGCGGCGGCACTGCGAATCCAGGGGGCGGCCACACGCTCCGCCAGCTGGTCGCTTTGGCTGCGCATGCTGCTGCTGCTGCTGCGCAGCCGGTGCATGCCCTCTGTTGCCCGGCGTCGCACCCGCTGCGCGCCACGCACACACAGATAAAGAACCCCAGCAGCCACCAACGTGACGATCAGCTGCATCGACAGCAGATAAAAAAGCACCAGGTCGCGCCAGAATCCCAGATCCATCCAGTTTTGCCTCCTCTTGGTTGCCAGGGGTTTCCCATTGCTGGCACGCTTTCTGCCTGGCCCACAACGTCCTGTCCGGTGCGCGCCAGGTGGTCAACTCTGCCCTATTGTAGCAGACAAGCCGGGGGAGGAGAATTTGGCACGGCCAGGCGCCAGCTGCTCGCAGCTATTCCAGGGTCAGCCGTTCTTGTACCCAGGCGATTTCGCCTGCCCGGCTCCGGATCGTGCCGTCAAGCCGCCCGGCACGCAGCTCGGCCAGCAACTGGCGATAGATGGCGCCGCGTGCGATGCCCAGGTGCCGCAGGTCGTCGCCGGTGAGCTCAGGCCGGACGGCCTGCCACTCGCTGCGGTAGCGCCGGACCTGGGCCAACACCAGCGGCTCCCCACAGACCACAGGCAACAGTGCCAGACATTCGGCAGGTACCGGATCCAGCATCTGGACGATCCGGCTGGGAAGGAGTGTCGGGTCAGCCAGCCGGGGCAGGGCAAGCTGGAGCAAGGTCATGCCGTGCAGGATCCGCTGCATATCGTTGCGCAACATCAGCCTCTCCTGCAGCGCCCGGCTGGCCTCCCTGCTCTGGGGATACCCCAGCAGGGCCAGGTAGAGCTGATCGAGCGGTGCCTCGCGCAGCAGCGGATCTGTGTCGCTTGCCTGGCGGAGGGCGCGCAGGTGGGCAAACTGCTCCGCCATGGTCGGTGTCATGTGCAGGCCGGGCTGGATCTGGTGGAGGACTTGCAGATCGGCGAGCCGTTGCAAGGCCTTTTCGGGCTCAGCCTCCTGCAGAATGCGTTCCAGTTCGTGGCGAAGACGGGCCGGGGTCACCCGGTCGAGCAGTTCCAGCGCGTCGCCGAGCAGTTCGAGCGAACGGGGCTCGATCTGAAAATTGAACCGTTGTTCGTAGCGCACCGCGCGCAGAATGCGGGTAGGGTCGTCGATAAAACTGAGGCTGTGCAGGACGCGCACGCGGCCGGCCCGCAGATCGGCCAGCCCTCCCCAGGCGTCGAGCAGTTCTCCCCAACGGTCCGGGTTGAGAGAGAGGGCCAGGGTGTTGATGGTAAAGTCACGGCGGTGCAGGTCCAGCTTGATGCTGCTTTTCTGGACAGTTGGCAGCGCAGTCGGTGTCGTATAGAACTCTGTACGGGCGGTCACAAAGTCCAACGCTGGAGGCAATGCATCGGCTGTTTCCAGCCCTGCCAGCAGCGCTGCTCTCCGCACCGGCGGGTCGTGGCCGGCCAGCAGCCATTTGGCTGTCCCGAAACGTCTGTGTTCCACGATCCGGCCGCCATAGCTGCTTTGCATCTGCCGGGCCAGCGCCAGCGCGTCGCCTTCGATCACAATGTCGACATCGAGTGCCTGGACGCTGGCCATCTCCAGCATCAAGTCGCGCACGAACCCCCCCACCACATAGACGGCGAACCCCATCGCCTCGCCTTCGCGGCCGATCTGTTCCAGCAGGTGGAGTTGGGCGGGGGACAAGGCCCGGCGCAGCCGGGCTGCCAGCTCGCCGGCCCGCCGCCCAGGCAGGACACTTTCGTCCCACAGTTTGATGAGGTCGGTGCGCGTGACAATTCCGACGATCGTGCCCTGGGCGTCGACCACCGGAATCTGGCCCCAGTTGCTTTCGATCATCCGTCGGCGCAGGGTGGCCACCGAGTCGCTGGCGCGCACGGTGTAGTGGCCGGCCTGCAAAAACCGGCGCACGGGCTGGTCGCCAAGCCCGTGGTCGATCGCCTTGTCAACTTCTCGGCGGGTCAAAACCCCCAGCAACTGGCGCTGACCTGCCGGATCCTCGGCGACGACGGGAAAGCCTTCATGTCCGAACCGGCGCATCAGGCGGTCGGCTTCGGCGACGCTCATCTCCGGCCGCAGCATCTGCGGCTGACCTTTGCTCATGATCTGCTCTACCGTGAAGGCAGCGCGGGTGTGTGCCCGCACCAGCTCTTCGATCCGGCCGCGCACCGCTTCCAAAGAACTGTTGCGAATGTGTGCCGCTGCTGCCCGGCTGTGCCCCCCTCCTCCCAACTGCTGGGCTACCTGCCCCACATCGATCGCCTCTGTTGTGCTGCGCGCAACAACCTGCACCATATCCCCCAGATCGACGACCAGAAAAAGTGCATCTGGCTCATGAAAATCTCGCAGCCGGGCCGCCAAGGTGCTGAGTTCGTCGGTAAACCCCGGAGCCGATACAGCGGTGACGATCACAGAGTGGCCTTCAATTTCGCTGTACTCACAGCGATCCATCAGTTCCTGCAGCAACAGACGCTGTGCTTCAGTGACCGGGTGGTGGAGAAATTCGTTCACTTCGCCGAGGTTGACACCGTGTTCTGGCTGCAAAAGCCAGGCCAACGCAGCTGCGTCGCGGCTGTGTGTCGAGGGATAGGTCAGGTTGCCGGTATCTTCGTAGATGCCAAGCGCCAGCAGCGTCGCCTCGACCGGGGTCAGGTCGACCGAGTGTTCGATCAATTTTTCGACCAGCAGCGTGGTGTTGGCGCCAGTGGCTTCGCACCAGAGCTCCTGGGCCTGCAGCGGACCCTTGGGGGGAGTTCCCTCGAGAGAGCTGTGTTGGAGATGGTGGTCGATCACGAGATATTCGGTCTCGGCCTGGGTTCCGCGCGGCGAGTTGGCTGAGCGCGTGTCGACCAGGATGGCACGCCGGACCCGGCCGCGCGGGAGATCGTCCGCAGCTAGAAAACGGAAATGATTTTTGTAGAGTGCCAAAAAATCGCGCACATTGCGGTTGAGCTGGCGGGGCAGCACGGGCAGCGCCCCGGGGAAGAGCAACGCAGCTCCCCACAGCGACGCCAGCGCATCAAAGTCCGTGCGCTCGTGGGTCAGGACAATCTCCATCTCGCCTCCCCGCTGCCCCAATGTCGCGTCAAAATCCGGGCAGCCTGCTCAGGTCGGCCACCCGGCCAGGCAGCCGGGCGACCGACTGGACAAGCGCCAGGCGTGCCCGGCGCAGGGGCTCTGTATCGGCGTTGACCAGAACCTGCTCAAAATACCGGTTGATCGGCGTTTGCAGGGCGAGCAGCACCCCGCCCAGCAGATCGGCTGCTTCGGCTGCGTTCGCAAGCTGGGCTGCTGCCTCCAGCACAGCCTGGTGCAGCTCGTGCTCGACCGCTTCTTGGTAGGCTCCGCTCTGCAGCGGCAGTTCTTCGGCCACTGTGCGTGTGATGCGGGCACAGCGGGCATAGGCGGTGAACGCTTCGCTCCAGCCCGGCAGCTGGACTGCTCTGCTCAAGCCCTGGCAGGCACGCTGCGCCGCGACCGGGTTGTCGCCGCGCACGGCCAGCACAGCCTCGACAATGCTTGCGGCGTAGCCCTGTTCTGCCAATACCCCCTGCAGACGGCGTTCCAGAAAGATCGCCGTCTCTTCGGTGGCCTCGTCGCTGACAACGACTGGCTGCAGACGGGCAGCAGCAGATAGCCCCGCGCGCAGACTCAGGTCGGTCTGGGTAGCCAGCAGGCTGTGGATCACCCCCAAGGCTGCCCGGCGTAGCCCGAAAGGATCGGCGCTGCCGGTCGGGATCGCCTTGACAGCAAACAGCCCGCTGAGCGCGTCGAGCTTGTCGGCCAGCGCCAGCGCCAACCCCGCCTGAGTCGCTGGCACACTGTCGCCGGCAAAGCGGGGCAGATACTGTTCACGGATCGCCTGGGCGACGGCTGGGTCTTCGCCGTGGCGCAACGCGTAGATCTCCCCCATGATGCCCTGCAGGCTGGTCATCTCCACCACCATGTGGGTCATCAGGTCTGCTTTGCACAGCTGCGCTGCCCGTTCGACCGCTCCCCTGGTGGCGGCGGAAGCGCCCACCAGCTGTGCGATCTGGGGAGCCAGCTCTGTAAGCCGGGCGACCCGGTCCAGCATCGACCCCAGCCGGGCATGGAAGGTGAGCGTCGCCAGCCGCGGGGTGAACGACTCGAGCGTCCGTCCGGTGTCGGCCCGGTAAAAATAGGCAGCATCGGCGTACCGGGCCCGGATGACCCCCTCGTAACCCGCGCGCACCACCTCTGGATGGGCCAGCGCGTTGCTGTTGGCGACGGCCACAAAATGGTTGACCAGTTCGCCTGCCTGCAACACCGGAAAATAGCGCTGGTGTTTCTTCATGACCCCGACCAACACCGGTGCTGGCAGCTCCAGATAGCGCTCCTCGAATGTGCCAAGCAGCGCCTGCGGGGCTTCGACCAGGTCAGTCACCTCGTCGAGCAGGCCAGGTTCAGCGGGCACTGTGCCGCCAAGGGTGGCGGCCGCCTGTAGAACCAGCGCCTCGACCTGCCGCCGCCGTTCAGTCCGGTCGACGATCACCCCCTGGGCGGCCACTGCCTCAAAATAGCCAGGTGCATCTGGGATCTCAAATGTGGTGAAGGCACCTGCCGACAGGCTGGCTGCCGCATCGGCAAAGCGGGGCCCACGGCTCTGCCGTCCGCTGGCCACCCCAGCCCAGCTGAACGGCAGGAGCTGGTCGCCGAGCAACGCCACGATCCAACGCAGCGGCCGCGGCCAGGCAACCCCGCTGTCGTTCCAACGCATCGTTTTTCCCCAGCGCAGCGCGCCGAGCAGTTCGACACACAGGGCGGGCAGCACTTCTGCTGCCGGCCGGCCGACGACCCGCTGGACGGCATAGACATACGCGTCGCGCACCTCAATCTGGTCGACCGACAGCCCCTGCCCACGAGCAAATCCCTCCAGCGCCTTGGTGGGCCGCTTCAGGCTGTCGTAGGCCTGGGCCAGGGCGGGCCCCCGTTTTTCCACCACCTCGTCCGTCTGCATCGGCGCCACGGCGGTCACATAGACGACAAGGCGACGGGGGGTGCCGGTGACATACAACGTGTCATAGCCCAGCTTGTACTGGGCCAGCAGCGCTGTCAGTTTCTCTTCGAGCTGGGCCAGCCCATCGACGACATCCTGCGGCGGCAGCTCCTCAGAGCCAAGTTCAAGCAGCAGCGGCTGAGGCTCCTGGCTGGCAGGGGCCTTTGGTTCTGCTGCCCCAGCTGCCCCAGCTGCCGTCTGGGCACCTTGCAGCCAAGGGAACCCCAGACGTCGCCGCTGCTCTACGTAGAGCTCGGAGAGCGCCTTGGCCTGGCCACGCATGTCGGCAAAAAATTTCGCCCGCTCGGTCACCCCAATCGCCCCGCGCGAGTCAAGCAGGTTGAAGGTGTGACTCTGGCGCAGCACATAGTCGTGGGCAGGGGCCACCAGCCCACGATCGATGCTGGCCTGGGCTTCTGCCTTGTACAGGGCGTAGAGCTGTTTCATCCGTTCGACATCCGCCAGCTCAAACTCGTAGACACAGTTTTCGATCTCAGGGTCGCGAAAGAGCTCGGCAAAGGTGTGCCGGCCGTCGACATCGATCTCCCAGACCTGGGTCTTTTGCTGGAGATACATCACGATGCGGTCGAGCCCGTAGGTGATTTCGACGCTGACCGGGTCCAGCGGCAGGCTGCCCGCCTGCTGAAAATAGGTGAACTGCGTGATCTCCTGCCCGTCCAGCCAGACCTCCCAGCCCAGCCCCCACGCGCCCAGCGCAGGAGACTCCCAGTTGTCTTCCACAAAGCGAATATCGTGGCGGGTGCGCTTCAACCCGATCGCCTCCAGGCTGGCCAGATAGAGCTCCTGTGGGTTGCCTGGGTCTGGCTTCAAAATCACCTGATACTGGTGGTGCATCTGCATGCGGTTGGGATTCTCGGCGTAGCGCCCGTCGTCCGGGCGAAAGGAGGGCTCTACATAGGCGACCTTCCACGGTTCCGGGCCCAACACGCGCAGCACTGTGGCCGGATTCATCGTCCCGGCCCCCACCTTTTCGCTGTACGGCTGCCAGATCGTGCAGCCCTGTGCAGCCCAGAACTCGTGCAATCGCAGGATCACTTCTTGCATGGATGGTGCGTTCGACATAGGGTCACTCACAGTTTGAGAGAGGGCAACCGCCCCCCACCGATTCAGCCAAATCCATTCAACCGACAACTACAGGGCACCTGCCCCCGCTCCACAAACGCTCTATACCACGCGCAGCGGCACCGGGACAAAGAGCAGCACAAAGAGCACGATCACGACGATCCCGACCAGACGCCGCCGCGGGTCCAGGGTGGTCACATCGTCCAAGGCAGGCGGGTGTTCGACACCGATCAGGGTCAGGATCAAAAACAGCCACAGAAACCAGCCGGTGTAGCCGACCGAGGCCAGCGCCGGCAGCAATTCCTGGACAAAGGGGACCCCTGCTGTCGCCAGCAGGGCCAGCAGGCCGACAGCGGCCAGGTTGATGTAGCGTGCCTTGCGGCCAAACAGGGCAAAGACTGTGTGTCCACCGTCCAGCTGGCCGACAGGCAGCAGATTGAGCGCAGTGACCAGCAGCCCGATCCAGGCAGCGAAGGTGACCTGGTTCATAAACACGTCGCGGCCGGTGGCTGGGTCGGGCAACAACGCGCCGAAGATCAGCCATTTGGCGGCCAGGTAGAGAAGGCTGTTGCCTTCGAGCATCAACGGCGTGTTGGGAGGGGGGATGGCCACTTCGCTGGTCGACAACCCGACAAGCAGCAACGGGATTGCCAGCAGCAGCCCGGCCAGAGGGCCAGCCACGCCGATATCAAACAGCTTGCGCCGGTCCGGGATCGGTTCTTTGAGCTGGATGAAGGCCCCAAGCGTGCCGAAGGTGAGCGGCATCGGGATAAAATAGGGCAACGTCACGGCAACTTTGTGGTAGCGGGCAGCAAAATAATGGCCGAACTCGTGTGCGGCCAAAATGCCAAGCAGGGACGCCGCAAAGGGTAGCCCTCTGGCCAGATTGGCCGGGTGCAGCAGATCCCAGGCTGATTGGAATTCCAACGCAACGTCGCTGTACAGTGAACCGACAAAAAGGGTGCTGACGACCGTGAGCAAGAAGAGCAAGGCGTTGATCCAGGCGCGTGGCCGGTTTGGACGCACGATTCCAGCCATGATCCGCAAACAGACCCGTCCCTCCGCCGGGCTTCCCCCGGCTGCACGCAGCAGCGGGGTAAAGCCGAGCTGGCCCAGTTCGGCTTGCCAGCGCGCAAAGACCAGATGGCTGGGGCGCAGCAGGCGGCCACAGAGGACCAGAACACCCTCCTTGTGCGGGTCGCGCGGGCTCTGGATCGATTCGATCCGCAGGTCGGTTTCGACAATGGCGCGCAGCTGCTTCTGCTGCAGGACGGCTGGCTCAACAGCCGCAGACGACAAAGGGTCGCTCACTGGTTTTACTCAATTCTCGTGTCTGCAGGCTCGACGCACAGCCGTGTGTTTTTGAACGGCCGGTCAGCGGTACACGTTTTTTGTATTATGCTATACTGCAACGGTTTTGAAGAAACTATCGAAGAAACAGGAAGAGCATGCACGAGCATCCATTTTTACAACGTCTGGCCCAGGGGCCTCTGCTGGCCGACGGTGCCATGGGAACGATGCTGTACGCCAAAGGGGCCAGCAGCGAACAATGTCTGGAAGAGCTTGTTCTCTCCAGGCCAGCCTGGGTCAGCGAAATTCATCAGGCCTACGCCAACGCCGGCGCCGATCTGCTCAAGACGCACTCCTTCGGCGCCAATCGGATCCATCTGGCGGATTATGGGCTGGCCGACCGGGTGCGTGAACTCAATTTTCGGGCGGTCAGACTCGCGCGCGATGTGCGCGAGGTCAGCGGCCGCAGCCTGTTCGTCGCCGGCGACATTGGCCCGTTGGCCAGGCAGCTGCAGCCGGAAGGCCCGCTGACGACAGACGAGGTCGAGAGCGCTTTTCGCGAGCAGATCAGCGTGTTGTGGGAAGCAGGGGCTGACCTGCTGCTCTTTGAGACCTTCGTCGATCTGCGCGAGCTGGAACTGGCCGTCGCAGTCGCACGCTCGGTCTGTGATCTGCCGGTGGTCGCTTCGATGACCTTTGCCGAGGATGGGCTGACCTTGGCCGGCCAGACCCCAGAGCAGGTCGTCGCCCGGCTGCGTGCTGCCGGCGCCGACGTGGCCGGCGTCAACTGTTCGGTGGGCCCGGCTGCCATGCTGCAGACGCTCGCTCAGATGGGGGGGCAGGAGATGCTGCTGAGCGTGATGCCCAACGCCGGCTTCCCCGAGCGGGTCGAGGGGCGCTTTTACTACCCTGCCAGCCCCGAGTACTTTGCCCGTCAGATGGCTGAGTTTTTGAAGCAGGGCGCCTGTCTCGTCGGAGGCTGCTGCGGGACCACCCCCATGCACATCCGGGCGATGCGTCTGGCGCTGGACGAACAGCTGGCGGCCCACCGGCCTTCCCCACCAGCCGCCAGCCTTGCTGCCGGGGAAGGGACAGTTGCCGCACCGGCCGACTATGGGGTCACAGGGGAGATCCCGCCGACCGAATTGTTGCGCAAACTGCGCGCCGGCAAATTTGTCATCAGCGTCGAGGTGGACCCCCCACGCAGCTTCAGGGCCGACAAACAGCTCGAAGGCGCCCGCTACGCCCTGCAGATGGGGGCAGATGCAGTCAACGTGGCGGACAGCCCGATGGCCCGTGTGCGCATGAGCGCGCTTTCGCTCTGTGTCCAGATCCAACAGCAGGTGGGAATCGAGAGCATCGTCCACTACACCACGCGCGACCGTTCGTTGATGGGGTTGCAGGCCGACCTGATCGGCGCCCATGCCCTGGGGGTGCGCAATATTCTGGCGCTGACCGGAGACCCACCCAGCCTCGGCGATACCCGGCAGTCGACCGCAGTCTACGACGTAGACAGCATCGGGCTGGTCCGGATCATTCGCCGCTTCAACGAAGGGGTCGATGTCGCTGGCCAGGATATGGGGCAGAAGGGCGGTTTTACGATTGCTGTGGCCTGCGACCCGACTCGAGCTGACCTGGTTCAGGAGGTAGACCGTTTTCACCAGAAGGTGAGCGGCGGTGCCCATTTCACCATGACGCAGCCGATCTTCGACCCCCAGCTCTGGCTGAATTTTGTCCGTCTGTACGAAGAACGCCACGGCCCTTTCCCGGTCCCTGTACTGATCGGCGTGCTGCCCCTCCAGGGCTACAAACACGCATCTTTTCTGCACAACGAGGTGCCAGGCATCACGCTCAGCCAGCCAGCGCTCGAACGGATGCGGCTGGCTGGGGCCAATGGACGGCAGGAAGGGGTGCGGATGGCGCAGGAGCTGCTGCTCGATCTCAAGGGGCTGCCTTATGTCCAGGGGGTCTATCTGATGCCCAGCTTTGGCCGCTACGAGACTGCCTGCCAGGTGCTGGAGGTTCTATGAATCTGCACGCGGGCGTTTGAGCTGGCCGTTCATCCAGTCCAGATAGCTGCGCGCACCGGCTGTGATCGGCACCGCAACGACTTCGGGCCGATCATAGGGGTGCAGCTGCTGGACAAGCGCACTCAGCTCGGCAAAGAGGTCGCTGCGGCTTTTGAAGAGCACCAGCCACTCTTCGGCAGTTTCGAGCTGGCCGTTCCAGGAGTAAATGCTGCTGATCGGGCCGATCACCTGGGCGGAGGCTGCCAATCGCTCACCGACCACTGCGCCAGCCAGGGTATGCGCAGCGTCCTCGCTGTCGACCGTGCTGCTCACCTGGATAAAATCAGCCATGTGGGTTGGGCTCCTTGCTCTCCCCGCGCGTTTGCAGAGGCCCCTCCTGGAGGGCGACCGCAAACGCAAGTGCATGGGTGCGGTCGTGGCTCAGGCTGATCGACCAGGTATCCAGCCCCAGCTGTGCTGCACGTTCCTGTGCTGCCCCGTGCAGATGCAGTTCGGGGGCACCATGCGCATCTTTGAGAACTTCAATGTCTGTCCAGTCGACGCCGCTGCGCCAGATGCCGGTGCCCAGCGCTTTGGCGACTGCTTCTTTGGCCGCAAAACGGGCAGCCAGCGACTCGCTGCGCAGCCCGCAGCATTGGCGTTCGCCCGCTGTGTAGACTCTGCTCAGGAAACGCTGGCCGTAACGGGTGATCGCTGTCTGCACTCGTTCAATTTCGACCAGGTCGACGCCGGTGCGCAGCATGGCTGTCAGGGCTCCTCTGGGCCGGCGATGGCCCGCACACAGCGTCGAGGATCCAGATAGGTGGCGGCAACCCGCTGCACATCGCTGGGCGTCACCCCATAAATCAGCCCCGGGTAGCGCTGCAGATAGTCCAGACCCAGGTTGTGCCAGGCGATGCTGAGCAATGTGGAGGCAACCCCGTCGTTGGTCTCCAGCGTGAGCGGCACGACGCCGGTCAGGTACGCCTGGCTATCGGCCAGTTCGTCGGCCGGAACTGGCTGGGTGCCCAGCCGCTCGAATTCGGACAGGATGCTTTCGAGCGCGGCGTCGACAGCGGTCGGCGGGACCCCAGCCGCAGCCAGCCAGACCCCGTCCTCCTGTTCGGCGACGAAGCTGCTGTAGCAGTAGTAGGCCAGTCCCTCTTCCTCGCGCACCCGCTCGCCCAGCCGTCCCATCATGCCAAACTGGCCGAGGAGGGTATTTGCCACACGCAGCGCGTAAAAGGCCGGGTCGCTGCGCGGCACGGCGTAGGTGCCGACCACCAGATCGCTTTGCACCTTGTTGGCCATTGCAACCCGGATACACGGGGCATCTGTCCGGCGGATCCGCTCGATCGTGGGCTGGGCAGGCGTTGGGGTCTGCCAGTCGCCGAAGCACTGTTCGACGACCTCGGCCACCTGGCTGGGGTCGACATCCCCGGCGACCGCCAGCACAGCGCCCTGGGGGCTGTAGTGATGCGCATGAAAGTGGGTCAGATCCACCCGCTGGAAAGCGGCCACTGTCTCCGGATACCCGTCGTTCATCTGACCGTAGGGGTGAGATCGTCCGAAAAGGGCTTCGTAGAAGTGGCGGGTCGCCACGCTGGCAGTATCCTGCTCCCGTTCTTGCAGCTGCACCAGCCGGCGCCTGCGCAACCGTTCAAGCTGGTCGTCTGGGAAGGTAGGGTGGCGCAGGCTGTCGGCCAACAACGCCAGCAACCCGAGGAAATCTTCGGCCAGGCAGGTGATCGAAAAATCGGTGCTGTGGGTGTCGGCTGTGACTGTCAGCGAGGCACCGATGGTTTCGACAGCGGCGTTGAAGCGGTCATAGTCGTACTGCTCGCTGCCACGAGTCAGCATCCCTGCGACAAAGGAGGCCAGACCCGCCTGTGCCGGGCTGTCGTAGACGGAGCCAACCCGCAAGGCCCCGTGCAACACGGCGACTGGCGACGAGTGATTTTCACGCACGAGCAGCTGCAGGCCATTGGACAGCTGCGTCTGGAGGACAGTTTCAGGGCCGGGCTGGGCGACGAGACGGCGGCTCATGTGGGTTGGCTCTCCTCTGTCAGGGGCACATAGTACCCGACGGTCTGCCGTTCTGGCTGCAGATAGCACTGTGCCACCCGCTGCACATCTTCAGAGCGAACGGCCAGCAGTTGCTCGTTCCAGTCAGCCAGCCACTGCTGGCTGGCCACCACCTGGCTGAAGCCGAGCCAGTACGCTTCGTAGGTGACACTTTCGCTGCTGTAGGCAAATTGGGCACGCGTCTGCTTGATCGCTTTTTGCAACTCTGCATCCGTGACCCCTGTGCGCTGGAGAGCCGCAAGCTCGGCCCAGATGGCCGCCTCGACAGCCTGGGGGTCGACAGCTGGGGCCAGTGTGGCACTGATTGTGAAGAGTCCAGGGTCGAGGGTGGGGCCAAAGCTGGAACTGGTATCGACCGCCAGCTGCTGTTCGACCAGCGCCCGGTAGAGCCGGTTGCTGCGGTTGTTGGCGCTGCCGCCGAAGAGCCCCATCCCTTTGGCGCCGCCGAGCACCGAATCCAACACGACAAAGGGGAAAAAGTCCGGGTGCAGCGCCGGAGGAGCCTGAAAACCTTGTAGAAAATAGGCGGTAGGCTCTTCGCCGCGCAACACCACGCGGCGCTCCGCGCGCGCGGGGGGCTCTACGAACGCCGGGGAGGGGGCTTCTGGCCCGGCGGCCAGCACACCGAAATGTTCTGCCACCCCCTCCAGCATGGCATCTGGCTCGAAGTCACCGGTCACGACCACGACAGCCTGATTGGGGGTGTAGTAGGTGCGGTAGTGCGCGTAAAGCGCCTCCCGCGTCAGCGTGTGCAGATCGGAAGGCCAGCCGATGATCGGATTGCGGTAGCTGTGTGCCAAAAAGGCAGCAGCCTGCACCTCTTCGTGCAGCCGGTAAAAAGGATCGTTCTCGCTGCCTTCGCGCTCACTCAGAATCACAGTCCGCTCGAGCTCGGTTTCTGCTGGGTCGAAGACGGCATTGGCCATGCGGTCGCTTTCGACACGCAGGGCAAGCTCGATCCGGTCGGCGGGCAGGGTTTCAAAATAGACCGTCCAGTCAGGGCCGGTCATCCCGTTGAAGACCCCGCCGGCGCGTGCGACCGCTTTGTCGAACTGACCGCGTGGGTAGCGTGGGGTGCCCTTGAAGAGCATATGTTCGACCCAGTGGCTGATGCCCGTGCGCCCTGGGAACTCGTTGCGGCTGCCGACCCGATAAAAAATCCAGAAGCTGGCGACCGGCGCGCGGTAGCTGGGGCGCAGAAGCACCTGCAGCCCGTTGGGCAAGGTCTGTGAGACGACATCCAGGTGTTGCATGGCGGGTTCAGTCCCCACGCGCCACGGGCTGGGTCCGGCCGACCCCGCGATAGACAAAGCCAAGCCCCTGCATGCGTTCTGGCTCGTAGATGTTGCGTCCGTCCACGATGACCGGGCGAGCCATCGCCGTATGCAGGCGTATCAGATCCAGCTGTTTGAATTCGTTCCACTCGGTGCAAACCAACAGGGCGTCGGCGCCGTCGGCCAGGTCGTAGGCGTCGGTGGCCAGCCGCAGCTGCTTGTCGAGACGCGCCACGTTGTGCATGGCGACCGGGTCATAGCCCGAAACCACAGCGCCTTCATTGCGCAGCAGATGTGCGATCTCCAGCGCTGGGGCCTCGCGGATGTCGTCGGTGTTGGGTTTGAATGCCAGTCCCATCAGCCCGATGCGTCTGCCGTCCAGCTTGCCGCCGACCAGTTCGCGCAAATTGTAGACAGCCCAGCGCCGCATGTCCCGGTTGATGTCGATCACCGCGCGCAGCAGAGCAGGGTGGGAGCCGTGCACAAGTGCCATGTGTTCGAGCGCCTTGACATCTTTGGGAAAACAGCTGCCGCCGTAGCCGAGGCCAGGGTTGAGGAACTGGGCGCCGATGCGGCGGTCAAAGCCCATCCCCTCGGCCACCTCCTGGACATCTGCCCCCAGCTTTTCGCAGATCACGGCGATCTCGTTGATAAAACTGATCTTGGTGGCCAGGAAGGCGTTGCTGGCATATTTGATCATTTCGGCGGTGCGCAGGTCGGTCATCAGGATGCGCGCCCGCAGCGGCAGGTGGAGCTGGGCCACTTTTTCGGCGGCAGCTGGGGTGCGGCTGCCGACCACCACCCGATCCGGGTTCATAAAGTCGTAGAGCGCCGACCCCTCGCGTGTGAATTCCGGGCAGCTGACCACGGCGAAGTCGATAGGCTCGGGCTGGCTGCGGCGAATGATGTCCGCCACCCAGTCCCCGGTGCCGACAGGAACCGTGCTTTTGTTGATCACGATCAGGGGGTGGCGCATGGCACGCGCCACCGACTCAGCAGCCATGCGCACATAGCGCAGGTCGGCTTCGCCATCTACGCCGCTCGGGGTGCCGACACAGATAAAAAGAAACTCAGCCTCGTGCAAAGCCTCTTCATAGCGGGTCGTAAAGTGCAGACGCCCAGCCTTCAGATTGCGCAAAATCATCTCGCTCAACCCTGGCTCGTAGATCGGCACCTCGCCCCGCTGCAACATCGCAATTTTTTCCTCGTTGATGTCGAGGCAGGTGACATGGTTGCCCATGTCGGCAAAACAGGTGCCGGTCGACAACCCGACATAGCCGGTGCCTGCCACCACAATGTTACGCATCTTTCGATCTCCTCTTGCTCCCAAAACAATTTCGGATAGCCCAGCACGGTCGGAGAACGCCGGGTGGTTCACACGCCGGGTGGCGGTTCGACCTGATGCCGGGCCTGGTCGATGTCGCTGACCCGCAGGTGCTCGCGCCAGAAATAGTAGCCCCCCAGCAAGGTGACCGGAATCCACAACGCCGCGTGCAACGTGAATGTATAGCTGGCCGCCAGCGACGGATCAACCCCGAACGCCGCCAATGTTTTGATGCCGGGCGTGTCAAACGTTCCGATATAGCCAGGGGCGGCGGGCAGGGTGGTCGCCAGATTGACCAGCCCATTCATCAGCATTAACACCAGAAAACTGGTTGTAAACTCAAAGGCGTGCATGACGAACCAGTATTTGACTGTCTCCAACAGCCAGATCAGCACGCTGGTCAAGAAGATCATGACCACATCGGAAGGATGGCTCAAGCTGCGCAGCCCCAGCATGAAGCGTCGGTAAAAATTGTCGGCGGCCTGACGGAGCCGGCCGCGCAGCAGCAGGTTGGCGCAGATCTGATAGAACCGTTCGAAGCGCTGGGGCTGGCTGGCCATCCAGATAAACAGCACCGTTGCGGCCAAAAAAAGCACCGTCATCGAAACCACAGCATTGCGAAAGAAAGGAGGCATCGGTGCAAAGGGGAGCGCCAGAAACACAAAAAGCAGCATGACCAACCCATCGGTGACCCGTTCGACCACGACGGTCGCCAAGCTGGTCGAGATGGCGATCTGGGTGCGTCGTTTCAGAACATACGAACGGAGCAACTCACCCGCCCGCAAGGGAAAAACATTGTTGCCAAAATAGCCGATACAGACCATCGGAAATAAGGTGCTGACGGGCACATGTTGGACCGGACGCAACGTGTACTGCCAGCGCCAGGTCCGTACCCACAGCCCTATCAGATAGACAGCTACCCCGGGCAAAACCCACCAGTAGTTGGCTGTCTGCAATGTGACAAACACCGTGGGCAGGTGGAGGCCCGGCAACGCCCAATAGATAAAAATTGCGCTGACCAACAGACCGGTTATCAGCTGTAAAGAACGTTTCAACCCCGGCTTCTTTCTTTCAAACATTGCAGAGCCGCCGGTCAGAATAGCACAGGCTTCAGGTTGCACCAAACCGTCCTGAAAGCGAGGAGCCCCCTGCACCAAATCCTGCCTGCAATAAAACGAGGAACGCCCGTTCAGACGTTCCTCGTTTTGTTGCAGGCGAACGGCTCCTAAATTTAGTGCGGGGTCGTCAACATCGCAGGGTCGACGGCTTCGCCCAGAATTTCTTCCATCGCCATGACGTGCGCGCAGACGCCGCGCAGCTGAAATTCTTCGCAGTCACAGGACCAGACGCCCCGGTCGTAACGGACAAGATGGTTGTGGTTGTCGCCGTGCAGCTCCACCTCGAAGCTGTGCACTTTGACACGATGGTCACGTTCTGCCGCATACTGCTTGGCCTTGAGAATTCTGCTCACTGCTGAGTCCATGATACGTTTCGTACCCTCCTCGACTGTCTGCTGGCTGAACCGGTCAGAATTCATCTTGCAAGAATTGTAGTATACGCCGGGGCGGCCAGGCTGTCAAACAGCCTGGCTCTGGGAGTGAGCGGCGCTGAGCCTTGTTGAGGCCCTCTCTTTGGCCGGCAGAGGCACTCAGGGGAGGGCCTGGATCCGGAAGCCTGGCGGAGTTGCTCCGCTCTCGTAGAGGAGTGGGAGGGCGAGCGGCTGCCCCAAGCGCTGCAGCTCGTTTTGCTGGCTGCGCAACACCTCCCCAATTTCATCGAGAGGCGCGCCGGGGTACAGCCCGCGCAACGCCTGAAGCGCCAGCCAGTGTTGGATTTCAACCTGCAGCAGCGCCCCGGCCTGGGCGGTCGGTTGCTCGTTGGCATAGGCCATCAGCACAGTTCGCAAAAAACGATGGACCTCGTTCAGCTCGCCCAACAGCTGCTCCAGCTCAGCTTCCCAATCCGGCACCAGGGCAAGACCGTAGCCGCCCACAGCAACCCGAATTTTGGTGATCAGCCAGCTACGGCGCTCTAACAACAGCCAAAGCTGCTGGCCGCGGGTCATCTCCCCAGGGGCGGTGTAGAACTGGGAACGTGCCTGATCTTCTGCGCGCAGCGCTTCGGCCAGCGCCGCACGCTCTGGCTCGATGTCGACCCCCCCAGTCAGGACGATGCGGTCGGCCAGGATATCTGCCGCCTGCTGGCGCAGCACAATTTTCTCCTGCGCAGCGGCATTGTAGGCGATCGGTTGGGGAAGGGCCGCTAAGGTCGGTGTGATCAAGCTGCCGGCCCCGTTGAGATAGGGGTTGCGCACATAGTCGTCGAGCAGCGCTGCCAGCGCTGTGCCGGCTTCGCTGCGCTCCGACCCTGCTTCTAGCTGCGTGCGCAGACCGGCAAAGAGCGCGCTGCGTTGAGCCGGCAGCAATTCCGGCGCCTGAACGGCCAGGCGGGTGGCCTGGGTGGCTGCTTCGATCGCTGCGGCAGGGTAGCCGGCTGCCTGGAGCCCTGCGGTGCTCTGGATCAACAGGCTCACCCGCTCCAGAAGTGGGATGGTATCGTGGAGAAGAGCAGCCGCAAACACCTGCGCGTAGATCTGCCCGGCCGCAGCTGGCTCGTCGACGGCCAAATAGGCCTGGCCCAGGCTGGCGAGCCAGGCGGCCCATTCTACCGGCTTCATTGCGTCGCCAGCAAAGACCAGGAACGCCCTTGCCGTCTCCAGATGCCCCGCCTGGAGAGACTGGAGAGCCAGCCCCGCAACCGGGTCTCCCCCCAGTTCGCGCAGGGCGACCTGCGGCACTATCTCCTCAGTGCGAACCGCACGCAGCGGATCGGCGTTCAGATCAGGTGGCGCGCTGTCGCGCACGATCCAAAACAGAACCAAGGCGGCCAGTCCGATCGAGAACGAAATCAGAAAGCCGAGCAGCAGCAGCCGTTCCAACCAGCGCATAGGACGCTGATACGCAGGACGCTGATACGACGAAGAAGAATGTCCGGAGAATTCATAGCCCATGGGTACAAGTATACACCCTTCTCACCGATTCGCCCAGAGATTTCAAGGCGAACCAGCCTTTGGGCGCATCTGCGCCCAAAGGCTCCGGCGAGGCGTCCTTCGATTGCACCATGACTTCCGTTCGTTCAGACTACGCTGGGGGAAAACTTGCGTCTGACAAGCTCGCTGCAAGTCATCCTGTTCTGCGGAAATTTGGATACCTCTTTCTCAATATGCTAAGATTTCAAATTGACCGTTTCCCAGATCTCACTGCTTCGATTTGCTTGATGGGAAAGAGAACCGGCACTTTGATTGTCAAGGAGCGAATACCCTATGCAGAACACCCGACTTGAACGGCGCTCTTCTTCATCGAGCGGTACAGGTCGGCTGCTTGAAGGCCCAGCAGCCTGGCTGATGACCTTTGTCCTGATCCCCGGATTGCTTGTGGCGATCCTGCTGTTGCCCCCCATCAGCCTTTTGGATCGATTGCAGTCGTTCACACTCGAACGAATCAGCGCCAACACTGGTGGGGCCATTTTGGACCCCGACGGCACCATCGTCAATTTTCCCGCAGAAGGCGTGCTCGCCAATTTTCAGGCCAGGCTCGGCAGCGTGCCGCGCGCCGATTTTGTGGAGGGACGGGCTGGCGACGATCTGTACGCAGCTGCGCAAGCGTTGCCTGACACCCTGATCTCCAAAAGCCCGGTCTACCAGATCGAAACACGCGGCCGTGATCCTCTGCAGGCGATCGTCACGATCCCGATCCCCAACGACAGCCTGCCGTACGAGACGCTGGCAGTCTACGAATGGACCGGCGAGCTCTGGCAGAATCTGCCGGCTCGCGTCCTGCCCGACGCCGACGTGCTCGAAGCCCGTCTCGACTATGTGCCGAAGGTGTTTATGGTGGTTCAGACACTGCCCGGTGTGCCTGCGGTCACCCTGAACCTCGGCCTGGAGGGCCAGCTGCCAGAAGGTGCAGTCGTAACCAACGAGGCTCGCGGCGTCCTCAACCTGCGCGGAGACGGCAGTCTCGACGGCCAGGCCCCCCCCAATACCGGGAACACGGTGCCGATCATCACCAATGTCGAAGCGCAGACGGTGCGCACCGACTTGATCAACAACTTGCTGGTCGATGTGGGTCTGCAGGAGACACAGCTGGCCACCCTGGAACAGCTGGTGGTGGCCAACGGGTACCCAGGGCTGTTGATCGATTACCGCGGGGTTGACGCCGTGCCCAGCGCACGTGCAGACTACGCCCGCCTGATCGGCCGGGTGGCCGAACGGCTGGCTGCCCACGGCAAGAGTCTGGCCGTGCGGGTCGAGCCTGCTACACCCATCTCCGCCGAGGAGTGGAACACTGGCGGCTACGACTGGCGTGCGCTGAGCCAGGCCGCAGCCACGGTGGTGATTCCTGCACCCATTGACCCGCGCGCGTATGCGGCGGGCGGCGAGCTGGAGCAATTGCTCGCCTATGCCAGCGACGAGGTAGGGCCAAACAAGCTGGCAGTGGAACTGGCCGGCTATTCGGTCGAACGCAGCGGCAACTATCTGCTGCTGAAAGGGTACCAGGAGGCGCTGGCTCCGCTGTTGGGCACCCTTGCAGCAGAAGCAGGCGCCGACAACAGCGTTTCGATCGATCTGGAGAACCCCCGTCTGCAAGGTCAGGTGCAGTGGGACGAGATGCTGGGCATCTATTCGTACACCTATCTGGACGACCAAAGCATGGAGCGGACGGTGTACATCGAAACGGCCGGCAGCCTGGGACGCAAACTCGACCTGCTGCGCCGCTTCAACGTCACCAATGTGACGATTCAAATGCCAACCAACGGCGATATCGACCCTGCTACGCTGCAGGTGCTGCAGCAGTTCCAGATGGGAGAGATGACTTCCTCGGCACCGCAGGCCCAGATGGCGGTCGCCTACACCCTCTACGGGGAAGATGGCAGCGTGGTCGGCCAGCAGATCCGGCCGCTGGAAAGCCCACAGGTTGCCTTCCCAATGCCAGAAGGGAGCGGGAAAACCCTGCGGGTCGACGCGCAGCTGGTCAACGCCAATGGAACTGCGCTGACGGCACCCCAGTCTGCCCTCCTCGCCTTGGCAGCCGAAAGTGCCCCCGCAGGCGAGCAGCCCAGCGTCGTCCAGTCCACGCTGTTGTCGGTCGACCAGATTGTCAACGTGCGGTCAGGGCCGGGCACTGCTTTCGAGGTGCTGGGGCAGATCAGCGCAGACCAGAGCCATCGGGTGAGCGGGAGAACCTCTGGCTCCGATTGGTGGCAAATCGAATTCAACAATGGAAACGGCTGGGTCTTTGGACAGCTGGCTACAGTCAGCGGCGCCAGCGACGCAGTGGCCGTGGTCGAAACTGTACCTGCCGTTGCAGCGGCTCCGGCCCCAGCGGCTGCCCCCGCAGCGGCGCCAGCAGCCGCCCCAGCAGCCGCCCCAGCCCCAGAGTCTGCCCCGGTGGCGGCAGCTGCGGCGCCAGCGCCGGTGGCTGCACCGACAGGAGGGGCAAACTTTGGCTACGGCGTTCAGGTGCATGCCGTCGACAACGGCCAGATCTTCCCGATCCTCGACTCGATCGGCGGGCTGGGCTTCAACTGGCTCAAACAGCAGATTGAATGGAGACGGTTCGAAGCAGACTCCCCCGGCAACATCGACTGGCCCGGCATGGATGAGATCGTCAGCGCAGCTGGCAGCCGTGGGGTGAATGTCCTGTTCAGCGTGGTCAATGCCCCAGGCTGGGCACGCGAGCCGGGCTTTGACGGCAGTGTCGGTGGCCCCCCCCAAGATCCACAGACCTACGCCAATTTCGCCGGCGCAATCGCCGGCCGCTTCTGCGGAACTGCCCTCAAGGCGATCGAGGTCTGGAACGAACAGAATCTGCACTACGAATGGGGCAACAAACCCCTCAACCCTGGCGAATATGTCCAGCTGCTGGCTGCGGCCTACAATTCAATCAAAACCGCCTGCCCCGCCATGATCGTGGTGGGCGGCGCACTCACCCCCGCCGGCAACAACCTGCCCTATGCGATGGACGATTTTACGTACTTGGAAGAGATGTTCAAAGCAGGGGCCAACAACTACCTGGATGTGGTCGGTTCCCATCCCAGCGGCTACAATGTGCCGCCTTCGGTGACCTGGGAGGGTGCCTGCGAAGCCATTCAGAAGACGGGCAACAGCTTCAACGGTGCCTGCGACTCCCCCCACCACTCCTGGAGCTTCCGCAGCACCATGGAGGGCTACCGCAACATCATGAGTGTGTACGGTGCCGGCAACAAGCAGATTTGGCCAACTGAGTTCGGCTGGGCTGCAGGGGGAGCCATGAACCCCAACTACCGGTACGCCGACGACAACGACTACACCGAACAGGCACAGTGGACCGTTGAAGCCTACCAGATGATGAAAAACTGGGGATGGGTGGGACCTGCGTTTCTCTGGAATTTGAATTTCCGGGTTGTGGCCAACGGCACCGAAAAAGCCCAGTGGGGGATTGTCGACCCTGGCTGGAACCCGCTGCCTGCCTACACGGCCCTGGCCCAGATGCCCAAGTAAACGTACGGAGGCGGTCGTTTTGTAATCGAACGCAAGGGCGGCGCACGCGTCGCCCTTGGTTTGTCCAGCGGCAGAACGCTCCCACGCTGCCGGACGATAGGCCCAAGTGAGAGTATTTTGGAAGATGGGTGGACACAGTCCCCCCAGATACCAGGAGGACAAAGCATGCAACAATTGTCTTGCCCCCCCATTCCCATGCGTCGAACTGTTTTCGTCTGCGCGTTGCTTTGGCTGCTGCTTGCCAGCCACATCCCTGCTTCTGCCCAGGTTGAGAATACTGAACGTGGTCAGGTAGCGGTGGCTCGCCTCAATCTGCGGACCACCCCTGCGCTCTCGGCCCCGATCGCCGGCCGGTTGACCCAGGGGACGGCAGTCCAGATCCTGGGCCGCAGCGAGGATGGGCGGTGGTACCAGGTGACGACCGCAGACGGGCTGGACGGCTGGCTCTATGCGGTCTATGTGAAAATTGACGACAAAGGGGAGCTAGCGGCAGAGCGCAGCGGTGGCGCAGCGGTTTCTGCGGCAGAGCCGGCGCAGGGAGCTCCCACGGCCGTCACTACCCCGGCGCGAATGAACGTGCGCGGGGGGCCTGGCACAAACTACCCAGTGGTCGCTTCCGCACCCGCCGGCTCGGTCTACGTGGTGGTCGGAATCAACCCGGCGCGCGACTGGTACCAGGTCAGCGTGCCGGGCCGCCCGGAGCCCGCCTGGATCTTTGCCCGCCTGTCGACACTGAACGGCAGCTTAGAGAGCGTGCCGGTTGCGGAGAATATTCCGGCCCCCCCTGCTCCCGCAGTGGTCCAGACCGCCACGGCTCCCCCGGCAGCCGCCCCCGCAGCTCCCCCGGCAGCCGCCCCCAACACCTCGACCGGTTTTGGCTACGGGATGAGCGTCAACATGTGGCAGGGCGACAAACAGGGGGTGGCAGATCAGATCAAACAGCTGGGATTCGGGTGGGTGAAGCAGCAGGTGCGTTGGGAGTATGCCGAGCCCGAACCTGGTGCCATCCAGTGGCAGGAGATGGATGCGTTGGTGGACACGATGAGTGCCAACGGCATCAACCTGATGTTCAGCGTGGTCACTGCCCCTGGCTGGACGCGACCGTCCTTGGGAGGAACAGGTGGCCCTCCCGAAGACTTTCAGCTGCTGGCCAATTTCCTGGGGGCGATCGCCGGTCGCTACTGCGGCCGGCTGCAGGCGGTGGAGGTCTGGAACGAGCAAAATCTCCGCCGTGAGTGGGGGGGATTCCCGCTGGACCCTGCCCTCTACATGGATCTGTTGAAACGTGCCTACCAGTCGATCAAGGCAACCTGCCCGGCGATGTTGGTGGTCAGCGGCGCCACGACACCAACTGGCAACAGCGATGTTGCCGTCGACGACATCGACTACCTGCGCGGAATGTACCAAAATGGGCTGAAACAGTACAGCGATGGGGTTGGGATTCACCCGAGCGGCTTTGCCAACCCCCCGTCTGCCACCTTCGAAGATTGGGTGGCAGGGACCTACAACGCCCCGTCTCATGTCAACCACCGCAGCTTTTACTTTCTCAGTACGCTGCGCGAATCGCGCAAAGTCATGGCAGAGTATGGCGATACCGCCAAACGGCTGTGGCCGACCGAATTTGGCTGGGGCTCCACACCTAACCCGTTCCCTGGCTACGAGTACAAGGCCCGAATCGACGAGGGCACCCAGGCACGCTGGATCGTGGATTCTTTCCGGATCATGGCGGAAGAGGGCTACGTGGCAGTGCCGATGCTCTGGAATCTCAATTATCCGCGCGATACGGAGATGGGGGCCTTCGCAGTTGTTGGACGCCCTGCCTTTGATGCGTTGCGGGCAATGATGGGCCGCTAGAAAGGGCGGATCAGGTGACGCAGATGCGACGGTTTGTTTCTTTTTTCTTTCTGTTGGCCGCTGTTGGGGCCCTGGCCGCCTGTGGCGGCGACAGCGACCCAACGCCGACACCGACCAAGACGCCATTGCCTGTCGCCACCCCGACAATTGCTCCTACCCCGACAGCAGCCCCAGCGGCCGCCAATCCGCCGGCAGAAGCGCCCCAGCCTACTGCCCCGCCGGCCCCTGTGGTCGAAAAAGTGGCGCGCGTCGCCGTCGACCAGCTCAACGTGCGCAGCGGGCCCAGCACCACAGATCCCATCGTTCGGCTGGCCAATACCGGCGAAACCTTCAGCCTGCTCCGCCAATCCGAGGATGGCCAGTGGCTGGAACTGGGTGAAAACGGGGTTTCGATCGGCTGGGGCGCTGCCGAATTCATGGCGGTCGAAGAACGAGTTGTACAGCCCGCCACCGCACAGCCCGCCGCCCCGGTCGCCGAGCAGCCTGCTGCACCGGCCGGGGGCTTTGCCCCTGCAACCATGTCCAGCCCTGATTATGGCGCGCAGGTCTTTGTCTGGTGGCGCGAGGAGATCCGCGATCGCGACCTCGACCTTATGAAAGATGGGGGATTCAACTGGGTCAAACAGTCTTTTTCGTGGGAGTCGATCGAAGGGGCTGGACGCGGGAGCTACGACTGGTCGATCGCCGACCAGGTGGTCTCCCATGCCAACGCACGCGGCCTCAAAATTCTGGCGCGGCTGAGCCTGGACCCCGACCTGCGCGGCTTCTGGGCAGGTGACCCGCCCCAGAACGGCGATGCTTTCGCCGAGTATGCTGGCACCTTGGCCGCCCGCTACAGCTGCCAGCCTGGGGCAATCGGCTGCATCCAGGCTTTCCAGATCTGGAATGAACCCAATCTGGCGCGTGAATGGGGGGGGAAACGTCCCAATCCAGGTGAGTACGTGCAATTCCTGGGCAAGGCCTATCGGGCCATCAAGGCTGCCAACCCCAGTGCGCTGGTCATCAATGCCGGCATGGCCCCGACCGGTGACAACAGCGAAAACGCAATGCCGGATGACCTGTTCTACGAACAGATGTATCAGGCAATGGGCAGCAGCAACGGCTATTTCGACGCCCTCGGCGTCCATGGCGCCGGCTACGCAGCCCCCCCTGAGCTGGATCCGGCCGAGGCAGCCAGCAACCCCAAGTATGGCGGCTATCGCTTTTTTGCCTTCCGCCATGTCGAGGACATCCGCCGGATCATGGAGAAATACGGCGACAGCGCCAAAAAGATCGTGCTGCTGGAATTTGGCTGGACCTTTGACTCGGTCAACGCAGCCTACAAGTGGCATGGCGCCGATGCAGGCATCGATATGTTTGTGCAGGCCGACTATCTCAAACGCGCCTATCAATATGCTGCAGCCAACTGGCCCTGGATCGGGCTGATGAGTGCCTTGACAATGCCCAACCTCGACTGGACCAACGACGGCAACCCGAAGGACGAAGAGCAGTACTGGTGGGCCTTGATGGAGCCAAGCCCGATCAATGGGCTCGAATGGCGTCCTGCCTATATTGAGCTGTGCATCTATTTCAACAGCCTCAAAGGGCAGCGCTGCAAATACGACCCGAACTGAGAGAAACGCCAGCCGGGAGTCTGCCACCGGCTGGCGCAGCCTCTCCTGCTGCCTTCTGATGTGCTCCTCGCCGCTGCCTGTGCACCCCCCCGATCGACTCCGCCTGCACGTCGAGATCGCCGGTGCAGTCCAGGGTGTGGGGTTTCGCCCGTTTGTCTACCGGCTGGCGACCGAACTGGCGCTGGCCGGCTGGGTGCTCAACGACACCCATGGGGTGTCGATCGAGGTAGAAGGGCCTGCCCCCATCTTGGCGACCTTCCTGCAACGCCTGCCGAACGAGACGCCGCCCAATGCACGGATTCTGCACTGGAGCCATACCTGGCTCGTCGCAACCGGAGCAACCCAGTTCGAGATCCGGCTCTCCGAGCGCAGCGGCGCGCCCTCTGTGTCGATCCTGCCCGATCTGGCCCCCTGTCCTGCCTGCCAGGCTGAACTTTTTGACCCCAACAACCGCCGCTTCCAGTACCCATTCACCAACTGTACCCATTGTGGACCCCGTTTTACCATTCTGGAGGCCTTGCCCTACGACCGCCCCAACACCACCATGCAGGGCTTCGCTCTCTGCCCAGCCTGTCTTACAGAGTACAACAACCCGCTCGACCGTCGTTTTCATGCCCAGCCCAACGCCTGTCCTGTCTGTGGCCCAGAGCTCGCCTTTTACAGCCTGCCTGACGTTGTCCAGCAGCCTGTCCCGCCAGCGCCCTGGCCAGCCCAGGTGGGCTCCTGGCAGCTGAAGGGCCAGGCACAGCAGGCCTTCGACGCTGCGGTGGCCGCCCTGCGGGCGGGCGCTGTGGTCGCCGTCAAGGGACTGGGCGGATTTCAGCTGATGGCGGATGCGCGCAACGCGGCCACGGTGGCGCGGCTGCGGGCGCGCAAAGAGCGCCCGTTCAAACCTTTGGCCGTGATGGTGCGTGACCTGACCCAGGCAGAGGCGTTGTGTGTCGTCGAACCCGCAGCAGCCACTCTGCTGGCTTCCAACGCGGCACCGATCGTGCTGCTGCCCCGCCGGCCGGAGGCCCTCCTGGCCCCAGAGGTGGCACCCGGCACCCCTGAGTTGGGGCTGATGCTGCCGTCGACCCCGCTGCACCATTTGCTGTTGGAAGAGGTGGGCTGCCCCCTGGTCGCCACCAGCGGCAACCTGGCCGACGAGCCGATCTGCACCGACGAGTGGGAGGCACTCGAACGGCTGGGCGCGGTCGCCGACTGCTTTTTGCTCCACAACCGCCCGATCGCCCGCCATGCCGACGACAGCGTGCTCCGTCTGGTCGAGGGTGTGCCCCAATTCCTGCGGCGCGCGCGCGGCTATGCCCCCTTCCCGCTGCCCGCACCCGCTGCCCAGCCCACCATCCTCGCCACCGGTGCGCAGCTCAAAAACACAGTGGCGTTGGGGATCGGCGACCAGGTCATGCTCAGCCAGCACATCGGCGATTTGGAGACTGCGGCCGCCTTCAACGCGTTCGTGCGTGTGATCGAAGATTTTTTGCGGCTCTATGCGGCAGAACCTGCTGCCGTGGCCCATGACCTCCATCCCGACTATCTGTCGACCCAGTGGGCGCGCTCTGCTCCGCTGGCAGCCCCGCGCATCGCAGTGCAACACCACCATGCACACCTGGCAGCCTGCCTGGCTGACAACGGCGTGGTCACACCCGCCCTGGGGCTGATCTGGGATGGGACCGGGTACGGGCCGGACGGGACAATCTGGGGAGGAGAGTGTCTGCTCGGCGATGCAGCCAGCTTCACGCGCTTTGCCCATCTGCGCCCCTTTGGATTGCCAGGAGGAGAGGCCGCCGTGCGCGAGCCACGGCGGGTGGCGCTGGCGTTGCTCTGGGCGCTGTACGGTGAAGCCGGATGGAGCTGGGATTGGCTGGCGCCGGTGCGAGAATTTTCCCTTCCAGAACGTCGCCTGTTGGGCACCCTGCTGGCCAGGCAGGTCAACACCCCGCAGACAACGAGCATGGGCAGGCTTTTCGACGGGGTGGCCGCTCTGCTTGGGTTGGTGCAGCGCACCACCTTCGAGGGGGAAGCGGCGATGGCCCTTGAGCACTGTGCGGACCCCACAGAAACTGGCTGTTACGACCTTGCCCTGCTCGACGCCGGAAGGCCGGCTCAACTGGACTGGGCGCCACTGGTCGCGTCGATCTGCGCGGACCTGCGCCGCGGCGCAGAACAGCCACGGATTGCCGCCCGGTTCCACAACACAGTGGTGGAGATGGGGGTTGCAGTCGCCCAGGCAGCGGGGTGTGCACAGGTCGCGCTCAGCGGAGGCTGCTTCCAAAACCGCCGGCTGACCACCCAGCTGGCCAGCCGGCTGCGGGCCAGGGGCTTCCAGGTGCTGCTTCACCGCAACACCCCCCCCAACGACGGAGGTGTCAGCTATGGCCAGGTGGTGGTAGCTGCTGCCCTGCTGAACCGCCCCTAGCGGGTCCACGACGTTTTTCTGGATAGAGGCCGAAGACCCCTTCTGCCGAAGCCGCGCAGATGCCACGCTCGGTGATCAGCCCGGTCACCAGGCGAGAGGGGGTGACATCGAAGGCATAGTTGGCCGCGCGGCTGGTTTCGGGCATGATCAGAATCTCACGGATACCTTCGCTGTGCAGGCCATCCATCCTCCGCACCTCGGAGGCCTCGCGCTCTTCGATCGGGATCTCCGCCAGCCCATCGCGCAGCTCCCAGTCGATCGTGCTGGACGGCAGCGCCACATAAAAAGGAACCTGGTTGTCGCGTGCAGCCAGGGCTTTGAGATAGGTGCCGATTTTGTTGGCGACATCCCCGGTGTAGGTGGTGCGGTCCGACCCGACGATGATCAGGTCGACCCGGCCATGCTGCATCAGATGGCCGCCGGCGTTGTCGACGATCACCGTGTGGGGCACACCATGTTGCCCCAGCTCCCAGGCGGTCAGCCGCGCCCCTTGGTTGCGCGGGCGCGTCTCGTCGACCCAGACATGGACTGGAACTCCCCGATCGTGGGCGGCATAGATCGGCGCAGTCGCACTCCCATAGTCGACAAACGCCAGCCAGCCGGCGTTGCAGTGGGTCAGCACGTTGACCGGGGCACCGCCTTTGCGGGCGGCAATTTCCTCGACCAACCGGAGCCCATGTTCGCCGATCTGCCGGCAAAAGCTGGCATCTTCGTCGGCAATGGCGTGCGCGGTTGCCAGCGCAGCAGCGGTGCGCGCCTCCAGGTCGTTGTCCGCAGCGGCCAACGCTGCCAGCTGGCGATCCACCGCCCAGGCCAGGTTCACCGCAGTCGGTCGGGTCGCCTTGAGCTGGACAGCAGCGGCAGCGACTTCGGCAGAGAAGGCAGAGAGCGAGCTGCGCGAGGCATGCAGCGCTGCCAGATACATCCCGTAGCCGGCGGTGGCGCCGATCAGCCCGGCCCCGCGCACGAGCATCTCTTTGATAGCAACGGCCACCTCGTCGACCGTCTTCAGGTCGACGACCACAAAATGAAAAGGAAGCGCTCGCTGGTCGATGATCTGGACAACAGCCGGGTCACCGGCCTTCAACCAGATCGTGCGGTAATGTTGGCCGTGAACATTCATTCTGATGACTCTTTCTGGTCCGTGAGGGACCTATCCATGAAACCGGTCAGCCAGCCTGTTTGTTACCGCAGCCACTGAGGCCGCTGGCCAGGCGCTGCGATCAGACGCTGCACCCCGCTGAAGACATCGATCTGCCAGACCGAAATGACGATCCCAGGCCCTTTGAGCGGGAAACGATGATAGACCAACGAACGCCCGTCCGAAGACCAGGCGGGCGGGCCATGGTCGACCTCCGGGTCGGAGGTCAGCCTCCGGGCAGCGCTGCCGTCGCTGCGCATCACCCAGAGCTGTTTGCTCAAAGTGGCTCCGGCTCCGGCTGTGATGTTGCGGCGAAAGGCGATCCACTGGCCATCTGGCGACCAGACCGCCGCCCCATCTTCCACCAGGGCCTCTTCGCCGCTGAGGTTGGTGCGGGTGTCAGCGACCGGGTCGACCAAAAAGAGGTGAATCGCACTACGTTCGCCGACGGCGCGCTGTTCGTTCATTAAAAATCGGATTTGGCCGGGCTGCCAGGGGGCAGGCTCCCCTGCCTGGGTCGGATAAAACTGTTCTGCCCCGGTTTCCAGGTTGTAGACGCCGATGCCCACAAAATCGGGCGACAGATAGGTGATCCACTGGTTGTCTGACGACCAGCGTGGCTCAAAGCCCAGTTTTTGGCTGTCGCTGAAGACGGGCGCCCGTTCTCCGCTGGCCACATGCAGGATCGACAGCCGGGGCGGGTTGACCGCTGCTGCGCCGGAGTCGCGGGTGTTGCGCTGGGAAAAGAGCAAGAGCTCGCCGTCGTGCGACCAGGATGGGCTGCTGCAGAAGTTGCCGCCGCAGTCCAGCAGCCGCTCCGGTTCGCCGCCCGGCTCCAGCAGCCAGAGGTCGCTGGCCCCCTCCTCCGTCAACGCTGCAAAGGCAATCCGCCCATCGGCGGGTGAGAGGGCAAAGTCCCAGACCCCCCCCGTCGCGTCCGTCAGGGGGCGGGCCGGGGAGGGCGCTGCAGCAGCTGCAGGAGGCAATGGGGCCACAAAGAGCTGTTCGCGGCCACCCTCCGTGCGGGTGAAGAGGACCTGCACCGGGCCTGTTGTAAATTGCCAGCGGAGCGGGCTGCCCAGCGCCCGCCCATAGGCCCCGCGCACGCCAGCTTCCAACTGCACCGTATAGCCGGTTGCTGGCTGCAACCCGGCATGCACAAAGGCGATGCGGTCGCCGACAACCTGCAGCTGGCCGGCGACTGGTGGCGTCAAGGTCAGACGTATCTCCTCTGGGGTGCTTTCGATCGGCTGGTCAAAGACAACCTGCAGCGCAGTGAGGGTCGACACCTCTGTGCCAGCCGGGGTCGCAGCGACCACACGCAGCCCTACCTGATCGCCCCGCCAGAGCAGCACACCGATCGTGGCCAGCACGGCTGCCAGTGCAGTGAGGACCGTACGGTCGAACGAACTCAGACGGCGCCAGAATCGCAGCGTCAACGACAGCCTCATGGATAGAGATAGGGCTGGGCCGGCTGTTCCACCCGGTCCACGCGCCGAGCCACGACGACCGGCAGCGGCCTGCCGTTGAACTCACCAGGCTGCAGCACGCCTTGCACCTGCACCCAGCTGTCATTGGCCAGAGTCGCCGCGTCAGCCCACTGCACGACCAGCGACACCGGGCTGGCATCGGCCACACAGCAGCTGACCGTAAACCGATTGACGAGCAGCTTTCCCTCTGGCAGGCGAGGGTCGTGGTAGACAAACCCGACGACGTCGACCGGCTGGCCAGCAAATTCCTGTGCCGGGTCAGAAGAGGCACTGAACGCGTGCAACCAGTCGAGCACCGTGCGCTCGGCAGCACTCTTCTGGGCCGCCGCCCGCACCGCAGCGGGCAGAACAGAGCGCTGCGAGGGGGTGAGGGTCAGCTCCCGGTTCCCCAAGGCCGCCGCACCGAGCGGCTGGGGGGGGAAGAGCAGACCGAGCCCGATCGGCAGCAGCACCCACAACAGCCCTCCCAGCGTCAGGTTCGCATGGCTTTGGGCAGCCGGCTGCGCCGCGCCTGGTCGGTAGCTGGCAGCGATCAGCAGCGCCGCAACAACGGCAAAGACTGTGTAGGCCAGAAAACGTTGATTGATGTAAAAAAAGAGCGTGCCGTCGGCCAGCCGGGTGTAGAGAAAGAGGGCCAGCCCGAGCAGCGTCAGCGCCTTGACCGCCTGTTGAAACCGTGGACGGGTAAACAGTGCCATCTTTCGTCACCACCCCAGATTCAAATTCCACCCGATGCCCATCAGCAGCGCCAGCATCAGCGGCAGCAGAATCAAATAGGCGACGGCGCGGCGCGGGAAGATGCTCAAAAACATCAACGAGCTTTTGATGTCGACCATCGGACCAAAGACCAAAAATGCCAGCACCGACCCTGTGGTAAAGGTGCCGGCAAAGGCCAGGGCCAAAAACGCGTCGACCGTCGAGCAGACCGACAGGATGAACGCCAGCGCCTGCATCACCAAGACCGAAACTACCGGCCCCTGCCCAACCGACAACAGCGCACTCTGCGGCACCACGGTCTGCATCGCTGCCGCCAACAACGACCCGACCACCAAAAAACGGGCCATTTCCAAAAAATCGTCGCCAGCCAGGTTGAAGGACCGGGTCAGCCGCTGCTCCAACAATGCCACGCCGGGCAAAGGATCCCTGGCTGAATGGGTCGGAGGGGAATGGCTGTGGGCGTTGCAGCAGGCGTCGTGGTGGGCTCGGAAGACGACAGGCCGCAGAAGTTCGTCGGGCCGGGCCCGACTGAAGAGCAGGGCAACCACCACGGCGATCAGAAAACTGAACAAAACGCGGCCGACAAAGATCGACCCCCACCCAAACGCGCTGTAGGTGCTCAGGATCACGATCGGGTTGACCACTGGGGCGGCCAGCAAAAAAGCCACGCCGATCGAAAGGGGCAGCCCTTTTTCGTACAGGCGACGCACCACCGGGACAACACCACATTCACAGACCGGAAAAACAACCCCCAGCGTCGCCCCGACCAGGGCCCCTGGCAGCGCGCTCTTGGGCAGGTAGCGGTCAATCGCAGATTGGTCGACAAACACGGCGATCAACCCCGAGACAAGCGACCCTGCAAGCAGAAAAGGCACCGCTTCGACAAAAATTCCCAAAAAAATCGTTACAAACGTCTGCGCCTGTTGATACAGGTAAAGCAAACCGGCACCGCTGGCCCAGACATTGAAGAAGACAGCCGCCAGGGCTGCAGCAGCCAGCAGAAGCGTCAGCCCCACACGGAGCCGCCGGCGGCGCGCCAGATCAGACAATTTTTCGGAGGAAACTGGGATTTCTTCTGTCGACAGCTGCGATTCTTCGACCCACATATCCGCCATTTTACTCCAGACACAGCCGATCGGAAAAACCTACTCTCCCTGCCACTCCTGGTCGCGCGTCACATAGATCAGCGGCATGCTGGCCAGGGTCACCCCCAATTTGACCGCCAGGTTGAACAAAAAGATCTGCCAGACCACCTCCCAGGGCAAGAGCCAGCCGAAGGCACCGACGGCAAAGATCAGGTTGTCGATCGGCACGCTGACGCTGTTGCTGGCCAGCACACGCGCCCACTGTCTGCGGCGGGTGATGCGCGTGACAAACCAGTGGTAGACTTCGGTGTCGACCAGCTCGCTGACAACTTCGGCGACGATCGAGGCCAGCACGATGCGGCCGAGCACGTTGACGCTGAAGATGGCTTCCCATTCCGCCTCAAGTCCCCACACAGGGTCGCCGGGCACGCCGCCGACCCACCAGAAGTAGGCCACAGCAAAAAGATTGACCGCCGCAGCCAGCCAGATCAGCAGCTGGGTGTGCCGTTTGCCGATCGTCTTGTGCGCCACATCGCGCAGGGTGAAGGTGATCGGGTAGATGAATGTCCCCATATCGACTGCCAGCCCGGCAATCAGGCCGATTTTGAGGCTGGTCAGGTCGGACAGCATCTGGGCACCGATATAAAGAGCTACCACCACGACCGCAGTGCGGGTCAAAGGAGGGGGAGCGGGGTGCGAGGGGGGGGGCACGCGGCGGACAATTTGGGAATGGCTGGACACAGATCGACTCCTCTGTTTTGATAAGGCGGGAACTGCGACCGCCGTCGAATCCAACATATTTTGTCCGCAGCCAGGGCGATCTGGCCTCTCCCCCCGCACAGGCCAGCGAGGAGATCTAGCGGGCTTCGGCGGTCAGTGTGCGCAGAAATGCAGCAAGCTGGCTGGCTTCCTCGGGCGAGAGCCCAAGGGGTTTCAGCTCGTTGTGTCCCTGCAGCGAATAGCCGCCGCCGTTGTAATGTTCGACCACCTCTGCCAGCGTGGCAAACTGGCCTGTGTGCATGTAGGGGGCAGTCTCGGCGACGTTGCGCAGCGTCGGCGTCTTCATGCTGCCCACCAGCCCAGCCGGGTCAGTTACCATAAACCGCAATGCTGTGCACTGTTCGGGGGCAGCGTCGCTGTAGGGCCCCAGACAGTTGAAGGGATCTGCCTGCACCTTGGCCACCCCGTCGACTCGCCCGGGCTGGAGGGGGACACCCGGCGCGCCAGGCACCGCTGTGTTGTGGAAGGCGTCGTTGGTCAAGCGCGGCCCGTTGTGACATTGGGTGCACGCTCCCTGGCCGATAAAAATGCGCAGACCAGCGATTTCCTCGTCGCTGAGGAGGGGAGCCTCCTGAGATGGCTCCGGATCGTCGAGCGAGGCCACATAGCGGTCAAACCGTGCCGGCTGGGGCAGCAGCGTCCGTTCGTAGGCGGCCAGCAACTTGCCGATGTTGGCAAAGATTCGGTTGACGGCGTCCTGGTCCGCAGTCGCCATAGCGGCCCAGGACGCCGCCGCCACCGGGTCTGCGACCGGACCCGCCCAGAGCGGAAACCGCTGGCGGTCAGCCAGGTCGGGCAGCGGGCCAAACAGCGCAGCGTACTCGGCGCGATAGTGCTCGGCGATCACCTGTGCATACTGCGCTCGGGTGCCGCCATGCTCCAAAGGGTTCTCCAACGGAATCAGAGCTTGCGACCACTGGCTGTCGTTCTTGCCATCCCAGGTCTGCCAATCGCTGTACGAGGCACCGACCAGACTCATCGTGTTGAGCGGGATCACCCCGACCCCGACGCCAAAAGGGCGAGCGTCGGTAAAGAAATGGGCGGGCATGTGGCAGGAGGCACAGGAGACTGTGCCGTCCGCGCTGAAACGGGTATCGAAAAAAAGCTGTCGGCCAAGCGCAGCTGCCTCCGGCCGATCGGCGACGCTGTTGGAGGGGTCTGGGGGCAGTGGGGGCAGCGCAGCCAGCGACAGCGAACGCAGCAGAGCGACTTCTTCGTCTGTCCAGCCGGCCGGGTCGCTGGATGGACCGCAGGAGACCAGCAGCCCCACGCAGAGGATGGCGGCCAAGAACCAAGGAACGCACGCTGGGGTCCGCATAGCGGCTAAAGCTTCAGGTGAAACGTCACACTGTCCTGGACGCCGTCTGCCGCGATCGTGAAGGTGACGGTCCACTCGCCACCCATCTGGAAGCGCATTCCCTCGATCCGATACGCGCCCCCCCCAAGATCGGCGGTCATCTGGGGTTGAGTCGGCATCCCATGGCCATGTTCGGGCATCTCCCCCTTCACCGAGATCGTTGCCCCCTCGACCGGTGTGCCGTCCTCGGCCGCGACTTGCAGCGTCCAGCGATGCAGCTGGTTGATCGCGATCGGGTCGAGCTCGCTGGTGAAGCTGACCTGAAAGTGGCCGCCGTCGCTGGCAAGCCTGGTGAGGCTCTCGCTCGCAGCAGGAAGCGCGTCTTCTCCATTGGGGCCGGCACAGCCGCTCAGCAGCAGCCACAGAACCAGTGCACAGCGCAACACAAAAAAACGCATGGTCGAATCCTTTTTGCCAGCCCTTCCACAAAATTTGTCTGGGGTCAACCCGGACCCAGGCAAACGCACCCGGTTGTGCATCCGCTTTCTGGCAGTATACCAGAAGGGGGCGCCAGCGTGCCAGCCGAGCGGAAGGGGAGTCTGGGTCAAAGGACCGGCAGCGCCAGGTCGAGGGTGGTGTCGGCGACGAGCGTGCAGGGGAGGGCAAAGGGCTGAGGATCTGTGACCTCGACCCGATAGCTCCCGACGGGGAGGCTGGCAAAGCGAAATCGCCCTGCGGCGTTCGTGGTCGTGCTCAAAGAGAGCAGGTCGATCCCTACCGTCCTGGGCAGGAGGTACTCCTGGTCGGCTGTCAGCCGACCGGCGGTGCGGGCAAGAATCGGGTTGTAGGCAAGGAACTGTCTCCGGAAGGAGAGGAAGCCGAACCCGAGCACTTTGCCCTGCACCAGGTCTAGCCAACACTGGTAGAGCGTGCCGCGGTACCCTGCCACCCTGCGGTCCCACAAAAAGGTAGGCGCGGCTGCGGCGTTCTCGGGTAGAAGATAGAGCTGTTCCGCGGCAAAGCGTCCCTTCTGCGCGGCCAGCGACGGGTTGACGATCGGTGCCAGCCGCCGAAAGTCATCCCAGGTCAGGCCAGCCACATGGCCAGCCACAAAACGATCCCAGGCTGTGCGCACTGTGCCGCTGAACCCGGTGACCTGGCGAGACCAGGTCACTGCGCCGGGTGCCACGATCGCCGCGCCGCGTACGGCCCCGAGGGTCGCCAGATCTCCGACGAGGCGTACCCCGACCCCGGCGACAGCGTTGCCGTCCAGGGTCACCTGGCCAGCCAGCTGGAGCAGGCCGGCGGGATGGGGCAGGGCTGCTGGTGCAGCGGCCGCAGCTGGCGCAACCGCGCGGGCAGCGCTCTGGGTACGCAGGTCTGCGATTCGCTCCATCAGATGCAGCGGGCGCCCGGCGTTGTCTACGCCCAGGTGGCGGAAGGTGGCCCAGTCGCCTCGATGTCCCACCTGATAGAGACAGGCGCCCAAGACCTCGTCCTGGTCGAGGAGTGTGTTGTACCAGGCCAGCGACGCCCAGTAGGTATTCTCGTCCAGCGGCTGGGCCTGGTTGAGCCAGCCTTCGTCGTGGAAGGAGGTGCCGTAGGCGCGGGTCAGACCGGCCTCGGTGATGAGGATCTGGTGGCGGTGGCCGTCGCTCCGGCGTGCATGGCGAAGCACGGCACGGTAGAGGCCCGCGCCTGTGTGGGTGCCGCTGCCCGGAATGAGCGAGGGCCATCCATATTCGTGGAAGCCCAGATAGGTGTGGGTGGCCAGCGTGCGTGGAAAATAGTCCAGATAGTGGGCAGCTTCGCTGAAGTTGCCGGCAGCAAAGTTGAAGGCAACTGCCTCGATGCCCTCCGCAACCAGACGGTCACGGAAGGCGACCTGGAAGCGATCGTAGGCGGCATAGAGCGTCCGAAAACGGGCCGGATTCTCGCGAAAACTCCCCGATGCAGGGCCGGGCAGAGACTCGTTGAGGCTCATCCAGGCGTCGATGAACAGACGCCCGCTCTGGGTACGGCGCTTGAACTTTTCAAAATCATAGGTCAGAATCCGTTCGGCCAGACGGCGCCCCTCCCCTTCAGGATCCCCGCTTTCCAACATGGCGGTCTGTTGGTTGTTTTCCAGATACCAACGTCCGACGATGAAGCTGTCGGGCGAGCGTCTGCTGCGGATCTCGGCAAGCAGCATGTCGTTGAAGGCGTCGTGGTGGATCAGGATCGTCGGCGGCTGCACCTGGCTGATGGCATCCCAAAGGCCTGCATCGTTGTTGGTGTCGTGCAGGTAGAAGCCCAGGCGGTTGGCGCGCGCGACATGCCCAGCCCCTGGGAGGGGCTGAACCGGCAGGGGCTGAACCGGCGGGGGCTGAACCGGCGGGGGCTGAACCGGCGGCACAGGGGCTGGGCGGCTGGCCAGCAGCTGAAATTTGCCGACCCGCTCGGCTGCCCAGCCAGAGCAGAGTTGGCCATTGGCCAAGGTGACCCGGACAGGCCACCAGGCCAGCCCATCGGCCAGCTGGACCGAACCGGTGACGGTGCAGAGGGTGCCCTCGGGCAGCACGGCCAGGACCGCAGGGGGCGGGTTGCCCAGATGGCCGGGAGCCGAGCGCAGGTTGACGAAATCGCAGGTCTGTACTTGCTGGTCGATTTGAAAGGACATCTGCTGGGGCTCCTTGTCGGTTGGGATGGCGGGCTGCAGGGACGCTTCGCGGACAGCTGATTTATTTTAGCAGCCGGGCACGCGATTTTGCAAAGGAGCCGATTTTTGGTTTGGAGAGCATTTTGACAGCTGCGGCGACGCATGGTATCGTTGGGAGCAAGTCAAGCCAAAAGACAAGAAAGGTGGTTTTAAGCGATGCTACCGATCCACGCCCCTCTTTGTGCTCTGCAAAAGGCCAGGGCAGAGACACCATGAAGCTTGTGCTGGAAGCGGTCACCCGGGAAGTCAACGGCGAGTCGCATCTGTATTCGATGAGCATGGCGCTGGAGCCGGGGTTGAACGTGTTGCTCGGCCCCACTCAGGCAGGAAAGACGTCGTTGATGCGTGTGATGGCTGGCCTGGACCGCCCGACGACAGGGCAGGTGTTGGTGGACGGCCAGGATGTCACCGGGCGCCCGGTTCAACAGCGCAACGTCGCTTTTGTCTACCAGCAGTTCATCAACTATCCCTCTCTGACTGTTTTTGAGAACATCGCCTCGCCGCTGCGCCTGCAAAAAAAATTCAGCAACGATGAGATCCAGCGGCGTGTGCGGGAAACGGCAGAGATGATGCGCATCGGCCATCTGCTTGACCGGCTGCCTGCTGCGTTGTCTGGCGGGCAACAGCAGCGTACAGCGATCGCCCGTGCGTTGGTCAAGCAGGCCCCCTTGCTCTTGTTGGACGAACCCCTGGTCAACCTCGACTACAAATTGCGTGAGGAATTGCGTGCCGAGCTTGGCCAGATCTTTGCGCGGCGCAACGCGATCGTGGTCTACTCCACCACTGAACCGCTGGAAGCGTTGTTGATGGGCGGGGTGACCGCCGTCTTGGACAAAGGGGATCTCTTGCAGATCGGCCCGACGCTGGCTGTCTATCACCAGCCAGCACAGCGGCGGGTGGGGGAGGTCTTCAGCGACCCGCCGTTGAATATTCTTCCGGCGGTTTTTGAAGGGGGGCTGGCGCTTCTTTCAGGGGACATCCGTTTTCCGCTGCCCCCACACATGGCTGGGCTGCCCGGCGGCACCTATTGGCTGGGGGTGCGCGCCCATCATGTCGCCATGGAGGCACACCTGGGCAGGGAAATCGAGATCCCAGCCTGGATCGAGCTGGCAGAGCTGAGCGGCTCAGAAACCATCGTGCATGCCGACCATCGCGACGGCAGCGGCGGCGAATTTCACCTGATCGCACAACTGTCAGGCATCCACAATTTCAGCTACGAACAGCAGGCCAGGCTCTATCTTGACCCGCATCGCCTCTTTGTCTTTACCGCCTCGGGGGCTTTGGCCGCTTCACCGCCGCGCACGGCTGACCAACGCAAGGAGCGAGCCTGATGGCAGAAGTAAAATTGCGTGGCCTGGCACACAGCTATCATTCCCAACCGGGCAAACCTGAAGACTATGCGGTTCGTCCGCTGGAGATGACCTGGGAAGATGGCGGTGCCTATGCCCTGCTGGGCCCTTCCGGTTGTGGAAAGACCACTCTGCTCAACATCATCTCTGGCCTGATCCAACCGACCCAGGGTCAGGTGCTCTTCGACGGCAAGGATGTGACCGAGCTGCCGACGGAGCGGCGCAACATTGCGCAGGTCTTTCAATTCCCTGTGATCTACGACACCATGACCGTCTTCGACAACCTGGCGTTCCCGCTGCGCAACCGCGGCGTGCGACCGCCCGAAGTCACCCGTCGGGTTCAAGAGATTGCCGAACAACTCGACCTCACCGAGGATCTCAGACGTCGCGCCAGCGGTCTGAGCGCTGACATCAAACAGAAGATCTCGCTGGGGCGCGGGTTGGTGCGCAGCGATGTGGCGGCCATCTTGTTCGACGAACCGCTGACGGTCATCGACCCGCAGCTCAAGCTGGTGCTGCGCAGCAAACTCAAGCAGATTCACCGTCAGTTCAAGTTGACGTTGATCTATGTCACCCACGACCAGACCGAGGCGTTGACCTTTGCCGACCAGGTTGTCGTCATGTATGAAGGCAGCGTCGTGCAAGTAGGCACCCCCCAGGAGCTCTTCGAGCGCCCCGCCCACACCTTTGTCGGCTATTTTATCGGATCGCCCGGCATGAACCTGTTGCCAGCCCGGCTGGTCGACGGTCGCGTCTGTGTCGGCGACCAGCCGCTGCAGGTCGACGCCGGCGCGCTGCACCTGGCAGCAGGGGATGAGCTGTCGATCGGGATTCGACCTGAGTTCGTGCGGTACAGCACCGTCGCAGCCCCAGGTGCCCTTCCCGTGCATGTCACACGGGTCGAAGATCTGGGCAACTATCAGATTGTCACTGCCGAACTTGCAGGGACAGCCCAGAGGATCAAAGCCAAACTTGCTGAAGAGGCCACAGCCAGCCTGGGGCCTGGCTGGCTGCACTTTCCCGCAGAACGGCTGCGGATTTATCGCAACGGGATGGCTGTATAAAAGGGGCAAACGCCGTGTATCTTGACCGTTGTCACAACCACGCAGGGGGGGAGAAGCCGTGCAGAAGACCGTGAATCACCGCGCCTGGCTGCTTGTGTTGCCGGTCGTCCTCTCGGTGGCGTTCAGCGCCATCCTGCCCCTGATGACCGTGGTGAACTACTCCGTGCAAGATATTCTGGGGCCCGGACAGCGTGTCTGGGTCGGGAACGAGTGGTTTATCGACACCGTGCGCAACCCAGATCTGCACGCTGCGTTCTGGCGCAATCTGCTCTTTTCGTTTCAAGTGCTGCTCATTCAGATCCCGCTGGGAATTGCGGTGGCGCTGGCATTGCCCGCCAAAGGCTGGCAGGCTTCGCTCAGTCTGGTCCTGATCGCCCTGCCCCTGTTGATTCCGTGGAATGTGGTCGGCACCATCTGGCAGATTTTTGGCCGAGCTGACATCGGCCTGGGCGGCTATTTCGTCAACAACATCCTGGGGCTCTCCTACAACTACACGCTGGAGCCGCGCGACGCCTGGATCACGGTGCTGGTGATGGATGTCTGGCATTGGACGCCGCTGGTCGCCCTGCTCTGCTACGCAGGGCTGCGTGCCATCCCCGACCCCTTCTACCAGGCTGCGCGCATCGACGGCGCCAGGCTGTGGTCGATCTTCTGGTACATCCAGCTGCCCAAGCTGCGGGGTGTGCTGCTGATCGCCGTGCTGCTTCGTTTTATGGACAGCTTTATGATCTACACCGAACCGTTTGTGGTGACCGGCGGCGGCCCTGGCACGGCGACCACCTTTTTGAGCATCTATCTCTCCAATATCGCGATCGGCCAGTTCGATCTGGGGAACGGCTCTGCCTTCTCGTTGATCTATTTCTTGTTGATCCAGATTTTGTGTTTTGTTTTTTACACGGCGATTCTGCGTGCCGGGCGCAAATAGCGGCCGCCAAGGGGGCCGATAGCGGGTGAAGGGAGCGTGTGTCTGTGAAAAGCAAAGTTCAGATTTCATGGCGGGGTACGGCTGTTTTGGTCTATTTTGTGCTGTTGATGCTGCCGATCTACTGGCTGATCAACATGTCGCTCAAGACCAACAACGAGATCTTGGGAGGTCTGACGCTGCTGCCGAATGCCCCAACCTTCGACAATTATCTCCAGATTTTTACCGACCCAGCCTGGTATTCGGGATACCTGAACTCGATTGCCTACACCGTGTTGAACACGGTGATGTCGGTGGCTGTGGCGCTGCCAGCCGCCTATGCCTTTTCGCGCTACAATTTTCTCGGCGACAACCATCTGTTTTTTTGGCTGCTGACCAACCGCATGGCGCCAGCCGCAGTGTTTTTGTTGCCCTTTTTTCAGCTCTATCAGAACATTGGGCTGTTTGACACACACCTGGGCGTCGCGCTGGCACACATGCTCTTCAATGTGCCGCTGGCAGTCTGGATTCTGGAAGGGTTCATGTCCGGGGTGCCCAAAGAGATCGACGAGACCGCCGCGATCGACGGCTACAGCTTCCCCCGCTTCTTTTTTCGACTGTTTCTGCCCTTGATCCGGAGTGGGATCGGCGTGACGGCCTTTTTTACCTTCATGTTCAGCTGGGTGGAATTGCTGCTGGCCCGCACCTTGACCACGGTCAACGCCAAACCGATCGCAGCAACGATGACGCGCACGGTCAGTGCCAGCGGGATCGACTGGGGGCTGTTGGCTGCTGCTGGGGTGCTCACGATTCTCCCGGGGGCGCTGGTGATCTATTTTGTCCGCAACTATATTGCAAAAGGGTTTGCTCTGGGGCGCGTGTAGCCCAGAGCCCGCTGACCCGGAGGAGTCTCAGATGGGTGGCCCACTGGAATGGATGGCGTGGACAACGCCGACAGCGTTGTTTTTTGGAGCGGTGTTTTTGATGCTGGCCTCGATGGCGTTGCTCGGCGCACGCAACCCCTCCTATGCCCGCAAGGGGTTTCTGCCGATCGAGACGACGCGCGGGGATCGACTCTATATCGGGCTGATCGTCTGTGCGCTGATCAACCTGGCCTGGCTGCTGGCCACTGACGCGACGCAGCTCGGGGCCGTCGCTCTCTGCGCGCTCTGGATGGTTTTGGTTCTACGCTGGGGGTAGCAGCGTCGCCACTCCCTGTTGACGAATCCGGCTCTCCGTCGATACCTTCCCGGCGGGCAGCGGTAAGCTGTACGGAAGTCTATTTTTCATCACATCCGTTCGAAGGAGAACAACATGAAAAAACCAAGACAAAGAAGCACCAGATTGACGTGGATCAGCCTGCTGATGCTCGTCAGCCTGGTGCTGGCCGCCTGCGGCGGCGCAACTGCCCCGGCGGCAGCCCCGGCCGCACCCGCCGCCGAGGGAGAAGCTGCTGCCCCAGCCAGCGACGATGCAGCGCTGCTGGCCGCCGCTGAGAAATGGGTGAACGAAGAGTTCCAGCCCAGCACACTCAGCAAAGAAGAGCAGATGGAAGAGATGAAATGGTTCATCCAGGCGTCTGCCCCTTACCGCGGCATGAGCATCAACGTCGTCTCCGAAACCATCGCGACCCATGAGTATGAGGCGAATGTCCTGGCCAAGGCCTTCTCGGAGATCACTGGGATCAACCTCACCCACGACCTGATCCAGGAAGGCGATGTCATCGAGAAGTTGCAGACGCAGTTCCAGTCCGGCCAGAATATCTATGACGCCTACGTCAACGACTCTGACCTGATCGGCACCCACTTCCGCTATGGGTTTGTCGTGCCGCTCTCCGACTACATGACTGGTGAAGGCAAGGACGTCACCCTGCCCACGCTAGATGTAGACGACTTCATCGGCAAGAGCTTCACCACGTCCCCCGACGGCAAGATGTACCAGCTGCCCGACCAGCAGTTCGCTAACCTTTACTGGTTCCGCTACGACTGGTTCACCAACCCAGATATCCAACAGCAGTTCCGGGATGCCTACGGCTATGAGCTGGGCGTGCCGGTCAACTGGAGTGCCTACGAAGATATCGCCGACTTTTTCACCAACAAGGTGAACGGCGATGGCACGATCGACGGGCAGAAGGTCTATGGGCACATGGACTACGGCAAAAAAGACCCGTCGCTGGGCTGGCGCTTCACCGATGCCTGGCTCTCCATGGCTGGCAACGGCGACCCTGGCATTCCGAACGGCAACCCTGTCGACGAGTGGGGGATCCGCGTCGAAGGCTGCTCCCCGGCTGGCTCCTCCGTCACACGGGGCGGCGATGTCAACGGCCCGGCTGCAGTCTATTCTCTGCAGAAATACATCGACTGGCTCAAGGCCTACGCTCCCCCAGAAGCCGCTGGGATGACCTTCTCGGAAGCAGGCCCGGTGCCCGCTCAGGGCAACGTCGCGCAGCAGATTTTCTGGTATACAGCCTTCACCGCCGACATGACCCAGCCTGGGCTGGCTGTCATGAACGAAGATGGCACCCCCAAGTGGCGCATGGCTCCCAGCCCACACGGCGCCTACTGGCAGGAAGGGATGAAACTGGGCTACCAGGACGCCGGTTCGTGGACGCTGCTCAACAGCACGCCGGCTGACCGCCGGGCCGCCGCCTGGCTCTATGCCCAGTTCGTGACCGCCAAAACCACTTCGCTCAAGAAGAGCATCGTCGGCTTGACCTTCATCCGCGACAGCGACATCCGCAGCGACTACTTCACCGAAAACGCTGCCAAGTACGGCGGTCTGATCGAATTCTATCGCTCGCCAGCCCGTGTGCAGTGGACGCCGACCGGCACCAACGTTCCTGACTATCCCAAGCTGGCGCAGCTCTGGTGGCAGAATATCGCCCCGGCCATCACCGGCGAGAAGACAGCCCAGGAAGCCATGGACAGCCTGGCCGCCGCACAGGATGACGTGCTGGCCCGCCTCGAGCGCGCTGGTCTGAAGGAATGCTCGCCCAAGTTGAACCCGGAACAGGATGCCCAGTACTGGTTCGACCAGCCCGGTGCCCCTTATCCGAAACTGGAAGACGAAAAGGGCGCGCCGGAGACCATTTCCTACGATACGTTGATCCAGACCTGGGCCGACGCCAATCAGTAGTGTAGGGACATCGTGCACAATCGTGCACAGTCAGGGTAAGCAGGCTGCCGAGCGACATCGCTCGGCAGCCGTCGCGTTCGGCGCCTTTGTCCAAACGGGCTGTCCGCCTGGAGTGTGCCTGCGCGATCTCTCTGCAGGCAACCCACGCCCGCAGACTCAGGGCTGCAGATGCATGCGGAAAAATTCGGTGATCCGGCTGTAGCAGTCCACTTTGTTGGGGTATTTGAGGACATCGTGCCCTTCGTCGGGGTAGACTACGTAGTCGACCCGTTTGCCCTGGCTGCGCAGCCGCTCAACGACGTCGCTCGACTCCTGTTCGACCACCCGTGGGTCGTTGGCACCCTGCAGAACAAGTAGCGGACAGGCGATCTGGTGCAGATAGGTGCTGGGAGATCGCTCGACCAACAGGTCGTGGTCGTGATTCGGGTGGCCGATCGCCAGGGTGAAGTAGGTCTTCCAGGCTTCTGGGATGCGATCCAGAAAGGTCAGGAGGTTGGAAGGCCCAAACATGTCGCAGGCCGCCTTCCAGAGCTCGGGGTGACGCCCAGCCAGCATCAGGGTCATGTACCCGCCGTAGGAGCGCCCCATCACGCCGGCGCGCGCCATGTCCAGCCGGCTGTCCTGGCGCAGCCGCTCGAAGGCAGCGACATGGTCGAGCCGATCCTGCCCTCCCCAGTCCTGGTCCACCCGCTTCATGTACGCCAGCCCATAGCCGGCGCTGCCCCGCACATTCGGCACCCACACGGCAAAGCCGTTGAGCGTGAAAAATTGGATGAGCGGCATCGAAAACCAGGTGAAATCGGGCCGTTCCTGGCTCTGTGGGCCGCCGTGGATGTAAAAGATCACCGGGCGCGGCCCCACAAAGCCCAGCTCAGCCGCCGGCAAGTAGAGGCGGGCGGAGATGCGCAGCCCGTCGTGCGAAAGGTAGGAGGCCTCTTCTCCCACTGCCAACAGCCGACGGGGAATCCCCAACAACCGCTCGTGGGTCTGACGCTGCACGCTGCCATCGGGCTCTACCACATAAAGCTGTGAAGGCGAGGTCGCCGTCGAAAAAGAGAGCACATGGGAGCGGGAGACAGGGTCTGTGCTGAACGATTCGAGGACCCCGTCGCTGAACTCCTCTTCGCCGACCAGCAGCTGGTCGACCTCGAACTGCAGAAGGTCGCGGTCAAAGTGGCCAATGTAAACCCAGGAGGCGCCGTCGATGTTGTAGACCAGCCGGTAGTGCTGGTCAGGCGCCGCGTGCAGCCCAACCAGTTCACCCACTCCACTGTGGCGCGTGCCCTGGACACTGACCGGCAACACCTCTGTAGGGTCTTGCAGAGACAGGTAGCCCAACCCATAGGTGTCAGAAAAAAGTGCCGAGATCAACAGCACCCCTCTGTCGTCGACAATCTGGGCACTGCCGAGCCCGTTGGGCACGATCGGCTCTCCAGGTATCCGCTTTTCCAGCGGCGTCCCATACAACAGTTGGCGTTCGCTCTCCCCCTTGCGCCAGAGATACCAGACGACATCGCCGGCTGTGTACTGGTCCGCCAACAGAACCATGTCCATTGGGGCGTCGTGGCCCACAGGAGCGTTGCCGTAGAGGCTGCTTCCCAGGCTGGTCAACTCCCGTGTCGCCAGATCGGCACGAAAGGACTCCAACCATGGGGAGCGCCGTGGGTCTACATTGAACAAGGCCAACCCCTGCTGGGGGTCGCAGGCCGAACAAAGAACTTGCTGGCCGCTGAAGCGATCTCCAAAGATCGGCACGGGCAGGCCGCCGTCGATCGGGACAAAGACGGGCTGGTAGTTCTCGTCGCCGTCACAGTCGAGCATCAACAAGATCTGGCCGAGCGCAGGCAGCACACAAAAAACCACCGCCCCCTCCAGCAGATGGGGGTTGGGCAGCGCCAGATCGGGTGGGACCAACGGCTCGGGGACACTGCCGCCGACCCGCATGGTATACAGGCTCAGGCGGCCAGAGAGGTCACTGATAAAATAAAGACGATCTCCCACCCGCTGCGGTGCAACAAACTGGCGGGCGGCCAACAACGATTGAATCGAATAGGCAGGTGTCATGGAGCATTTCCTGACCAGGTGAAGAGTGGATACAAGCAATCTGCGTTCGATTGTACGCCATCTGGGGAAACCTGGCCAATTGTCGGGGGGGAGCTGCCGTCAAGTGGAAGGAATTATACCGTACAGCCAATCCTTCAGCTTGACAGCAGCGGCGCTCTGACTATACTGGAAAATGCCATCTGAACTATCTTCAAATGGCTGAAATTCAGAAATTGACTGAAAATGCAGAAACAGCTTTGCCAGAAGGCATCACAACTGACGTGCTTGTGTCGATAGCGGGGACAGCCAGCAAGGCGCTGGCCGTTTCCCGCTGACCGCCAACAGGAGAGGATGCGCCCAGGCAAATCTGAACAGAATTGATTGTGACAGTTTTCTGCTAGACACGTTTCTGCACGCTGTTCATCACCCAAAAACGGATTTTGCCGAGCACATCCCCGGATGGCTCGTTTTTTTTTGGAGCAAAGAAAGAGGACTCAATTTATGGCGACAGTCTATGTACCCACCCCCCTGCGCCGACTGACCGGCGGGCTGGCCAAGGTGGAGGCGACCGGCACCGACATCGGCACGCTGATCCAGGCGGTCGATGCCCAGTACCCGGGCGTAGCCGACCGGCTGCTCGACGACGATGGCAACGTCAAACGATTCATCAATGTCTTTGTCAACGACGACGAAATTCGGGGTTTGCAGGGGCTGCATACACCTGTGCGCGAAGGGGACAAGGTCTCGATCGTGCCGGCAATGGCTGGCGGAGAGGGGTGACCGATGACAGCGCTCAACCGAGACCAGCTGCTCGACCGGGCCCGCCGTGAGGTGCCCGAGCTCACCGCACACCAGGTCAAACAACAGATCGATGCCCGCCATCCGGTGACAATCGTCGACGTTCGCGAGCGCGACGAGTTTGTGCAGGGACACCTGCCCGGCGCGATCTTCATCCCGCGCGGCTACCTGGAGTTGCAGATCGAACAGCACCAGCCCGACCGGAATGCGCCCGTCGTGGTCTACTGCGCGGGCGGTGTGCGTTCGTTGCTGGCTGCCCGCAACCTCAAAGAGATGGGCTACACCCGAGTGACCTCGATGATCGGCGGTTTCAACGGCTGGAAAAACGTCGGCTTTCGCTTTACGGTGCCGCGTATCCTGAGCGACGATCAACGGCTGCGCTATTCACGCCACACCTTGCTCAAAGAGGTGGGCGAGGCTGGCCAGATCAAGCTGCTGGAAGCCAAAGTGTTGCTGATCGGGGCTGGCGGGCTGGGCAGCCCGGCTGCTATGTACCTGGCAGCTGCCGGCGTCGGCACACTCGGCATCGTCGATTTTGATGTCGTCGATGTCTCCAATCTGCAGCGGCAGCTGCTGCACGGCAACAAGGATGTCGGCCGCCCCAAGGTGGAGTCGGCCGCCGACCGCATCCGCGACATCAACCCAGATGTCAAGGTTGTGCCACACAACGCCCCTTTGACCAGCGACAATGCCTTGGAGATCCTCCGCCAGTACGACATTGTGCTCAACGGTTCAGACAACTTCCCCACCCGCTACCTGGTCAATGACGCCTGCCACATGCTGGGCAAACCGCTGGTCGACGGCAGCATCTTTATGTTCGAGGGCCAGGCAACTGTCTATCTGCCGGATTCCCCGGAGCAAGGGCTCCGCGGCGGCCCCTGCTACCGCTGTCTCTACCCGGAACCACCTGCGCCCGGCGAAGTGCCCAGCTGCGCCGAAGCCGGTGTGCTCGGCGTGCTGCCCGGGATCGTCGGCTCCATCCAGGCGATCGAAGCGATCAAGCTGATCCTGGGTGTGGGCGAACCGTTGGTGGGCCAGCTGCTGATGGTCGACACGCTCGACATGAGTTTCCGCACGCTCAAGGTGCAGCGCAGCCCGGACTGCCCGCTCTGCGGGGACCATGCCACCGTGACCCAGCTGATCGACTACGAACAGTTTTGTGGTTTCCCAGCACGCGAACAGAGCATCGAACAGGTTGCTGTCTGAGAGGAGAACCCGGCCATGCTTCGCACGCTTGAACGCAGCATCCCAGCCGCCAGCACGATCCTGGCCCAGATCGGCAACACCCCCCTGTTGGATTTGAGCGAATTTGCCCATCGGCAGGGGGTGCCGAATTCGGTCAGATTGTTGGCCAAGGCGGAATGGACCAACCCCGGCGGCTCCATCAAAGCGCGCGCCGCGTTGCGTATGGTCGAAGAGGCCGAGCGTTCTGGCCAGCTGACACCCGGCAAAATTTTGATCGACAGCAGCTCGGGCAACACAGGCATCGCGCTGGCCTTGATCGGATCGGTCAAGGGCTATGCGGTACAGCTGGTCATGCCAGCCAACGTCAGCGCCGAACGCAAGGCGCTGGTCAAGGCCTACGGGGCCACCTTGATCGAATCAGACCCGCTGGAAGGCTCAGACGGCGCGATCGAAACCGTACGCGCCATTGTGGCCGCTGCCCCCGAACGGTATGTCTACACCAACCAGTACAACAACCCTGCCAACTGGCAGGCGCATTATGCGACGACGGGCCCGGAAATCTGGCAGCAAAGCGCCGAAGGGGTGACCCATTTTGTGGCCGGGCTGGGCACGACCGGAACATTCATGGGGACCGGACGCTATCTGAAGGAATGCAACCCAGCGATCGAACTGGTCGCTGTGCAGCCCGAGGACGAGCTTGCGGTGATCGAGGGGTTGAAGCATCTGGAAAGTGCGATCGTGCCGGGGATCTACGATGCCGGCCTCCCGGACCGTTTCTGGAGGGTGGCCAGCGAAGATGCCTGGGCAATGACCCAGCAGCTGGCCCGAACTGGCGGGCTCTTCGTCGGGATCAGCGCCGGTGCAGCTGTGCAAGTGGCGGTAGCGCTGGCCCACCAGGTACAAAAAGGTTGCATCGTGACCGTGCTGCCCGACGACGGCAGCAAATATGTCAGCCTGGGGCTGTTTGGCTGAGCAGGGGGCTCCTCCCTGCTCATTTGCAAAGGAGAGACCAATGAACGTCGATTATACTGCTCTGCGTTTTAACCAGGCCGCGATCATCGGCCTGGTGGTGGTGGCCTTTCTCCTGGACGCGAGCGGGCTGGTCGCCGCCGTGGCCGCAGTGATGCTGGTCGGCACGATATGGCCGCAGGCTGGGCTGTTCAAACTTGTCTATACCCGGCTGATCGCGCCGCAGGGCTGGCTCCATCCTGATCTACGCAAGGATGACCTTCGCCCCCATCTCTTTGCCCAGGGGCTCGGCGGACTTTTTCTGTTGGCCAGCACAGGGCTGCTCTGGGGTGCGTTGCCCGTCGCTGGCTGGACGCTGGCCTGGCTGGTCGTGGCCCTGGCTGCGGTCAACCTGTTTCTGGGGTTCTGTGCGGGCTGCTTTCTTTTCTACCAGCTGGGGAGGCTCGGCGTGACCCCCGTGCTGCCCTCCTGGCCGGCTGCTGTCAAAACCAAGCAATCCTAAAAAGGAGTGTGCCATGTTGGAAAGAGTGCTGATCGTTGCTGCAATCGCTCTGGCAGCAGTGCTTCTTTATGGGCTTTGGCGCCATTGGCAGCAGCGCCAGCTCCAAGGGTTGCAGAAAGCCCCCCCAGCAGTGCCACCTGCTGTGCAAGGCGGAAAACCTGCTGTCCTCTATTTCACGACCCATGAGTGTGCGCAGTGCCGGCTGCAGCAGACCCCAATTCTGGCCCAGCTGCAAGCCCGGCTGGATGTCGCCGTGCACAAGCTCGACGCCATCGAACAGCGAGCGCTCGCTGACCTGTACGGCATCATGACGGTGCCGGCTACCGTGGTCCTGAACCCCGAGTTGCGTCCTGTGGCAATCAACCACGGGGTGACGCCTCTCCAGAAATTGCAGCGCCAGATCGTGGGAGACTCCAATTAAAAAGGCTGGGGCAAACATCGCCCCAGCCTGATTTTTTCCAGATGGATCACGGTCCCCAGCTGACAACTTGCTCTCCACCGTACCCATAAGAAATTTCAATTTCGATCGGCAGTGGACGCTGGTTGCTGCCATCTGCTGCCATCACCCAGAGCCGCCAGGGACCTGCGTCGTTCTCCTCGTCGCGATTGCTCAAATAGACGATCTGTTGGCCAGTGGGGCTGAAAGCAGGGGCTACATTGCTGGGCAGTTCGTCGACCAAGGTTGTGACCGGTCGGGTCAAAGCAAAGACCCCGCTTCCGTCCGGAGAGATGCCAAAAATTTCCCAGTGGGATCCCTCCTTGGACTGGTAAACGATGCGCCCACCGTCGGGTGCCCAGTCCGGGTCCCAGTCCCAGTGCGCATTTTGTACCGACCGGGTGTCGGCGTCGGCGGTGTCGTCGGTCACCTCAAGGCCCGCCTTGGATTGATAGACGATCCCGCCGTCGCTCCAATCAGGGGCCATCGCAGAGTCAAGCGCCGCCACATCCCGAAATTCTTTGCCGTCAGCGTCGACCCGAGACAGGCCAAAATTGGGCAGCGAGATGCGGTCGTAGCCGCTCAAGAAGATGGATTGAAGAATGGCTGGCGGCGCACCTGGAAAGCGGCCAGAGAGCTCCTTGACGCTGACACACCCGAAGAATTCGGTGTCCCAACATTTGTACTCCCCCAGCAGCCGGCTGAAGACCACACGTTGGCCGTCCGGGCTCCACTTGGGGGAGGTCACCAGTTCGCTGCGGTGGAGCAGGCGTTCGCCTGTCCCGTCGATCTGGATGGTGTACACCCCGTCGCGCACGAAGGTGACCTTGCTGCCATCCCGGCTGATATCCGGGTCAAAGCCGCTGGTCAGGTAACGCACAGAGCCCCTTGCCAGGTCGTACACGTAGAGTGCGCCGCGCCCGTTTTGAAAAACAAGGGTGCCGTCGAGCCCCGTCGAAGCCTGTCGGGGGGCCGGTATCGCAGCTTCAGCGGTCGCAGTAGGGAGCCAGCTCGCAGGGGCTTCTTGCGCAGCAGTCTCCTCAAATGTGTCGGTTGCCACCGGCAGGTCGCCGACAGCGCCTTCCAGGGTGACCAGTTCGGCCGCAACCCAGCCTGCTCCGGCAGGGAGGTCGGCCCGCACGATCAAAAGCCAGAGGTTGTCGCTGCTGCGGGCTGCGACGGCAAGCGGCTCTTCGCTGGCTGCCTTGCCGACGATCGGGGAGCTGTTGGCAGGGCCAGAACGAATGTTGAGCCGGGTGTCGATCGTCGTCACTGCTCCGCTGGCAACAACCCTCAGCGCCTCCGCAGCCCCGCTGGCAGCAGAGAGCATCGATGTCTCCTCGGCGGCCACAACCGTCGGGGTCTCCGGAGCAACCGCCGCGGCAGCTGACAGATCGGTGGCCGGCCGGCCGCTCAAGTCAGGCAACTCCTCGATACCAAACGCAACCAGCTGCTCTGCTGGCAGCCAGCCTTGTTTGCCGTCGAACGTTTCCACCAGCAGCCAGGTTGCGTCGGTGGTACGCCCCAATACATTGACCGCTTCAGCGCCAGGCAATTCCTGGGAGCGCTCGCCTTCTGGGGTTTTGTACAGCAAGGCCCCCTCGCCAAGTGTGACCCCGATTGCGTCGCTGGTCGGAATTGGCGTCGGCGTGACAGTCGGCGTCGGCGTGACAGTCGGTGTCGGGGGGAGGGTCGGCGTCGGCGTGACGGTCGGCGTCGGCGTGACAGTCGGTGTCGGGGGGAGGGTCGGCGTCGGCGTGACAGTCGGCGTGACAGTCGGTGTCGGGGGGACAGTCGGTGTGGCGGTTGCTGCCGGTGTCGCAGGCAGCGTATTTTTTGTGCTGGGTGTTGTCGGCGATGTGGCCACTGCGGGGGCATCCCCTCCGATCACCGGCAGGCTGGCTGCACCAAAGATGACGAGCTGGCTCGCCTGGATCCAGCCCTCGACCTGGCGGTCGGTGACGACCCAGAGAAACTGGCTGTCCGGCGTGCGTCCGATGGCTGTCACGACTTCACCGGCGGCCAACTTCTGCAGCAGACTGCCATCTGGCTGGTCCATCAGGAGAGCGCCGTCCAGTCCAGCGACCGCTGTTTTCCCCATATCCAGGCTGCTCTGGGCGACGGCGGGCACGGCGACAAGCGGGGCTGCAACCATCCCAGCAACCAGCAGCAGGGCGATCCACACATAGAGCAGCGGTCCGTTGTGTTCGAGTTGTCTCAACCATTTTTTCATCATGCGTTTCCTTGCTCTGCCTGCAATCCTTCACCAGATCTGTAGCATACACCCAGATTCTGCTACATCCACAATCGGTGTGGCGACCAGTGGGACACAGGTCGGTCGCTCCTTTGATTGTAGCGTCTATTGGGATGGGGGCCAGCAAGGTCACTTACCATATTGGGGGGACTCTGCGAGGGCTGTTTCCTGCACTTCCAGCGGTCGAAGGCGGTGTTTGTGCGTTTGACAGCTTCGACAGGAGTTTGTAGGGGGCGGCTGTGGTATAATTTTTTCCCATGAAAGCTTTCACAATCATGGGGCGCACCTTCAAAGGTGCCTACGAAGAATTTTTTTTGGTGGTCGGCCTCAGTGTTCTCTTTTGGATTGGGACGTTGCTGGTCGTTACGGCACCGATGACCTGGGCTGGCATGCACCATGTTGCCAACCGCATGGCCAACTACAAACGGGTGGAGTTTGGCTTTTTCTGGGAAGGAGCCAGACAGCACATTGGCCGCGGGGCATTGTTGGCACTGCTGCTGGTGTTTGCACCGATCGCCATGACGATCAGTATCAATTTTTATTTGAGCGGCGGCGGCTGGCTGGTGGTGCCTGGGTTTATCACGCTCTGGCTGCTGCTGCTCTCGGTGTTGGCTGCCCAGTATTTTTACCCACTCTTCTGGCAACAAAATGAACCGACAGTGCCGTTGCTGTTGCGCAATAGTTTTTTGTTGGTGATTCGCCACCCCCTCTATTCCGTGCTGATGCTGCTCTTTCAACTGTTGTTGGCCGTGGTCAGCATCGTGTTGGTGGTGCCAGTCCTGTTGATTCTGCCCGGGCTGTTGGTGCTCAGCCACAACTACGCGCTGGTTGGCCTGCTGCAAGAGATGGATCTGGCGCCGCAGCCGCCCCAAATGTCAGGCACCTGAGTCCAGTTCCGCTGGAGGGATTTTTGCTGGAAGCCGTGCTCTCGCCGAAGCGTATTGTGAGTGTTGCTGAGATGCAGGCACTCGAACGGCGCGCCGCTGCGGCCGGCCACCCGTATGGGGCGATGATGGAGGCGGCAGGCCGGGCCGTTGCCTCCGCGCTGTGGGGCCGTTACGGCGCTGTTTCCTATCTGGTGTTGGCCGGGCCAGGCCACAACGGCGGCGATGGGCTGGTCTGTGCTGATTGCCTGCGACAGGCTGGAGCCAGCGTGCAGGTCTATCTCTGGAAACGACCAGCCCGGGAGGGGAATGCTGTCGGTCTCTGGCTGGCCAGGGTGGAGGAAGCAGGCGTGGCCGTCGCCAATGCAGAAAGCGACCCCAGTCTGGCTACGCTGCGGGTGTGGCTGCAGCAGGCTGACGTCTTCGTCGACGCGCTGCTCGGGACTGGTGCCAACCGTCCGGTGACAGGGCCACTGGCGGCCATCTTGGCTGCGGCCCGCACGGCACAGGCCGCTCGTTCGCCGGCACCGCCCCTTGTGGCTGTCGACTGTGCCAGCGGAATGAACTGTGACACAGGCGATCTGGATCCACAGACGCTCTTTCCTGATCTGACAGTGACCTTTGCCTGCGCCAAGGCGGGCCACTATCAGTTTCCGGCGGCCGCTGCGGTAGGCGAGCTCTCTGTAGTAGACATTGGGATCGACCCGGCGTGGGTTGCAGAGGTGCCCACCTTTGTCCTCGATGCCGCTGCGGTGCGAACCTGGCTGCCGCCCCGTCCGCCGGACAGCCACAAAGGAACCTTTGGCAGGGTGCTGTTGGTTGTCGGAAGCGAAGCCTACCCTGGTGCTGCGCTGCTGGCCAGCAGCGCAGCCGGCCGCGCTGGCGCTGGATTGGTCACGGTGGCGACGATCCGAACGGTCTGGGCTCAGGTTGCAGGCCGACTTCCTGAACCGACCTGGCTGCTGCTGCCTGCCGCCGAAGGGACGAACGGGGCTGGGATTGCCGGCACAGCAGCTGAGTGGATCGCTCCGCACCTGTCCGGTTGCCGGGCGCTGGTGGTGGGCTGCGGCCTGAACCAGACCCCAGAGACCCGCACACTGCTCGCCCATTTGCTGGAACTGCCTCTGCCAGCCACTGTGTTCGATGCAGACGGGCTGAATGGGCTGGCTGCGCTCGAAGATTGGGCCGAGCGGCTGCCAGCTGATTGTGTGCTGACACCACATCCTGCCGAAATGGCCCGTCTGTGTGGGCTGCCGGTGGCTGAGGTGACCGCCCACCGCTGGGCGCTGGCCAGACAAAAAGCACAGGAGTGGCAGTGCACGGTGCTGTTGAAAGGCCCGTACACGGTGGTGGCCTCCTCCGATGGCCAGCTGGCTGTGCTGCCGATCGCCACTGCGGCGCTGGCAACCGCTGGCAGCGGCGATATTCTGGCCGGGCTGATCGGCGGCTTGTTGGCGCAGGGCAGTTCGCCGTTTGCGGCAGCGTGCGTCGGCGCCTGGTTGCACGGCCAGGCGGGCCTGCAGTGTGCTGCCACCCTCGGCGAGGCAGGAGTCGTCGCCAGCGATCTGCTCCCTCTCTTGCCCCCGCTGCAGCAACAACTGCGTGGAGCATCCCGTCACAGCAGAGGGGATGCACATCGTGCTGGCGAAAGGGGTGTCTCTTCCAGGGCTGGCCACTGACAAACTGGCCGGCCGCGTTCGCCTGGTTTTATCCTGTGGCGCAACGTGTCTGCCTGGCAGGCAGGAGTTTGACCTGTGTGAGCTGTTTCAGGACTCCTCAAAGAGCACAGGTGCGCGAAAATTTTAAGAAATGCGAACAATTGTGCCACGAAAGGAGGAAAGCGGCTTCCTCCACCCGCCAGGGTGGTTTCTGCCGCCAGACCGATGATGAATATTGCATTGGATGCTATGGGAGGCGATCATGCGCCGGAAGCCATCGTTGCCGGCGCAGTGGAGGCGGCACGTATCTACGGTGTGACCGTCTCGCTGGTGGGGAAACCCGATGTCGTTGCAGCGGAGCTCAAAAAACACAACGTGCGCGGGCTTGACCTCCCGATCGTCCCTGCCACACAGGTGATCGAAATGGACGAAAAACCTGCTGCTGCGGTGCGTGCCAAATCAGACAGCTCGATGGTCGTCGGCTGTAAACTGGTGAAAAGCAACGCAGCGCAGGCATTTGTGTCGGCCGGAAATACAGGCGGGGCGCTCGCCGCCGGCATCTTGCATGTGGGGCGGATCCAAGGGATCTCACGGCCTGCTTTGATCTGCCCCTTCCCCACCCTGCAGGGTGTCTGCCTGATCCTGGATATTGGTGCCAATGCCGACGTGCGGCCGGAACACCTCCAACAGTTTGCGATGATGGGCACCATCTATGCGCGCGAACTGCTTGGCGTCGAGCAGCCGACGGTCCGCATTCTGAGCAACGGCGAAGAGGCTGGCAAGGGCAATCAGCTGGTAATCGACAGCTTCAAGCTGCTCGAAAAGACCCCCAGCCTTCGTTTTGAGGGCAATATCGAAAGCAAAGAGATCCCGGCAGGTCTGGCCGATGTCGTTGTGACCGATGGCTTCACGGGCAACATCTTTGTCAAAACCGCCGAGACCACAGCCAGGTTGATGAGCCAGGTGATGCGAGAAGAGATCAAAAAGAGTCCAGTCGCCCTCTTGGGGGCTCTGCTCTCGCGCGGGGCCATGGGGCGCGTGCGAGAGCGGATGGACGACAGCCACTACGGCGGGGCTGTGCTGTTGGGGCTCTCCAGTCTTGTGGTGGTGGCCCATGGACGCAGCAACTCGTTGGCGGTGCGCCATGCCATCCGCGTCGCCAAACAGGCGATCGAACACGAGGTGCCGGCCAAAATCCAACGGGGGATTGCAGCGCTTGCCCAGCCAGACGAGCGTGCAGAAGCTGCACGCTGAGCTCGGAAGATCCATTTTGACGGCGTCGCCCCTGTGGGGACGCCCAACGAGGATGAGGGTATCTTTATATGAAACTATACCGGAACCTGACCCAGATCAAACGCAAAGAGTCGTTGGGGCGCCGCTTCAGCCTGGCCGGGCTGGCTGTCCTCTTTGTCGGGCTGTTGGCCAGCTTTGTCCCGACCTGGTACCCGCCCGACCAGCCCATCCAACCGGGCATCCCTGGCTTTTTGCAGCTGTACTGGTCTTGGATCAGCTTTGCCGCGCTGGCTGCAGGGTTCATGCTGGCCAGCACCGGCAGCTATTTTATCAACCGCTTTGCGCGGCGCCGTTGGCCTGGCAGCCGGCTCTTTGAGCGCCCCGACGAGGTGCTGGAACGCAGTCTCAAGGGCTTCGACGACAAACATGCCTACTTTGCCATGAGCTTGCCCACCAGCTATCTGCTGGCCGGACCACACGGTGTCCTGATCTGGATCGTTCGCTCCGACAAAGGACGCGTGGCGGTCTCCGGGGATCGCTGGCGTGAGCCCTTCAGCCTGGGAAGAATTTTCACCCTCTTTTCGCGTGAAGGGGTCGGGAACCCAGCCCAGGAGCTCGCCGAGCAGCAGAAGAAGATTCGTCAGCTGCTGGCAGAGGCTCCAACCAATGAGAGCGGGGCCAATCCGTTGGCTGCGGTGCCGGTAGAGGGCGCCGTCGTCTTTCTCAACCAGGAAATCCAGCTCGATCTGAATGGCCCGACGCTTCCAGTGTTGCGCGCAGACCAGCTCAAAGATCACGTGCGGGCACGCGCCAAAGAGGCGCGGCTGACCAATGGCACTGTCCGTGCCCTCTGTGAATACCTGGGCTCCAAGGCCCAATTCGACCCGCCAGCCGACAGCTAGAACAGGTGGGACCCAGTTGACCGCTGGTTGTGCGGGGGGAAGAAGCCGAGTTTTTTCAAAAAAACTCGGCTTCTCGTCTGCCGGGCGATCAAAGCTCCCCTGTGCTGGCGGGGCTCAGCCTGACAGGCGGGTGGCGGGCCGCGCAGACTGGCTTCCTGCCCGCTCACCGAAAGCCCAGGCCGCGCTCTTTCAGACTGACATACCGATTGTGGCCGATCACCAGATGGTCCAGCACTTCGATGTCGAGCAGGCGGCCGGCGGCCACCAGCTGTTCGGTGACCCGTACATCCTCCGGGCTAGGGGTCGGGTCCCCGCTGGGATGGTTGTGCACCACGATGATCGAGGCGCAGTTGGCGCGGATTGCTTCTCGAAAGACTTCGCCGACCCGCACCACCGCCGTGTTGAGGCTGCCGGTGTAGACGTGGACGACACGCAGGAGGGTATTTTTGGTGTCGAGCAGCAGTGTGCGCAGCTGCTCCTGTTCGAGCAGGCCCATCTCCAACATGAGCAGACTGGCGGCGTCCCCCGGGCTGCGTACCTGGGGGCGTTCGTAGGGGGCGGTGGCCAGCAGCCGTCGCCCCAGCTCCAGAGCTGCTTTGATCTGGGTCGCCTTGGCTTCTCCGATCCCATGTGCGCCACACAGTTCGTCGTGGCTGGCCTGCACCAGCCCTGGCAGACCGCCAAACTGGCTCAACAACCGCTCCGCCATATGCAGCACGCTCTCTCCACGCCCCCCCATGCGCAGGATGATGGCGAGCAGCTCGGCGTTGCTCAGCGCATTCGGACCTGCATAGACCAGACGCTGGCGGGGACGCAGCTCGAGCGGCAGATCGCGGATCAAGGGGGGCTCCTCGGTGTTGGGCAGATGGCTCATCGAATCCTCCAGTGCTCTCCCCCTGCCTTCAGACAGAGGAGGGCGACGATGTCTTCAGTTTGCTTCTCAGCTCTCAGTATACCGGGTAGCCCCCCCTGCCTGGGGAGCGACATTTGACCGATTTGGGCTGCCAGTTTTGGCAGGCCGACCCGGGACCTCGCGGACACGGGGCCCTGTTGTCGCAGAGGCACCGCTTTCACAGGAGAAAACCCCGCATGCGCACGCGTTTTTATGAGCGAACCACCTATCAGTTGTCAGACCAGCCGGTCCCCAGTTGTTTTATCCGGCTGGACGAGCGGTTCGACCAGCAGTTTGCAACCTACGAGGAGGCGCTGGCCAGCGCCTGTGTGGTCATGGCCGAAAGTCTGTGTGCACGGATGGCCGATGTCGAGATGTATGCGTTTTTGATCGAGGATGCGCGCAAACGGCACAAGGTGGACCCACAGGCCGAAGAAAAAGCCCCCCTGCTGACCCGCTCCTTTTGGGTCGGCTATCTGGGGGCCTGCCGTGCCCTGCTCGATACGGGTGCCTCGATTCTGGCCGGGCTGTATGCGCTGCCGCTCACCCCGGCGTCCATGACCTTTGCCAGCAGCGAGTTCTGGCACCAGCTGGTTGCAACGCGCCCACAGGTCCACCGCCGCTACCACCCGCTGCGGCTGTTGCTCACCGAAATTCTCCGCTGGTCGACCGAAAGCGCGCACCGGATTCCTCCGATCGGCGTAGTGGAAGCCCAGTTTGGTCGCTATGCGCCGCGCGAGAACCGTCTGCGCTTTCTGGAGGAGCCCTCCTTCACGCTGGCGGAGATGAACCAGCCAGCGTTGTCGGCGCGCTGGGTCGACCCGCTGACGTTGCACGACCGCTGGAAACCGCAGCTGATGTTGTTGTGTGAAAAGCTGGTGGTAGACCTGGAACAGGCGTTGGGCCCAGAGAGGTTGGGCTAATAAGCGTTGATCCTGCGCTGGCGCATCGAGACACTCTCCGCCAGACCAATGGCAAAGAGCATGGAGACCAGCGAACTGCCACCGTAACTGATAAAAGGCAAGGTCAGACCGGTCACCGGCATCAGTTTGAGGTTCATGCCGACGTTGATCACAATTTGAAAAAAGATCAGGGCTGCAATCCCGACAGCCAGCAGCCGGCCAAATGGGTCGGGTGCCTGGGCGGCGATGCGCAGGATGCGCCAGACCACAAACAATAACAACAGCAAAATCAGCGCGGCCCCCACCATGCCCAACTCCTCTGCGATCACACTGAAGATAAAATCCGTGTGGCGCACCCGCAGAAAGAGCAGCTGATTCTGGGTTCCCTGGGTCCAGCCCATCCCGGTCAACCCACCGTTCCCCACGGCAATCAGAGCCTGGTCGACGTTGTAGGAGGCTGCCGTGTTGGCGGCTGGCTGAAGACATTCGCTGGGCAGCGTGTTGAAGACGGCACGCAGAAAATTCAGCAGAGGAGCGACGATCTGGCCGTCTTCGCCGGTAGGAAGAAAGATACAGACCCGGGCCAGCATGTACCCTTGCAGCGAGGCCGCCAGCACAGGGATTGCTAGAAGAACCCCGCCCAGCAACAACAACAGATGTTGGTAGCGAATGCCAGCCGAGAGGATCAGCGTCCCTCCCATGAAGGCATAGGTGATGGTCATCCCAAAATCTGGCTGAATATAGACCAGCACGAGCGGTGCCAGCAGCAGCACCAACGCGGCCAGCAGATAGGGCAGCCGGTGTATGCTCTCGCGACGCCCACTCAGATACCAGGCCAAAAAGATGATGAGGAGAAATTTTCCTGCTTCGGTCGGCTGTACCAGCGTGCCTCCCACCGCGATCCAGCTGCGCGAGCCTCCCTGGGCGTCGCCGAACAGATAGACCAGGATCAGCGAGAGGATAAAGGCCAGAAAAGCAGGGACGGCCAGCAGCGAAAGCTGTCGGTAATCAAACAGGGCCACGGCGAAGAGCGCAACCAGGCCGATCCCAATAAAGTTGATCTGGCGCTGCCAGTAGTCGACCAGGTCGGGCGAATTGCGGGTGGCGCTGTAAATGACAGCGACCCCCACCCCGCAGAGCAGCAGGACAACCCCCAACAACAGCCAGTCGAAATGGCGCCAGTAAATCCGTGTGAACATCTATTTTCCGAACCACCTGGCCAGCCAGCCCCACAGACCTGGACGATGGTAGTCGGTCAGCGGGACATTGTGTCCCATCACACGCAGCGCAATGTTTTCGTAGGCACGGCGCACATGCATGCGTTGGTCGAAGGCGGCAGGTGTGCCACGGTCGGTCGACAACATCAGCCGTTCATCCTCGGGGACCACCCCCATCAAGTCGATCGCCAGAATATCGAGCACATCGTCGATTCCCCGCATTTCGCCGCTGTTGACCAGGCGTGGGTTGAAGCGGTTGATCACCAGCCCAGGTTGGCGCTGCCAGTCCCGTTCGAGCAGATAGATCACCTTGTCGGCGTCGCGCAGCGCGCTGACGTCCGACGTCGTGACAATCAAAACGCGGTCGGAAGGGGCGATCGCAGCAGCAAAACCATGTTCGATGCCTGCCGGAGAGTCGATCAACACATAGTCGGCCAGGTTGACCAGCTGTTTGCAGATCGTGCACAGCTGGTCTGCGCTGATTTCGTGTTTGTCGCGCGTCTGTGCCGCCGGCAGCAGGTAGAGAAACTCGGCACGTGGGTCGCGCACCAGCGCCTGCTGCAGCGTGCAGCGCCCCTCTGCTACGTCGATCGAGTCGTACAGGATACGGTTTTCCAGCCCCATCACCAGATCGAGGTTGCGCAGCCCGATGTCGGCGTCGACTGCGATCACGCGCTGGCCCAGACGGGTCAACGTCGCACAGAGATTGGCGGTGGTCGTCGTCTTGCCGACCCCCCCTTTGCCAGAAGTCACGGTGATCACGGTCCCTGTCATGTCAGCTTCGTCCTGCTTGGCGGTGCAACGAGGTCAATCCTCCTGGGCGTGAGACATCCCACTCCTCGACGACAATCTGTCCCTGGATCCACCGGGCAATTTCGGGGCGTTTATGTTGAGAGCGGCGCCAAAAAAAACGTCCTGGCTGCCCTGGTTTGGGGTCAGCCCCTTGAACAAAGAGATCGGCAATGCGAAGCTGGGTCGGTTCCAAGTCGAGCGCGGCCACCAGCGCCCGCCGGTTGCCTTGTGCGCCCGCATGAACGACCCCACGCAGCCGCCCCCAGACCATGACATCCCCGTCGCTGATCACCTCAGCACCCGGGTTGATGTCGCCCAGCACCAGGATGTGTTCGGTACGTTGCAGCCGGTGGCCGGAGCGCAGATAGCCGCGGAAGACAAAATAGCCAGCCTCTTCGCCAGGTTTAGGGGCCAGGTTGCTGCCCGCACGGCTGGCTTCTGCCATCGTGCTGCCGTCGGGGGCTTCCAATGTGGCTGCCATCCCGATCGCCAACGCCGCCTGAAACGTGCGCTCCGAGGCGGTGCGCACCAGCCCCAGGGTCATCGCATGTTCAGAGAGCACCCTGGCCACCTGAGAGAGTTCCCCCTCGGTGATCGGCCGTGTTCCGGTGTCGAGCGCTACGCTGCTGTGGTAAAAAAAACTGGCCGACTGGTTCAGCCGTTCGGTCAACCCGGACAAAATTTCAGGCCACGGCTGGCGCCCCACTTCGATCACCACCCCATCGCTGCGCCCACGCAGATTGATCACTTGTTCGGTGCCAGGCAACTTGCCAGCAGGGGGCAGCGACGCCTTCGGGGTCTCCGCTTCTGGCTCGCTCGGAGGGTCAACCGGCTTGTAGGGCAAAAAAGATGTCATCTCCGCGGCGGTCAGAAGACGCCGGCCAGCCCCCATCAGCGGCTCGCCAGGCAGCATCCCCCCCTCTGCTGTCTCCTGCACTGCCCCACGGCCAGCCGCCCCGTTCATGGCTAGAGGAGTTTCCTCCCCCGCAGGGGGCAGGGGCGCCGCAGCGCCCTCTGCAGACGAAGCTGCTGGGACTGTCACATCGTCAAGCAGGTCTGCGATCCGAGATTGGAAGGCAGGTTCGCCGGCGGGGGCAACGCTGTGGATCCGCGGGTCCGATCGGGCTGTCTCGCTCATGCTCTCTTCCTCACGGTTCCGTTGCCACAGGCTGTGGGCGAGGTGCGATCTCGGTGAAGTAGCCTTCCAGGATTTTTTGGGTGATCGGGGCAGCGACAGCAGAGCCTTCACCGCCATCGTAGACAAAAGTGACCACTGCAATCTCTGGGTTGTCGTAGGGCGCAAAGGCGCTGAACCAGGAATGGAAAGGCAGAAAATCCTTTTCATCGCGGCGGCAGTCGCTCTTTTCGGGAAGATACTCACAAAACTCGGCAGTACCTGTTTTTCCGGCGACCTCCACCCCAGCAACCCGGGCGACCTGCCCAGTCCCATAGCTGGCGTTGACCACATCCCACATGCCCTGGCGGACCACTTCCATATGCTCCGGGTCGACCGGCAGCTGGCGTTTGACCTCTGGCTGGAAGTCGCGTTGGACCCCCCCGTTGGCATCGGTCATATGGTGGACGACCTTGGGGACATACAAGGTGCCCCCATTGGCCAGCGCTGCGGTCTCTACCAACACTTGCAGCGGTGTCGCCAGCACATACCCCTGGCCGATCGCCATGTTGTAGCTGTCGCCAGTCGTCCAGGGTTCCGCAAAAAGCTGACGTTTCCACTGGTCTGTCGGCACCAGCGAAGTGACCTCTCCCGGCAGGTCGATGCCGGTCTTCTCACCAAAACCAAACAGTTCGGTCCATTTGCTGAGCAACACATGGCCAAGTCCGACAAATTCTTCCAGATAGCCGCCGCCCAGATAGTAAAAAAAGATATCGTTGGAAAGCGCCAGCGCGCTTTCCACGTTGATCCGGCCATGCACGACCCCGTTTTTGTGGTTCCAGCTCACAAATTTTTGTGCCTGGGTCAGGTCGTTGGGGAAATAACGGTTGGGCAGATAGATCGGGCCAGCATCGACGACGAGGGTCTCCGGGGTGATCACCCCCTCAGAGAGGCCGGCCAGGCTGGTCACCATTTTGAAGACGGAACCGGGCGGGTAGAGGCCGCCGATCGCATAGTTGATCAAAGGGCGCCGTTCGTCCTGCTCCAAAAGCAGATACTCTTCGCCGATCCGTTCGGCAAAGATGTTGTTGTCGTAAGATGGCAGGCTGACCATGCCCAAAATCTCGCCGTTCTGCGGGTTCATTGCAACGGTCACTGCCCACGGAGCGCCGACCTCTTCCATCTTCGCCTGCAAAGCCGCACGCATGATCGACTGCAGGCGCCAGTCGATGGTCAGGTGCAGATTCCAGCCCGGCACCGGCTCGACCTCCGGCCCGATGGTGCGCACATCGATCCCCAGGATGTTGCGTTCCGAATAGCGCACGCCCGGCGTCCCCCGCAGCTCGGTCTGGTAGGTGTACTCCAGACCGTTCAGCCCCACCCGTTCGTTGGGGTTGTTGTAGCCACTTTGGCGATAGGTGTCGGCGGCGAAGGCCGGGATGGGCCCCAAAAAGCCCAGGACGTGGCTGAGCAGGTCGCCGTAGATGTACTCCCGCACTGGCACCTGGGTCACACGCACCGCTGGGATCCGAAAGCTGTCCTCCGAAATTTCAAAAGCACGGATGCGGTCGACGCCGTCCAGGATCGGCACAGGGTCGGAGGCGCTCCCCATGCTTTGGATCGCCACCGTGCGTTTGACCAGCGCCACCAGTCCCTCCAGCGGCAGCACCTTGTCCAGGTCAGGCAGGTACACTTCGAGCGGCGCAGCCATCACCATCCGCCCGCCGTCGGTGACTGGGGTCACAAAAGCGGGATCGTCCAGATACGAAACCTGGACATTGACGGCTTCGACTGTACGGATAAAGTCGTCGTAGCCCAGTTTGTTGAACAAAATTTCAGCCATGCGCAAGGCGACTTCTGAGTCACGGTCGGCCTGCAGAATGCGCAGAATCTTCTCGATCTCGACAGCCTCCTCGTCGACTTCTTCGCTCTCCAATTCATCGGTGGGCAGATCTTCTGGCACCAAGGCCACCTCGAAGGAGGGGCGATTGCGCACCAGGATCGTGCCGTTGCGGTCGTAGATCACCCCGCGCGGGGCGGGTGTTTCGATGCGCAACAGGCGGTTCTGGTTGGCCAGCGCGGCGTAACGGCCCGCCTGCAGCACCTGCAGGTCAAACATGCGGGCCACCATGACCACAAACGTGACCAAAATTCCCAGACGAAAAATCGCCATCGTGATCTCGGCAGTGTCTTTTCCCGTGCGTTCTTCAAACATGATCACTCGCTCAAAGTCCAGCACATCTCACAACAGCGGGAGTCGCTACACATCCTGGCTTTCAGGCAGACGATTCAACAGCGGGATCGCCAGCAACATCAACGCCACATTGTACAGCGTGACCGGCAGCACAATGTCCTGGAGAGTTCCCCCCAGCGGCAGCTGCGGCACAGAGAAGCCGGCCGTTGTCAGCACCGCCAGGAGGCCCAGATAGACAGCGGCAAAGGCCAGAGTGCCCAAGGCGGCAGCGGCCAACGGCACCAGCAGATTGAAGCGTGAAAAAGGGCGATGCCCCAGCCCGGCCACCAGTGCACTCGCCATTAAAGCCAGGCTGGAGGCGCCAAAGGGGCCCCCGCTGAAGAAATCCAGGCCGATCCCTGCCACAAAAGCCCACAGCACACCTGACCGTGCGCCGTAGACCATCGCCCCTATCACCACCACCAGCAGCACCAGCTCAGGCTTGACCCCGGCCAGCTTGAAGCGAGCCAGCGTCGTCGACTGCAACAAGGCACAGAACAACAAGAGTGGAACCATCAAATAATACAAGGCCCCGCGGTTCATGGTGCCGTCTCCTCTTGCGCAGGGGCGCTCTGCGCAGGGACAGCCTCCTCGGCCTGGTTCAACAGGTCGTTCAGCCCCTGGCTCGGTGCAAAGTTGGTGATCACCATCACCAGCTCCAGGCTGCTGAAATCGACCGCCGGGCGCACCGTCGCGGTCTGAAAGACCGCGTTGGGCTGAGATTCGATCGTGTCGATCGTGCCGATCGTGAGGCCACGGGGAAACTGGCCCCCCAGCCCAGAGCTCAGGACTGCCTCGCCGACCGCAAAGGTCGGCCCCTGGGGTAGAAAATCCATCACCAGATGGTTGCCGGTGTCCCCGCGCACGATCCCGTTCAGCCGGCTGTCAGCCAACAGCGCGCTGGCCAGGCTGCTGGGGTCGCTGAGCAAAAGCACCTTGGCATTGTTTTCGGTCACCGAACTGATACGCCCCACCAACCCCTGATCGGTCACAACGGGCATTCCAGAGCGGAGGCCGTGCACTGCCCCCAGGTCGATCAGGATGGTGTCGATAAAATTGGTGCTTTCCTCGCCGACGACGCGGGCCACGATCTGGGCCCCGCGCAGCTCCAGACGTGGGCGCGTCTGGGCAAAGTTCAGTAGGGTGCGCAGCGTTTCGTTTTCCTTTTCGACCTCGCGCAGGGTCTGCAGCTCTGCCTCCAGCTGGCGAGAACGGCTTTGGAGTACAGCCAGCTCCTGGTTCAGCGTGCGCATCTGGAGCACGCTCTCGATCAGCTGGCTGAACGCTGTTGTGAGCCCGGTCGCACTCAACTGGGCAGGCATGGTCAGCTGCGTCAATAAATTTTGGACAGGCTGCAAGTTGCCGGAACGTTGTAACGCCAGCAAGAGCAACGCTGCCAAAGAGAGCAGCCCGATTCGTACCCCTAAATCACCGACCGTGCGCGGTCTTCGTTCCGTGCTACGCATAGAAAACGACAGTGTCTGTGAACAAAGTTAGCGAATCATCGCTTTGCGCTGCATGCTGGTCAAGGTCTCTCGATAAAATTCTGGTTTCTCCAAAATCATGCCGGTTCCCATCGCGACGGCTGTCAGCGGGTTGTCGGCGACGTAGACATGCATCCGGGTTTCATCTTGTAGACGTTGGGCCAGCCCCTGCAGCAAGGCCCCTCCCCCCGCCAGCACAATCCCGTACTCCATCAGATCTGCCACCAGTTCAGGCGGTGTCTCGTCCAGGGTGGCTTTGACCGCGTCGACGATGACCTGCACCGACCCGGAAAGTGCCTCCCGGATCTCCACCGAGCTGACTTCTACTGCCTCGGGCAGCCCTGTGATCAGGTTGCGCCCACGCAGGATCAGGGTCCGTTCGCGTTCCAGCGGGTAGGCCGAACCGATTTCGATCTTGGTCCGTTCGGCCATGCGCTCGCCGATCAGGAGGTTGTACTTCTGCCGCGAGTAGTTGACAATGTCCTCGTTCATCTCGTCCCCGGCCACGCGGATCGAACGTGAGACCACGATGCCCCCCAGCGAGATCACGGCGACCTCGGTGGTGCCGCCGCCGATGTCGACGATCATCGAGCCAACCGACTCCGTGACGGGCAGCCCTGCTCCGATCGCCGCCGCCATCGGCTCTTCGACCAGCCCTGCCTCGCGTGCCCCAGCGCTGATCGCCGCGTCCCGCACCGCCCGCTTTTCCACTTCGGTGACCCCTGAGGGGATGCCTATCACCACGCGCGGGCGGGCAGCGCCAAACCGCCCCCCGTGCACCTTGCCGATGAAATGGTGGATCATCTGCTCGGTGACATCAAAATCAGAGATGACCCCATCTTGCAGCGGCCGGATGGCCACGATGTGGGCTGGGGTGCGCCCGACCATCTCTCTGGCATCGCTGCCGACCGCCTTGACTCGGTTGCGGCGCCGGGAAGAGATGTCGATCGCAACCACAGAAGGCTCGTTGATGACAATTCCACGATTTTTTACGTGGACCAACGTGTTGGCTGTTCCCAGATCGATCCCAATGTCGAGAGAAAAGAGCCCCAACAGCCAATCAAGCGGATTGTTCACGCGTTGCGCTTCTCCTCGTTACCCTCGATCCGGTTGTAAACCCCATCGATCTGCTCTCCGGTTGCCTGCTATCACCTTTGCCACAGCTCTCCACTCTCCGCCAGAGAGCGCCATGCAAAAATTATATGTCAGTATAGCATAGGCGGACGGCCTTCAAAAATGCTCTTGCAAAGTTGTGCGAGGGAGCAGGAGTTGCGTTTCTTCTCCGGCACTTCTCTGCCAGAGAGGAAACGCTGTATACTGTTCGACGAAGATGTCACACTGCGCACTGGTTCGTCCACCTCGATGGGAGCATCCTCTGGTAAGCCTGCTCTGGCAGGCCATCCAGACCCTGTTGCCACCCAGCAGACACGGCCCCCAACCGGTGGTTGTAGGGGTCAGTGGCGGCGTCGACAGCGTAGTGTTGCTCCATCTGCTGCACCAGTTGGCCCCCGCCCGCCAGCTGCTGCTCCATGTGGCCCACGTCGACCATGCCCTGCGCCCCTCTTCGGCCACAACGGCCAGCCAGGTGCACCAGCTGGCCGAGTATCTGGGGTTGCCCTGGCACAGCATTCGCCTGGACGGCGCAGCCCTCCGGGCAGACCCGTCCGGGCTGGAGGCGGCGGCCCGCCGGGCGCGCTACCGCTTTCTGTGCACGTTGGCCAACGACCTGGCGCCCTCGCCACAAACAGCTGTGGTCGCGGTGGCCCACCATGCCGGCGACCAGGCCGAGACTGTTCTGCTCCGCCTGCTGCAAGGCAGCGGGGTCCATGGACTGGCCGCCATGCGCCCGCTGACCCTCCTGACAGACCCCAATCTGGCCGAACGGCCGGTACACCTGATCCGCCCTCTGCTGGAAGCGCCCCGTGCCAGCATCGTTGCCTACGCCCGCCAGCAGCAGCTCGTCTGGGACGAGGATGAAAGCAACCAGGACGAACGCTTCAGCCGCAACTGGATTCGCCAGCAGCTCCTGCCGCTGCTGCAGCAGCAGACCCCTTCGATCGTGGCCACACTGGCGCGTACGGCGCGCGTCCTGGCGACAGAGGCGGACCGGCTGCATGGGCTGGATGTACAGACCCTCGAACGGCTTACGCACCAGCCACAGCGCTCCTCCGCCCGGTATCTGCTGCTCGACCTGGCTGGCCTGCAGCAGCTGGACCCTGCCAGCCAGCAGGGGGTGCTGCGGCTGGCGGTGAACCGGCTCACCCGCGATCTGCGCGAGGTCGGCGCTGACCGGCTGGAGACGCTGGCAGCAGCGCTGCGCCGGGCCAGCCGCACCTCGGGCCCCCACCCGCTGGCTGGCCCGCTGGCCTGGAGTGTGGTGGCGTTGCCAGGGCAGGGGCTTTGTCTCTCCCTGCACTTCCACGGGGAGCTTCCGCTGGCCCCGCCCGGCCCCTGGCTGGTGCCAGCCGACCGCCAGCTGGCAGAGCCGCTGCCACGCACCGGGAAAACGGCTGTGGGCGGCTGGCAGCTCTCCTGCAGGCTGGTGGAACGGGCAGCACTGAAGAGTGCCAGGCAGCCTCCTGGGCAACGCTGGCAGCTTTTCTTGGATGCCGACCAGATCCAGGAGCCTGTGCTTTGCGCCGCAGTGCCCGGCCAACGCATCGACCCGCTGGGCATGGGGGGACAGCACAAAACGCTCGGCAAGCTGTTTACCGACGCCAAAATTGCCCCGGCCCTGCGCCCCGGCTGGCCTGTTCTCGTGGACCGCAGCGACGGACGGCTGCTCTGGGTCTGCGGGCTGGCACAGTCGCACAGCGCCCGAATCACTGGCGCCACCCGCACCGTGTGGGTGGCGCAGTTCACCGACCCTGCACAAGACGAGGAGCCAACCGATGAGCGGCCCGACCGAACCTTGGACCCCAGCTGACCTGCTGCGCTTTGTCGAGCAGAACCAGATCCAGGCCGAGCTGCTGCTCGACCTGGGGCACACCCCAACTGTCCCGGCAGCAGCAGCGGCGTTGGGGGTGGCCCCCGACCAGATCGTCAAGACCCTGCTGTTTTTGGTCGAACAGCCTGGAGGCGACACGGCACTTCCGATCGTGGTGCTCAGCCACGGCGAGCGGCGGGTCGATAAAGGCCGGCTGGCAGAGCGGTTTGGGGTAGGCAAAAAACGGGTCGTGCTGGCTCCAGCCCCCGTCGTGCTCGCAACCTTGGGCTATCCGGCTGGCGGGGTGCCGCCGTTTGGCCACCGCACCCCAGTGCCTGCGATCCTCGACGCCAGCATTCAACAGCTGCGGCCAGACATTGAAATTTTTGCCGGCGGCGGCGACGACCAGACCATGATGCGGCTGCGGATCGCCGAGTTGATGCGGGTGACCCAGGCCGAGCTGCTCGCCGTCAGCTAAAAAGAGCGCCCAAAAACCGACACAAAAAAGCCGTGGCGACACCGTCGCCACGGCACAGAAAGCATAAACGTTATTCGGGGGGACGTTGGACCGGGCGATAGGCGGGCTCGTCGAGCTCGACGTTGCGTCCGGGGGGAGGGGCCAATGGTTCGCGGCGCAACGGGTTGCGGGCAGCGACCGGCACAGCCGGTTGGAGCGGGGCGGCAGGGGGGACCAGCTGGGGCCGTACTGTCGTCTGCTGAGCACCGCAGAAGACGCAGATCTCCCACTCGTTGCGTGCCAGCTTGCCACAGGTGGGACAGGAATGCTGCAGCTGGTTGTGGCAGTTCGGGCAGTAAACCCAGCCCTCCTGCACCGGCAGACCACATTGAGGACAGGTGCGGGTCTCTTCCAGTTCACGCAGCAACGCTTCTTCTTCCAGGGCACGGTCGTAGATTTCAGCGAGGGTCGCCTTGGGACGAATCATCAGATAGAGAATGAAGCCGATCAGCGGGAAGATCAACACCAGGGTCACCGCCAGCAAGATGACCAGCCAGTCATGGGTGCGCGACCGAATGTCGTTGAAGGTCCAGATCCCCATCGCGATCCAGAACGCAAACAAAAAGGCCCCCAGCCCGGCAACCAGCACACCGACAATGGTGCCGATCGTGTTAATCAACTCTGGCGACATACCTTGCTCCAAAAGCTTTGGTCCAAACCGCACAACTGCCTGCTGATTATAGCGCACGTCAGCCCGAGGACCAAACGAAGGCCTTTCTGCCCGACAGCAGGCACGTACCGGGTGGCGCGCCCTCGCCGCATGTGCCGGCAAAGTTGTGGGTGAGGGGGGGCCGCTCCCCCCTCACCCACAACTTTGCTCCCAGTGCTCCTGTCTGCTACTCTCCTTGACCGAGAGAATAGCCGCAACGCCCATCAAAGGTATAAAGATGCTCGGTCTTGATGACAGCCACGTGGGCGTTGTGCAGCGCGTGCAGCAGGGCCAATACCTGGTCGAAGGTGACGCCTGTTTCCTCAACAGGCACGAATCGGCAACGCCAGTGATCGGTGCAGAAGGTCTCTGGCATGCCATCGGGGTAGACTTTGACTCCACGGTTGGTGATCATTTTGAGCAGCCAGGGAGAAGGCGCCGCTGCTTCCAACAGCTGCCCCAAATGATTGGGGGTGCGCTCGGCACCCTCCCAGTCGACAAACACATCGACACCGACAAGCTGCTTTTCCCCGCGAGCAACCTGCGACGGGTTGACATGCACGCCACCGGCTCGGTAGCGCACAGGCAGCAGCTGGCACGGCTCTTCACCCAGCCGAGCAATCACGGCGTCGGTAAACTCCTTTGTATTTGCGCGCACCCGGCTGTTGTTGGAATTGTAGAAATCGGCAGTGTGAATGCCATCCTCGAGTGTGCGCAGCCAGGCATTTTTGATCAACTCGGCCGTAGATGCTGCACCGACATGCACCAACAGCTGCGTCGCTGCCACCAACAGACCGGATGGATTGGCGATGCCTCGTCCGGCAATATCTGGTGCCGAACCATGCACCGCTTCGAACATGGCCGCATTTGCACCGATGTTGGCAGAGCCGGCCAGCCCTATCGAACCAGCGATCTGCGCGGCGATGTCGGAAATAATATCGCCGTAGAGATTGAGTGTGACGATCACGTCGAAGTTTTCAGGCGTGTCGGCGAGCCGGGCTGCACCAATGTCAATGATCTGATGATCGGCCTGGAGATCGGGGTATTCTGTCGCTACTTCGTTGAACACCTGATGAAAGAGCCCGTCGGTCAACTTCATGATGTTGTCTTTGGTCATCGCCGTCACCTTCCGGCGACCATAAGCGCGCGCATACTCAAATGCGTAACGCACGATGCGCTCACAGCCGGGGCGTGTCACCAACTTGAGCACCTGTACGACTTCGGGCGTCTGCTGGTGTTCGATACCGGCGTAGAGATCTTCCTCATTTTCGCGGACGATCACCAGGTTCATCTTGGGATGACGAGACGCCACAAAGGGTGCATAAGATTTGGCTGGGCGTACATTGGCGTACAAGTTGAGTACCTTGCGCAGCGTCACATTCAAACTCTTGTAGCCGCCTCCCTGGGGTGTCGTGATCGGTGCCTTGAGCAGGATCTGGTTGCGTCGAATCGTTGTCCATGCTTCTGGTGTGATGCCCGATTTGTAGCCCTGTCGATAGAGTTTTTCACCCATCTCAACAACATCGTAGCGCAGCGGCGCATTGGCTGCATCGAGCACGCGCAGCACAGCGTCCATGATCTCTGGCCCAATCCCATCCCCGTATGCCACTGCGATCGGAGTCATCGCCACCGGTGGCTGCGCAGGAAGCACCTGCTCATTGGAAAAATCGCGCATCTGAAGTGTATTCATCGGTATCCTCCTTGCCTTTCGAAGGTTCATTTCAGGCAACAAAAAAAGCCAACACGAACAGCCTTTAGGCAAGTACATGTTGGCTTTCGTTCGACACTTCCTGCCTTTGCAAAGGCCTGAAGGTCGCTTGCGCCACGTTTAGATTTTGCTGAGCATTGACTCGCAGTCGCGCTTCACGTACTCAAATTGGGTTCAGTCTACACCAATTTCCCACATTGTGCAAATTGAGCACAAACATAAAATATTGATCAAATGTCGCAAGCGCAGGGGTCTATTCCGCATCGTTGATGGGGGCCTCGAGTGTGAATACAAAAACACGTTCCCCACTGCGTGTGCTGATGTCGGCGTGCATACCGGTGACAGCAATGCCGACCTGTTCCTCCACCAGATGACAGAGCTCGTGAGCAAAGCTTTCCACCAGCCGGGTGCGCATCTGTTTGATGAGGTCAATCCCCCCCGGTTCACGGGCAAGTTGTTGTTCGCCTGGGCTGAGAATGCCCTTCAACCGCACGACAACCAAATCATGAACGATAAAAACACGCGCTTCTTTGGGGCCACGCCCCAAAATTTCACGCTCAAATTTGGTGATGGCACTGTTGATAGCGGCTTCGATCTGTCCTTTGCGCAGCATCGGACGCATGATTGTGTCGGTTTCCTGTCTTGATTTTGGAGATGCTCTACAGATGGGGTTGGCGGCTGTCCCCCGATTCGCCACTCTGGTATCTCTGGTATGTGACAATTCGGATTGTCGCGTCGATAGAAGAAATCGTCAAACACAGCACCGCGCCCGGTTGAGTTATAGGATCGCGGGTTCAGTCAGGCTGGGGAGATGCAGCGGGCCGGAAATGAATTTGAGAGCCTGGCCTGCTTTGTGTTGTGCTTACTTGTCGCTTCGATCACTCGTCCGCTTGCTGCGATCTGTGCGATAATGGTTCGTCAGTTGACTGGCTGAATGCGACGTTGAAAGGCAAGGGAAGGACTTCGTGATCGACAACCTGCTTGACCCGATCGTGCTTTTTTTTGCGGTAGGTTTGGTCGCCGGCCTGTTGCACACCGACCTGCGTCTTCCTGAAGCCTTGTATCAGACGCTGAGCCTCTATTTGCTCACTGCAATCGGGCTCAAAGGGGGGGTGGAACTCTCGCGCGTGGCCCTGGGTGAGGTGCTGGGGCCTCTGGCCGGTACCCTGCTGCTGGGGGTGGGGATTCCGGCGCTGGCTTTCGTCCTGTTGCGCCGACTAGGGCGCTTCGGGCGGCCCGACGCCGCGGCGCTGGCCGCCCATTACGGTTCGGTCAGCGCTGTCACTTTTGCCCTGGCGTTGGTCTACGCAGCAGATATCGGCGTCGCCTACGAGGCCTACATGCCGGTGCTGCTCGTGATCCTCGAAATTCCGGCCATCGCACTTGGGGTGCTGCTGGCCAGGCTGGGTGGAACACAGGGACAGATCCGCTGGGGAGCGCTGGCACACGAAGTGCTGCTGGGCAAAAGCATTTTTCTGCTGCTGGGCGGGCTGGCCGTCGGCTACCTGGCCGGCGCAGAAAGAATGGAAAGGCTCAACCCGCTTTTTGTCGGCCTCTTCCCAGGGGCACTCGCACTCTTTCTGCTGGAGATGGGGATCGTCGCTTCTCGGCGCATTTCTGATCTGCGGCGTGTCGGCCCTTTCCTCGTCCTCTTTGGCATTCTGATGCCAATCCTCTCTGCTCTGCTGGGGATCGCGGTCGGCATGGCGAGCGGACTCTCCTTGGGCGGCGTGGCTGTACTGGCGACACTGGCCGGCAGCGCATCCTACATCGCAGCCCCCGCAGCGATGCGCGTGGCCGTCCCCGAAGCCAACCCAACCCTCTATCTGACTGCTTCGCTCGGCATCACCTTCCCGTTCAATGTGGTCTTCGGAATTCCGCTCTACTTTTGGTTGGCTGCTCTGGCGCAGACCTGGTGGCAGGTCAGCCGCTGATAGATCGAATTTTTCGCCAAGCACCCCTGCCTTCAGGCAGGGGCATCCGCCTCTCACCAGGTTCATAGAAAGAAGAGGTACCGTTTTCATGAACAGTGTCCTGCCTGAAACACAAGGATTTGCCAGCCAGCGGCTGGCGCGGATCGATGCCGTGCTGGATGCCTATGTGGCCGAAGAAAAGATTGCCGGTGTCGTGAGCCTGGTCGCCCGGAACGGCCAGATCGTCCATCTGCACCACGCCGGTATGGCAGTGCGCGAGAGCAACACCCCCATGCAAGCAGATACGATCTTTCGAATCTACTCCATGACCAAACCCATCACCAGCGTGGCTGTGCTCATGCTGATGGAGGAAGGACGGCTGCGTCTGTCTGACCCGGTCGCCGCTTACCTTCCTGCATTCCAAAACGTCAAAGTGCTGGACACCAGCCTCGATACAGGCGTGCGCTCTGTGACCCCTGCCCGGCCACCGACAGTGCACGACCTGCTGACCCACACCGCAGGTCTCAGCTACGGCTTCGACGCAGCTGTCTACATCGACCAACTCTACCAACAGCGTGTCTGGGAACCGTGGCGGCAGAACCCGGCTGCTCTGTCGCTGAATGGGCTGATGGAGATCCTGGCCTCCCTGCCGTTGGCCCACCACCCCGGCAGCAAATACCGCTACAGCATGGCCACCGATGTCCTGGGCGGCATCGTGCAGGCTGTGGCTGGAGAGCCGTTCGACCACTTTCTGCACGAACGAATTCTCCAGCCGTTGGGCATGGTGGATACCGCCTTTTATGTGCCCGCCGAAAAGTGCGGGCGCTTTGCGGCGACCTACGGACCCGGGGAGCAGGGAGGGCTGAAACTTCTTGACGGGACCCAGACCGGCCATTATCTGCAGCCTGCAACCTGCCCGTTCGGCGGCAGTGGGCTGGTCTCCACAGCCGGGGACTATCTGCGCTTTGCCCAGATGCTTTTGAACCGGGGGGAATTGGACGGCGTTCGCCTTCTCGGGCGCAAAACAGTCGAGTTGATGACCACCAATGGCTTGCCCCCTGGCCTCCATCCGTTCGATGACTCGGCCTCCGGCTTTGGGCTGGGGGTCAGCGTGCTGATGGATCTGGGACGGTCAGCTGCGCTGGGATCCGTGGGCAATTATGGCTGGGGTGGGGCTGCCAATACCAATTTCTGGGTGGACCCGCAAGAGCAGATCGTCGGCCTGCTGATGCTGCAGTATATGCCGTCCGACACCTATCCTGTGGTGGCAGATTTCCGCAACCAGGTCTATCAGGCATTGGTCGGCTGACCCGAACGCAGACGGGCCTGCTGGCTGAAAAGCGCCAGCGGCAGCCCCATGCCCCTTTCAATCCCGGCTGTGCCGTAGACCAGCTGCGGTGCCTCAGCTGGAAACTTGGCGGCGGTGAGCGCCCGGGCATGTTCGATGTTGGCCAGTGCCCCCTCCGCGCTGTCGAAGGGACCCAGCAGGAAGGCACAGCGCAGCCGGATACGGTCGATTCCGGTGACATAATACTTGCAGCTGTCCCTGCTCGGCGGCTCGGTGGGGCCGGCCAGTGTAGCAGACAGTGTGGTGTGGGTCTGCGGCAGTTTGTTGAAGCGAAGTCGTTGGAACAGTGTCATGGTGAAAGCAGCCTTGTGTCAATCGATTCTTCTTCCATTTGCTGCTCCTACTCTACCTCGGTCGGCGCTGATCCGGCGTTGACCTTCCATCAACGCCTGCCCGAGGGTCTCTGCGGCCGAAACAAGAACATTTGTTCTGTACAGAATACAACACTTCTGCGCCGTTCTCCAAATTCGCAAGCTGTTTTGGGGGCTGGTTCCGCAGGAGGCTGCCGGCCGTCGCACACGGTCAGCGTGGGGTCTGGGCGGAGCGGCGTTGCCAGTATTCAGCCAGTGCGAGAAAGGGGCGGGCGGGTGGCAGCGCTTTTTCGGGCTGGCGGCCCAGGTTGTAGGTGACGATCAGCTCGCGGCGGGCGCGCGTGATTCCGACATAGAACAGCCGCAGCCGCTCGGCGGCCAGTGCCAGCCGCGCCTGCTGGCTGGCCCGCCCTGGAAGATAGTCGTCCAGCGTGCCCATGTGCAGCTGCCGGAGCTGTTCCTCCAACTCGGCGGCCAGGTTGGTCCCCTCGCGGAGGTACCAGCGTTCGCTGCGATAGGGTTCGTCGGCTAGGCCGCTGGGAAAGCTGAAGGTGTTGACGCTGGTCAGGTAGACCCGATCCCACTCCAGCCCTTTGGCGCCATGCATGGTGGCGACGGTGATGACCCCAGGGCGGGGGCTGTACCCCTGGCTCTCTTCGGTGAAGCTGACCAGACGGCGCCGGTTCTGGGCGATGTTTTGCAGCTCCTTGACCAGATCGGCCAGACGCAGCGCCGGGTTTTCGCGCGCCAGTTTGGCCAACAGCACGGCCAGCTGGTGGGTGAGCGCCAGGTCACCGGGATCCACGAACAGGTCGTTGCCGAGCGTCAGCAGCAGCTCGTCGACCGGCAGCACCAGAGCCCGGCACCAACGCTGCAGATCCTGTCGAAATTGCTCGATCTGACGGCGAAATGGCTCCCCAGCCTCTGCCAGCCACGCCAGCCTGTCCAGAAAATCGTCAGGTCCTGGGAAGACAAACCGTTCCGGCTCCTTCAATTTGCCCAATGCCAGCGCAAAGGTTTGCGCCGGTCGTTTGTTTTCTCGGGGGGAGCTGTCTGTTTCTGCGGCGTCCTCCCGAGGGGAGGCAACTGTCCGCCGCGGGGACCAGACCTCAGTCCACAGCTGTTGCAGCAGGTTGGCGGACTGGGGATTGGCAATGTAGCCGGCCGCAATCGCCAGCTGGTGGGCTGCGGCGCGCGTGCTGGCCTGGTTGTTGCGCAGCAGAGATTCGTCGAACGGCAGCCCGGCGGTTTTGAGTGCGGCGACCAGCTGGTCCCCGCGCTGGTTGTCTGGGACCAGCACAGCCACGGTGCTGCCCGGGTTGTCAGCGATCCAGCGGCGCACCGACGCCACCACAGTCTCGCGCTCTGCGTCGGCGGTCAGCGTCTTCTCATGGAAGTGGACCGGCGGCAGGCCTGCCGCCGGGTTTGGCTGGGGATCGTCGGGCGGTGTCGGTTCGATGCGCGGGTAGGCCAGCGCCTGGTCTATCCCCAGGATTGGATGTTCGGTGCGCGACCAGTCGATCAGCGCATTGGCCAGTTCGAGGATTGGCAGGGCGCTGCGTCCAGAGTTGGGCAGATCCCGTGCCTGTTGGGGGTGATCGCGCAGGAACCTCTGCAAAAACCGCGCGTCCGCGCTGGTAAACGTTGTGTGGATGGCTTGATTGGGGTCGCCGACACGCACCCAGTTGCCGTGGGCGGCGGTCAGCAGGCGCAGCATCTTCTCCTGCAGCAGGCTGGAATCTTGGGCTTCGTCCTCGAGAATATAGGGCCAGCGCGCCTGCAGCCGGGCCAGATAGCCCTCGTCGGCGCGCAGCGCCTGCAGCGCCAGCACGATCAGGTCATCAAAATCGACTGCGCCGCGCGCGTTCAGGCTGCGTGTATAGGTCGTGTAGACGGAGAGGGCAAACTCGACCAGCGGGAATGTGCCTGACTGACGGGCCAGGCTCTGCTGCAGCAAAGCTGGGTCGGCTGTCAGCTCCTTGGCAACGCGGATCGCGACATTGGCCAGTTCGAGCACATCTTCTTGAAAGTGGCGCTCGAACTGACGCGGGGTATGCAGCAACTCTGGCCGGAAAAAGGGGGCAAAGGCGTCTGGGTGCCTGGCCAGAAAGGCACGCGCCGCTTCCCGTTTGATCTCGGCGCTGGTGTCGCCGTCGACGATCTCGAAGCCTTCGCCCAGCCCGACCAGCGCTGGCCGTTCGCGCACGATGTCGTGGGCAAGCGCGTGCAGGGTCCGCACCCGGTAGCCGACCCCAGGCAGCAGCCCGCGCTCCTGGCGCAGGAACGTGCCGATGCGGGCACGGAAATTGGCCACCGCGCTGTTGGTGAAGGTGACAACCAGGATTTCGCGCGGCTCGAACGTGGGGCTGGTGGCCAGTTTTCCGACCAGCTGGGCTGCCAGCAGACTCAGCGTGAAGGTCTTGCCGCTGCCCGGCACTGCGCTGACCCCCATCGGACCGCCGGTATAGGCCAGGATTTTCGTCTGCGCCGGGCGCGGGACAAACGATGGGCGGGGCAGCGGCGTCTGTGTGTCAGGCATGGCTGGTCACTCTGTGCCGAGGATTTGAACCCCGGAGGCAGTCGCCTCGGCCACCCAGCCCTCGGCTTCCCGGCCGTCGTCCAGTGTGGCACGCACCTGCCACCAGGTCAGGCTGTCGGCCAGCTGTTTCTCCCCCAACACCACAGCCGCAGCGGCTGGCTGCAGCACGCCGACCACATCGCCCTCCGGCTTGCTCAGATAGCCCGGGCTACGGCGCAGGTTGACCCGGCTGTTGGTCATGTTGCGGACTTTCTGGCCTGCAGCAAAACGCGAGGAACCGGCCGGTGCTGGCTGACTCTCGGCGGCGGGCAGGGGTGTCACTGCCGGGGTGTAGGGGGCCGGTGTCCAGCCGACAGCCCCTGCGCGCAGGTCGGCGAGGTTGAGCCGGTTGAGGCCCAAGGCCACAGCACCGACGCTGCAGCTGGCAAAGAGCAGCAGGCCAAAACCCACCACAAACCCCGGCCAGAACCAAGAACGGCCTTGTACTGCCCGCTCTGCGGGCTGTGCAGGCGCTGGAGAGGACGACAATCGCAATTTAGGCAGTTTCAGCGATCTCGCCAAGCACGCGCAGCACACCGACCATGTTGCCCTGCATGTCCAGGCTCGAGTGCTGCAGCAGAACCTCCGCCTGCCGCCCGTCCTCGAAATGGACCTGCATCTTCGCGTGTCGGTGCAGTTCGGTCATGGTGCGGCCAGCGTTGAATTTTCGGCTTTTGAACTGGACCCGCTGCGGGCTGTCCTGGTGGTTGTCGTTGTAGGTGACCACCGTGACCTCGTCCAAAACAGCTGCCGGTTCCTCTTTGCCAGACAAATAGAGCATCGCTTTCATGGCGTGACAGGTCTCCTCTGGATCGTACAGTGGGTATGTACCCTTCGACCAGGTACCTCCCTTTTCACATTGGCCCTTTTATTGTAGCAAAATGGCCGTACCCTCCCAAACCAGCGATGCGTGAAAAGCTGCCGGGCCGCCGTACGACCAGCACAGGTGGGCCCTTGCGATTCAACGCTTGCGCAGATAGATAAACCAGTAGACCCCTCCGACCAGCAGGGCTCCGCCGATCAGATTGCCGAGGGTGACCGGGATCAGGTTGTTGACCAGAAAATTGGCCAGGTTCAAAGCGGCAAAATCGGCGGGTGTTTTGCCGATCGCCGCCCAGAATGCCGGTGAAGCGGTCTCTTTGATCAAAATCCCCATCGGGATGAAATACATGTTGGCGACATTGTGCTCGAAGCCAGCCGCCACAAAGGCGGTGATCGGTGGCACGATCGCAGCGATTTTGTCGATCGTCGTGCGTGCGCTGAAGGTCAGCCAGACAGCCAGACAGACCAGGGCGTTGCAGAGGATGCCGAGCGCAACCGCCTGCCCAAACGTCAGCGTCGCCTTGTGCTGGGCGATCGCCAGCGCCTGCAGGCCGATCTGGCCGCCGGCGAATTCATATTGGCGGCTCCAGAGCATCAGCACTGCGGTCGCGATGGCCCCCACAAAGTTGCCGACGAAGACCACAGCCCAGCTGCGGGCGAGCTGTGCGGTGCTCACTTTGCGGTTCGCCCATGCCATCACAATCAGGTTGTTGCCTGTAAAAAGTTCGGCCCCACCGACGACAACCAGGATCAGCCCCAGGCTGAAAACCAGCCCGCTGAGCAGCCGCTGCAGGCCGGTTGGCCAGCTGGTGGTGGCGCTGCCGTCGGCCCACGTCGAGCCAAACGCACCAGCCCCGACGGTCGTGGCAAAGATCGCACCCAGCGCAATAAACGCGCCCGCCAGTACAGCCAGCGCAAACATGCTGGCCCCGTCCAGATTCGCCTTTTTGACGCCGACCGCTTCGGCCTTGGCGGCCATTTCAGCCGGCAGCAGTGAATCGATCTGTAGTTCGTTGGACATGATGGACTCCTGTGGGTGAACAAATCTGTACATCTCTCAGTGTACCACAGACCGCCCCCGTTTTCCCCCCCTTATCCAGAGAAAATTGCTGAGCCTGCCGTGGTGAAAGTTTGACAGGTGAACGCCAAACCCGTATACTCGACTCCAGGCTGAGCTGTGGCGTGTACAGCAATTTGGGAAATTATGAGCAGAGTACAATTGCGCAGTTGGTCTTCCTTGCAACTTCGCAGCTTCATCAGCCGGGGGGAGCAAGTTACACGTCGTGGAGTCTGTTCCCACGACGTTTTTTGTTATTTGTTGAGATTGTCCGCAGCGATTTTGTAGGGAGGAGAGCGATGCATCTGACAATCGAGGAAGTGCGCCATGTGGCCGAACTCGCCAAACTGCGTCTGAGCGAGCAGGAACTGGCTTTGTATGCGGGCCAGCTGTCGGCGATCCTGGAGTATGCCGAACGTCTGCAGCAGGTAGAGACCAGCTGCGTCGCGCCGACCCCCTATGTGCTGCCTCTGGCGAACGTATGGGCCGAGGATCTGCCGGAACCTTCTCTGCCCAATGCGCTGGCAACCGCCAATGCCCCTGACCATGAGGACGGTTTTTTTCGCGTGCGCGCGGTCTTCGAGGAGTGAGATGAGCAAAGCCCTGTACGAACTCACCCTCCATGCCGCATGGGCCGCCCTGCAGCGCGGCGATTTCAGCGCGGTCGAGCTGACCCAGTCGCTGTTGGATCGGATCGCCCAGGTCGACGGCCAGATCAACGCCTATCTGACAGTCACCGCTGAGCAGGCACTGGCTCAGGCAACTGCCGCGGATGCCTGCCGCAGCCGCGGCGAAACAGCCCCGCTGCTGGGCATTCCTCTGGCGGTCAAGGATGTGCTCTGCACGGAAGGGGTGCGCACAACCTGTGGAAGCCGTATCCTCGAGCATTTTATCCCCCCCTACACGGCGACTGCGGTGCAGCGGCTGGCCGCAGCGGGGATGGTCCTCTTGGGCAAGACCAACACCGACGAGTTTGCCATGGGGTCGAGCACCGAGAACAGCGGCTATTTCCCGACCCACAACCCTTGGGATCTGGCACGGGTGCCTGGTGGCAGCAGTGGCGGCTCCGGCGCAGCAGTGGCTGCCCAGATGGCCATGGCGGCGCTGGGCAGCGATACCGGCGGCAGCGTCCGCCTGCCTGCCTCCTACTGCGGTGTCGTCGGCCTCAAGCCATCCTACGGGCGGGTCAGCCGCTATGGTCTGGTCGCGTACGGCAGCAGCCTGGACCAAATCGGGGTGTTGGCGAAGGATGTGCGCGACGCTGCACTGCTGCTGGGCGTCATCGCCGGCCAGGATCCCCACGACAGCACGACGATGCCGGCGCCAGTGCCTGCTTATTCCCAGTTGTTGAGCGAGGATGTGCGCGGGCTTCGGATCGGGTTGCCCGATGAGTATTTTGTCGAGGGGCTGCAGCCCGAGGTCAACGCCGCAGTACGGGCCGCCATCGACGTTCTGGCAGGACTCGGCGCAGAAGTCGTGCGCATCTCCCTGTCCAACACCGACAAGGCCCTGCCGGTCTACTATTTGGTGGCAACCGCCGAGGCCAGCGCCAATCTGGCACGGTTCGACGGCGTGCGCTATGGGTTCAGCGCCGACTCCACTAACATCCTCGACAACTACCGCGACTCGCGCGGGCAGGGCTTCGGTGCCGAGGTCAAACGCCGGATCATGCTGGGCACCTACGTCCTCAGCGCCGGCTACTACGACGCCTATTACCTCAAGGCCCAGCAGGTTCGTACGCTCATCAAACAAGACTTCGAATCTGCCTTCACCCAGGTCGATGTGATCGCCAGCCCGGTGGCCCCGACGACAGCCTTCCGTCTCGGCGAAAAGGTGGATGATCCGCTGGCCATGTACCTGAGCGATCTCTTCACCATTCCCCTCAACCTGGCTGGGATGTGCGGGATCAGCGTGCCCTGCGGGTTCGACGCGCAGGGGCTCCCGATCGGGCTGCAGCTGATGGGCCCGCACCTGGGCGAGGCCACGCTGCTGCGCGCCGCACACGCCTACGAACAGGCGACACCCTGGCACACCCGGTGGGCCTGACAGAAGGGGCAATGCAAACCGTGCAAAGAGGTGCTGGTGTCGGGGGAATGGCCACAGCTACAGGCCGGCAACTTGCGGTGTAAGCCGGACCGCAGGTTGTGAGCGGCGCTCACCGGCCATGGCCAGTGTCGAAAGAACGCGCCGGAACCGAACGGATTTCCGCTGCGTTCGGATCGGTAGCTTTCCCCAGTTCAATCCACCAGAAAGGTGTTGTTGTGATGACTCTCTCCATTTTTGCTGAACCAGTGGCTTCCCAAACAGCCATCAATGGCCACAAGGGCTCCCTGCGCCCGCTGATGGGCCGCCTGAGCCAGCGGGTACTGGCCGTCCCCCCTTCTGGGATTCGCAAGTATTTTGACATCGCCGCATCGATGGAAGATGTGGTCAGCCTCGGGATCGGCGAACCCGACTTCGTCACCCCCTCCCCCATCCTGCAGGCCGGAATCCGCAGCCTCCAGCATGGACAGACCTCCTATACCTCCAATTCGGGCACCTACGCGCTGCGCGAAGCCGTGGTGCAGATGCTCCAGCGCCTCTACGGTGGACCTGCCTACGATGTAGAACATGAACTCCTGATCACTGTAGGGGTCAGCGAGGCGATGTACCTGGCCATGCAGGCGCTGCTGGACCCTGGGGATGAGGTGATCGTGCCCCAACCCTGCTTTGTCAGCTACATGGCCAGCGTCCTCCTGGCGGGGGGCACCGTCGTCGACCTGCCAACCTATGCCAGCGACCATTTCACCATTCGCCCCGAAGCGATCCGGGCTGCCATCACCCCGCGCACCAAGCTGCTGCTGATCGGCTTCCCCAACAACCCTACCGGCGCTGTCATGGACTTGAACGGCATGCTGGAGATCGCCCGCATCGCCGAAGAACATGACCTCCTGGTCATTTCAGATGAAATCTACGACCGACTGGTCTACGGAGACCACCGGCACATCATGTTCGCATCCCTCCCAGGGATGGCCCGACGGACGATCCATCTGGGAGGGATGAGCAAAGACTATGCCATGACCGGCTGGCGCATTGGCTATGCAGCCGGTCCTGCTGACCTGATCGGGGCGATGCGCAAGATCCACCAGTACCTGATCATGTCAGCACCCACCACCGGCCAGGAGGCTGCACTGGCCGCCTTCACCGACCCGGCTGTCGAAGCGTATGTACGGCAGATGGTCGAAAGCTACGACGTTCGGCGTCGCTTGATCTACACCGGGTTGAACCAGATTGGGCTGGACTGTTTTGAACCCAAAGGCGCTTTTTATGCCTTTCCCAGCATCCGGGCGACTGGGATGAACGAGCACGAATTCTGCGAACGGCTGCTCTTCGAAGAACATGTGGCGGTGATCCCGGGCAGTGCCTTCGGCAAAGGAGGGGAAGGCCATGTCCGCTGCGCCTACGCCGCCAGCATCGAGCAGATCCAGATTGCGCTGGAACGAATGGCACGTTTTGTGCGCAAGTACGGATAGAGCACAGACGGTGCGGCTGGCTCGTCGTGACAGACCCGGATGGGTGGGCGCAGACGGACGTCTGAACGCGGCTGGCCGGGCTCTTCTCTTTTTTGGGGCCTGGGGGTACGGGCCTGCTGTCGCCCACACGCTCCTGGCGCACACCTTCTTCGCCCAGGTATCCGCAGACTGGGTGTGGCTGCAGACGAGCCTGCTCAACCTGATCCGTCTGTTGATCATCCTGGTTGCTGGTTGGGGGATTGCCCGCCTGATCGACCGTCGGGCGTTTGCCGACTACGGGTGGCATTTTTCGGCGGGCTGGTGGCTGGATCTCGGCTTCGGCCTGCTGCTGGGGGCCGCGTTGATGGCGTTGGTCTTTGCGGTGCAGTGGCAGGCTGGCTGGGTGGCGGTGGTCGGGGTCTGGCGCAGCGATCCACACTGGCTGGGATGGGGGGTGGCTTTTCTCGCCCCCCTCATTCTCTATCTGGTCGTGGCTGTGGCCGAAGAACTGCTGACGCGCGGCAACCAGATTCTCAACTTCACCGAAGGGTTGCTGGCGTTCGGCTATATCCCGGCAGTGCTGGCCGCCTGGCTCTTCTCATCGTTGATCTTTGGTCTGCTGCATGTGGACAACCCACATGCGACCTGGGTGAGCACCGTCAACTTGACCCTGATGGGGGGGATGTTCGGGCTGGCCTACGTGCTGACCGGCGAGCTGGCCCTGCCGATCGGCCTGCACCTGACCTGGAATCTGGTGCAGGGCAACATCTATGGGTTTGCAGTCAGCGGGAAGATGCAATTCAGAACCACAGTCATCGCCGTCCAGGAGCAAGGCCCCGATCTGTGGACCGGCGGGGCATTCGGCCCGGAGGCTGGCCTGCTGGGAATCCTGGCGACCGTGGCAGGGATGGCGGCGATCGCCGGCTGGGTCCGGTGGCGCTACGGAGACCTGTCGCTGCGCCGGTTGCGGGTCAACAAAAACGGGGGGTGGGGGCAAGATTCCCCTGCCCAAAGGCAGGGGAAGGAAAGTACAAGAATTTGAAAGGAGCTGTTGTGACCAAAAAGCTTTGGGGTGGACGCTTTACTGGCAAGACCGATCCGCTGATGGAGGCATTCAACGCTTCGATCCGCTTTGATCGCCAACTCTGGGCAGTCGATCTTCGCGGCAGCCAGGCGTACGCGCACGCGCTGGAGCGGAGTGGCTTGCTGACACAGAGCGAGCGGACGGAGATCGTCGACGGGTTGGAAGCGATCGCCGCTGAATGGGAGAGCGGCACCTTCGTCCTGCAAGAGGAAGACGAAGATATTCACACTGCCAACGAGCGCCGGCTGACCGAACGGATCGGCGCAGTGGCCGGCAAGCTGCACACTGGGCGCAGCCGCAACGACCAGGTTGCGACCGATGTACGTCTCTGGCTGCGCGCAGAGATCGTCCATTTGCGCACCCATTTGGAGCAGCTGATCGCCGCTGCCGTCGAACGGGCCGGAGAAGAGATCGACCTGTTGCTGCCCGGCTACACCCATCTGCAGCCAGCGCAGCCGGTGCGCTGGAGCCACTGGCTGCTCAGCCATGCCTGGGCCTGGCAGCGCGATGCCCAGCGGCTGGATGAACTGGCTGCGCGCGTCAATCTGATGCCGCTGGGCAGCGGCGCGTTGGCCGGTAACCCCTTCGCCATCGACCGCGAGCTGCTGGCCGCAGAGCTGGGCTTTGCCGGGATTACCCAGAACAGCATGGACGGGGTCAGCGACCGCGATTTTATCGTCGAATTTTTGTTCTGGGCCACACTGACGATGGTGCACCTGAGCCGGCTGGCCGAAGATCTGATTCTTTACAGCAGCCGTGAGTTTGGCTTTGTGAAACTGGCTGACGCCTACAGCACGGGGAGCAGCCTGATGCCGCAGAAAAAAAATCCCGACGCCTTGGAGCTTTTGCGCGGGAAATCGGGCCGCCTGGTCGGCCACCTCACCGGCCTGGTCATGACCCTCAAAGGGCTGCCAAGTACCTACAACAAGGATCTGCAAGAAGACAAAGAACCACTCTTCGATGCAGTCGCCAGCATGAGCGGGTCGCTCCAGATTGCCTGTGGGGTCCTCTCCACCTTGCAGACCCGCCCCGCTGCGATGCGGGCTGCCCTCTCCCCAGAGATGCTGGCCACCGACCTCGCCGAGTACCTGGTCCGCCGTGGGGTGCCTTTTCGGGAATCCCATCACATCGCCGGGGCTGCCGTCCGCATGGCAGAGGTGCAGTGCGTGACCCTGCCAGAGCTGACGTTGGCAGACTTGCAAAAGCTGCATAAAGCCTTTGCGGCCGATGTCGAGGAGGTGTGGAGCTTCGAGCAGAGTGTCGAACGTCGCGACGTGGCCGGGGGGACCAGCCGCCGCGCCGTGCTGGCCCAGATCGCCCACCTGCGAAGCTGGCTGGCAGAACGAGCCTGACCGGGCTGGCGTGCAGCCGCTGCCCCCCCAAAAGCTGCCCTTCGGCAGCAGAACTGCGTGGTCTCTGTGTGACGTCGTAGACAACCCGATCGTTTTTTCAAAAACAGGAGTCTTCCATGAAAACACCACTGTCTTCCCGCTCTCTTCCCGCCATCTTGTTGTTTGTGCTCGTGTGGCTGGCAGGCTGTACACCGATCCGCCCGACCGCCGACAATACAGGAGCCGTCGCGGCTCCCGCTGCGGAGACCGCTGCGGCTCCCGCTGCAGCAGAAGCCGAACGGCTCCCTCTCCCGGACGAAACCTATGAGGGAATGCCGGTAGGCTTTACGGAAGAGGGTTATCCGTTCCGCGGTGACCCCAATGCAGCCGTGACCTTGTACGAGTACAGCGACTACGAATGTCCTTTCTGTGCCCGCCATTTTGTCCAGACCGAAGCCGCACTCAACGAGACCTACGTCCGTTCCGGACAGCTGCGGGTCATCTTCCGGGACTTCCCGATCGAGTCACTGCATCCCAATGCGCCAGCAGCCCACACCGCCAGTCTCTGCGTCGCCGACCAGGGGGCTGCGCTCTACTGGGAGATGCATGCCAGACTTTTTCAGAGCCAGACCGAATGGAGCAACGCACTGGAGCCGCTGGCCGTTCTGGAGCGGCTGGCCAGCGAAGTCGGGGCGGATCTGACTCTGTACAACCGCTGTATGGAGACTGAACAGGCAGACAAACAAGGCTGGATCGAGGCGGCGCTGGCCGAGGGGCAGCAGCTGGGTGTCTCCGGCACCCCCAGCTTCAATTTTGTCGACCGCAGCGGGGCCAATTATCTGCTGGTCGGTGCCCAGCCCTTTGCCAGCTTTGCCGGCTACATCGACGCGCTGCTGGCCGGCGAAGTTCCCGCAGGTGCAACCGAGCCTGAGGCTGGCAATGCACAGATCCCGGTGTGGGCGACCGCCGAGGGGTGGCAGCCCGACCCCGACCGGCCCGGCGCCAATCTGGCCGGTGACTGGCAGCGGGGCAGCCCAGACGCCAAGGTGGTCGTGATCGAATTTTCTGATTTTCAGTGCCCCTTCTGCCGCCAGCACACCCTGGAAACCCAGCCAGCGCTCGACGAACAGTTTGTCGACAGCGGTGCCGTCCGCTGGGTCTTCAAACACTTCCCCCTTCAGAACCACCCTCAGGCCCCGGCAGCCGGTGTGGCCGCTGAGTGCGCCGGCGAACAGGAAAAATTCTGGGAAATGCACGATCTGCTCTTCGAGACGGTCAGCAGCTGGTCGATCGGCGACCCGACCCCAATTTTTGTCGATCTGGCTGCTCAGCTCGACCTCGACCCAGACGCCTTCACCGCCTGCTTCAGCGACCCGGCAATGGCCGAACGGGTCAGCAGCGACCTGAACGACGGTGCCCCCTTCGTGCAGGGCACGCCGAGCTTTATTGTGCTCTTCAACGGGGAGGGGCGGATCGTCCAGGGCGCACTGCCGGTGGAAACGTTCACCCAGGCCCTCCAGGAGATCCTGGACCAGGTGCAGTAGGGACTCTGTCCGCCGCGCTCTGGTCTAGGGGACGCCCAGATAGCGGCGGACATTTTGTTCGTGTTCGGCGTAGGTGGCAGCAAAGACATGGCTGCCGCTGCCGTCGGCTGTCGCTACAAAGTAGAAGTAGCCGTGCTCGGCCGGATCCAGCACGGCTGCAATGCTGCTCAGCCCCGGCGCCGCAATCGGGCCGGGGGGCAGCCCTGTGTAGAGGTAGGTGTTGTAGGGGCTCTCCACCGAGCTGTACTCTTCCAGAAAGATCGGGCTCTTCCACCACTGGCTGCTGTCCGGCTGGTAGCCCAGCGCATATTGAACCGTCGGGTCGGCATCCAGCTTCATGCCACTGGCCAGACGGTTGAGATAGACCCCCGCGATCGCAGGTCGTTCCGCTGCCACCACTGCCTCCCGTTCCACGATTGAGGCCAGGGTCAGCACTGCATGCAGCGCCAGCTGGGTGCGCCCGCCGGTGTACGCTTCCTGGTAGAGGGGCAGAACTCGCTGGGCAAAGACATCGAGCTGGCGGCTGAGCAGATCCTCTGCGGTGGGGCTGACCGCCGGGAGCAGATAGGTGTCTGGGAACAGATAGCCCTCCAGCGAGGCACCGGCCGGCCGCTGCTGCAAAAAAGCATAACGGGCCGGGTCGAGCGCTCCCAAAGCGCTGTCTACCGCCAACGCACGGTAGCGGGCAGCCTCTTCTGGGCCCAGCCGGTCAGCGCTGCTCAGAAAATCTGCCGTCTGTTCGACGCGCCAGCCTTCCAGAAGGGTGACACGGAACGCTGAGGCTGCCTGCACGGGCTGGGTCAGCGCTGCGATCACCTGGCGCAGGGTCATGGAAGGGGCCAGCACCGTCGTGCCGCTGGCCAGCTGGCCGTCCAGCCCGTGGACCCGCACATAGGCCTCGAAGAGGGTGGCATCGCGGATCAGCCCTGCCTGTTCAAGCTGCTGGCCGACAGTGCGGGCTGGGGTGCCGGGGAGCACATCGAACCGCACCGTCCGTGTGTCGACGCTGGCGGGCCGGTCCAGCCCTGCCTGATTGGCGCGCAGGTAGAGATCCAGCCCGGCCCCCCCGCGCGAGCAGGCTGCCAACAGCAGCGCCACGCCGAACAGCGCGGCGCAGGTACGCCAGAAGATACCCATCAGGCCAGCACCCTGCCCTGGCGCACCTGCATCCGGGGATCCAGATCGTAAAACCGGCGCAGCCCATCCGCCAGCGTGGTGCGCGGCCGGTAGTTCAACAGCTGGCGCGCTTTGGTCAGGTCAGCGACCAGATGCTGGATCCCGCCAGAGGTTTCGTGGTTCTCCAGCACATGGGCCGTTGCCTTCACCACATGGCCGATCTGGTCGACCAGCTGGCGCATCGAGGTCTCCTGCCCGCTGCCGACGTTGATCACCTCCTGGTCGACGGCGGGCGCGGTGGCAGCGTTGACCAGCGCGTCGACCACATCGTCGATGTACACATAGTCGCGTGTCTGGCTGCCGTTGCCGTAGATGATCACCGAGCCGCGGCCGGCGATCTGTTTCATAAACAGCGGGATCACGGGGGCATGGGTCGGGGGCAGTGGCTGCCCTGGCCCATAGGCGTTAAAAATGCGCAGCGCCACCGTCTCAAAGCCACTGAGCTGGCCGATCGTGAAGAGGTAGCGCTCGGCGGCCAGTTTGCTCACCGCATAAGGAACTGCCGGCAGCGGAGGCAGCTCCTCGACGACCGGACGGATCCGTTGGTCCCCGTAGATGGTCGCGCTGCTGGCCAGCACGACCCGCTTCACCCCGACATCCCGGCAGGCTTCGAGCAGAGAGACCGTGCCCCCGACATTCACATCGTTGTATTCGCGCGGGTAGAGCACCGAAGCTGGCACGCTGACCAGGGCGGCCAGATGGAAGACGACCTCCACCCCCTGCAGCAGCGACCAGAGTTTTGGCACATCGCGCACATCCCCGCGGGCAAAATGGACGGCCGAGAGCAGATTCGTTGGGTCTCCACTGCTGAGGTCGTCCAGGACCCGTACGATGCTTCCCCGTTCACAGAGCCGGTTGGCCAGGTGGGTGCCGATAAAACCGGCGCCGCCGGTGATCAGAACTCGCATGCAGCACTTCCTTTGTTGAACAAGTCCTCCTGGCCGAGCGCTCCCCGGAGCTCAGCGGGCGCGGTCGCCGCTGTCCGAAGGGCGGCGGGTCGACGAGTTGGGACGCCGGGTGCGCCGACCTTCGGCGATATCGGGGGGCAGGGCTACCCCGGCCGGCGGCACCAGCTCGTTGTACTGGCGGCAGGCATCGACCAGGTGGGCCGCCGAAACGTGGCCGAAGGTCCACCAGTGCAGAGAGGGCTCCCCGCCGAACAGCATCTGGACGATCTCCGCTGTCGTGCGTCCGTCCGCCACCAGCTTCTGCACGTCGGCGGCCAGCTGGATCAGGGCCCCAATCTTGCCGAGCAATTCCGGCAGCGGGGTGCGGCAGACAGTGCCGTCGCCCGGAAACAGACGCTCTGGCCGCAGCGCGGCCAGCGTGCGCAAGCTGCTGACTGCGGCAAAGAGGTTCAGCTCTGGGGTGCAGGCCAGGTCACGGCCCCCGACAAAGGCATCCCCACAGAACAGCCAACGCAACGACGGTTCAAAATAGCTGACATGGTCGCGGCTGTGGCCCGGCGTCTCCACGGCACGCAGGGTGTACCGTGGCGTGCACAGCCGATCCGCCACCTCATCCAGCGACTGCACGCGGTCTACCGGCTCAGGACAGCCCCAGACCCAACGGCGGTAGCGGTGCAATTGGAGCAGTTCAGGGTCTGCGATCTGTGGCAGGGCCTGGCGGGCTGCATAGACAGTCGCCGACGGATAGCGATCCAGCAGCGCCGCCAGCCCGCCGATGTGGTCCTCGTGGCTGTGGGTGACGGCGATCTGTCGCACCGGCACCTGGTCCAGGACCCGCACCAGTTCGTGCGCGGTGCAGCGTGGCCCGCTGTCGATCAGCAACCCATCCAGCCAGTAGGCGGCTGTCCAGTAAAGTGGCCGGCCCAGGATCGCCCGTGCCATTCGGATCACCGTGACCGAGCCGTGTTGCTCAACCTGAATCATGGCAGGCCTGTGTTGTTTCTGCCCTGAAAACGGGCCACAACCGCTTCCGGGATTCGGGCCATTTTGCCGGTCGGGTCGACACAGATGTGCTCTGTGGAGCCGGTCATCAGCAGCTGGCCTGTCGCTGCATTGGTGACAATATACGCAAAGGAGATCTGCCGGCTCCGCAGCTGGCTCACCGTCACCTGCACCCGCACGACCTCCCCGAACCGGGCCGGCGCTCGATACTCGCCGTGTAGCCCCGTGACCGAAAAATGGTAGCCGCCCGCTGCGATCTCTGCATAGGGGACACCGGCTGCCTCCATCCACGCGACACGCGCAGCTTCCATCCAAATCACATAGGCGCTGTGATGCACGACCCCCATGGCATCGGTCTCGGCAAAACGGACCGGCAGATCGAGCGCAAAGGCTGGTGCAGGGAGCGCAGACCCATCGTGGGCAGCCATCGGGTCACAGATGAATTGGATGCCCTTCCACCGCATGAGCTGCTTCCATCAGGACTTCGCTCAGGGTGGGGTGGGCATGCACGTTGCGGGCAATTTCGGACGGCGTGATCTCCATCATCTGGGCCAGGCTCAGCTCGGGCAGCAGTTCGGTGACCTGCGGGCCGACCAGATGCGCTCCGAGGATCTCGCCGTAGCGGGCGTCGGTGATCAGCTTGACAAAACCAGTTCTGGCGCCGAGCGCCTGGGCTTTGCCGTTGGGCAGGAAGGGGAATTTGCCCACCTTGACCTCGTAGCCCTTGGCTTTGGCCTGCACTTCTGTGTAGCCGAGGCTGGCGACCTGCGGGTCACAGTAAGTCGCACGCGGCATGAAGAGGTAGCGGTCAGCGGGGATCGGCTGGGTCGGCACCCCGGCAATACTTTCGGCGGCCACCAGCGCCATGGCGCTGGCGACATGGGCCAGCGCCAGCTTGCCGGTGCAGTCGCCGATCGCATAGATATGGGGGATGTTGGTGCGCATGAGCTCGTTGATTTCGACAAAACCGCGCG
>JAGWYN010000142.1 GCA_018969295.1 Chloroflexota bacterium | reverse complement strand
GTGTGTGGCCCCGCTCCGGCCGGCCAGCGTGTGGAGCGCTTCCATCAGCTCCGGAGCCAAGGCAACGGTGTGGATGGCCCCCCGGTAGCTCTGCACCGGCGGACGTGGCCGGTCTGTCGGCAAGGGCAGCAGCTCAGGGGCAGCAGCCAGGTACTCCTGCCACCAGAGCAGCTGTTCCTCCAGCGCGCCTTCAGCCAGCCAGCGCCGCTGCCAGAGTGCAAAGTCGGCGTACTGCAGCGGCAGCTCCGGCAGCGGCGAGCTCTCTCCCTGCCTGAAGGCGTTGTAGAGCACAGCCAATTCACGCTGCAGCACCTCCAGCGACCAGCCATCCCCAACCGTGTGGTGCAGGTTGAGCAGCAGCACGTGCTCTTGCTGGGGCTGCAGGCAGAGCAGTGTGGCCCGGAAGAGCGGGCCCTGGGCCAGGTCAAAGGCATGGTGGATCTCCTCAGCAAGCAGACGTTCGACCTCTGCACCCTGGCTCTCCAGCATGCCCAGATCGATGAGCGGCAGATGGAAGGCAGCAGGCAGAATCTGCTGCACAGGCTGCCCCTCCTGCAGCCCAAAGACCGTGCGCAGCGCTTCGTGGCGGCGCACAATCTCCTGCAGGCTGCGCTCCAGCGCCGCCACATCCAGCTCCCCCGACAGACGCACTGCGCCGGGCATGTTGTACGCGCTGTGGCTGCTGTCGAGCTGGTCCAGGAACCAGAGGCGCTCCTGGGCATGGGAGAGGGGCAGCGGCTGGCTGCGCTCTGCTGGCAGAATGGCCGAGAAGGCAGCAGCCCCGCTGGCTTGACGAAGTTTGTCCACCTCGGCGGCCAACCCCTCGACAGTCGGGGCTTCGAAGAGGGCACGCAGCGGCAGCTCGACGGAGAGCTGCTGCCGGATGCGCGAGAGGACCTGGGTGGCCAGCAGCGAATGGCCTCCCAGCCCAAAGAAATTGTCCTGCACACCGACCTGGGCGACCCTCAACACCTGCTGCCAGATCTCGGCCAGAGCCTGTTCGCTCGCCGTGCGTGGGGCCGCATGGCTTTCGGAAGGCACAGAGCTTTCCGGTGCAGGCAGGGCCCGGCGGTCCACCTTGCCGTTGGGGGTGAGGGGCAGGGCATCCAGCCAGACGAAGGCGCTGGGCACCATGTAGTCGGGCAGACGGCTCTGCAGATGGCTGCGCAGCGCAGCGACCCGCTCTCTGGAGTCAGCCGGCAGCATCCCCGGCGCCACCACATAGGCAGCCAGCCGCTTGTCTCCAGGTGCATCCTCGCGTGCCACGACCACACACGTCTGCACCGCCGGGTGGCTGCCGAGCACCGCCTCGATCTCCCCCAGCTCGATGCGGAAACCCCGGATCTTGACCTGATGGTCGATGCGCCCCAGATACTCGATGTTCCCATCAGGGAGCCAGCGGGCCAGGTCCCCGGTCTTGTAGAGCCGGCCCGGGCCAAACGGGTTGGGGATGAACTTCTCCACCGTTAGTTCAGGACGGTTCAGATAGCTGCGCGCAACCCCGATGCCACCAATGTGGAGTTCACCTGCCACCCCAATCGGAGTGGGCTGCTGGTGCGAGTCCAGAATATATACTTGAACCTGCGCGATTGGTCGGCCAATGGGCGGGGCTTGCCGCAGATCCAACCATGCGCTGCCGTCCAGAATCGTCGCACAGACTGTCGCTTCGGTAGGGCCATAGGCATTGAAAAAACGGCGTCCAGGTGCCCAACATGCTGCCAGCGTTGCAGGGCATGCCTCTCCAGCCACAATCAGGGTCTGTAG
>JAGWYN010000077.1 GCA_018969295.1 Chloroflexota bacterium | reverse complement strand
GAGAATGTATTTGAACTCACAATACCTGATAAATTGGGTTTTGTCACTGGCTAGATGTCTAGGTTTTGGTGCGTTCTGCACAAGTGGAGTATGCTAAAAACATTTGTCAACTTACAGAGAAAAGCGAGCAACGATGGCCAACAGTGAATTGATTGCAACGCTGGTGCAGGTTGCAACGCTTTACTACGAAGATGGGAAATCGCAGCAGGAGATTGCCGACCAGATGGGGGTCTCCCGTTCGCTGGTAGCGCTCTACCTGAAACGGGCCCGCGAGCAGAATATCGTGCGCATCCAGATCGACAACCCACAAGATCAGTGTGAGGATGTGGCGTTGGCGTTGCAAGACCGCAGCGGGCTGCGCAGTGTGCGTGTCATTCCCAAACCTAGCTCGGAGGAGCTGGTGTTGCGTTCGCTGGGGGGGGCGGCGGCACGTTTTTTGGAAAGTCGCGTGCACGACGGGGATCTGGTCGGCTTGGGGTGGGGGCGCACGATCATGGAGACTGTCAACTTGCTGGCGCCGGTTCGCCCATATGCGATCGAGGTGGTGCCGCTGATGGGGGAGAGCAGTTTCACAGGTTCTTACACCCAGATGAACCAGATCGTGTTGCAGATGGCCCGGGCATTTAGCGGGCAGCCCTATTTTTTATTGGCGCCGCTGATGGTTGGCAGCCCCACGTTGCGTGCCGAGCTGCTGGCCGACGAGACCGCCCGCCCTGTGGCTGAACGGTGGCAGCGCCTGAACGTTGCCTGTATTGGCATCGGTGCCTTGGGTGCTGCCCACGGCCAGGTGGTGTATCTGGGCGAGAAAAATGTGCGCCAGTATCTGGCTGCAGGGGCTGTCGGCGATATTGTGGCACGTCACTTTGCCAGCAACGGTCAGCCCATCTATATGCCCCAGGACGACTGTATTCTGGGCATTCAGCTGGAGCAGCTGCGCACGGTGCAGACTGTGGTTGCTGTCGCCGGCGGCGTCGAGAAGACCCAGGCTGTGGTCGGTGCGCTGCGCACACGGCTGATCACCGATCTGATCGTAGACCAGGATCTGGCCCAGGCTGTGCTGGCTGCGTTGTTGTAGCGGCCTTAGCGGCGTCGCGGGTTGGGCACCAGCTGCGGCACCCCTTCCTGTTCGACGACGATCTGGGCAAATCCACGGGCCAAGATGGGGGCGTAGTCGTGGCCGGCGGCCAGGTGATAGCTTGCCACAAAGACCAATAGATCTGTGCCGGTGTTGACCACGCGGTGTGCCCACAGCGGTGGAATGTGGGTGATCGTCCCTGCCTTCCAGGGGACAGCCTCAAAATCGCCGGCGCGTGTCTCCAACAACAAGAAGCCCTCTCCCCGCACACAGAAGTAGATTTCAGGCTGGTCGGTGCGCTCGTGGAAATGCCCTTTGGTCATATAGTACTCTATCCCGATCTGGCCAGGGTAAATGCGGGTCACGCCGAGGCCCATGTCTGAAGTCGTGGTAAGAAAGGGATGGTAGCGGATCTCGTAGACGACAGGGTTGTCGCCCGCCAGCAGCTCTCCCACAGCAGCCTGGTCATGAAACATTTCCTGCAGGTCATTCACACGGCGCTCGACCACATCCACAAAAGGGGTGAAGAGGCCAGTGGCAAAATCAAACTGGACGCTGGCCGGAGAATCGGACACCGGCAAGGATGGGATCTGCATGGTCGATTGTCCTTTCAGAAGAGGGGTGTCTCTTCGATGGTATGTTGAAGGTCTTGTAGAAACAGGGCGGCAGCGGCGCCGTCGACCACACGGTGGTCGGCGCTGACGGTCAGCGCCATGCGTTGGCAGTGGCGTGTTCCGGTGGCAGTGGGCACCACTGTCGGGTGAATGCCGGCCACACCCAGGATCGCCGCCTGCGGCGGGTTGACCAGCGGGATGAAGTGGCTGACCCCATACATGCCCAGGTTGCTCAGGGTAAATGTGCCGTCGCTCACCTGTGCCAGGCTCAACCGTCCTTCACGTGCCGCCTGCACCAGCCTGGTCAACTGCTCGGCAAGCGGCCCGGCTGCCAGTGTTTCCGCATGGTGCAGGACAGGCACCACCAGCCCTTGTGGGGTAGTGACTGCTATCCCCAGGTTGACCGTCGTATAGAGGATCACGCTCTCACCTGCGTAGCGGCTGTTGAGCAGTGGGTGGCGCAGCAGCACCCGGGCAACAATCCCAGCCAACAACGCGGTGAGCGACAGAGAGCGGTTGGCCAGTTCCTCCTTGGCTGCCAGCAGCCGGCTTGCATCGCATTCGATCGTCGCTGAAAACTGTGGGATCTCTCGCGCGCTCTGGGCCATGCGGGTCGCCATCACCCGCTGGGTTTCGGTCAACAGCTGCTGTCGCTGCGGCAGACGGTTGCTGCCCGCAAGCTGCCGGTGGACGTCGTGGGTTGTGATGCGGGCACCGGGTAGAGCAGGTGCCAGCGCTGCCAGATCGAGGCCATGCTGGCGCGCCAGCCGGCGTGCAGCTGGCGAAATGCGGCGGCGTTCGTCGGCTGCCGGGGGCTGTGCTGCCGGGGGCTGTGCTGCCACTTCTTCCAGACGGCCGACGCGGGCCAACAGTTGGCCTGCGGTGACCAGCACTCCCTCACCGATCAAAATTTCCAACAACAGACCGTCGGCAGGGCATTCCAGTGCCAGAACTGCTTTGTCGGTCTCCAGCTCTGCCAGTTCGTCCCCGCGGCGGACTGGGTCGCCGATCTGTTTGAGCCAGGTGGTGACTCTCGCTTCGCTGATCGCTTCGCCCAGGATGGGCACGAGCACTGATGTCGACATGGCGTTACTCCAGCACGCGGCGGATTGCGGCCAGGATATCGGCGGTGTTGGGGATCGCGTGGTCCTGGGCAGCTGGCGCAAATGGGATCGGCGTATCGACGGCACAGACGCGGATCACAGGCGCGTCCAGCTCGTCAAAGCCCTCCTCCAGAATCGTGGCCATCAGCTCGGCGCCGACGCCGGCACGCCGTGTATCTTCGGTCACCACGACGATGCGGTGGGTGCGGCGCAGCGAAGCCAGAATTGTCTCGCTGTCCAGCGGTACCAGCGTGCGTGGGTCGATGACCTCCACCTCGATCCCTTCGCCAGCCAGCTGGCTGGCCACTGCCAGGGCTCGGTGGACCATCACTGCGGTCGCCACAACGGTGACATCGCGGCCAGCCCGTTTGATGTCGGCCTTGCCCAGTGGAATGGCATAGGGGTCTGCCGGCACCACACGCCCCAGCTGGCCGATCGTCGGGTCGGTGGTGGCCTTCCCTCCCCCTGGGGAAGCAGATCCGTAAAGCATCTTGTGCTCCAGAAAAAGAACAGGGTTGTCATCGCGCAGCGCGCTGACCAGCAACCCTTTGGCATCGTAGGGGGTGGAGGGCAGCACCACTTTGATCCCTGGGGTGTGCATGAACCAGGCTTCGACACTCTGAGAGTGTTGGGCGCCACGGCCTGTGGCCCCCTGGGGGGCCCGGATCAGCATCGGCACGCTGGCCTGGCCACCCGACATCAGCCGCAGCTTGGCTGCCTCGTTCACCACTTGGTCCATGGCGCAAAAAATAAAATCTGCATATTGCAGCTCGACGATCGGGCGCAGGCCGGTGAGTGCGGCGCCGACGCCGACGCCCATAAACCCTGCCTCTGAAATGGGGGTGTCCCAGACACGCAGCGGGCCAAATTCTTCCAAGAGGCCATGCGTCACATGAAATGCCCCCCCAAATTTCCCCACATCCTCGCCCAACAAAATGACGCGCGGGTCGCGACGCATCTCCTGCACAATCGCTTCGCGGATGGCCTCCATCATCGACAGTTCTCGCACAACAGGGTCAGACATGTGTGGTCTCCAGTGTGATGTATTGCAGGTAGTCCTCTGGCTCCACCGCCGGGCTGCTCTCGGCAAAGGCGATGGCTGCTTCCAGCTCGGCGTGCACCTCCGCCTCAATCTGAGCCAGTTCGGCGGCTGTGGCCAGCCCGGCATTCTGGAGCGCTTCTGCCATCCGCAAGATCGGGTCGAGCCGTTTCCACCGCTCTACCTCAGCTGCCTCCCGATACCCGGAAGCCTCGAAGCGCGCGTGGCCGCGCGCACGGTAGGTGATACATTCGATCAGCGTGGGGCCCTCGCCGCTGCGGGCGCGCGCCACAGCGGCGGCGGCCGCCTGGTAGACGGCGGCCACATTGTTGCCGTCAACCTGCATCCCTGGAATTGCATAGGCAGCGCCGCGCTCGGCCAGATTGGGCATGGCGGAGGATTCCTGAACGCGCATCGAAAGTGCATATTGGTTGTTTTCGATCACGAAAATGGCCGGCAGCTTCCACAACGACGCCATGTTGAGCGTCTCGTGAAAGATCCCTTCATTGGTGGCGCCGTCGCCAAAAAAGCTGACCGCAACCTGTCCGCTCCCGCGCACACGCGCCGACAACGCAGCCCCGGCCGCAATCGGAATGCCCGCTCCTACAATCCCAAATGCCCCCAACATCCCGCGCGAAAAATCACACAGATGCATGGAACCACCCATCCCCCGGCAGGAACCGGTGCGCCTGGCAAACATCTCTGCCATCATCGCATCCAGCGGTACCCCTTTGGCGACACAGTGTGCGTGCCCGCGATGGGTGCTGGTAACATAGTCGTCGGCGGCCAGCGCACTCACAATCCCCACGGCAACCGCCTCCTGCCCAGTTGCCTGGTGCATGGTGCCTGGCATTGGGCGGGACAAAAATAAATAATAGAGTTGCTCCTCAAATTCGCGGGCCTGCACCATACGGCGGTGCATCCCCAACAAAAATTCACGTTCCATCCCCGTGAAGTCGAAAGGTGCCAGCACAGCGGTGAAATCGTTCATCCCGATGCCTCTTCCCATTCAATTCCAATTGCGCGTACAGGAAAAGCTTCAATTCCTGCTATTTTGACCGGCAGGAGAAACGCGGTGAACCGCAGGTTGAGAAACTCGTGCAGATTGGTCAGAAATTCTACCAGCGGAATGCCGGCACAGAGCAAACGCTCATGGTTGGGCTGGCCAGCCAGCGGCTGGCCAGCTGCTGTGCGCACCTCAATGCCGGAGGTGTCCACCCCCATCACCCGAATCTGCGCCACCTCCACCAACCAGCCGATCGCCTCGGTCGTAAACCAGGGGCGGTGATGCTGTTGGGGCGTCCGATAACAGCGATCGAGCCCGGTGTAGAAAAAAGCGATGTCTCCCGGGCGCAGCCGATCGCCCACACAGGAGCGCAGCGCAGCCAGGTCGATGCAGTCGTTCTGGCCAAAGGCTGAGATGTCCACCACCGCGGCCTCCCCGATCAGATGGGAGAGTGGAAAGGTCGCTGCATCCAATCCCTCCCGGCAGTGATGGTAGGGAAGCTCAATGTGGGTGCCGACATGGGTGTTCAGTGTGACTTCAGAGATGAGATACCAGCCCTGGTCGATCCGCTGGTACTGTGCAAACTGCGGCCACTGTTCTGTAAATCGTGTGTCTGCCTCCAGCCGATATTCTTCTTTTCCCGGCACAAGCGTATGGGAAAGGTCTACAATTCGTTTTGGTTTCACTGCACTGTTCTTTTCTGCTCAAACGATCTGGACGGTTCCAGAAGAGTATAATGCAGTTTTTGTCATATGTCAATATCATATGACAGAAATTTATCGTTTTTTTTATTGTTCTCCGTCGACCAGCAGGAGGGGCAGCCCTTTTGATCAATTTTGTCATTTGCTATTGACATATGCTTATTTCTGTGTTATTGTCTTGAACAGACCTTCGTTTGAACCGAGATGACTGATGCGGGCTGGCTTCGACAGGCCAGCGGGCGGGAAGACACAGCTGCTGTGCTCTTTCAGCCATGAAAATGGATGCTTTTCAACAGTGCCAACAGGGGGGACAAGATGCAAGAATCGAACAAAAGCTACAGAGTCAGCCGCCGGACATTTTTGCAGGCTGCTGCCGCAGGGGTCGGGAGCCTCGCGCTTGCGGCTTGTGTCATGCCTGCGCCAGCCGGCGCGCCAGGCGGTGACAGCACAGCACCCGATCCGGAGAAATTGCCGATCATCTACTGGTCCATGTTTGGCCTGGAGGAGGCCAAACAGGCGCAAAACCAGGTCGACCGTTTCAACGAGGAGACCGGCAAGGATGCGATCTTCATGTCGATTGGCTGGGGCAATATCGTCGAAAAGGTTCAGGTGGCGATTGAGGGGGGCAATCCTCCCGACATGGTGACCCTCTGGTCGCAGCCCTACACCTGGGGGCCACGTGGTCTGCTGCAGCCGCTGGAAGGCTACGCGGAACGCGATGGGTTTGACGGCACCGGGTGGTCCCCGGCTGCCTGGGATGCGCTTTGGTCTGACGGACACCTGTGGGGCACAGGCCACACCCTCAATGTCTTTGCCCTGCACATCAACCAGTCGGCCTACGAAGAGGCTGGCTACAGCGTCGATGCCCCTCCCAAAACCTTTGCCGACCTGGATCTGTTGGCGGAAGCCTTGACCCAGTACGACGACGCCGGCAACCTGAGCCGGCTCGGCTTCCTCCCCTGGCGCAACGCGCCGGTTTTCCACTGGGCCTGGGCCAACGGGGCCACCCTCTACGATGTAGACAACGACAAAATCACCGCCGATGAAGATGCTGTGCTCGAAGTCCTTCAGTGGTTCCTCTCCTATGCCGAAAAATACAACATCGACGAGGTTGATCGCTTCGTCTCTGGCTTTGGCGACCGCAGCATGCTGACTGAAGACCCCTGGTATGTCAACAAGGTTGGCATGCAGATCGACGGCAGTTGGAAACGCAGCTGGATCCCGCGCTACGCGCCCGATCTGAAGTATACGGTCTTCAAGTCTCCTTACGGGCCACGCGGTTCAGAACCGATCAGCCTGAACGAAATCGGTGCGATGTTCTGCGTGCCCACCGGTGCCAAAAATACGGAAGGGGGCTGGGCTCTGGCCCACTTCATGGCTGGCAAGCAGCAGCAGATCGAGTTTGGCCAGCAGGTCGGCGACATCCCTCCTCTCGCCGATGCAGCCCGTGACCCGGAATTTCTCTCCTACCTGCCCCACAACGAACTGTTTGTCGAGCTGACCGAAGGCACGGCCGGCCGTGCCTGGCCACGCATGCCGGTTCTGTCGACCTACCAGGACGAGATGAACCGTCTGGTCGACCAGGTCGTGCACGGCAAGGTGGTTCCAGAGCAGGGCCTGGCAGAGCTGACGGCCAAAGTCCAAAAAGAATTGGACGACTTCCGCCAGCAGACTGCTGCCTAGCCAAGAGTCAGGAGTGCGCTGGGCAGGTCACCTCCGTCTGCCCAGCGTCCAGCACGCGGGAGAATGCACTGGCCATGTTTGCAAAACTATCTCAACTGAGTCGGCAGGAACGCCGGCGCTTCCGGGTGGGCCTGCTCTTTGCGCTGCCCTGGATCGTTGGCTTTTTGGGTTTCACCCTCTATCCGGTGATTGTCTCTTTGTACTACAGCCTCAACGTGTATACGACGTTCGGACAGCCAATGCGTTGGGTCGGGCTGGCCAATTACAGCGAACTGCTGACCGCAGACAAGCTTTTTTGGCTCTCGCTCTACAACACCCTCTACATGGTCGTCCTTGGCATCCCCTTCCATCTGCTGCTGACATTTCTGCTGGCGCTGCTGCTCAACATGAACCTGCGCGGCATCTCGGTCTATCGTACCATCTTTTACCTCCCGACGATCGTGCCTGTCGTCGCCACCTCTATTCTCTGGATGTGGGTCTTCAACCCCGAGTATGGCCTGATCAACGCCATCCTGGACGAGCTGGGCATCCACGGACCCGGCTGGTTGACTGACCCGGATCTGGCCAAGCCTTCCTTGATTCTGATGGGCACCTGGACGATTGGGAGCACCTTGGTGATCTTCTTGGCTGGCCTTCAAGAGGTTCCCCGTCAGCTCTACGATGCAGCCATGATCGACGGCGCTGGCTCCTGGCAGCAGGTGCGCCACGTCACCTTGCCGATGCTTTCCCCGGTGATTTTTTTCAATCTGGTGATGGGGGTGATCGGCGGGTTTCAGGTCTTTACCCAGGCCTTCATCATGACCAAAGGAGGGCCGCTGGATGCAACACTTTTTTACGCGCTCTATCTTTACCAGAACGCCTTCGAGTATTTTAAGATGCCCTACGCATCTGCGATGGCCTGGATTTTGTTTGTCGTGGTGATTGTTGCCACGCTGGTTGTTTTTCGAAGTTCAGCCCGTCTGGTCTATTACGAGGGAGAGGAGCGTTAATCTCTTGGACAGCCAACAGCCAGCGCCTGCTCATCCGGCAGCCCAGCACCGTTCCTGGGCACAGCGACCGGCCTTTGCCCGCATGGCCGCCCATCTGTTTTTGATCCTTGTGGGTGTCTTGTTTTTCCTGCCCTTTTACTGGCTGATCTCGACCTCGCTCAAAGAGTTGAATCAGATCTTCACCCTGCCGCCGGTCTGGATCCCTGACCCGATCCGTTGGCAGAACTACCCAGAATCGTTGACCTATTTCCCATTTTTGCTCCAGTTGAGCAACACGCTGGCCATCACCCTCTCCTCGGTGGCGTTGACCCTGTTGTCCAGCACGCTGGTCGCCTTCAGCTTTTCGCGCCTGCGCTGGCCCGGGCGCAACTTGCTTTTCTTTCTCATGCTTTCTACCATGATGCTCCCTTACCAGGTGACAATGGTGCCCCTCTTTATCCTTTTCCGTCAGCTGGGTTGGGTCAACACGTTGCTGCCTTTGATTGTGCCCCATGCCTTCGGGTCACCTTTTTTTATCTTCATGCTGCGTCAGTTCTTTCTGGGGTTGCCCCGCGATCTGGACGATGCAGCCATTATCGACGGTTGTTCAGAATGGGGCGTCTACCGCCACATCATCCTCCCTTTGGCCAAACCTGCTCTGGCCACGGTGGCTCTCTTCCAATTCTTGGGCAGCTGGAACGATTTTATCGGTCCTTTGATTTATCTGAGCGATCCCAGCAAATATACGCTTTCGTTGGGGATTCAAGTCTTTGTCAGCACCGTCGGCGTGCAGTGGGGGTGGATGATGGCGGTGACAACGGTGCTGACCCTCCCGGTAATTCTGCTGTTTTTCCTGACCCAGCGCACATTTATTCAAGGAATTGCATTTTCCGGGCTCAAAGCTTGATGCCTGGCTCTCTTCTATTCGCCCACACTTGGGCAAAAGGTTGCCAACGATGAGTGCTAGAATGCGGATCGGTATCCACTACGAATATCCTTTTGGCGGTATGGCCACACGCCCTGAATGGTTGCCCAACGGCGCTGCCGACTGGCGCCGGGATCTGACCCTGATCAAAAGTACTGGTTTTGATTCGATTCGAATCCGCATTGGGTTTGACAGCAGCCTGGACGAAGTGGCACAGCTGCTGGAGATCTGCCACGAACTGGGGCTGGAGGTGTTGTTTGGCTTCGCCACCTTCTATGTTGGCAACGACTTTCTGGCAGAGTTCCCCGACGCCAAAGTGGTCGACCGCCAAGGCCAGGCCTACCCAGTCCACGAATACGACTATCGGTGGCTGCGGGCCTGCATCGACCATCCAGAATACCGACTCCGCCGAGATCAGCTGATTGCAGCCTGCGCAGCACGGTTTGGACGCCACCCCGCAGTTTTTGCCTGGGATGTCCACAACGAACCCAGCGTCGGGCCAGGCGACCATCCCTGCTATTGCCAGCACACACTCGCCCGCTACCGCCAAGATCTGGCCGCCCGTTTCCTGACCGTCGAGGCGCTCAACCAACGCTGGGGCACTGCCTTTGACAGCTTCTCCGCGCTGCTCCCCCCGCACGACAGCAGCCCTGAACCGGATGGTTTCTGGCGGGACTGGCGTGAGTTTGTCAGCCGCAATCTCAGCACCTTTCTCCTGGAGGGCGCTGCGTGTATCAAGGCCCAGCTGCCGGATGCTGCTGCCAGCTTCAACTACACCTACCCTTTCGCTCCCCAGCACGGGGGACAGGATTGGTGGATCGTCTCCCAGCTGGACTATGCCTCGCACAGCAACTACCCGGGCTTGCCACACGAGACCGCAGCTGAAGTCGGTGTGCGCATCGATCTGCTGAAAGCGCTCGCCCCCGGCAAAGCCGTGTGGGTGGCCGAATTCCAGGGAGGGCCCTTCGCCAACTATCCGCTCTGGCGTGGCATCCAGCTTGAGACTGAGGTCAACAAGATTTTCAGCCACGGCTGCCAGGCCCTGTATTTCTATCGTTGGGATCCCTTGATGTGTGGCCCCGAGCCCTGGATCAACGGCCTGACCGAGCCAGATACTTATGACACCGAACGCCGTGCAGCCGCCCAACGGGTCATCGCCGAGCTGCGCCAACATGAACCCTGGATCGCAGAGGGCAGGACCGTCCCGGCTCGCGTCGGGATCTACCTGCCGCGCCATGTGGTTTGGACCGCGAATGCCCACGAAGCGTTGCTAGAAAAAACCGTGCACGGCCTCTATGCGCTGCTGCTGGATCTGGGGTACAGCACGGTGTTTGTCACAGAACCCATCTCCCTCCGCTGTGATCTGGAAGTGCTGGTGCTGCCTTTCCCGGTGGGCTACACCGAGGCCGAGTGGCAGACGATCCTGGAGTTCGCTGCGCGCGGCGGACATGTGATTGTCGATCTGCCCATGACAACCTTGCAGGATGCGGCAGAGGCTGCAGCCCACCTGGACCTGCACTGCGCCAATCTTATCCGGCCGATCTATTTTTTGGTCTCGGGGTGGGCGTTGACAGACAGCCAGGGCAGCTTTGCCGGCTATGCGTTTCATGAACGGGTCGAGATGCGCAACGGCGAGGCCGTCGCCCTCTTCCGCGACAACGGTCTGCCAGGTTTGGTGGCTGCAGGGCCAGGGGGGCGGATGCTGACCTCCGCGTTTCCTCTGGGACGCTCCTACTTTTCTTCTTTGCACCAGGGGCTGCGAGCCACGGTCGGCCGTTGGCTCACCCAGGCCCTGCCGCCTGATCTCGAAATCCACGGAGTGCCAGTGGAATATCGCGCGCTGGTCGAGGGCAGGGTTCTGCAAAGCCCTCACGGCAGCCTTTTGTTCGTGATGAATCGTTCAGGATACAGCTGGCGTATCCAGGTGGCTGCGCGCGGGTATCTCCCCGTCGAGCTGGCCCTGCCGAGCTATGGGGCTGTGCGCCAGCAGTTGGAATCGGCGGGCTGAGTAACACTGCCCCCAGACAGGAAAACGATCATGGCCCAGCGTATTGAGCTGGCGACGACTGCTGCCCAGGCCTATTCCGACCCCTTCCAGGAGGTCGAGGTCAGTGTGGTGTTTACAGACCCGGCAGGGCAGATCCGGCAGGTGCCTGCCTTCTGGGCGGGTGGCCAGCAGTGGCGGGTGCGTTATGCCTCCGCC
>JAGWYN010000141.1 GCA_018969295.1 Chloroflexota bacterium | reverse complement strand
CTTCCCCTTCACCCCTTCTGCCGCCAGGCGCTGCACCACCTTCTGGACAGCCGCACGTCGGCCGGCAATCACCACACTCTGTGGGCCGTTGACTGCGGCTATCGCCACTTCAGCACGCGCAGCCTCTCCGTTGACGAGTGGAATCTGGCTCTGTCCCACGACATAGACTGCTGCAATCGCTTCTCGGGCCCGCACCTCGCTCACCGGCAGCGCCACCATCTCTCCCTCCTGCGGCAGCGACCCCATCAGCCGTCCACGTGCAGCCACCAGTCTCAGCCCATCCTCCAGGCTGAAGACTCCGGCCACACAGGCTGCTGCCAGCTCCCCCACGCTGTGTCCCAGCAACAGCTCCGGCTGGATCCCCCAGGAGAGCCAGAGCATCGCCAGGCTGTATTCCAGGGCAAAGAGCGCTGGCTGGGTGCAGGCTGTCTGGTGGATGGCGGTCGGGTCTGCCAGAATCTCGAGCAACGGTCGGTCGAGCTGCCCTTCGAGCAGCGCAGCGCAGCGCTCCAACGTCTGCTGGAAGAATGGTTCAGAACGGTACAGTTCCAGCCCCATGCCGACGTACTGCGCCCCTTGGCCGCTGAAGAGCAGGGCCATGCGTGGGGCATATTGGCCAGCCTTGCCCTGCACGATCCCGTCTGCCACCTTGCCATGCGCCAGGGCCGCCAGCTGATCTCCCAGTATGTTCTGGTCAGAAGCCACCAGGGCAACGCGTTTGGCAAAATGGTTGCGGCCCACAGCAGCCGTGTAGCAGAGCGCGTCGAGATCGGGCGCTGTCTCCAACACCTCCAGGTAGCGTGCAGCCAGATCAGGCAATGCCGCTGTTTCACGCAAGGAGAGGGGCAGCAACCTGTACGTCCGTCCAGAAGCTGTCTGGGCAGCTGTCTGGGCAGCTGTCTGGGGGGGCGCTGCTTCCAGGATCAGGTGGGCGTTGGTGCCGCTCAAGCCGAAGGCGCTGACCCCAGCCACCCACCGCTCTGACGGCCACATTTGCAGCGCAGTGGGCACGCGCACTGCCATCTGCTCCCAGTCGACATGGGGAGTGGGGGTGGTAAAGTGCAGATGGGGGGGAATCTGCCCATGCTGCAGCGCCAGCACAGTCTTCACAAAGCCGGCGATCCCGGCCGCAGCTTCCAGGTGGCCGATGTGGGTCTTGACAGACCCGACGTAGAGCGGGTATGGACGGGACCGGCCGAAGACAGCGTCAATGGCGCGCAGTTCGATGGGGTCACCAAGCGGAGTGCCGGTGCCGTGCGCCTCGATGTAGCTGACCTCGTTCGGCTGGATCTGTGCGTGGGCCAGGGCAGCGGCCAGCAGCTTCTCCTGGGCGCGGCGGTTGGGTACAGTCAGCCCGCTGCTGGGCCCATCGTGGTTGACGGCGCTTCCCCGAATCAGCGCCAGCACCGTGTCTCCATCCGCTTCGGCGTCGGCGAGCCGTTTGAGCAGCACCATCGCCCCCCCTTCCCCGCGCCCGTAGCCGTCGGCGGCCGCATCGAAGGTCTTGCAGCGGCCATCTGGAGAGAGCGCCTGCATCTGCGAGAGCGCCACATACGCTGTAGGGGCCAGCAACAGGCTGACCGCACCGGCCAGCGCCAGGTCGCACTCGCCGCTGCGCAGGCTCTGGCAGGCCAGATGAATCGCCACCAGCGCCGAGGAGCAGGCAGTGTCCACCGCCAACGTCGGCCCCTGCACGCCCAGCGTGTACGCCAACCTTCCGGCAGCGATGCTGTGGCCGACCCCGGTCGCCTGGTGGGGCTCCAGGCTCGCCAGATCATGCAGCCCGGCAACCAGCGCATAGTCGCTCTCTCCGATCCCGACAAAGACCCC
>JAGWYN010000076.1 GCA_018969295.1 Chloroflexota bacterium | reverse complement strand
GGGGTCCGCGTCGCCGTGGGCGGAACGGGGGTCCGCGTCGCCGTGGGCGGAACGGGGGTCCGCGTCGCCGTGGGCGGAACGGGGGTCCGTGTCGCCGTGGGCGGAACGGGGGTCCGCGTCGCCGTGGGCGGAACGGGGGTCCGTGTCGCCGTGGGCGGAACGGGGGTTCGTGTCGCCGTGGGCGGGGCCAGTGTGGGGGTCGGTGTCGCCGTGGGCGGGGCCAGTGTGAGAGTCGGTGTCGCCGTGGGCGGAGCTATCACAGTGACAGCAGCATTTTGGTAATTGTTGAGAATCAAGTTGCCGTTAAATGTGACGCTGCTTTGCCGTTGGGGGTCCACACTTTCAAAGGTGAGCAGCGTTTCAAAAATTTGTCGCGTGGCTTGAAAGCGGATTGTTGCGAGAACAAAATCACGAGAGGGAAATGGACTGTTTAGTTGACCGGCAACAAAATTGATATGTCCCTGCGTGTTGTCGATCTGGTTCTGCAATTCGAGCGAAAGACTGTTGCCGGGAGAGATGGCTGCTACTTGCAGCACAGTTGGGTCAAAGTTTACATAAGCGGCAACACCGTCCACCAGCTGGCCGGTACGCACCTGGATTGTGGCGCTAAAAACCTGGCCTACAGGAATCGTTGTAATGGACGGTTGCAGAACCAGTACTGTGCCAGGTTCAGGGGTGGCTGTGGCTGGAGGGGTCTGGGCTTGTACAGGTAGAATACACCAGCACACCATCCAGGTGAGCAATGTTGGCAATGCAACAACCCACTTGCAACGAAGAAGAACCAACAGCTTGGAAAACCTGTGTGCAACGTTCATTTTGGGGTCTGGTCTGCTCATCGCTTGATTTCTCGGCCTGGATTTTGCGTTTGGCAATCGATAAAATGATTTTAACACAAAAAAGTCTTGTGCCCGAGTCCCATCCCCTGCAGCTTGCTGTAACTTTTTGTGTTGTGCTGCGTAGTATAGTAGGAAACTGGCACAAGAGCAGGCGGTGGGGGGCTTCTGGAGAGACAATTGTCCAGCTTTACGAGAAGGGAAGCCACCTCTTTGTGCGATGGCAAGACAGGAAGCGATGAACGAACAGGAGCAATTCTGGCTGGAGCAGGCGTTGCGCGGGGATCGGGGGGCGTTCAGCCACCTGGTCGACGCCTATCAGCGCCCGGTCTTCAATTTGACCTATCGCATGCTGGGCAATTTGGAGGAAGCTGAAGATGCTGCCCAGGAGGTTTTTTTGCGCGCCTACAGTCGGCTTGGCCAGTATGATCCAGCGATGAAGTTTTCGACCTGGCTGTTTGCGATCGCCAACCATCATTGTATCGACCAGCTGCGCAAACGACGGACCACGCAGATTTCGATCGACGACAACCCTGTGTTGCAAGAGCTGGAAGGGGAGGGTCTGCGCCCAGAACAGCATCTGCTCCGCCAGGAAACCCGTCTGGAGGTCCAGTCTTTGCTGGAGCAGCTGGCTCCGGAATATCGCACTCCGCTTGTGCTGCGGTATTGGGAGGAGTTGAGCTACGAAGAAATTGCTGCAGCCATGCAGGTGACGGTTGCCACCGTGAAGAGCAGGCTCTTTCGAGCTCGCCAGCAGCTGGTGACCCTTTCCCGGCGTGCAGAGGCGTTGTCTGTGTCGCCCAGCGCCGGAAAGGCGGAGGGCGCTGGGTCGTTTGTCCAGCTGGCGCTGGCCGAAAGGTAGGCAGGAGGAGCGTGTATGGCCGATCGTCTTCAGGGGGTGCTGGATGAATCGGGGGAGCTGGAGTGGTGGATGGCGCAGGCGCTCGACGGGGAGTTGGGCCCAGAGGCGCAGGTGCACTTTGCAGCGTTGCTGGCCGAACAGCCAGAGTCTGCCCAGCTCTGGCTGCGCTGGCAGGAGCTGGAGACACTGTTGGCGACGACACCTGCGCTGGAGCCAGCGACCGGCTTTGTGCGTCGCTTCGAACGGCGTCTGGCCGAGCAGGAGCGGCAAGCCCATCAGCGGGTTTTTTTGATCCTGGCGGCAGCGGCGCTGGGCGCGCTGGCTGGGGTGGCTGGGGTGGCTGCCGCAGGGGTCATCTTTTTGGTGTACACACAGTCGCCCTGGCTGGCAGAGCAGGTGCGCGCGCTGCTGGTGACCTACAACACGGCTCGGCTGTGGGGGGGGGGCAGTGTCGAAGCAGCAGCGTTGTTGGCCCTGGCCCCCCAGCTGCAGTGGCTGGGCTGGTTGTCGGCTGCAGCCACCGGTCTCTTGGTGGCTGGCTGGGCGTGGCTGCTCCGGCACAGTGCAAGAGCAGATCGCCTGTCTGTCCCCTTGCAGATAGAATAGCGTGTGTGCGATAGTTGGCAAGATCAGACGGGCTTTGTGGGTGTGACAATCCCACTCGTAAAGGCAGGGGCATCTCGCCGGAGGATTTGATGAAACAAAAAGCAAGCTGGAAAATCGGGGCAGTCGGGCTCTGCACGGGGCTGCTGTTGGCGCTGCTGTTGGCGGCTCCTCTCCTGGCGGCCAACCGGCCTGTGGTGCAGCAGCAGACTGTTTTCAACGAGGACCTGCGCGTGCGAAGCGGCGAAGTTCTGGAGGGTGACATCACCGTCCTGAACGGAGAGGTCACGGTCGACTCGGACAGCGAGATCCGGGGCAGTCTGGTGGTCTACGCCGGCGAGGTTGCCGTCGAAGCGGGCGGGGGAGTCGTCGGGGACATCACCGCTTTCAGCGGGGACGTGCAGATCGACGGCAATGTCGGCGGCTCGATCACTGCCCTGAGCGGCGATGTCGAGCTGGGGGCAGAGGCGTTTGTCGGCGGCGATATCAGCGTAGTCAGCGGGGAAGTCGACCAGCAGCGCGGGGCGGTGGTGCAGGGAAGCGTGCTGCGCGGCCCGTCGACCGCCCTGGATCTGCCCGATCTGCCTGCGCTGGCTGTGCCTTCTCCTGTCCAAACGCCCAGCCTGCTGGAACTGTTGTGGAATCTGGTCGGTCGGATCGTGCGGGCTGTGTTGCTGCTCGGGCTGGCCGCGGGTGCAGGGATCCTGCTCGTGCAGGTGCGTCCGGCATGGGTCGAAAACTCTCGTCGGGTTCTGGTGGACCGCACAGCCCTCAGTTTTGCGGCCGGTCTGCTCTTCAACCTGGTGGGAGGGGCTTTGATCGGCTTGCTGTGGCTGTCGGTCTGTTTTCGCCCGCCTGCTCTGTTGCTGGCGCTTTTGTTCGGTGCTGTCAACCTGGTCGGGCTGGCAGCGCTTGGCGATGAGATTGGGCTGCGGGCAAACGCCAGGCTGGGTCTGCCGCGCCTCTTCCGCCCTGCCGTCGGAATTCTGCTGCCGGGCGTTGTGGTCGCCTCTCTCTGGATTTTCGGCAGTTGTTTTGGCTTTTTTGCCTCGCTGGCGGCTCTGTTGGTAAGTGCTCTGGGAACCGGTGCTGTGCTGGTCAGCGCCCTCAAACTCAGCGGGCCGCCTGCTGCCAGAGCGGTCGGCGGGCCAGAGGTTGCCGCAGAGCCCTCTTCTGCTGCTGACGGGCCGCTCTCTGACTTGTCAGAGAGTGGGGTGGCCCAGGAGGCAGAGGTTGTGCAGCGCAGCGACAACTTCACGCGCATCAACGGGATCGGGATTGTGTTCGACCAGCGCCTTAAGGCTGCTGGAATTCTGACCTTTGCCCAGCTGGCCCGCTGCACCCCTGCCGAGATTGCCAAGATTGTGTTGTGGCCGGAGGGGCGGATCCGGAGTTCGGCGATTATTGAGCAGGCGCAGGCGTTGGCAGACGAGCAGGGGTGAATTCGGCGACCAGTGCGTCGCCGAGTGCCAGACCGGAGAGCGCCGCTCCTTCGACGCGGGGCTCTCCGAACGCGTCGCCGCCGAAGAGCAGGGGTGCAGCGGTGCTGGCTCGCAGCAGCCGTTCAGGGTGCAGCACGGTGGGCGCGGCATAGCGCCAGCGTTTGACCTGCGCTTCGACCACGGTCGCGTCTTTGGCCAGCCAGGGTGCCAGACCGGCAGAGAAAGCGGCCTCGACCCGTTCGTCTGGCTCGTCGTAGTGGGCGGCACTCCACTCTCCGCCGGCGTGCAGCGTCACGACGGTTGCGCCGGGCGAAATTCCTTTGCGCTGGTTGTCGGCGATCCAGGCGATCTCGGCGCCTGGCCGCTGTACCGCGCCAGGTTCAGGCAATGTCACCCCCCCTTCGACCACGAAGAGGCCGCACAGAGCGGGTTCGTAGCGGATGCGTTCGAGGTGGGCGCGTTCGGGTTCTGCCAGTTGCACCCCACGCAGCAGGGCAAGGCTCTGGGGCACCGGTGCGGTGAGAACTGCTGCCCGTGCGAGCAGCGGTGTCCCCTCTTCGGCGGTGAATTGCCAGCCAGCGTTCTCGGGGGTGAGGGCTGTGACGCGCGTGTCGGTGCGCAGCAGAACCCCGCTGGCGGCTGCCTGGGTCGCCAGATGGCGGGCCAGGGTGTTCATTCCTCCCTGCACAGCGTAGCGGGGGTGGCCGTCGGGGGAGGTGCTGGCCAGGCTGCCGTCGCTCCAGCCATGGGACCAGGGGTAGACCAGGCCAGTTTGACGCCATTCTTCCACCCAGCGGGCAAAGCGTTCGTGGCGCACGGTGAAGAACTGGGCGCCGTGGTCGGCCCGTCCCCCTGCGACACGGCGGGTGGCGAGTCGCCCACCGACACTGCGTCCTTTGTCGACGACGACGACCCGCAGCCCAGCAGTTCCCAGGCGGATGGAGGCCATCAGCCCGCTGATCCCCGCCCCGACGATCACGACATCCTGCACGACATCATGGTTTGTGGTCATGTAGATCCTTGCACTGTTTTTCGAGTTGAGCGGTGGCGCGGGCGTGGACCCAGTCAAAAATAGCCAGAAAGAGACCTTGCAGCACAACGGCAGCGCCGTGCCCGCGGCGTGTCGGGCCAGCCTGGCGCCAGAGCAGCAGCCCGACGGCGATGTAGAGCAGGTCCAGGAGAGCGTTGCCCCAAAGAAGTGCGCGCAACTTGCGCAGTTCGGGCAGTTCCTGGGCTGGGGGGGATTGTGCCCCGCTGCGCCAGCCTGCCAGTGCGATTGCGCCGTCGATCGCGCCCCAGCCAGCGGTCTGCTGGCCGAAGGCCCGCCAGAAGGGGAGCGCTGTTTTTTGCAGCAGCAATCCGACGGCGATGCTGAGGAGGCTCCAGAGCATCAGCCGGAGCGCCAGAGCCTGCTGCAGGGCACGCAGCTGCATTGTGGGCTTACAGATCCAAGGTGCCGACGGTGCCCGCCTGGTAGGCTTCGAGCATTCGTTCGGCGATCGCGGCTGGCGAGCTGGCGCCGCGCGGCAGCCGCAGCGGCATTTTGGTCCACAGCGGCGTGTCTACGGCCCCTGGACGCACCACAGTGACGCGGCGCTCGCGCTGTTCTTTGGCCAGTGCTGCGGCAAAGGCTTCCAGCCCAGCCTTGGCCGCAGCATAGGCGGAGAGGCCGGGCAGGCGCAGCTTTTCGCTGTAGGCGCCGACATACATCAGATGGGCTTTCTCGGCCAGCAAGGGCAGGCTGAGGTGGGTGCTGGTGTAGGCGCCGGTCAGGTTGGCGTCCAGGATGCGTTTCCAGTCGGCCGGGGCAAGGTCGGCAACCGGGCTGGAGAGGATGTCGCCGGCTGCGTAGAGCCAGAGGTCGACCGCTGGCAGTTCTTGTGCCGCTCTGTAGACAGCCTGGTGCGCGCTGAAGGCGTCTCCGGCGTCTGCTTCATAGCGGAACTCGGTGAGATCAGCCAGGTCTTGGGGATGGCGGCTGACCGCGCCGACTGTCCATCCGTGGCTGTGGAGCAGGGCAACCAAGGCCCTGCCGATTCCGCCGCTGGCCCCCCAGATCAGTGCTGTAGACATCGCTCTGTGCTTCTCCTCTGTTCGTCGTTGCCAGCTTCAGGGCTGGCGTTTGTCTTTTGTTCGGTTGAATGAAGACAGCTGGCTGGCTGGCGGCTTTTTGGGATGGGTGCGGGGCGGGAGCGCTGTCTGCGCCAGCCAATCCTTTTGCCTGATTATCGGCTGTTTTGATACAGGGTACAGTACGAACGCTTCCAGAAGCTGTCTGCGGTCTTCATGTGCGGAACTCTGTCTGTCGATCGGCCAGCAGCAGTTCGGCGGCGACCTTGCCGGACAGGGTCACCATGGGGACGCCGCCGCCGGGGTGGCTGGTGCCGCCGGCGAAATACAGTCTGCGGACGTCGGGGCAGCGGTTGTGGGGGCGGCGCAAGGCATTGAGGGGCTGGTTGGAGGAGATGCCGTAGAGTGCGCCGCGCCAGGCCCCGGTGCGTGTCTGGAGATCGGCAGGGGTCAGGGTCTGTTCGCTGCGAATTTTGGTGCGGATGTCGAGTCCGCAGCTGGCCAGTCTGTCGAGCACTCGGGTGCGGTAGGCGGCGGTTTCGCGCGTCCAGTCGAAACGGAGGCCTAGCGGCGGGGCGTTGACGAGTACAAACCAATTTTCGCAGCCGGGGGGGGCATGGTCGGGGTCACTTTTGCTGGTGACGGCGACGTAGAGGGTTGGGTCGTCGGGGGGGATGCCGCGCTGGAAGATGTCGGTGAATTCAGCGCGGTAGTCGCGGTTGAAAAAAATGTTGTGGTGGGCGAGCTGTGGGTAGCTTCCTTCGACCCCCAGCAGCAGAGCGAAGCCAGAGCAGGAGGTCTCGCGTGTGCAGAGTGTGCGGCGCCGGGCAGGGGCCAGGTCGGGAGGCAGCAGGCGGTCGTAGACGGTGGCGACGTCGATGTTGGCGACGACTGCGCTGGCGGGCACCTGCTCTCCGTCGGCCGTGACCACGCCGGTGGCGGCGCCGTTTTGGAGCAGGATCTGAGCGACTGGGGTCTGGCAGCGAATTTTGACGCCCAGCTCGGTAGCGAGCCGGGTCATGGCCTGGGCGATCTGGTAGATGCCGCCGCGCGGGTACCAGACTCCGCCGGTCAGCTCGACGTGGGCGATCACGCTGAGCGTGGCGGGTGCCAGGTAGGGGCTGGCACCGACGTAGGTGGCGAAGCGCCCGAGCAGCTGGCGCAGTTGGGGCGAGCGGACGCGGCGGCAGATGGCCTGGTCCATCGTCAGCCAGGGGTCGACCCGCAGCATATCGGCTGGGGGCACGTTGAGCAGTGTGCGCAAGGTAGGGGGGTGGTTGTAGATAAACACCGGGCCTGTAATCCGGTGCAGGCGGGCACTGTATTCGAGAAAATCCAGAAACCCTTCCACGTCTCGCTCGTCGATTGCGGCGATCTGTTCGGCCAGGCGGCTGAGGTCGCGGGTGGCGTCCAGCCGGGTGCCGTCCGGGTAGAAGTAGCGGGTCAGCGGATCGACCGGCAGCAAGGTCAGGTACTCTTCGAGACGGCGTCCGGCTGTGGCGAACAGCTCTTCAAAGACGGGGCGCATCGTGATCACGGAAGGGCCGGTGTCCCAGCGAAAACCGTCGGCGCTGATCTGGCTCATTTTGCCGCCGGGGGCATCGTTTTGTTCGAGGATCTGGACGGGGTGGCCGGCGGCGGCGAGTCGGATGGCGGCGCTCAGCCCGCCGATGCCGGCGCCGAGCACCAGGATGGGGGCTGTGGGGGAGTCAGGAGACATGGAGCACTCGACCTTTCCAGAGTACGCCGCCGTAGCGCGCTTTCCACCAGAGGGCGCGGGCGGCAATTGCGGTGAAGAGCAGCACGGAGAGGGGCAAGGTGATGGCGTCGGCGACCCGCTGGCGGGTGGCGGCGGCGGTGACGCCGCGCAGGGTGACGCCGGCGAGGATCAGGGCCAGCGGCCAGCCGGGCCAGCCGGGCAGCGGCCAGGGGGCGCCTGCCAGCAGCCAGATCCAGGGAAAGAGAAAGAGGGAGCCGTGAAAGAGGGTAGAGAGGGCCAACAGGCTGAGGCGGTTGTGGTGGCCGGCCAGAATATTTTTGGTATAGCCGTCGAAGGCGGCCTGACTGCCGGCGTACATGCGGCAGGCGACCAGCCCGGCGCCATCGGCCATGCGCAACTTCAAGCCGGCGGCTTTGATATGTTCGGCCAGCTGGATATCTTCGACGATGGCTGCCTGCACGGCTCCGTGCCCGCCGATGGCGGTGTAGGCGGGGCGGCGGAAGGCCATGCACTGGCCGTTGGCGGCGGCGGCGAGTGGGTGGAAGAAATCGTGGGCCAGGCAGACGGGCAGGTAGCCGAGCACGGCCATGGCCATCAGCGGCACGGTCAGCCGTTCGCCCCAGCTGTGGGTGAGCTGGGTGGGCCAGACGGTGAGCAGGTCGGCGTCCAGGGTTTGGAGGGTTGCGACGACGCTATGCACGGCGCCGGGATGCCAGCGCACATCGGCGTCGGTGAAGAGGAGGAGGTCGGCGGTGGCGGCGGTGGCCAGCTGGGCGCAGGCCCAGTTTTTGCCGGTCCAGCCTGGGGGGAGGGGGGTGCCTTGCAGGACGCGGATGTGGGGGAACTGGGCGGCCAGCTGGCGTGCGATCTGGAGGGTGCTGTCTTCGGAGCGGTCGTCGAGCACCAGGATCTCCAGATTCGCATAGTCTTGTGTGGCCAGCCGGTGCAAGGTGTCTGCGAGAACAGCGGCCTCGTTGCGGGCAGGAATGAGCACCGAAACGTTCGGCTGGGGGCGCGCGGCAGAGGCGGGCCGCAGGCGTGGGAAGGCGCGGCAGTTGGTTGCAGCAATTGTCAGGAGAACTGCCAGACCTGTCGTCACCGCCAGCAGCAGCAGGGTCATGGACGCTTTCTCCTGCGTAGCAGGGGGGGGTGGGCGAGGTCGGCACGGTGGCGGTAGAGCAGCACGAGCAGGCTGCCTGCCCAGATGGCCAGCAAGATGGGGGTCGCCGGCTGGAACGCCCACCAATCGAAGGCGTGCGGGGTCAGCAGCAGGTACACCAAAACGACCCCATAGGCGCCGAGCACTGCCCAGCCGTTGGCACCGACCAGTTGGGTGAAGAGGAGCAAACTGACCCCGCTGACTGTCGGGATGCTCCAAAGGGTGAGGGCGGCCCACATCCCTGCCGTTGTGGCGATCGCTTTGCCCCCCCGGAACCCCAGCCAGGGGGAAAAGGCATGGCCGACCAGCGGCGCCAGCGCCACGGGCACCAGCCGCCAGTCGTCGAGTCCACCAGCCAGATAGGCGCTGCCGACCGGGAGCGCTGCTTTGAGGATGTCCAGCAGCAGCACGAGTGCTGCGCTCCAGCGCCCTCCAGCACGCAGCACGTTGGTGGCGCCAGGGTTGGCGTCGCCGTAGTGGGTGATCTCTTTCCGAAGGGCCCACCGTCCGATCCAGACCGCAAAGGGGAGCGATCCGGACAAAAAACCGGCGGCGACCCAGAGCCACAGGGTGTTCATCGGCGACGGAGCCCGAACAAGGCACTGAGTCCGGCCAGCCCCATGCCGACAAACCCGAACAGCGCGGGGCCGGGCATCTGCCAGAAGATCGCCAGCCCCACACTTTGCAGGAACCAGACGGCACCGTAGACGGTCAGCAGCGGTGCCAGCGGCGCTGCCGGTGGCCGCACGACTGCGGTCAGCAGCCAGGATGCCAGCAGCCAGCCTGCATAGTTGACGAGGGGGATGCCAAAGTAGGGGCCTGGGGTTTCCCAGACCCAGTAGCCCCACGCCACCATCTGTGGATCGAGAAACAGATCCCAGGCGGTGAAGGCAAGGCCACTGACGAACACAAAGCGCCAGCCGCGAGCCTGCCCGGTCGCGGCGTAGGCGACCGCCCAGGCGGGAGGCAGCATCATCAGCCAGGCCACCGGGATGGCGGCAGGTACCCCCCCGACCAGCGGCGCCAGTGCATCGGTGTAGTGGTAGGTGCCGAAGGGAAAGCCTGTGGTGCTGCCGATCCATTCGACAGACCAGGAGAGCAGCACGACGCTCAGCGCGACCCGGACAGTGGCGCCTATTCCCCAAGCCTGGAGACAGAAGGCCAGCACGGCGGCGCTCTGCAAGAGCACGCCGGCGATCACGCCCTGTGCCAGGATGCTGTCGCCGACGATCCAGCGGAGGATCGGGATGGCGATCAGGGTCAGCAGCCAGGCGATGAAGAGCAGCCAGGCGGGCTGACGCAGCCTGGCTGCCAGCGTGGGCCCGTGGAGTGGGTGGACGGTCTGTGAAAGCGATGACGCCATGTGGGTCTCCGTTTCGTGAGCCTTACGTGGGGGCTGCAGCCTGGTCGACGAGCTGGTCGGCAAAGAATCTCAGCGACTGGATGACCAGGTCCCAGCCGGGGGTCAGGCCACGAACCAGGTCGTGCTTGCCGGCGAGTTCAATATATCCGGCCAGATTGGGCAGGCGTCGGGCCAGCCGTTGAGTGACCTGGGGTGTCACGAGTGGGTCGTGTCGTCCTTGAAAGATGAGCACAGGTGCTTTCACCCGGCTGGCTGCGACAAACCCGAGCTGGCCTGCTCGGCGCACCTGCCCCAGCACGCGCGTCGGCAGTTTCAACTGACGGATCTGGGCCTGCGCGGCCGGGTCGTCGAAATCGACATCGTTCAAAAAGTAGGTCAATTCTCGCCGAAAATCGATGTCTTTGAAATCGGCGCGGGCAAAGGGGCGAATGCTCGGCAGCAGGCGTTCTGCCAGCGGATAGAGTGCGTCCAGCCAGGAGTCGAGCCGCCAGAAGGGGGCAAAGAGGACCAGCCCGTCGACCGGCAGGTGGGCTGCTGCTGCGAGGGCCAGCGCGGCGCCGAACGAATTGCCGGTCAGCAACACAGTGGTGTAAGAGCGGCGCAATTCGGTGGCGGCTCTGTCGACGGCAGCCTGCCAGTCGACCTGCTGGCGGTCGCTCAGAGTCGGAAACTGCGCGCCGAACCCAGGCAGGAGGAGGCCATGCACGCTCCATCCTTCCTGAGCCAACAGCTCGCCCACCGGGCGCATCTCTGCGGGCGTGCCGGGAAAGCCATGGATCAGCAGCACCGCATGGGGGCCGTTGTGCCAGTGAAAGGGTGCATGGTGCGGTGACTGGTAGGCGGCCAGCGGGTGTGGTGGAGGAGAGCTCGTGTGCATAGTAAGAATTGTCCAGATTTTGACCAACGTTTCCGTGAGAGTCTATCCGATCGACCCGAATTTTGCAACTGGCCCTGGGAGATTGGGGGGGCTTTTCAAAAGTCATATGGGTTGAAGTAACAGCCTGAGCGGATTACACACGTTGTGATAGGTGTTGCCGCAGGGTACCGTTTCCCGCGCCGCTTGCGGCTGTCGGGCACGCTTGCCACTACTTCGTAGAGGCTCTGCACATCAGCTTTCGTTGCTCCTGCTGGAATGACTGCCCTATTTTCAACACAGCGCCCGCTGCAAGTGCTGGGCTTCAATTCGCTTGAGCCCTGACCCCAGAGCAACCGGCGACACTTCTGACAAAACCACCAAACTTTTCCGACAAAAAACCCTGACTTTTCCGACAAAAAACCCTGACTTTTCCGACAAAAAACCCTGACTCTGATCCCTGACTGTCCGGCAACTTACGCGCCTGTTTTTTCTGTAGAATGAAACGCATCTTTCGCGCTTATTTTTCGTGCAAAGCAGTGAAATGGTTTTGTTGACATAAAAAATTACCAGTCGAGTGCCAGAATTACAAAAATTAGCTTTTTGTCACGGTAGTTTCGCTTATTTTTGAAATGCTTGACGCAATAGTGGATGTAGGTGTATACCTCCAATAGAGTATCCTGATGATGGAGGTAAGAAAATGCTGACTGGAA
>JAGWYN010000031.1 GCA_018969295.1 Chloroflexota bacterium | reverse complement strand
AGACGGCTTGTTGAAGGCAAAGTCTACCGTCCAGTTGGCCTCGCCCGCCCCCACCGTCACCGTCGTGTTGTTCTGGTGGCTCTGGTCTGGGTTGCCGCTCTGCTGGTAGCTGCCCTCGCTGCCGCTCTCGCTGCTCCCGCCGGGTGTCGCGCTCGGGAAAACCGTCCCGTAGCTCGACGGCACACTCCCGTAGGTCACCGTGTAGGTCCCCGCAGGCACCGTGAACGAGTAGTAGCCCTGGGCGTTCGTCACCGCCGTATAGACCGTGCCGTTGGCGCCGGTCGCCGTGATCACCATCCCCGCCACCGGCGTGATCACCCCTGTGTTCGCCAGACCGTCCGTGTCGCTTTCGATCCAGACCCGGTCGCCGAACTGAGCCGGCAGCGTGAACGCAAAATCTACTGTCCAGTTGGCTTCACCCGCCCCCACCGTCACCGTCGTGTTGTTCTGGTGGCTCTGGTCTGGGTTGCCGTTTTGTTGGTAGCCACCCTCGCTGCCGCTCTCGCTGCTCCCGCCGGGTGTGCCGCTGGGCACCATACTGCCATAGCTCGACGGCACACTTCCGTAGGTCACCGTGTAGGTCCCTGCAGCTACTGTAAACGAGTAGTAGCCCTGAGCATTCGTCGTCGTTGTATAGACCGTGCCGTTGGCGCCGGTCGCCGTGATCACCATCCCGGCCACCGGCGTGATCACGCCGGTGCTGGCCAGACCGTCCGTGTCGCTTTCGATCCAGACCCGGTCGCCGAACTGAGCCGGCAGGTCGTATAGACCCAGGTCCCAGGTCAGATCCACCTCGCCTGCAGCCAGCGTCGTGGAGATGGTCATGCCTGTGACCGGATCGCCGCTGCTGCGCACCGTGTTGCCGCCTGCATCCTGTGGGCTGATTGCGTAGCCTGCAGGTGGGTAGAACTGCACATAGTAATCGCCAGGCGCAAGGTTGTCGAACTGCCAGATGCCTGTCGATGTGGTGACCGTCGTGGCGCGCACGCTGCCGTCGCTGTTGTAGAGCACGACAGTCACATCTGCTACATTTGTGCTTTCAGCTGGATCCTGAACGCCATCCTTGTTGGTGTCGTACCAGATGCGGTTGCCGATGCTCGCCGGCTGCGCTGTCAGGAAGATCCCCAGATCCCAGGTCGAGTCATTTTCACCTGCCACCAGCGTAGTGTAGGGTGTTTCACCGGTCGCGGCGTCGGCATCGCTGTCATTCGTTCCACCGGTCGTCTGGTCGTTGCCAGCCGCACCGCCGGCATTCTGCGGGCTGATCGCGTAGCCGGAGGGTGGAGAGAAGCGTACATAGTAATCACCCGGCGGCAGGTTAGTGAAGTTGTAGTTGCCGTTGCTGTCGGTGTAGAGCGTCCCTACGACATTGCCGCTGGCATCGTACAGCTCCACCTTGACATTGGCCACACCTGTCTCACCGGTATCCTGAATCCCGTCCTGATCTGTGTCGAACCAGACTCGGTCGCCGATGCTGGCCGGCTGTGTCGGCACAGTGAGGCCCAGGTCCCAGCTCAGGTCGTTCTCTCCGGACACGAGCGACGTAGTTGCCGTGCGCTTCGTCGTCGGGTCCACGTCGCTGTCGGTGCCGTCGTTCGTCCCGACGTCCTTCGGGCTGATGCCGTACCCTGAAGGCGGTGTAAACTCGACATAGTAGTCCCCAGGCACCAGATTCGGGAAAAGATAGTTGCCGGCGGCATCGGTCGTTGTCGTTGCGAGCAGCTGGCCGGCGCTGGTGTAGAGCTTCACCACGACGCCGTTGACCCCCGGTTCCCCAGTATCCTGGAGACCATCTTTGTCCGTATCGAACCAGACACGGTCGCCCAGGCTGGCTGGGGCAACAGGCAGGAACAAGCCCAAATCCCAGCTCAGGTCGTTTTCGCGCGCCGCAAGGGTGGTGTTGACAGTCGTCCCTGTAGCAGGGTCGACGTCGCTGTCCACAGCGTTGTTGCTGCCGGCATCCTGTGGGCTGATAAGATACCCAGCCGGCGGGGAGAACTTGAGCGAATAGTCGGCCGGATCAAGTTTGTCGAAGAGGTAATAGCCGCGCGCATCGGTCGTTGTGGTCGCAACCACGGTTCCATTGACATCGCGCAGCTCCACCACAACACCGGGCACACCGGTCTCGGCTGCACCCTGAAGACCATCCCGATTGGTATCGAACCAGACATAATTGCCGATGCTGGCAGGCGCCAGGTGAAAGCCGATGTCGTAGGTATGGTTGTTGTCTCGGTAGATGTTCGTTGTCAGCTGAATGACCGCCTCGGTGCCTACCATCACGGCGTCGGAGTCGCGCAGGTCAGCGTAGTTGTTGCGGCTGGACTCGTCGGCCCGAACGCTCACCCCCATCTGCGCGTTGCGCTGGGTGATCACATAGGGGAGCAGAGGCGTCTGTGTGGTGTCGACACGCACCTGGTAGTCGGTCGTTGCGTACAGATCTCGGTCGGCGTTGCCGTCTGTCCGATCGCTGAAGATATATTCGCCCCGACTGTTGGTCGTCGTCGTGGCCACAAGCACATCATCCGCCGTATTCCAACGTCTATCGGGGCCAATACGGTAGAGGCGCACGGTGAGGTTGGTGAAAGGCGTTTCATCGGTATCCTGAATGCCGTTTTTGTCAGAATCCAGCCAGATTCGGTTGCCGATCTCCAGGGGCGACGGTTCGCACATCACTTCCATATCGCCGAGACCGCTCCCCTTCCGGAAGGTTCCCAGCGTCTTGTCTTTGGGCACTGTCAGATACCCCAATCCAGTGCGATCGCCCGTCAGGCTGCTGACATAGATCGTCCCGTTCGTGTCGGCTGTGTCGAACGGGTCCATCATGGCGACCGCAACCTCGCGTGTGCCTTCCATGATGGCGATGCCGCCAGCTTGCGTGTTGTAATGAAGGCCGGCCGCATAGACACCGTAGTAAAATTGGCCTCCATTGAGGCCGAGTTGATTCAGCTTGGCCAACCCACACCCCACGAGCCCCTGGGCGACATAGCTGTCACCTATCTTGCAGAAACGCAGGGTATCGCCGCCCGTTGCGAAGAAAGAGGGTTTTGGATTTCTCTGATAGGGCGTGCGTTGGTGCGCTGAACGGTCGATGATCTGTACCACCATCGAGCCGTCGTCGTCGAAGTCGATGTCGGCCAGAATCGGCTGCTTGTAGGTGGGGACATTGAGCGCCATGGGCAACCACGGTTGGAAGTAGCGGTTGTAGATATCGTTGCCGGCCTGCGCGTGTGTCCTGTAGTTGAGCGGGAAGCTGACCAGAGGCGTCGTCATCCAGCTGGCAGCTCCCACATCGTAGCGGTAGACGGCTGCCGTCAGATGCTGGCGGTCTAACGAAATTGAGGCATCGCAGACCACACCGGCGTAGACGTAGTCCTTGCCAGAGCTGAAATCCTTGCGCACTGCGATCCCCCACGGCCGACCTTCGCCGCTGGCAACCGTGGTCGTCACTCCCACTGTCGGCGCATACTGCGGACACGCCGGCATGGGGATGGGCGTTTGGAGCAGAATGTCGTTCACGGTCACCGGGTTGGTGCCCGACATTTCTGTCTTGCCCGCGATGTTGATGGCGATCAGCTTCTTGTCATAGAGGTTGGTGACCCAAAGAGTTTGTCCCCTGACGTCCATGTCGATGTCGCCGATGCCGGCACGGCCTACCCAGTTGCCAACCACCTCTGGGTCGTCATGGTCGGCAGATCGCACAGCATTGCTGGGAATATTGGAGGCCCCCACATCAATTCCCAGTTGTGTCAGGTTGAGAAACCGTTGCGGAGAATCGTTGTCGCGCAACGTCATGCGGTAGATCCCACCAAGCCCCAACGGCCCAAGCTGTACCGTGCGCTTGACCGTTGCAGCGACCAGGAGGGTGCCCTGCGGTTTGTTCGCCGCCATGCCCCAGATCGCACCCACATCGGCCCCGAAAGCCTCAACCAGATAGTCGCCGGTGCGGACACCCTGCGCCCCATACTGGTAGCTGACGACGAAGTCACCGTTGGCCGCCTTGCTGCCTGGTGAAAGAGGGTTGCCGTCGTTGTAGGCACCGCCGTACATGACGCACTGCGCCAGATAGGAGCTGGAGCAGCTGGACGAGTAAAGATTGGTCACGCCATAATTGACGTTGCAGGAGGCACCGCTGCGGAACTGAATGCTCGTCCCCGAACCGGTAATCACCGTGCCTGCTGCCACACCGTACGAAGCATCAGGCCCCGAGCCAAAACCGTCGGGAAGATTGGTGAACTCAAAGCGCAACGTCTCAGTCGCCGGGCGGCTGCTGTACAGACCGGGCAGCACATAACGGCCATCGGCGCTCACCGTCGCTGACATGACCACACTGTTTTGCGCGTTGTAGGCAAAGACGCGCACATCCTGGGGAAGCAGATCCTTACTTGTCTCAACCAGGCCGTTGAAGTTGCTATCGATGAAAATGGAACCGCCCACATCCCCGTTGCCCACCGTACAGGAGGTCACGTCGATGAAGCCAAAGTCGATTGTCAGGTTTCCAGATGTATCGTCGCCGTCCACCGCAGTGTCTGGCTCGCGGCGGTTGGAAATCGTCACCACATTGGATGCCACGTAGCCGCCGCTGCCCAGCAAGCCGTAGCGCGTGCCATGGCTGACCGAGTTGCGGTCGGTGTTGCCGTCCACTGCGGTGAACCCCAACGATTTGCTGGGCAGTTTGTTGTACAGAGCACCGCCCACGGTGAAGTTCGTGTTGGTAATCACCACAAGCAGATTGCCCGCTATTTTGCTGACAAATTGATACTCGCCGCTGCTGTCGCTGGTGGTGCTCAGGATGAGCCTGTCGGTGCCGGGTGTAAAGATGTTGTTCTTGTCGGCATCGATATAAAGTTCAACGGCCACATTGGCGATACCCGTTTCGCTGCCATCCAGGAGACCATTGTTGTTGGCATCCTGCCAGATCTTGTTCCCAATGGGGAGGGCAGCAAACGCAAAGCCGAAGTCGAAGGAGCTGTCGTTGGTACCAGCGTCGCTGACACTGAATCGGATCACGCTCGCATCTGCGCCGTTCACAATCTCGGCGATGCCGTCGCTGTCACGCGGGTCGCCGTCGGCTGAACCCGAGCTGGTCGGCCCCATGCCGGTGTTGATATTCTCAACGGTGGGGTACATCTGGATACCACCCACACTCAGCGACGTCTGGGTGATCGCAACGCTCAGCGTGAAGGGCGATGACACGGCCGGCAGCAGGTTGATCTCGGTCGAGGAGCTGCCGTCCAGGCTGTAAATGCGGCTTGTGCTGCTATCCTTGCGCACGTTGGTCGGCGTTGGGTCGGCATCGCTGCTGAAGAGGAAGTAGCCGGCCGCATCCGTCGTTGCCTGCGTCGTATTCCCCTGCGAATCGGTCAGCCTCACCACCACGCCGGCCAGGCCGGGCTCGCCCGGATCCTGCAGTCCGTTGGCGTTGAGATCTCGCCAGACACGATCGCCTATCTCCACAGGGGCCGGTGCACTCAACAGCTCGTAGTCATGCACCTGGTTGCCGGAGTAGGGCCAGTCGGGGGAAACAGAGCCGCTGAAGCCCGCATTCTGGGCTACCGCCCCTTGGGAGCGCAGCCATGCACCGTTCGTCCAGCTGTAGGTGGCAGGACCCTGAAAGTAAAAATAGGTGTTCTTGATATAGCTGGCGTCGGCTGCCACACTCGGCGCACCGGGCACGGTGTAGAGTGCACCGCGCGCAGGCTCCCAGTGTGTCGTGTTTTGACTATCGACAAACCTGTCGCCGAAGAACTCGGTGGCCCCACCGCTGTTGTTGGTGTCACCGCCCCCACTGCATAGACCGCTCGGCTCCAGCGTCCACGCGTTGTTGGCTGTGCCTGTCCCGGTGGCGCAGAGCAGATCGCCCGCATAGTCGGGTGAATAGTAGCCGGTACCCACCGTATCCGCACTGCCTGGCGGGTGGGTTTGGGTGATGTAGTTCGTAGCCGAGTTGCTGTCGTTTCGGTCGCCTGCGGTACGCATCTGATAGCCAAAGCGGTCGGCAAAGCCCAGGGCAATTCTTCCGTTCGGCCCAAACTCGATGTCTACCAGCATCGGCTGCGGCCACGCTGTCATGCGTCGCCCCACCGGCCCGCAGCCGCTCCTATTGGTAACAACGCTGTGCCAGGCATCGTTGTAACTGTCCGCCCAGGCATTCCAGTTGGCGCTCTTACGCGTGCCCACCTCCTGGCCCGAACATGTGCTGGCGTTGATTGTCGAAGAGCGCGCATAGTTCAGCGGCACGGAAATAGGCAGCGTCCAGGTCATCCCCGTACTGGTCTCAGGCGTGCCATCTGCGGCCAGCGGATGGGCATAGACCAGCGCACGGCCGGCAAAGTCCTGCTGCACCTGGATACCACTGATAAAGGCCGGGCTGCCTGACACCACCACATTCAGCGCACCATCACTGATCGTCACAGCCCTCGTGTACACCGTCTGCGTGTTGGTAACCACCGCCACAGAAGCGGCGCTGCCCTCCACCGTTACACTGAGCGTCGCCGATGCGTTGTGATAGAAAAAGAGCGTCGCCAGATACTGCCCATTGGAGATGGGCACAGTGTAGGTGAGGGGGGTATTGTTGGTGCGAACCGTAGGGTTCAGATAGGCCGGACCGGTTTGGTTGGTCGTATTGCCATTCCCCAGCTGGCCTTGAGCGTTGTACCCCCAACACCCCAGGCTGCCCTCATTGCTGTAGCGGGTAAAATTGTAGGGCGCAGGCTGGTCATAACGGCCGCCAAACACCGCACAGAAATTCCCGTAGGTGGTGCCAGTACCAGTGCCACTCGTGCCACCAGAAAGTGACTGCACACCGCTCACATTGGAATAGATAGCCTGGCCGTTTGCGCCGGTATTGCCATTCGCTAGCTCGCCACTCGCATTCAGTCCCCAACACATCAGGCGGCTGTCACCCATCAAGGCGCAAGCCCCTGTGGAACTCACGGCAACTGCCGTAGCGCCAGCCAGGTTGGTTCCTCCGCTGCCCTGTATCTTCACAAAGACAAAAGAGGTTTGATCCGCAGTGGTTCCAACCCCATTGGCGTAGTAGTACCCCGTTCCTGCACACATGACTTGCCCCCCGTTGGAGGTGAGGAGACAAGTGTTGTGCCTGTTCGCATCCACTTGAGCGACGTTGCTGTTAATGACCTTCAGGGGGATGCTGCTGTTTGTGTAACTGCCGCGCCCGAGCTGACCTCCATCGTTGAGCCCCCAACACCACAGTGCCCCCTCCTGCACCGCACAGGTGTGTGCGCCGCCGCTCACCGAGGTCACACTTCCGGTCAGAACTTGTACAGGCCGAATCTGGTCGATGGTCGTGTTGTTCCCAATTTGACCAAAATCATTGCGGCCCCAACAGAAAAGATTTCCAGCAGAAATTGCACAGAAGTGGTTGATGCCGGCCGCAATCTGTGTCACGTTGGCCAGCGGAACACCCGCAGAGATCTCCACCTGCACAGGGGTCGTGCTATCCGTTGTGTTACCCTGTCCCAACTGGCCTCTGCTGCCATCTCCCCAGCATCTCACCGTGCCATTTGCCAGCAGCGCGCAAGAGGACAGCGTATCCACATTCGTCCTGTCGGTACGGCTGGCTTCCACCTCGATCACGCCGCTGACCAGACCCGTGACCTGCACAGGCACATTGGAGGTAATGGTCGTGCCATTGCCCAGCTGGCCAGCGGCATTCGACCCCCAGCACTGCACCCCGCCGACGCCGTTCACCATGCATGCGTGGCGGCCACCCATGCTCACCTGCACAGCCCGCAGCGCTGCATCGGTCACGCTTAAGAGTTCTTTGTCGGCGCTCCAGCCGCCAGATGCAGACGACGTGCCAGCGTTGATGTAGACCACACGGTTGGGCGCACTCTCTCCGGTACAGACCAGGCCGACGTAGAGGGTGTCGTCGTATATCTTCACCGCCCACGGCCGCGCGGGTCCCATCCCGTTGCAGGGGTCGCCGGTGATCCAGGGCGCGTCCGACAGTTCCACCACATCTGCGCTGCTCAGTGTGGTGGTTGCAGGCACGCCGACCTTCAAGCCATAGATCTTGCGGTCGGTCAGGTTGGCCAGATAAAGCGTACTGTTGTAGCCGCTCGTGGTCAGGTCGATGCCGCCGATGCCGCGCTTGCCGACCAAAGAAAAGGCCTCGGCGTCGTTGGTGCTCAGCGTGCGTGTGATGGCAGCGCCTGTGTCAATGCCCAGGCTCGAGAGGCTGATCTGCCCCAGCAGCGTGCCTGTCGTCCCGGATCCACTCGGATTGGAGTTGGGATTGGCGTTGCGGTTGTTGTCGATCAAGAAGAGCGTATCATTCCTGGAATCACTCGCCAACACAGGCGCATAGCGGCGCATCAGGCTCGAGGCAAAGAGCAGGTCGCTCACATTCTGGTAGGCCAGCCCCCAAACCGTGCCCACCTTGTCCCGCTCCAGCACCGGCGTCTGTGAGCTCCACAGCTCCGCGCCACCTGTCCACGAGTTCATGATGGGCAGGCGGGTCGTACCGCCTACCGTGGAAGCTGTCGTGCCGACGGTTCCCTGCGACCAGGCCACGCGTGGGGCCACGTTGCTGTAGAGTTCCGCCTTGACCAGCCCAAAATGCAGCTTGCTGTTGAGCGCTGCGCCAGAGGTCAGGTTGACAATCACAAAGCCGTTGCCCACCGACGGCTCGACCGTGACCCCGTTGTTGGTGTAGGCGTTCGGTTCCACCTGTGCTGCTGCACCCGACCCGGAAACGGTCAATCGACCGCGCGCGCTCTCGGTGTAGCCTTTGTTCTGGTAGCCGCTGAAGACAATCTGATAGGCCTGGCCTGCGGTCAAATTCAGCGTGTACACCCCGTTCGCATCGGTGGCGGTCGTGGCTGCCGGTGCCACGCTGCCGCTGATGTATGCGGTCACGGTGATCCCTGCCACGCCAGAATCCACCGGCCAAAGACCATTCATCGTGCTGTTCGCCGCAATGGCATAGGGTTCCTGGCTGACGGTGCTGCGGAATCCATCGCCGTTGTAGTCCAGGAAGACCACACCGGAGATTGGTACGGTTGTCTGGAGCTGAACCGCCGGGGCCGGTTCAGCCAACGCTGCACCAGACGGGGCTGCCACCACCGACGCCACAGACCAGATTCCCACACACACAGCCAATACAACCACAAGTGAGAGCACCAAAGCTTTTTTGTAATGCATCATACCGACTCCCATTTACACCCAAAGACTCAACTTTTTGCCCAAAAACCAAGACAGCCGATTTCCAGCAGGCGGCTACTTCCCTTCTGTATTATTCGGTGCGACATCCACCCAGATGGGTGACGGTGCCACCCATCTAGGTCCAGATATGATTATGAAGATTGGGCTTTACAAGACCAGTACGCGATCGCGTCCTTTGTGAGACGCGTTCACGTCCTTTTCAGCGATGAAGCTGCGGGGGACAATGGGGCAGTTTCAGGCGTCCGCACGCAGGTATCCCAGTGCCTGTGCCTGCATCACAGCCCCGAGACGGGTGCGGACATCCAGCTTGGCATAGATGCTGCGGACATATTTATCCACCGTGTGCGGGGACAGGTACAGACGGCTGGCGATCTGCTGCTTGGTCAAATGTTCGGAGAGGAGGAGCAGGATCTGCACTTCACGTTCGGTCAGTCCGGCGGCTTCGGTTTTTTCGGCTGCGCGCGGTGCCTTCTGAATTTCCGCTTCGAAAGAGGGGTCTTCTTTCTGGCTCTGCTGGGTCAACATCTTCTGGCCCCCCATCCATCGTCGGCGCAGGCAGATCGCCTGTTTGGCCGTGCTGCCGGCTGCCAGGTCATTTTGCAGGATGGTCAACATCCTCTCCAGCGCTGGGTCGTCCGCCAGAAAATAACGCCTCAGCCCGTTCTGTGCGTTCTCCAGAAGGGCAGCAGCGAGGAGCGGAAGGGCTGCCTCCCATTCTTCCAACGCTGCATAGATGCGTGCCAGGAGCACCTGGGTCTCGCCGAGCCAAAGTTTGACATTGTGGCGGGTATAGATCTCGATCAAGTGGCGCATGCCAGCAGCGCCGGCAGCCAAGGCTTCCGGCGTCCGAACCACCAGCATGCCGTACCCCCAGGTCAGGCCCAAAATTGGCGTTGCAGGGCCTGAGCGGTAGATGTCATAGTGCATCAGCCATGGCAGGGCTGCCTGTACGTTGTCTGACCAGATGGATGCCACAACTTCGAGAAAATGAAGGTGCGCTTTTGTCTCCGGGCTGCCGATCACGTTGAAGACCTCCCGCAGATCGGACAGAATCTGCAATGCCCGGCTGTGCTGCTGCCTTTGTTCCAGAATCAACAACAACGCATAGGCCATGATGAGCAGCGCATGCACGGGGGATGCATAGGGCTGACGGAAAACCGTATAGCACATCTGGATGACTTCTTCGTCCCGATCGACCTGGTTGAAAAGGTAGGCGAGCGAAATCTGTCGTGCCCACACAGCGGTTGCCGGCAAGCGGGCCTGTTCTGCCACCTCCAGATGTTCGCGCGACCAAAATGGCATCTGGACGATCTTGCCCTCCAAGGCGTGGATCACGCTGATCGCCTGGTAGAGACGGGCAATGTAGGTCCGCTGCACAGGATCCGCCCGCTGCAGTTCTTGTTCGATCTGGTCTGCTGCTTCCTGGAATCGGCCGCAGCGCTGAAAGTGGCGCGCCAGGTAGAGCCAGGCTGTCCCACGCACATGCTGCCATTCCACCGGCAGCAACGTCAGCACCGCCCGTACCCGCCGTTCCACCTCGGGCAGATCGGCCAGGGTGGCTGGAAAGATCTCGTGGTCGACCGCCAGCAGTTCCTGCTCGGCGCGCAGACGGGCCATCCTGGCAGAGGGCTGCTGGCTGGTTGGCTCTTCCAGAAGTTTCCCCACCTTGGCCACTGTTTCGCGCTGGCGGCCCAGTTGAAAATAAAACGCCTGCAGCCACGCCTGGGCCAACAGCAACGCCGGTCTGCGCTCGACCTGCTCCGCAGGCAGAAGCAGCAGGTATGTATTCAAGAGCTGCCACTGCTCACTGTTTTGTAAAACAGCCACCTGCCGCTCGATCAAGTCACAGGCGGCTTCCAGTGCGCCAGCCTGCACGTACGCGTCAATGGCATGCTCCACATGGCCCTGATCTACATAACAATCCGCCACGCGGCGATAGGCTGCCGACACCTCCTCCGGCGTACAGACTGCGTGCAATCTTGTCTGCAACATGGATTGGAAGAGATCGTGATACCGATAGATCGTCGCCTGTTCGTTCAAAGGAACGACAAAAAGATTGTCCGCCACTACCTGGTCCAACAGCGCTGCAATCGCTGTGCGCGGCGGAAAATCCAACACCGCAGCGCACAGTTCTGGCGTCAACATCGACAGGATCGACGTTCGCAACAAAAAGGATTCCATAGCAGAGCTTTGGTTGGCCAGCACTTCGTCCATGAAATAATCGGTCAGATACTGGGTCGGGTTGCGTCCCAGGTCGGTCAAGTAGGATTCGACCTCTGGCTGGCCGCGCAGCGAGAGCGCCAGCAGACGCAGGCCAGCCCCCCAGCCGTGGAGCCGTTGCTGGGCCAGTTCGGCCGCTCTGGGCGTCAATCGAACCTGCAACATTCCTTCCAATAGCTGCGCGGACTCTGCGCTGTTCAGCAGCAGATCCCCCAGCCGAATTTCCAGGAGCCGCTGCTGGCTGCGCAGGCGTGACATCGGCAGCGGCAGGCGCCGACGCGACAAAATCATCAGTGAAACGCTCCTGGGGAGCCTTCCCAGCAGTTTTTCCAAAAAGACATGCGCCGCTGGCTCCACCAGCAGATGACAGTCGTCGATCACCAACAACAGCGGGCGGCCCAGTCCGTCCAGATCCTGGACAAGCTGGCTGGCCAGGTTGTCGGGCGTCAGCGGGACCAGCCCGTTCAGGATCTGGACGGTCCGCGCACATCCCTCAGGTCTGGCCTGCTGAACCGCTTCGACCAGATGTGAACAAAAATAATGCAGGCTGTTGTCCACGCGTTCCAGGCCACACCAGGCCACATCGACCGTCGCTGCGGCCGAGCTCTGGTGAAGCCAGGAGACGACCGTGGTTGTCTTGCCGTACCCGCCCGGGGCAACGACGACCGTCAACGGATAGCGCAAGGCTTGTTCCAGTTTGGCCCAAACGGCCGGCCGTGGCACTAGATCAGGAGGGATGGACGGTAAATCATGAAGTTGCACGTTGTGTTGCTCGTTGTAGGCTGCCATTCTCAAAATCTTTTTGTCTGGATCCGATCCATCCTCGTTTCACAGGTCTTGCGGCCCAGGCTGCAGATCTGCCTGCAGGGGGCTGCACACCCTGACAAGACGCTGCAGCGGACGCGGCCAAGACGCCCGCTGGGGGGCGGCCCGGCTGCTCCCTGGCGTCCAACCGCACCAGAGTTCCAGCCTGCCCTTCATGGAAGCTGGTACCAGGTCTGCACGTTGTGGTAAAAATCCCACGGGCCAGGGTCGATCCCCCCCCAACGCGCCGTGTAGGCTGTATTCTGCACGATGCCCGCCAGAAACAGATAAGGGAGATCCTCGTGCAGAATACGCTGGATCTGGCGGTAGAGGGGCGCTCGATCCTGCGGCTGGCAGCCCCTCTGGGTCAGCCCCTGCGCCAGCAACGCCTCCAGCTGCGGATTCTGGTAACTGGTAAAGTTGAAGCCACTTCCCGGCCGGTCAAAGGCCGCCTGCCACAGTTCGTGGTCGTCCGGGTCAACGCCGAGCGCTGCCCACCCGCTCAACGCCAGGTCGTACCGTTGGCTGAAAAGCTGTTGTGTGAACGCAGAGGTCCCCAGGGGCTGCAGCCGGATGTCGAAGCCGACCGCGTTGAGCTGGTCGCGCACAATTTCTGCGATGCGCAGGTAGTAGGGATTGACCTCGGGCACAATCAGGGTCAAACGTAGAATCTGAATCTCTTTTTCGCGGATGCCATCCCGGTTGAGATCGATCCAGCCGCTGGCTTCCAGCAGCGCGCGCGCCCGGTCTGGACTGTATTCGGGGATCGGCAACGCCGGGTCGAAGGCCCAGGGCACGATCGGCAGAACATTGGCGGCCAGCGGGTACGCCTGGCCCAGATAGATGGCGTTGACAATCCCATTGTAGTCGATCGCATGGGCTGCAGCCTGACGAACGGCCCGCTCCGCCAGCAGGGGGTGCGGGTCCTGGGCCTGCAACGCCCCATCCTCGCGCAGCCCCCGCTGCGGAGACACAGGGTTGGCCAGGTTGAAGGCCAGAAAGTCGTAGGCGTCGACCGGATTTTTGGTCACCTTCAACGTCGGCATCTCCAACAGATCGATCAGTTGGTCTGGGGTCAACGGGCTCTCATCCAGTTCGCCGGCCAGCAACAGGCGCAGCCGCTCCTCGGCATCCGGCACGATCCGGTAGACCATGCGCTCGATCAGAGGAGGCCCCTGCCAGTAGCTGGGATTGCGCCGCAACACGACGCTGTCGCCGGGAATGTAGCTCTGCAAAAGAAAGGGGCCAGCGCTCAGATCTGGGGCCTGGTTGAACGCGTTGCTGTCGACATCGCTAAAATCGGCGGCAAACCGATGGCTGGGCAGCCATCCCACCCGCAACCGCTCCAGCAGGTCACACTGCACGTTGCGCAAAACAACCCGCACCGTGAGCGGGTTGACAACTTCGATCGCGGCGATCGGTTCTACCAGCTGCCGATAGGGCGAATCGAGCGTGCTCAGCCGGATCGCCTCATAGGTAAATTTGAAATCTTCGGCGTCGACCGCCTCCTTGTCGCTCCAGAGCACCCCGGCACGCAAATAAAAAGTCCAAGTCAACCCATCTGCAGAGCTCTCCCAGCGCTCCGCCAGTGCCGCCCCATACTGGCCGGTCACCGCGTCCTGACGCACCAACACCGGGTAGAGCATGGCATGCACGGCTGTGCTGGCACTGTCTGCTGCCAGGAGGGGATTGAAATTGAGCGGATTGGCTGAGATCGCCCGCGTCCAGACCCCGCCCGGCTGCGGCGTGCCGGCAAAATAGCCCAATGGTGTCGGTGTCGGGGTGGGAAAGACGATCTGCGCAGGAGGGCGTCCTGCATCGCGGCAGGCTGCCGTTGCCCACAGCAGCACCAGCAGCAGCCCCCTGCACCAGGATCGCCTTCTTTCTACAAATTTGCGCATAGGCTCCTGCCTGCCAGACAACGCCTACAGCCAGCGGGTTACCCGCACATCGGGCAACAGATGGTCGACATCGGCCAGGCGAACCTCTGCAGTGCCTTCGGTGGTGACCGACGCTGCACTCACGGCAGCTGCCCAGCGTGCGGCCTCTGCCCAGCTGTCGCCGACCATCCGGCGCCAGACCAAGGCAGCAGAGGTTGCATCGCCGGCACCTGCTGCGTTGATCGCCCGCTGCACCGGCGCCTGCGCCTGCAGCGTAGCTGCATCCGTGACCACCATCAGCCCCTCCCGACCACAGGTGAGAACCAGGGTGCTGAGTTGGTATCTCTGCCGGACCTGGTGGGCCGCCTCCACGACCGCAGAGAGGTCCCCCCCACTCAGGTCGAAGGTCTCGACAAACTCGTCCTGGTTCAACTTGACCACATCCGGACGGGCAGACAGGCAATCGAGCAGAGGAAGGCCGGTGGCATCGATCAAGATCGGCCGGCCAGCCGCCTGAGCCTGCTCGGTGACCGTACGATAGAAGGTGCTGGGCATCCCCGGCGGCAGCGATCCGGCGGCGACCACCCAAGCCGCAGCAGGGAGATGGGCCGCAAACCGCGCCAGCATGGTGGCGACATCGGCAGCCGTGACCGGCAAGGCACCGATCATGAGATGGCTGTGGCGGGCACGGACGGTCTCCACGATCACATTGGCCAGCCGCGTCTCTCCAGCCAGCCAGATCGGGTCGACGTCGATCCCATAGTGGGTCAGGACGTTGACCAACAGCTGGCCGTAGTAGCCAGCCACAAAGCCGAGCGCGGTCGTGCGCTGGCCCAGCCCGCGCAGCGCCACCGACGTGTCGAACCCTTTGCCGCCCGCACACTCCAGAAAACGGGGCGCACGCATCGTGGAAGCAGGCACAAACTCTTCGACAAAGATCACGCGATCCAGCGCGGCGTTGGCAGTGAGCGTCAGAATCATGGCAGTTCGACTGCATAGGCAAGCGGCGACGACGGCAGCATTCCCTGGCTGAGAATACACCAGGCGTTCCAGTCGATCCGCTCCAAAGCGTCGATTGCAGCCCACAAATCCAGAGCGGCGACGACGATTCCATGCTTGGGCAGCAACACCGCCGCCGCCTGCTTGCGCAGAGTGGCTTCCCGCCCGCGCAGCCCGTCGACGACGAAACGGGCCAGATGTTCGCTGTGCGCCGGGGCGTAGGGGAGCACGGGGGTCACCCCAAATTTTTGGGTCGCCTCCAGCACAGGTTCAATCGACCGCCCTGCTACACAAAAGGGCAAAACATGAAAGGGATGGGCGTGGATCACAGCGCCCACCTCGGGAAACGCACGATAGATGGCAAGATGGGCCTGTCCCTCGCGCGAAAAGCGTGGGTGTCTCTGCAGCCCATCCCCCTCTACAGGACCGCTGAGAATCTCCGCAGCGGTCAGCTGCCAATGCTGTCGGCTGCCAGCATAGCGGGGGGTGATGTACAGGGTCTCCCCTGCCCGTGCACTGAGGTTGCCCCCTGCCATATCCGTCAGGCGCCGTTCAAACATCCGGCGCGCCATATAGACAATTTGTTCAGGAATTGATTTTTCAAAAACTGGCTTTTCCGAAAGTGCTTCTGTCTGCATCCTGGCCCTCCCATTGCAGCCACAAGGTCTGCGCCGACATCCCCCCCTGGGGCGCCGCACCCCCCCACCGCAAAGCCGCTGTCGTTTTTTTCTACGCACATCTTTTTCAGTATAACACAGATCTCACAGCTCACAGAAAAAAATTGCTTCTTTTTTCGCCGCCCCGTGAAAAATCGAGCCAAAACCACCTTCAGGTTTTGTCAATGGTGCCGCTCCATTGTATACTAGAATCAGATTCGGGGAGTAGCGCAGTCTGGCAGCGCACAGCGTTTGGGACGCTGGGGTCGTAGGTTCAAATCCTATCTCCCCGACTGATGCGGGTATAGCTTAAAGGCAAAGCTCCTGCCTTCCAAGCAGGTGATATGGGTTCGATTCCCATTACCCGCTCTCTGCCAAATCACTTTCTTCTGGCAATCTCCTCACCACTCTCCTGGCCAGCAATCCCCCTGACAGCAGCCAGGTCAACAGTCGGGTCGGCAACAGTCGGGTCGGTAGCTCAACGGCAGAGCAGGGGGCTCATAACTCCTTGGTTACAGGTTCGAATCCTGTCCGACCCACTTGCCTCTCCAGCCCACCATCCCCCCCAATCTGGCAGCTGTTGTGCCCGGCTGTGGTAGTATAAAAAGAAGCGGACAGAATTCTGGCAACAGAGGGGGACACATGGGCACCGACGTGACAAATTTTCGCAAAGAGTATCGTTTTGACCGGCTCTCGGAGGCGACTGCGGGAGCAGATCCCTGGCAGCTTTTTGAGCAATGGTTTCGTCTGGCCGGCGCCAGCGGGATCCACGAACCCAACGCCATGTCGCTGGCAACAGCCACTCCCGACGGCCGCCCATCGCTGCGGATGGTGCTGCTCAAAGGGGTCGATCGGGGCGGGTTTACTTTTTTTACCAACTACGAAAGTCGCAAAGGGCGTGAGCTGGCGGTCAACCCGCACGCTGCCCTGCTTTTCTGGTGGGAGCCGATCGAACGGCAGGTGCGCGTGGAAGGCGTGGTCGACAAACTGCCTGCGGCCGACTCCGACGAATACTATCAGAGCCGTCCGCTCGGCAGCCGACTGGGGGCCTGGGCCTCGGAACAGAGCCGGGTCCTCCCAGACCGGGCCGTGCTGGACCAGCGCTTCGCCGATCTGCAGGCCGAATACAGCGAGTCCTCCCCAGAGCGCCCTGCCTTCTGGGGGGGCTATCGGCTTGTGCCGGATCTCTTTGAATTCTGGCAGGGGGGGGTCAACCGGCTGCATGACCGGCTGCGCTATCGACGGCAGGACGACACCCGCTGGCACCGCGAACGACTCTCCCCGTGAGCGACCTGCCCTGGAGTGGCCAGTCCGTGGCCGATCTGCTGCGCAGCTGGCGCAGCGACCCCAGGTTTATGCAGCAGGTGGCGACCTGGCGTACGCTCGCAGCCCAGCCGGCGCATTTTGTGCCGCTGCCGCCAGCGCTGCACCCCGATCTGCAGGCCGCCCTGGCCAGACGCGGGATCGAGCAGCTCTACAGCCACCAGGGCGAAGCGGTCGAGGCAGCCCTGCACGGCGAAGATGTGGCGATCGCCACCCCGACCGCAAGCGGCAAGAGCCTCTGTTTCAATTTGCCGGTGCTGCACACATTGCTTGCCGACCCCCAGGCATGCGCGCTCTCTCTCTTTCCCACCAAGGCCCTGGCCCACGACCAGCTGGCGGAGCTGACGCGGATGGGTGCCGCGCTTGGCTCCGCGGCGCTGTCGGCGGCCATCACCACCTACGACGGCGACACCCTGTCGGCACAGCGCGCGACGGTGCGCCGACAGGCCCGCCTGCTGCTGACCAACCCAGACATGCTCCATGCCGGCATTCTGCCCAACCACCCACAGTGGGCCAGGTTTCTGGCCGGTCTGCGCTGGGTCTGCCTGGACGAAATGCATGTCTATCGAGGCGTCTTCGGCAGCCACGTTGCCAATGTGCTGCGCCGACTGCGCCGACTCTGCCGCCATTACGGCAGCGATCCCCGTTTTATCTGCACCAGCGCCACCATCGCCAATCCAGCCCAACTCGCTGCACAGCTGGTTGAACGCCCTGTGCGGCTGGTCGAGCGCTCCGGTGCACCGCGCGGGGAGAAGCATGTTCTCCTGCTCAACCCTCCCTTGGTCGACGCCGAAAAAGGGATTCGACGGTCAGCGACGCTGGAGGCGGCAGAGCTGGCTGCCCGCTGCATCGGCGCAGGTCTGCAGACGATCGTCTTTGGCCGTTCGCGTCTGACGACCGAACTGCTGCTCACCTACGTGCGGGCCGCGCTGGCCCGCGCTGCCACGCCGGCTGCCACGCCGGCCGCCACGCCGGCCGCCACAGTGCACGGCTACCGCGGCGGCTATCTGCCAGCCGAGCGCCGCCAGATCGAGGCCGGGCTGCGCAGCGGTGCAGTGCGGGGGGTGGTAGCCACCCACGCGCTCGAGCTAGGCATCGATCTCGGAGGGTTGGGAGCTGCTGTGCTCTGCGGCTACCCTGGCAGCATCGCCAGCACCTGGCAGCAGATTGGGCGGGCAGGCCGCACCACCGAAACCGCGCTGGCTTTGCTGGTGGCGACCGCCGGGGTGCTCGACCAATACATCTTGCAGCAGGTCGACTATCTCTTTGCGCAGTCCCCAGAACACGCCCTGGTCAACCCCGAAAATTTGATCCTGCTCGTCGACCACGTGCGCTGCGCTGCCGCAGAGCTGCCCTTCCGGCACGGCGAACAGTTTGGGCCCGGCACCTATCTGGATGATGCACTGACCTTGCTCGCCGAGATGGGCGAGATCTACCGCCAGGGAGGCCATTGTTTCTGGGGGGGGGAAAGCCACCCTGCCCGCCGCATGAACCTGCGCAGCGCCGGGCGGGCCAGCGTCCTGGTCGAGGCGATCCACCCCCGCTCCGCCGCCCGCAGCGCGATCGGAGAGGTCGACCAGGCCAGCGCCCAGTTTCTGGTGCACGACGGCGCAATCTATCTGCACGACGGACAAAGCTATCGGGTGCAGCGGCTCGACCAGGAAGCGCTGCGCGCAGAGGTGGTGGCGGTCGATGTGGACTACTACACAGAGGCAATCACCGAAACAGAGATCGAGCTGCTGGCCTGCCACAGCGAACATGCGCTGGGCCCCAGCACAGCAGCCCACGGCGAGGTGGCCGTGCATGCCCAAGTGATCGGCTATCGGCGCATCCAACGCGTGGCCCACACAACGCTGGGGGTCTACCCACTCCAGTACGAACGCACGACGCTGGAGAGCAACGCCTACTGGTGCCAGATCTCCGCCGAAACCCAGCAGGCCTTGGAGTCAGCCGGGCTCTGGTTCGACTCGGCCAACGACTATGGGCCCAACTGGCAGGCACAGCGCGCTGCGGTGCGCGCCCGCGATGGCTGTCGCTGTGTGGCCTGCGGCGCCGGCGAGCCGCCAGGTCGCGAACACGATGTGCACCACAAGATCCCGTTTCGTTTTTTTGGGTATGTGCCGGGCCGCAACGAAGCCTATCTGCGGGCCAACCAGCTCGACAACCTGCTGCTGCTCTGCCGCGCCTGTCACCGCCGGATGGAGACGGCCGGCCAGCTGCAGACCGGGCTGGATGGGCTGGCCTACCTGTTGAGCCAGCTGGCCCCCCTGCATCTGATGTGCGATCGCAGCGATCTGGGCGTCTCGGTCGCACGCGCCGGCCAGCCAGGAAGCTGTGCGCGCATCTACCTGTACGAACGGGTTCCGGCCGGACTGGGGTTCAGCGCACTGCTCTGTGAGCTGCACGAACAGCTGCTGGCAGCTGCCGACTCCCTGGTGCGCAGCTGCCCCTGCGCGCAGGGATGCCCAGGCTGCGTCGGCCCCGTGCTGGACGGCCAGCCGGTGCAGCTGGAAACCAAACGCCTGACCCTTGCCCTGCTCGAATGCTTGAACAGCCGCCAACCCTCCCCCTCATTCACCAGACAAACAGAGCGATGATGGACGTGCGCAGCTGGCAGCTCCCCTTTCGGGTCGGCGCCACCTCCTACAGCATCGAAGACGACCTGCTCGGCAACGCGTGCTTTCTGGCCGGGCAGGTACAGGACATGCAGCTGGTGCTCTTTGACCTGCCGGGCGGGCCAGGCAACCTGCCCGATGCAACGACGGTCGCCGCACTGGCCGCACTGGGGGCTCGGCAGGCGCTCTCCTACACTGTACACCTGCTCGACGATCTGGCCGGGACACCACATGCCCCTCTCTCCCCCTCGCTGCGGTCGGCCCGCTCCCTGATCGAACAGACCCGGCCGCTGGCACCCTGGGCCTGGGTGGGCCATCTCGACGGGCGGACGATAGGCCGACAGGACGCAGATGACCCGGAAAAGGAGCGCTGGCAGCGGCAGATGGTCGCTGCGGTCGTCCAGGTCTGCCGCTGGGCAGGCAGCGGCAAGCAGCTGGCGATCGAAAATCTGGAAGGCTACCCAGTCGAATTCGTGGCACCGGTCGTGGCGCAGGCCGCAGCAGCGCGCTGTGTGGATGTAGGACACCTCTGGCTCGACGGCCACGACCCCCTGCCAGCGCTGCAGGCCGCCTGGCCCTGGCTGCGCGTCGTGCACCTGCATGGGGTGGTCGACGACCCGACAGAGCCCCATCGCGACCACCGTTCACTGGCGCACACGCCCCCTCCACAGGTCGACCGTGTGGTGCGGTTCCTGCTGGCCCAGAACTATCGTGGCCTCTTGACATTGGAAGTGTTCGGCGAAAACGATTTCAGGTCGTCGCTGCACGCGCTGCATGCCAGCGTCGACCGCTGCAGAGAGGAGAAGAGATGGGACGATCGCTGACCCTCATTTTGGGAGGCGCGCGCAGTGGAAAAAGCCACTACGCCGAGCAGCAGGCAGAGCAGCAGGCCACGTCCGGCGAGGTGCTCTATGTCGCTACAGCCGAGGCCTGGGACACAGAGATGGAGCAACGCGTCGCCGTACACCGTGCTCGACGCCCCACAGATTGGCAGACCGTGGAGGCCCCACGCCAAGTCGGCACAGCCATTGCCGCCAGCCTGACCCCAACGACCCGCTGCGTGGTGGTGGACTGCATCACCCTGCTGGCCAGCAATGTGGTCGTCACACTGCCCGAAGGGTGCGACGAACAAAGGGCCAGCGCGGCGCTGGCCGCCGAAATCGAGGGCCTGTTGGCTGTCTATGCCCGCAGCCAGGCGGCGTGGTATGTCGTCTCCAACGAAGTCGGACTCGGCATCGTGCCCGCCTACCCGCTCGGCCGACTCTACCGGGACGTGTTGGGCCGCGCCAACCAACAGCTGGCCGCCGCCGCCGACCGGGTACTGTTCCTGGTGGCAGGGCTGCCGATGGTGGTCAAAGGGGGGTGATTTTGACAGAAGAGACGGGGGCTGTCATACTGGGTGATTGAAACCATGTCTCATTTGGGAGGTTCCATGCTGGCTGGACTCAAAAAATCATCCCCACACGATCTCACCCTGCCGGCAGTCGCTCTGGAAGGGGTGACGGTGCGCTACGAGCAGACAGTGGCATTGGAGCAGGTCACCCTGCGTTTACGGCGGGGAGACTGTGTGGCTGTGGTAGGTCCAAACGGGGCGGGCAAGAGCACCCTCTTTCACGCGATCGCCGGCGTCGTCCGCCCCCAAGAAGGAGAGGTGCGGATCTACGGCAGCCAGCCCGGCAGGCATATCTGTGTCGGCTATGTGCCACAGCGCAAGGGAGTCGACCTCTTGTTCCCGGTGACGGTGGCAGATGTGGTCATGATGGGGCGGGTGGGCCAGATGGGGTTTCTGCGCTGGCCGGCCCGGCGGGACCGCGAGGCAGTGCGTGTGGCCCTGGACGAGGTCGGCATGGGCGAGTATGCTGGCCGCCAGATCGGCGAGCTGTCAGGGGGCCAGCTGCAGCGGGTCTTTCTGGCACGCGCGCTGGCCCAGGAAGCCGAGCTGTTGTTGATGGACGAACCCCTGACCGGGCTGGATCTGCCCAGCCAGGAGGTCATTCTGGGGCTGATCAGCCGTATCCAGCAGCATGGCGTCACAGTGCTGGTCGCCTCGCACGACTTGAACCAGGCAGGCGAGCAGTTTCCGTTGATTCTGCTGCTCAACCGGCGTGTGATCGCCTTCGGCCCCCCCGAGCAGGTGCTGACCGCCGCCAACCTGCTCTCCGCCTACGGCAGCCACATCCATGTGGTACAGAGCGGGACCGAAGCGCTGCTCCTCGCCGACAGCTGCTGCAGCGGCGGGTCAGCGCTGCAGCAGCTGTCGGCAAGCACGGCCACCCAGCCGGTCATGCAGGAGACCCTGGCCGAGATGCGCCCGCCACGCTGAGCGGAAAATTAGGAGCAGGAAACAGGAGCCGGCAACATGGAGATCGGTCAATTTTTCTGGGAACCCCTGCGCTACCCCTTTATGGTGCGTGCCTTGCTGGCCTCGATCCTGGTCGGGATTCTCTGCCCGGTGGTCGGCTCCTACATGGTGCTGAAGGGGCTGTCCTTCTTCGGCGACGCGCTCGCCCATGCCATCCTGCCTGGGGTCGTGCTGGCCTTTTTGCTGGGGTGGCCGATGGCAGCGGGGGCGCTGGTGGCCGCCCTGGTTGCAGCCTTTTTGATCGGGTTCATCAGCCAGCGCAGTTCCTTGCAGGAGGACACCGCGATCGGGGTCGTCTTTGCCGGGGCCTTTGCACTGGGGGTTGCCCTGCTCAGCACCCTGAACAACTACACCGTGGATCTGGCGCACATTCTGTTCGGCGATGTTCTGGGGGTTTCAGCGAGAGATCTCTGGGTGATCTGCGGGCTGGGCGTCGTGGTGTTGGGCGTCATCGTGGCCTTGTACAAAGAGCTGCTGGTGTTGACCTTCGACCCGATGCTGGCACTGGTGCTGCGCCTGCCGGCGACTGCGCTGCGCTATCTGTTGTTGGGGATGGTCGCGCTCACCGTGGTGATGTCGCTGCAGACAGTCGGCATTGCGCTGGTGCTGGCGATGCTGGTGACGCCGGCCGCGGCGGCGCGCATGGTGACCCGGCGTCTGCCAGCCATGATGGCATTGGCCGCTGGGATCGGGGTCTTTGCCAACGTGACCGGCCTTTACCTCAGCTACTACTGGAACATCGCCTCCGGCCCGACCATGGTGCTGGTGGCGACCGCGCTGTTTGGGCTGATTTTTTTGTTTGCGCCGAGGCGGGGGCTGGTCTGGCGCAAAGTCGCGGCCGCCGGCTGACTCGCCGCCCCTCCAACGCACAGGCTGGCCCTGCGCTCAGCAGGCCGCCATATCGCGGGCGGCGACGATGGCGACGCCACAGCCCAGCACATTCTCGACGAGCACATCCCCTAGCATGACAGGGGCCACCACATGGACCGAACGCAGCGCCCGGCAGATCTCTGGCACCAGCTGCCTGGGCACAGGCTGCTGAGAGCGCACGGGCAACCGCGGCCAAAGGGCATGGTCGATGGCCACCGTCGTGGTGACCATGCGCTGCGGGGCCCTGTGTTCCTGCAGCGCATAGTCGCGGCCGCGACGGCAGGAAAAACCGCGCACCTCGACCTCTGCCTGGCCGCCTTCCTCTTCTTCGACTTCGAGACGGCAGCCCAACGGGCAGCCAATACAGAGATAGTGGGTCGTGTGCGCTGTCATGGTTCGCCTCCTGGCCGTTTGTCCGGGGCAGACAGGGGGAAGCTGGGCTCTGCTGCGTCACCCTGCTCTGGGAAAGCGCGGGGCACCAGATCGACGCGCAGAGTCCCCCCATGAAATTTTTGTAGGATCGCTGGCCGCAGCTTGAGAGTGACCATCTCGGCTGGAAACACATAGCGCAGCCGCTTCGTATAAAGCACGTTGCCCTCTGCCTCCACCAGCCGCAGTTCGCAGCTCTCCAGAGGCCGAAGGGTGCGCAGGTAGACCGTGTGCTCTCGCTCGGTCGAGATCGTATGGGGCACACAGTAGCGCACGTTTTCGCCCGAAAGCAGCCGGACGTTGTCCGCCGGAGCGGGCGCTGCCGTTGCAAAACGACCGGCGCAGGTGCCTGCCAGCATCGCCTCGGCGCTGACAAAATCGACGAGGTCGTGGATATGGACGACGTTGCCGCACGCGAAGACCCCGTCGCGCGAACATTCCATCGTGCTGGCCACCACCGGCCCGCGGGTCGCAGGGTCGATGCGCAGCCGCAGCTGCTCCGAAAGTTCGTTTTCGGGGATCAGCCCGATCGAGAGAAGCAGGGTGTCGCAGGGGACCTCCCAGGCCTGCGCCAGCTGCGGCTGCAGCGTGCTGTCTACCGGCGCCACCGTCACTTTTTCAAGCCGTTCGCGGCCGTGAATCTCGACGACGGTCGTGGAGAGGTAAAGCGGGATCGCAAAGTCGTGCAGGCACTGGACGATGTTGCGGTTGAGCCCATTGGCATGGGGCATCAGCTCGAAGACGCCGGCCACCTCGACCCCTTCCAAAACCAGCCGCCGTGCCATGATCAGCCCGATGTCTCCTGACCCCAGAATTGCTGCGCGGCGGCCCGGCATCAGCCCATAGAGATTGACCAGCCGCTGCGCCAGCCCGGCCGTAAAAATGCCGGCCGGCCGGGTCCCCGGGATGCGCGCGGCCGCCCGAGTGCGCTCGCGCGCGCCCATGGCGAGCACAACCGCCCCGGCGTCGACCGTGGCGATCCCGCTGGCGGTTGTCATCAGCTTGACCCGGCGTTGTTCGTCGACATCCAGCACACACGCATCGGCGACGATGTCCACCCCCTGTACCAGGGCTTGGGCCACCAGACGCTGGGCATACTCGGGGCCGGTCAGCTCAGCACCAAAACGGTGCAGGCCAAACCCCGTGTGGATGCACTGCTGGAGGATGCCCCCCGCTTCTGGCTCACGGTCGACGACCAGAACCTGGGCGGCGCCAGCATTCTGGGCAGCGACAGCAGCTTCGAGCCCGGCAGGGCCGCCGCCGACCACCACAACATCGTACCGGCGGCGCAGATGACGGGGCTGAGCGGTGATCATGGCCTCCCTGCTTTCTCAAAATCGCTGGCTGTGGGGTCGGGGCGGTCGCAGACCAGCCAAGAGCCAGGCCCCCGTTTGGTGAGGGCCGTGAGCGGCAGCTGGCGTGCACGGGCCAACAGCTCCAGGCAGCGGGCTGTACAAAAACCGCCCTGGCAACGGCCCATGCCCGCGCGCGTGCGAAACTTGATGCCATCCAGGGTCGTGGCTCCCTGCTCGACCGCGTCCAACACCTCGCCTTCGGTGACCTGTTCGCAGCGGCAGACGATGCGGCGATAGCGCGGGTTCTGCCGGGTCAGCTCGACCTGTTCCACAGGGGAGAGCGCAGCAAACCGGATGCGCGGCGGCTCGACCGCCACAAACTCCTGGCGCGGCACCAGCGCCAGCCCTTCCTCGCACAAAAGGTCCGCCAGCAATCTGGCGATGGCAGGGGCTGCGGTCAACCCAGGCGATTGAATGCCCGCCGCGTTGAGAAAGCCGCGGCGGGCGGTCGGGCCGATCACAAAATCCTCGCCGTCGGCCGGCGCCCGCACCCCGGCAAACTGCGCGATCAGATCCTTTTCGCTGATCCCCGGCACCAGCTGGCGAACCGCAGCAAACACAGAGCGGGCGCCAGCCGCCGAGGTGCTGAGATCCGCACGATCCTCGACCGCCTCGGCGGTCGGGCCGACCATCAGCGTGCCATCGTAGGTGGGAATGATCAGAATCCCTTTGGAAAGAGGCGAGGGGCAGGGAAAGATGACATGACGGACCAGCCCCTGCAGGCGTTTGTCGAGCAGATATTCCTCTCCCTTGCGCGGGTGGATCGAAAAGGTGCGCACGCCAGCCAGCTCAGCGACCCGATCGGCCCAAAGCCCGGCAGCGTTGACGACAAAACGGCTGACCAGCCGCGCCTGTGGCAATGTGACCACCCAGCCCTCCTCCTGCAGGTCGAGCTGCTGGACCGGCGCCAGAGTCCGCAGCTCAACCCCGTTGCGGACAGCATTGGCGGCCAGCGCGTAGCAGGCTTCGTAGGGGTTGACAACGCCGGTGGTGGGCGCGTAGAGCGCAGCCAGCACCGTGGAGGCCAGGGCCGGTTCGGCGGCCTGGACCTGGGCGGCGCTCCAGCGTTCGACCCCTGGAATCTGACGAACCCTCGCGTGGTGGAGCAGGGTGTCCAGCACCGAGAGCTGCTCGGCCTGCTGGGCGACGGTCAGCTCGCCGACCCGGCGAACCCCAAACCCCAGTTCGACCGCCAGCACGTCCCAGAGCTGGTTGCCAGCCCATTCGAGCTCGCCTTTGAGGGTCCCCAGGCTGGCATGGTGGCCGCCGTGCAGGATGCCGCTGTTGGCTTTGGAGGTGCCAAAGCCCACCTCCGCCTCCTGCTCGCACAGCACGACGCGCAGCCGATAGCGGCTCAACTCACGGGCCAGCGCACAGCCAACAATTCCACCGCCGATGATGAGGACGTCGTAGCGCATCAGCTGCCCCTTTCTCCCGAACGTCTGACTTCTCCTTCCATTCTGGCAGAGCCGACAGAAAGGCACAACGGCCAGATAGCCAGTTTCGCCAACAGACCCTTGCGCGGGCGCAGAGCGATCCCACAAGCGAGTGCCCCGCACAGGGCAGGATTGTTCGCCAAAACGGCCGTCCATGCTATGATAGTGAAGGGACAACGCTTTTGATTCTACCGAATTCCACGGGGAGGAGGCTGCGATGGACTTTCACCTGAGCGACGAACACAAGATGATCGAAAAGATGGCCTATGATTTCACACGCCGCGAAGTCATGCCCATCATCAAAGAACATGACCGCGCCCACACCTACCCACACGAACTGCTGCCCAAAATGGCGGACCTGGGCTTTCTGGGGCTTTGCCTGCCGGTTCGCTACGGAGGGGCTGGCCTGGATTTCATCTCGCTGGGGATCGTCTCCGAAGCGCTGGAGTACGGCGACTCTTCCGTGCGCGAGACCCTTGCCGTCCATTTGGGGTTGCATGCGCTGCCGATCTTGCAGTGGGGCACCGACGAACAGAAACAAACGTTGCTGCCGCCGCTGGCGCGCGGCGAACAGATCGCCTGTTTCGGGCTGACCGAACCGGGGGCCGGTTCGGACGTGGCAGCGCTGCGCTCCACGGCCCGCCAGGAAGGGGGCGATTATCTGCTCAACGGCGAGAAGATGTGGATTACCCTCGCCAATGTGGCAGACCGCTTTTTGGTCTTTGCCAAAACTGACCCCGACCTGGGTGCCGGGGGCATCACCGCCTTTCTTCTGGAGCGCGGCTGGCGCGGGCTGACCACCGGCACGATCGAAGGCAAGCTGGGGGTGCACGCCAGCAACACCGGCTGGATCAGCATGCACGACGTGCGCGTGCCCAGGAGCCATCGGCTGGGTCTGGAAGGGGAAGGGTTCAAAATTGCCATGAGCGCGCTCGACAACGCCCGCTACGGTGTAGCCGCCGGCGCTGTCGGGATCATGAAAGCCTGCCGTGACGAGTCGGTCGCGTACGCCAAACAGCGCCAGACCTTTGGCCGCCCGATCGCCGAGTACCAGCTGGTGCAGCAGATGATCGCCCAGATGCAGCAGTCGATCGAAACCGGAGAGTTGCTGGTCTGGAAGGCTGGCTGGCAAAAAAATCTGGGCATCCGCAACACGCGTGCGACCAGCATGGCCAAGTGGTACTGCACCGAGGCTGCCAACCGCTGCGCCAACGACGCGGTGCAGATCCACGGTGCCTACGGCTATTCAGACGAATACAATGTCGAACGCCATCTGCGCAACACCAAAAGTGCGGTCATTTACGAAGGGACCTCGCAGATTCACACCCTGCTGCAGGCGGCCTACGTTCTGGGTGACCGCACAGATCGCCCGCTGCGGTGCGAAATGCCCGCCTACGACCCAGTCTACTGGCAGGCAGAAGCGCCTGAAACCGCCGCGGCCTGAACGGCTGCCCCTCAGGTCTAAAAGCGAGGAGAGCCTATGTCAGTTTCGCACGCCGATGTCGTGATCTGCGGGGCCGGGATCGCCGGGATTTCGGCGGCCTACCATCTGGCGCTCCAACCGGGAATTGGCAAGATTGTTCTGGTAGACGAGCGCCCGCCGCTGTCTTTGACCAGCGATAAATCGACCGAGGCCTATCGCAACTGGTGGCCCGGGCCAGACGACGCCATGCTCAGGCTGATGAACCGCAGCATCGACCTGCTGGAGCAGCTCGACACAGCCAGCGCCCACCGGCTGAACCTCAACCGCCGCGGCTACCTGTACGTCACCGGCGACCCAGCCGCTGTGCCAGCGCTGGTTGCGTCGGCGCAGCTGGGCGCACAGCTGGGGGCTGGTCCGTTGCGCGTGCATGGCGGCAGCGTCCATGACCCGGTCTATGTGCCAGGCAACGCCGAGCACTGGCAAGGGCAGCCCGACGGCGCTGACCTCCTGCTCGACCCTGGCTGGATTCTGCGTCGCTTTCCCTATTTAAATCCGGCCAGCCTGGCGGCGCTGCACGTCCGTCGCGCCGGCTGGTTCAGCGGCCAGCAGCTGGGCATGATCCTGCTAGAGCAGGCCCGGGCCCGGGGTGTGCAGCTCCTGACCGGCCACGTAGACAGCATCGACACCCACGGGGGGCGGGTGCGTTCGGTGCGGGTCAAGGTGGCCGGGGGAGAGCAGGAGCTGGCCACGCCGGTGCTGGTCAACGCGGCCGGCCCCTTGGTGAACTCGGTGGCGGCACAGCTGGGGCTGACCTTGCCGATCTTTTGCGAGCTGCACCGCAAGATGGCGCTGGAGGACCGGTTCGGCATCCTCCCGCGCGAGGCCCCGCTTGTGATCTGGGAGGATGCACAGCAGCTGCCCTGGTCCGCCGAGGAACGCGCCGCGCTGGCGGAAAGTGCTGAGACGCAGCCGCTGTTGGCCCCTTTCCCTGGGGGCATCCACTTTCGACCGGAAGGCCGGCCCGGCTCCCAGACCGTTTTGATGCTGTGGGCCTACCACAGCGAGCCTGTCCCGCCGCTGCTGCCTTTGCCTGCTGACCCTGAATTTCCCGAGATCGTCCTGCGCGGGATGACCACACTCGTCCCGGGGCTCGCAGCTTATCTGGAAAAACTGCCCAAAGTCTCTGTGGATGGGGGCTACTACACCAAAACCCGCGAGAACCGGCCGCTGATCGGCCCGCTGCCAGTGCAGGGCGCGTACATTCTGGCTGCGCTGTCGGGGTATGGGTTGATGGCAGCCTGCGCCAGCGGGGAGCTGCTGGCAGCCCATGTGGCTGGCGGGGCGCTGCCCAGCTACGCCCCTGCCTTTGTGCCCAGCCGGTACGAAGAGCCTGGCTACCTACGCAAGCTGGAGGCGTGGGGCGCAACCGGTCAGCTGTAGGGCTTGCCGGGACGTTGTCCTGGCCCTTCTCTCTCAGCGCTCTTCGCTGCGCAGCTGCAGCCAGAGCAAAGGGATCAGCATGGGGATAAAGACGACGATAGGCACCCCGAGCAGCCCCAGATAGCTGCGCAGCCAGGTGCCCCCAGGCACCAGCCCGACCGCATACAAAATATAGCCAGCCAGCCCGAAGATGGTGGCCCAGAGCAAATGCTTGACCAGCGCAGGGCGTGACAACACGCGAATTTGTACGATCAGCAGCAAGCTGAGCGTGATCAGCAGGGTCATCAGGGCAATCACCAGCGTCAGCACATTGGCACGATCAGGCGCAGGGGAACGGGCAAGGGTCAGCTCAGCAGGATCCGCCGGGGCTGTCTGAAGCGCCAGCGTGACCGCTGCGGTCGGGGAAAGCAGGGCAGCGGACGGCAGGGCAGGAGAGAGCAGGGCAGGAGAGAGCAGGGCAGGAGAGAGCAGGGCAGGGGCGGGGAGGGCAGGAGAGAGCAGGGCAGGGGGAAGCACGACCAGGCTGATCCCGTCGCCGCTGGAGGCAGCGTGGCTGCGTGCGCTGGCCCGCAGCACACCGCTGCGTTCGAGTGTGACCTCAGAGACTGCACTGCCATTGCGGGTGGCCACCGGCTCGATCACCAACCCCACTTCTTCCCCTTCGTAGCGCAGCTCAAAAGAGACCTGTGTGCCGTCGGGCACTGGGTTTCCGTTCAAGTCGCGAATCGGCCCTGCCCGCAGCCGCAGGATCTGTCCCGGCTCTACCGTCGGCCGCTCGTCCAGGAGAGGCAGTGCGTTGCTGCGCGCCAGCACGGTCCCATCACTTCCCTCGATCGTCAATCCAAGCGGGACAGCCGGGTCGGGCAGCAGCCGCTCGCCGAGCGTCGAAAAGCGTGTTCCAGGCACATCGACGGGGGGCGCGCCTGCCGGCAAATACCGCCGAAAGAGGGCGTGTACAGCGCTCTCCAAAAAGGGGGGCGTCTTGCTGTACACCCCCAAATAGGCGGTCAGCCTGCTCATTTCGGTGGCGTCCAGGTAGTAGGGGGCCTGCGCGGCCAGCACAACCGTCTTCTGGTCGGTCAGCAGCGTGGCATGGTCGCCCAACAGCCGTTTGACTGCCAGGCTGGTGTAGTCGCCGGCAACGTCGAGCATCACGAAAACGATCCAGTCGGCGTTCTGGAGGGCTGCCAGCGTTTTGCTGGCAACATCCGTGCTGGCTGCACCGTTTTCCAGGTCGCTCGGCGGCGGGGGAGCACCCTCAGAGGGCAGAGGGGTCGGGGTCGGCAAAAAAAGTGACATTGCCGGCGGGTCTGCAGGGGCGTCCGGCGCGGCCGCTTCGAGGCTGTCGAGCAGTGCGGTCAGCTCCACAAAGGTTCGGCTGACGATTTTGGCCGGGTCGATGACACCGGTCGATTGGGAGCCGTACAGCCGTTCGATCAACAGAGCCAGCGTATCGGGGCCGATGGAGGGCTCCTGCTCGCAGGTCAGACATTCGCGCTGGAGCCGAAAATCGGTAAAGATCAGGATCTGGTCGGTCTGGTTGAACGCCGGGGGCACAGGCACAGTCTGGGTCGCTGGGTCCGGGTAGAGCAGGGTGATGGCAGAGCGAGCCAGCTTTCCCATCTGCTCTTCGGCTTCGACCTGCTTCTCGCTGGCCAGAACCCCCACATCGCCCTCAGTCACCAGAACGCTGGAGAGAGGGATGACGGCGGCGGGCAGTTCGCTCTGAAGCGCGGGCGCTGACAGCGCGGCAGAGTCGACCGCCGGGCGATAGAGCCCCAGTTTGAGCCGGACGATGCGGCGGGCAGCGGCGTCCACTCGGTCGGCGAAGTCTCGATCCTCGGCGTAGAGGGTGCGAAAGGCATCCAGCGTCGCCCGCAGGGTCTGCACATAGGTCGGGCTGACACTGTCGCTGCTGGGGTCTGCCAACAGGAGGAGATCGTTGCCCGCCACGAAAGCGTCCTGGGCCACGCGGCGGTACTCTTCAGCACCGGCTTCCTCAAAATAGCGGCGCAGCGCCGGAGCAGCCAGCGGGCCAGACATGATAAGCCCCCCCTGACTCTGCCAGTCTGCCAACCCTTCCTGGCGCAGGATGGTGCGCAGCTCGGGGGCCAGGCTGAGCGGACGGCCTCGACTGTCTCCCCCTTGCAGACCCGTATAGCGCATGTGGCTGGTCATCAGCAGATCCGCGGCACCAGGGTCGCCGGCAGGGTCAAGCAAAGAAGAGATCTGGCGCGTGACAGCAAGAAAGGGCGGCAGCGCGTTCTGGCGCAGCTCAGCCTGGCTGGACTGAATCGTGGCAATCTCGGCATCGGGCATGCGGTCGGTGTTCCCCTGGCCGGGAAAACTTCCGGCGACGGTGGCGACCCGCCCGTTGCTGCCGACATGGACCCCTTCGATAAAGGCACGGCCCAGCTGGGACACCCAGTGGGGGTTGCTGCCAAAGGTGCGGAGCCCCAGCGTGTTGACCTTTTCGACGTTGCCAGCTTTGAAAACATCCAGATTGGGGCCGAGCAACAAATTGAAACCGACCGCACGCAGTTCACGGCCCACAATCTCGCCGGTCTGCTCGACCAAATCTCGGTTCCAGGAGGCACCCATCGCCAGCGGGGAGGGCAGCGGGGTAAAGCCGCGGCGCAGCGATGTCGCCGGCAAATCGTCCCCGCTCTGGAGCACCCCGATCAAAAGGGGCAGATTCCCCGGCGCTTTGGCTGTCCCATCAGGCAGGTAGAGCACCCGATCGCGCGGCGGCCAGGGCGCGATCGGCATCGGGTCCATGGCATGTTCTTCTGGCAGCAACACGCCGTAGGCCAGCGCCTGCAGCTGATTGGTGAGCACTGCGACCTGACGGGGGGTGTTGACCCCCCGCGCGTTCGAAAAATTGCCGGCCAGCGGGCTCAGCAGAACCCCGCCAATGGCCCGGGTATAGATCAGGTCGACAAAATCGCTGTTGAGTGTGACCTCGCGGCCGGGCAACATGACCACAAAGAGCTGCCCAATCCGCTGCTCTGGGGACATCCGGTCGACAACCTGCTGCGCCAGCTCGACCAGCTGGCCCTCCTCCTGGACAGCAACAGCCTCTGTGCTGGGTACCGGCGTCTGTGCCAGACCCGGCCGAGCTGGCAGCAGCAGAAGCACCAGAAGCCAGACGCCAGGCTGCCAGAAACAGCGCCTCCCCCCCGCTGCTTTCCACAACAGCGAGGCCAGCCACCCTCTGCGGGTCGCTGGCTGGCTGGCCAGATGGGCTGCGTGCATAAGCGAATTCATGACATGCAATCTTACTGCTTGGACAACCAGCCGCCAAATCGGTATACTGTTCTACCAGTATGCACGAACGACACTTGGACAGTAAGGCACAAAATTCCATGCAAGCAACAAAACAAGAAGAGCCCTCCCCCGCCGGCGAGCAGCCAGAAACAGCCAGCTCCTGGTGGCGGCCGGTGGTGACAGAGACTTTGCAGATCGTCGTGCCCGCTGTGCTTCTGGCCCTGGTGGTGCACCTCTTTCTGGCCCAGGCGACCGTCGTCTTTGGCCAGAGCATGGAGCCCAACCTGGAGCCCCAACAGCGGTTGATCGTCGACAAACTCAGCTATCGGCTGCACCCTCCCCAACGCAACGACATCGTGGTGATCGACCTGCCCTACATGGAGGAACTGCTGGTCAAACGGATCGTGGCCCTGCCAGGCGAGGTCGTAGAGATCCGCGAAGGCATTATTTATGTCAATGGAAATTCGGTTGCCGAGCCGTTTCCACATGACACCAGCGCTTTCGACATGGACGCGGTGACGCTGGGCCCCCTCTCCTATTTTGTGTTGGGGGACAACCGCAGCAACAGCAACGACAGCCGTGCCTTCGGACCCGTGGTGCGCGAACAGATCCTGGGGCGGGTCTGGCTGCGCTACTGGCCGCTGCATGAAATCGTGCTCTTCTGAACTGCACAGAAACCTCTGCGCCAGGCCGAGGGTTGCCCCCGTCTCTGGCATGGCGCCAATCGGGCGCTCTTCCTCCCCAGCTCTCCGCCGCCATTCGGGTAGGAGAATGTATCGCTCCTGCGCGGCGGCTCGCTTCGCAACAGCGGCGAAGCCCTGCGGCGACCGTCCCCACATTGAGCCCTCAGCCAATCTATGGTAAGCTTTGTGGAGTTGTTGTAGAAACGGACAGAGGATGGCGGAGATTGCCAAGGCCATGTGTCCCTACGGGATGGAGGGCGCCGTCCCGCAGGAACATATGGCCTTTACTGCGTCACAAAGAAAGACTCTGGATATGCACATTCGCACAGTTATTCAGCTGACGTTGGTCCATGTCGGCGTGTCGCTGACCGTCGTGCCGATCACAGGCACCCTCAACCGGGTCATGATCTCGGATCTGGGGATGCCAGCCGTTCTGGTCGGTCTGCTGGTCGCGCTCCCCTACATGCTCTCTCCGCTGCAGGTTTTTGTCGGCAGCTGGGCCGACCGGAACCCGGTGTGGGGGATGTATCGGGCGCCATGGATGCTCTTTGGGGGGCTGGCGGCGGCCTTTGGCAGCTACTTTTGTGCGCACGCTGTTTTTTACATGGACAGCCAGTTCGTACCGGGGGTGTTGGCTGCTGTAGGAGTGTTTGTACTTTGGGGGGTTGGGGTCAACGTTGCCTCGGTCAGTTATCTGTCGCTGGCCAGCGAGCTGACCGAGCATTCTCCGAAGAACTGGCGCACAGCGACCGTGGGCACGATGTGGACGGCGATGATTCTGTCTACGATCGTGGCCAGTCTTCTGCTTTCGCGGATGTTGGCGGTGGACCCATCCCAGTCTGGCATCTACACTGCCTTCGGAGCCATCTGGCTGGTGGCCACGCTCTGCGTATTGGTCGGGGCGTCTGGAGTCGAACCGGTGACGGGTGGGCGAGTGGTGCAGAACACAGCGAGCAACCCAGCCGTGTCGCTGCGGGCTTTGGCGCACAACCCGACGGCGCGGCGCTTCTTTGTCTATCTGCTGCTCATTCTGGTGGGGATCCGGGCGCAGGATGTGCTGTTGGAGCCTTACGCTGCCGACACGTTGGGGATGTCGATGAGCGAGACGACTCGTCTGGAGGCGGTCTGGGGGGGGGGAGTGTTCATCACGCTGCTGGGGGGATTGGCGCTGGTGCGGCAGTTTGGCAAGCGTGCCAACGCCTATGCAGGCAGCAGCGTGGCGATCGTGGCTTTTTTGTTGATTGTGGTGGCGGGGGTTGTCGGCGACGTCTTCTTTTTTCAGGCTTCTGTCTTTTTGTTGGGGCTGGGCACTGGTCTGATGACGGTGAGCAACCTCAGTTTCATGTTAGATTTGACGGTGCCGCAAAATGTTGGGCTCTACATTGGAGCTTGGGGTGTGGCCAATTTTGTCGCCCAGTCTGCGGGCACTGTTGCGGGCGCTTTGCTGCGTGATCTGGCGTTTTATCTGACCGGCGACATCCGTCTCGGCTACATCACAGTCTTTGGGCTTGAGATCGTCGGTCTGGCGGTGTCGCTGTTGTTGTTTCGCAAGATCTCGGTCGAAGCCTTCCAGCGCGATGCCCGCCTCAAAATTGTCGATGTGCTGGCGCTGGCGAGGGACTGATGGTTTTTTTGAAGGCCGGCCCTTCTGGAGGGCCGGCGGGGTTTACGGGGCAGCCTGGTAGCGGACTACTGGCTGGCCGAGCCCGTTGAACAGCGTCAGCTGGCCGTTTTCGACTGCGTAGGCGGTGACTGTGCGCAGCGCGGCCAGATAGTGGCTCTCCTGGTCCATCAACCCTTCTGGTTCGATGCAAAATTTGCGTGTGCTCAAGGCCGGGTCGACCGTCAAGGCGCCCTGGTTGGCGGCATAGGAGGCCTGGTAGCGGTTGCAGCCCGCCGACCCGGCCAGCGTCCCGGCCTCGTCAAACTCCACTGTGATCTGGCTGTTTGCCAGCAGAGCGACCTCTGTTCCAGCGGAATCGATCAGCGTGTTCAACCGCCAGAGCTGCCCGAGCAGGGCTGGGTCGCCGGCTCTGGCGGTGCGGGCTGGCTGGGCAGGTGTGACGGCCGCCTGGACCGTCACCGTGACCTCGGCGGTGGCAGAGATCCCTTCCGAGCTAGTTGCGACCAGCTGATAGCGGTAGCTTCCTGCCGCGGTCAGACAGTTCTGGCCGCTCCCGGTGAAAGGGGCTTCGTCCAGAACCACGTTCTCGTCGCGCAAAATGTCGAGGGAGCGGACGTCGCCGCCCACATTCCAGGTGACTGCGACGCACTCATTGACTGCAATCTCGGTGGGGGCAACAGCAAAGGTATCGATCAGGGGTGCAGCCGGTGCCTCCTGGATGGCGGCGCGCGCTGCTGTCTCGTCCACCGTGACAACCTGCTGGCGGGTATCGCTGCCGGCGGCGTCGGCGGCCAGAAGGGTATAGGTGCGCACCCCGACAGCGGGCGGGCAATCTTGCAGAGAGCCTTCCAGGGGCGCTTCCGCCCAAAGCTCGTTTTCATCCCCGGAGAGGAGGAGGACAGGGGCGTCACCGCTGACTCGCCAGGTAATCTCCACACAGGTCCCGAACGGAACCCGATCATTGGGGACGACGGCAAAAAATTCGATCTGGGCGCCGGTGCCGGCGAGCACGGCCACTGTGAGTGTTCGCACCTCTTCGCTGCCATCCTGTTTGACCACGCGCAGGGCATAGGTGGCCGTGCGTTCGGGGTACAGCGTCTGTTGGCCCTGGGGGGCGACTTCGTTGTCTTGCCAGTCGTCTCCTTCCTGGTAGAAATAGACTGTGCGGGCGTTCTGCACATCCCAGATCAAAGAGACCGGCTGGCCGCGCGTGATCTGGTCCGTGTCAGCATCCAGGAGGATTCCGGGCGCTGGGGTTGGGGTCGGGGCTGGGGTCGGGGTAGGCGATCCGGCGACCTGGAGCCCGACCCGCAGCGTCTGGCCGAAGGCCCGGTTCTGGCCGTTGTGCAGCTCCCAGTGTGCCTGGTAGACGCCCGCCATCAGCGGGGCCACCAGCGGTACAGAGAGGTCATAGTTGGCGCCTGGGGGCACGGTGCCGCGTATCTGGATCGGGACGCTGCCCATGCTCGCCCCTGGGGCGTTGCCGCGTGCAAAGGTGAAGTAATAGCTGCTGTCCCACGTGCAGGTGCCAATATTTTGGACCCGCCAAGATTTGGTGAAGGGCTGGCCGGGGAACATGACCGGCGGTCCTTGCATGGCGAGGTCATCGTAGGTAAGGTTGGCCACCCAAGCCAGGCCGTCGTAGCAATCTGGCTGGGTCGCCTGGCCAGGTACGACTGCCTCCGTGGGCAGGGCAGGGAAATCAGCTGCGGCCAGGCCCAGGTACGTTTCAGCCAGGCGTGCCAGTTCGCCGCGGCCAGCCAGCGCCGCAAGGGCGCGGTTCAGCTGTTCGCGCAGTTCGGGCGAATTCTGGCGGACGGCGATCCCATAGCGCTGGGTGTTCAGCCCCTGCCCCGCCAGGCGGGCTGTCTCCAGGTACGGCTGGGCAGCCAACAGGTCCAGCACCACGACATCGACCCGTTCTTTTGTCAGGTCGCGCACTGCGTCGCCGATGTCGGCGTAGCGGATCAGGGCAAGCGGGGGGACCAGCCCGGTGTCGACCAGCTCCTTTTGCAGCTGTTCTTCGTAGAGCGAGCCCAGCTGCACGGCGATGCGCAGCTTCTGCAGGTCCGCCATGCTGTTGACCGTCCAATCGCCGTCAGGGCGCGCCAGGTAGGCATCGGTCGAGACAAAGTAGGGAAGGCTGAAGTCCAGCGAAGCTGCCCGTTCTGGGGTCTCTGAAAAAGCAGAGATCACGGCGTCCACCTGGCCAAGCGCCAGCGCCTGGCCAAGGCCGTCGAAGGCCAGGTCGACGAACTGAATTTCCAGCCCCAGTTCCTGGCCGATCGCCCGCATCACGGCCGGGTCGAAGCCATCGATCTGAAAATTGGGATCGTAAAATTCGAAGGGGGGGTAGTCGACTGCAATTCCGACGACCAGGGTACCTGCCGCAGCAACGGGCTGCCAATCCTGGGCACTGGCGTGCGCGACTTGTTCGCTGCGCGCAGCATCGACCGGGCTGCAAGCCCCTAACAGCAGCGCTGCCAGGGCAGCGGTCAGGGCAGCTGTCAGGACAGACAAACTCCAGGCAGGGCGCAGTGTCGGTCGCTTCATCGGGTCGATCCTTTCTTGGAGAGCGAATTATTCTGAAAAGTATATCAGCAGAGCGGGGCAAACCCCAATTGTCGGGGTCAGGTTCGCTGCGGAGTTTACGGGCCAACGACAACCCACCCTTGCAGCTGCTGGATCGTCGCACTGCCAATCCCAGGCACCCGATCCAGCTCGGCCACCGTGGCGTAGGGACGGTTGGCGAGAATCGCCTGTGCTTTGGTGGGGCCGATGCCGGGCAACGTCTCCAGCTCGGCTTGGGTCGCGGTGTTCAGGTCGACCAGCCCCTTGGCGGGCTGGGGGCGGTCGCTGGCCGGCATCGACGGGGTGCCCGAGAGCCCGGCTGGAGGCAAGGCGTTGCTGGCCCCGAGCGCAGGCACATAGACCTGTGCCCCGTCAAAAAGCCGGGCCGCCTGGTTGAGTTGGAGAGCATCTGCTGCCGCTGTCAGCCCCCCAGCGGCAGCCACAGCATCCACGACCCGGGCGCCGGGGGGCAGCAGCAGCACCCCCGGTTGACGCACCGCGCCGCCGACATCGACGACGATCGGAGCCGGGGTCGGCGTGGCCGTCGGCACGGCTGTCGCTGTTGCCGTGGGGGGCGGCAACAGCTGGATCGGAGCAGCTTCTGGACGGCGCCAGAAGAAAAATGCTGTGCCCAAAAACAGCGTGGCCGTCAACAGACCGACCAGGTACGCCAGCAGCAGGCTGTGCGTGGCAGAGGGCTGGGGCTCGTGCGGTTGTTCGGCAGACGCTGGCGGCCAGGGTTCTCCCGACATCAGACCTCCCGCTCTGAACAGGGCTCTCCCCCCATTCTGACAGCCCAAGCTGGGCCTGTCAACGGTATTTTGTCTGAAGGGTTCAGCGCCGACCTGCCGCAGCCGTCAGGCAGCGATCAGCAGGATTGCCGCCAGTGCGGCGGCGACGCCCAACAACTGAGGGCGGTTCAGCCGCTGGCCCAACAGGGCCCAAGCCAGGAGCACGGTCGTGCCCGGATAGAGGGAAGACAAAATCGCCGCCACATCCAGCCGGCCAGCCACTGCGGCCAGTGCAAAGAAGAGGTTGCCGCCGGCGTCGAGCAGCCCCCCGAGCAGGTTGAGCGGCAGCACCGCGCGTGTGGTGCGGAAGGGGCGGCGCATGACCCCGAGCGCAGCCAGCAGCAGCAGAGCCCCCAACAGACGTGCCACTGCCAGGTTCCAGAAGAGCGTGCCGGCCCCGGTCGACAGGTCGATCAATATAAAATAGGCCCCAAAGCTCAGTCCAGCCACCAGGGTATACACCACTTCGACCCGGTGAAGGGTCTGGCCACTCGTGCCAGCCAGCAGCCAGACCGCCAGCAACGCTGTTCCAAAGCCACCCAGCTGCCAGGGGTCTGGCCAACCTTCGGTGGCTGCGCCAAAGACCACCGGCGTGGCGCCGGCGACCACGGCGGTCAACGGTGCGACGATGCCCATATGTCCTGAGGCCAGGGCACGGTAGAGGGCAAGCAGACCGACCGCCCCCACCAACCCGCCCGCAGAAGCCCACGCCAGGGAAGGCAAAGCAGGCCAGGCCTCCTGGTACAAGAGCGCCAGCCCCCCCAGCAGCAGAGCCCCTGCCACCTCTGCCACCAGCACCACGCTGTAGACATCGGTTCGGCGGGCTGCCAGGCCGCCACAAAAATCGCCCCCACCCCAGGAGAGCGCGGCCAGCACACCGAGCAGGACGACCGAGCTCTCGCTCATGCTGGGGAGGAACGGCGGGAACGGCGGCGTTCTGCTCGCGTCTGCTCCAGAATGTCGTCGGCGGTCTTGCCTTGTTCGAGCAGCCACTCTCGCCGCGGTTTGAGCGCGCCAGAAGGGCAGACGCCGACACACTGCCCACAAAAAACGCAGCTGGTGGCTGGCATCGGCTGCTCAAAGAAGGTGCCGATCTGGGTCTCAAACCCACGCCCCTCAAAGCTCAGGGCAAAGGTGTACTGCGCGTCCTCGGCGCAGACCTGCACACAGCGCCAACAGAGCACACATTTGGCGTAGTCGCGGATGTACATCGGGTTGTCGTCCAACACCGGCGGGGAACGCCGTTCTGCCTCGGGAAAACGTGCGGGTCTGGCCGCATAGTCCACTATCTGGGCCTGAATGTCTGGCGCATCGCTGAGATCGACTGCAGAGTCGAGCAGTTCCAGCAGGGTGCGACGGCTCCGTTCGACCCGTTCGCTGCGCGTCTGCACAACCATTCCCTCGCGCACCTGGGCCACGCAGGCAGGCTGGAGCAGCCGTTGTTTCTCCACTTCAACGACACACATCCGGCAGATGGCATTGGGGGTGCAGGCTTCATGGTAGCAGATGGTGGGGATCTCGATCTGCAGCTGCGCGGCGGCCTGCAGGAGGGTTGTTTCTGCGGCGACCGTGACCGGCCGTCCATCGATGGTCAACGTTACCTCGCTCATGCTGCCCCTTTCGGCTCAAAAAGCTCTGGCCAGCGTTTCATTGCACTGAAGAGGGCGCTGGCTGCGGTCTGGCCCAAGCCACAGAGAGATGCATCGCTCATCGTCCATCCGATCTCGCGCAGGCGCTCGCTGTCGCCGGGCAGCAGCCTCTTTTCGGCCAGCCGGCTGAGGATCTCAAACTGGCGTTGGGTGCCCAGCTGGCACGGATAGCATTTTCCACACGATTCATGGGCGAAGAAACGGCCCAGCCGACGCAGGAGGTCGCGCAGGTCGCGCTGGTCGTTGAAGACCATAACTGCGCCGGAACCCAAGGTCAACCCAGCCGCTCGCAGCCCCTGAAAGGTGATCGGAGTCTCCAGTTCTGCCGGGGTGGCGAATGTCCCGGCAGCCCCGCCGACCAGCAGTGCCTGCAGCGCGCCCCCGGTCACGCCGCCAGCCAGATTTTCGACCAGATGGCGCAGGGTGACGCCGAAGCCGATCTCGTAGAGGCCCGGGCGCGCGATGTCCCCGGAGACACAGAGCAGCTTGGGGCCGGTCGATTCGGCGGTGCCCAGCTCTTGAAAGGCTGCGGGACCATGCAGCACGATGTACGGGATCTGGGCCAGCGTCTCGACGTTGTTGATGGCAGTCGGCTGGCCGAAGAGCCCCTGGGTGGTCGGGAAGGGCGGCTTGATCCGCGGAAAGCCACGCTTGCCCTCGATCGATTCAAAAAGGGCGGTCTCTTCGCCGCAGATATAGGCGCCGGCGCCGCTGCGCACCTCGACGTCGACATCGTAGGTGGAGCCCAGGATCGCTTCGCCCAGATAGCCAGCCTGCCGCAGCTCGGCCAGCGCAGCCTCAACCCGTTCGAGCGCCAGCGGGTACTCGCCGCGGAGATAGAGATAGATGCGGCTGGCGCCGATCGCATAGGCGCCGAGCAATGCACCTTCCAGCACCCGACAGGGATCCCCCTCCAGGAGGATGCGATCTTTGAAGGTGCCCGGCTCCGACTCGTCGGCGTTGACCACAAAATACTTGGGGGTGGCGGCTGCTTTGGCGGCGCTCTCCCATTTCATCCCGGTCGGAAAGGCTGCGCCGCCCCGACCCAACAGCTCAGACTGGCGCACCCTCTCCACCACCTGCTCGGGCTGCAAGGAGGCCAGGGCTTTGCGCAAGGCCTGCATCCCCCCGGCCGCCTCATATTCGCCCAACGTGGTGCGGCGTCCCCGCCCGCAGAGCGGGGTGATCACACGCAGGTCGCCGCCCACAAAATCTTCGCTGCCCCGATCGGCAGGGGTCTGTCCTTTGCCGGCCAGCAGATCCGCCAGCGATTCTGGCGAGGCCTGCACATAGGTGGTCGTGCGCGCCGGCAGCCCAGACGAAAGATTGACGGCCACCCCGGCGTTGCAGTGACCCAAACAGGGGGAACGCTCCACCGTCAGCGTGCAGTCTGGGGTGGTCTCCCCCTCTTCCACGCCTGCATGTCGGCAGGCCGCAGCCAGCAGCGCATCTCCCCCGCGCAGCGCACAGGAGGGGTCGGTGCAGACACGCACTACGGTCTGCCCGATCGGTTCGTTGTAGAGCAGTGAATAGAACTCGACCACCCCGTGCACATCGGCCAGCGGCGTCGCCAGCGCATGGGCGATCTGCTCTGCCGCTGGCTGGGGCACGTGGCCGTACAGCGCCTGCACCTCCAGCAGGGCAGGCAGTAGAGCGCTGCGTCCGGCAGGCGCATGGCGGTGCAGGATGGGGGGAAGCAAGGTCCAGTCGGGCAGTTCGGCCCCCGCTGGCATTTTTGGTTCAGACATGGTCGGTCCCGGTGACAAGGGTTTTTGAACAGCTCGCTGCAAGCAGTATACCGGAGGATGGCCGAACCGACAAGCGAACGATCGTGTTTATTGCTGAGGAGAGAGCCGGCGCCGCAGGGCGGGGAGGCGGAGAGCGAGCAGAGCGGCCAACAGCCCGGCATAGACCAGCGGCTCCCAGCGTTCACCGACCTTGGCCTGCCAGAGGAAATGAAGCACGGCCAGCGCACCGGCGCCATAGACGAGACGATGCAGCCGTTTCCAGGACCTGCCGAGCCGGCGCATCCAGCTGCGGGTAGATGTCAGGGCAAGCACCCCCAAAATCCCCAGCGCCAGACTGCCAGCCAGCAGATATGGCTTGCTGAGCAGCGCATCGTTGAGCATCAGGCCGAGATCGAACGCGTAGTCCCAGCCAACAAAGTTGGCTGTGTGGACGACCGCGTAAAAAAAGGCGATCAGCCCCAGCGCCTTGCGCACAGAGAGCGCTCGGCGCCAGCCCAGGATCGTGTTCAACGGGGTGCAGGCCAAACTGAGCAGCAACGTGACCAAGGCGGCGCGGCCAGAGAGATTGTAAACCGTGTTGACCGGGTCCACGCCGAGCGAGCCTGTCCAGGCCTGCACCCCCAGCAGGGCAAACGGCAGCAGTGCGGCTGCCGTGACCGCCCACCAAAACCAGTCTGGCCCGCGCCGGCTGCGCGGTCGACTCTGGCTTGCAGCGTGCGCCATGTTTTTCACCTTTTTCTCCCGCGCTTCTCTCGCGCTTCTCCCGCTCTTTTGCCGGACACACCGAATGTCTTCAGAAACTGCGGGTCAGGTCCATGCCGGCGTAGAGTGCTGCAACCTCCTCGGCATAGCCGTTGAAGGGCAGCGTGGGGCGCCGGCCATTTTCCCCGATCCGCCGCTCGGAGGCCTGCGACCAACGCGGGTGGTCGACCGCCGGGTTGACGTTGGCGTAGAAACCATATTCGTGGGGCGCAGCCGTGTTCCAAGTCGTGGCGGGGAGGGTATCGGTCAGCACGATCGAGACCACCGACTTGATGCTTTTGAACCCATACTTCCACGGCACGACCAGACGCACCGGCGCGCCCTGCTGGTTGGTGAGCGGTTTGCCGTACACGCCGGTGGCCAGGATGGCCAGCGGGTTCATGGCCTCGTCGATACGCAAGCCTTCCTGATAAGGCCATTCGAGAATGTTCGAACGTTGGCCGGGCATCTCTTCCGGCCGGTAGACGGTCACAAACTGGACATACTGTGCGTTCGATTGGGGGTCGGCCTCTTTGAGCAGTTCGGCGATTGGGAAGCCGACCCAAGGGATGACCATCGACCAGGCTTCGACACAGCGCAGCCGGAAGATATGTTCCTGCTGTGTGTACCGGGCATAGAGGTCGTCGAGGTCGAGGGTCAGCGGGTTGTTGACCAGCCCGGTTACTGCAACCTGCCAAGGGTAGGATTGGAAGGAGGCTGCTGCGGAGGCGACAGCTTCCTTGCTGGTCGAAAATTCATAAAAGTTGTTGTAATTGGTAATCTCTTGAAAGGTGTTCAAGGGATCCCCCAGCTCGTCCTGGCCGCTGCTGGCGGTCGGTTCGGTGTAGGCCAGCGCTGCTGGCAGTTTTTCCGGGCCGAGGGGCGCGGTGACGGCCGGCTGCAGAGCGCCGATTTCGCTGGCTGGCTCGCCCCCCAAGCCCGGCGCACAGGCCGAGAGCGCCAGCGCGCCCGCGAGCGCGCCAGACGCGGCCATAAACTGGCGGCGGTTGAGAAAGAGATGTTCCGGTGTGATCTCTGACGGTAAAATTTTGACCATGAGCCGACTCCATTTGGTTGCGGTTCCAGCTGGCTGTGTGCGCCCACTGTTTGTTCGACGGTTCTTAGTTTAGGGATCTCTGTTCTACAATGCTGTATGCTTGCTTTCATCCAGCCAGAAAGGACGCTGACCGCCGATGAATCTGTTGCCTTCTCTTCATCCAGCCACTGTCCATTTTCCGATCGCGTTTTTGCTGCTGGCCAGCGGCCTGGTGTGGCTGCACCTGCTGCGCCGTTTCTCTTTCGACCTGCGGCCGACGATCTGGCTGCTGCTGGCCACCGGGTGGGTCGGCGGTGCAGTCGCCGTGCTCACCGGTCTGCTGGCACAGAGTGCTCTGCCGCCAGACGCCCCCTACCGCGCCATACTCAACTGGCACATCGGGGCGGGCCTGGCGGCATTGGTCTTGTATGGGGGGCTGTTGTATGCAGGCTGGCTCTACCGGAGCCCCCGGGCACGCAGACGGCGCCGCGACGAGAAAGCGACCGATCTGTTGGACGATCCAGCCGTTCGCAGCTGGCTGGGGTGGGTCGCGCTGCTGGGCGCGCTGCTGATTGTGGCGGCTGGTTGGAACGGGGGCGTGCTGGTCTACGAATTTGGCGTCAACGTGCAAGAACAGCCAGCCGGGCCGTGAACAGGAGCGCGCCTTGTGGGGAGCTTCTAGCCCCCCACAAGGCGCAACAGCTCACCCCAGCGCCAAGATGCGCGAGGGGCCGCCGGTCGCACCGGCGATTTTGGGGCCCCCGACGATGGCGATGGCTCCGCTGGCTGGCAGCTGGCCCAGGTTGGCCACACACTCGATCCCCCACCGGTTGGCCGGGAGCCAGCGATAGTGCACCGCAAAGTCGGGCGACTGCCCGAAGTCGAGGCTGAGGGTGTCGACAAAGATCCCTTTCACCGAGCGTTCCCCGAGCAACAGCTCGATCGTCTCGATATGGAAACCAGGAAAATGCATCCCCCCATCGACGTCGGCGTTGCGGAACCGTTCGTCGCCGACAAAGGCATCCCAGCCGCTGTTCATGGCCACGATCGCCCCCTCGGGAAGGGGGCCGTGCTGGCTTTCCCAGGAGAGCAAGTCGTCCGGGGTGAGCTGGGCGTCGGGGTTTCCTTCTGCTTTGGCGCGGATATCCACGACCGCCAGCGGGCCCATCAGATCTTCGACCGGGATCTGGTCGGCGGTGAGTCCCTCTGAAAAATGGAAAGGGGCGTCCATGTGGGTGCCGGTGTGTTCGTTCAGCAGCCAGCGGTAGAGGTTATAGCCGTCGTTGGCCAGCGTGACGACGGTCTCCAGCTCCAGCTGTGGGTCGCCGCCAAAGGTAGGAAAGCTCGGGGCCAAGGTATGGGTCAGGTCAAAAATCCGGCTGAACGAATGGCTGTGGGGCATCGATCGAGCGGCAGCCGCCGTGCCGGCGGGAGGGGTTGCCGAGACAGGCGCGCAGCCTGCCAGCGCTGCAACAGTGGCCAGCCCCGCCGCGCTGCGCAAAAAATTCCGACGCCCCAAATCCGCCGCCATTTTCTGTGTACAGACAGGAACACACATCGTGGGTCACTCCTTGGTCTAAAATGGGCTTTCTTTGAAAAAGAGAAGACGGCTGCCATTATAGTGGCCTTCCAGGCTGCTATCAAATTGAGAAAAATTCTTGTCTGGGCGCCGCTACGGCTGGCGCGTCACTGCGGTCGGCAGGCGCAGGGTGTTGAGCACCGGGCAGGTCTCTGCGACAGCCTGGTGCATGCGCTCGATCTCTGGCTCGCTGGCGGCGGTGAAGAGCCGTGCCCGGTAGGTGATCTCTTGCAGCTGGGGCGGGTCGGTGTAGGGAAGGCCGACGACCCCGCCCATCGGGACGGCGCCCTGCACCTCCAGCTCGACGCCATCGATCGGGATCTGGAGCAGCACGGCCTGGATCAGGTAGGTGTGGACCAGGCAGCTGGCCAGCGCGCCCAACAGGAGTTCAGGGGCGGTAGGGCCCAGCCCGTGCCCCGCCAGCGCCGGTGCTGAATCTGTGACCAAGAGGGTGTCGCCGAGTTTGACCGGGCGAGCCCCGGTGTTGCCGGCCACCCAGGAAGAAGCTTGGATGCGCACCGTCGCTTTCTCCGGTTGTGCGGTAAAGTCAGCGCGACGTTGGGCAAGGGCAGTGGCTTTGCGGGCCAGATAGGGGTCCAGGGTGCTCACAAGGTTTCTCCAGTGTTAGAGATCGAGGATGACCCAAGCGGGGTCATGGTCGCTGCCGTCGCCAGGGTGGCGGGTGCGGCGGTCTATCCAGGCGGCGGTCTGGCAGTTTGCCAGCGTGGGGCTGAGCCAGATCTGGTCGTAGAGCTCAAAGCGGGGCGGCTGGTTGCGCGGTTTGAAGCGGTGGGTCCAGGCTGGGTGGCGAGGGCTGTGGGCGGTCGGCGATCTGTTTGCGTTCGGCCGGTGTTTTGGCGTGCACCAGCTGTCCCTGGTACGAGCGAAATCGGTAGCCGACCGGCTCCACAAAGGTGAAGCGAACATCGGCCTCGACAGCGGTGCCACCTTGGCGGACCAGCTCGACTTCTGCCTGAAAGTTGTAGCGTGAGAAAAGGTTGTTGAGGTTGAAAGTGCCTACGGTGATCTGCATAGAATGTTTCTGAGCCTGTTTTTCTGTTGGCCGGACAGGGCGCTGTGCCCGCCCTGGAGGCCCGGGTGGGGAACCCGGGTCTTCAGGGCGGGAGGTCAAGCGCTATTCGAGCGAAATGTTGATCGTCGAGGTGGACTTGGCCAGGTTGGGGCTGTTGCTGTCGGTCACAACCAGCAGCACAGCGAAGCTGGTGGCGCGGTCGTCGGCTGGCGCTGGCACTGTGAAGGTGACCGAGCGGAGGCCGTCGGTGGGGTTGGAGTCCACGATCTTGTTTTCGGGGGCCACAGTGCCCAGGTACCATTCATAGAGATAGGTGCCGTCGGCGCCGTCGTAGCCCATCACAAAGTCAAAGGCCCCGACGCCCAGCGTACGCAGCGTCTGGGAGGCGTCTGCTGCGGTCAAGGTCAAGGTTTCGCCGGCGGTGGTGCTCTGCGGGACTTCGGTCACGCGTGCCAGCGGGCGCAGGTACTCAGAGCTGGCCGGCACATAGACGAAGTCTTCGAAGACCTCGTTGGTGGTCGTCTCGGTGAAACGCACCGTGAACTCGAAGACCGGGATCAAGTGGGCCTGGCTGCTGCCAGCACCTTCTTCCCAGTAGGCCAGCGTGGCAGAAAGGATCTCCCGGCCAGAGATGTCGATCGGCAGCGAGTTCATGGTCACGTCGGCGTCCAGCGCCAGGTAAAGCGCGGCGGCGGTCGCTTCGTCCAGGATGGCAGTCATGACCTGGGCCCCAGCCGCGTTGACCAAAGGCTGCAGCTCGCGCCAGCCGCCCTGCACGCCCAACGGGTCGACTTCCTCCAGCAGCGTGGCAGCGGTGACGCCCGGCGGCACTGTCGCCGGCAGATAGACCTTCTGTTTGGCGCCGGGGCCGACGACGGTGTAGGTGATTGCGTTGACGCCGGCGGCAGTCACCGTGGGGGCGGCAAGTTTGCGCGAGTAGATCACCTGCTGCAGGATCGGGGTCTCGGCCGCCGCGATGTCAGCTGCGCTGGCCACCACCGTGCCACGCTCGATCGTGCCGGTGCTGTCCTGGACGACTTCGTAGAACGCAGCGTCGCCCGCCATCAGGTTGTTGTTGGTCAGGAAGGCATCGGCGATCGCGCGCGCGTCGTCTGCGGTGAGGGCGGTTGTCCCGGCAGCCCGTGCAGCCAGGGCATTCTGGACGCTGGCCGCGCTCCACATCTGGTCGTGGTCTGTGTAGCGGTAGAGGCCGCTGTTGGTGTCCAGCTCGAGCTGTCCGTCGCTGCTGACCAGAAAACCGCCGGTGTCCGGGTCAGGCAACGTGCCCGGCCCCTCGGCGGTGCCCACCATGCCGGCGGCGTTGCCCTGGATGCTGGGCAGATAGACGCGGGGGGTCGCCACGTTGAAGGTGGTGCCCAGCCGGGTCAGATCCGCCTGCGCCTCGTCCAGGCTGTAGGGGGCGAATTGATAGACCGGCATGCTGAGCACCTCGTTCACCGGCACGGCAGAGGCGCTCTCGGTGCCGCAGTTGTGGGTCAGCCAGAAATAGTCGTCGTCGAGCACATCGTCGCAGACGCTGCTCGAATAGGGGTTGTCGTTGAAACAGGCGGTCTCTTCGGCGATCACGCGCGCGATCCGGGTGCGCTGGGCCACATCGCAGGCAGAAAACCAGGCTGCGGTGAGGGTGTAGTTGCTGCGCAGATAGCGGCCGAAGTGGTAGGCCTGTGTGTTGGTGCTGATGTTGTGTGCCGAGGCGTTGGTGACAAAGCCCAGAATCAGGTGCTGCCGGTTCATGCACTGTGCCATCGGCCCGATGCCGGAGTCGGCCAGCACCTGGCAGGAGGTGAGCGCCAGCCACTCGTTGTCGACATCCCCCCAGGTGGCGTTGCAGTCGGCGGGGGCCTGCAGGGAGCCGTCGTCGCGATTGTTGGTGGCGAAGGTGAAGCGTGCCGGCGAGCCGTGGCCGACATAGAACTGCAGGTCCACCGAGTCGATGTAGTTATTTTCTGTTCCTCCCAGATCGGCACGCTTGAAATCTTCTTCCCAGGCACCGGCTTCGGCGTAGCTGTAGTTGCGCACAAACCAGCCGTTGAGCTTGTCCCACATACCGGCGCGTTCGGCGGCGGTGGCGGCAGTCAGGTCCCCGGCTGTGCCGTGGATGCCGACTTCCCAGGCGCCGCCGTCGTCCGCCGTAGCGCCGCCTGGCTGGGCGGTCGCCGGTTCCTGTTGGGCCAGGGCCACCTGGCCCAGGGCAAGAGCCAGCAGTGTGCTGCAGAGCAGGGCAAGCAGGGTGCGCTGCAGGCTGGAACGGGTCTGTCCAAACATACTCTTTTCTCCTGAATAAAAATAAATTCTGACAAAATTGAGCGGCGGCCAGCAACAGACCATTTCCTTATGCCTTCAGTTCTCCTTTCCGTCGCGTGCTGCGGCCAGGGGCTGGCTGCAGACAACGACGTCTTCACAGGGCGCCCCGCTGAGGAGGCGCCCACCTCAGCGGCTGACCGTGGGCAGATAGATCCGCCCCCCTGGCGGCTGGCCAGCCGCCAGGGGGGCTGGCTGGACCAGGCTATAGTAACGCCCCTTGTTGTCGTTGAGAGCGACGTTGCCGGCGGCGTCTACCACCTGTACAAAAAATTGGGTGGTCAATGTCCCGGACAGGGTACCGGTCCAGGTCTGTGCTCTGCTGTCGAAGGCAAGCGGAGTGCTCTCCCAGCGGCCATCGCCGTCGGTGAAGGCCACCACGACCTGCTGCACCCCGGAGCTGTCGCTGGCCGTGACTTTGACGCTGGCCAGGCCGGTCGCCGGATCCAGAATGCCGTCGACCGAACGGATATTGGCGGCGTTGCGGTCGGGGCTGTTGGAGTAGTAGGCGCCGAAGCTCATCTGGTCGTAGAGCCGCTGCACTCCGCCCGTTGTGGCCGGTGCGTTGCGGGCAACCTGGCTGGCGGCTGGGTTGCTGGTAAACTGGCCGAGGCTGAGCAGCAGCGTGTCGCCGGCCCGGTCGAGGCCGCTGCGCACGCTGAAGGGGATGGCTGGGTAAAAGCCGTCGCTGCGGAAGGCGGGCTCGCTGTCGTCGGCGACATACTCGTTGGTAGCCAGGGCGATGACGGGATCCACGCCGGGTGTATCGGTGTAGGCGCCGCTGAAGAGCACGACCCCGCGCAGTTCCCCTGCTGCCGGAGAACTGACGTCGGCGAAATACAGTGGCTGCAGCGGCGCGCCGGCGTCGAAGACCCTGTTGTCGTCCAGTGTGAAGCTGGTGCCAGTTTCGCTGGGAATTTCGTCGAAAGCGCCGAAGGAGGCTGGCAGCCGGTAGCCTGCGCTCCCTACCGCATAGTCGCCAAACGCGCTGGGGGGAGAGAACTCGGCCTCTGCGCTCGGGAAGGGGTCGGTGTCGTTCAAATTGCCGGCGCTGAGCAGGGCCATCATTGGCAGACCGTAGAGCGTGACCTGCATCAAAATTTTGGCGTCGTAGGCGTTGAAGGTGCGTGCCTGGGCATAGTATTTCTGTTTGGCGGTTGCCAAGGCAGCGCCGATCTCGGCACGTTGCTCGCGCACCAGCTCGCGCGCAAAAGTGCGCATCAACGCCTCGCTGTAGACGATTCCGCTGCCTCCCCAGCCGAAGCCGGTGTTGCCGATGTAGTGGGCCTGTCGGGCGGCGAAGGCCTGCGGCAGGTCCAGCACGCCGGCTTCGTTGAGCCCGCCGTGGCAGCCCAAACTGAAGACCAGCGCGCCGCGCAGGTCAGCGGCGGCCGTCTGCACCGCGGCGGCAGTCAGGTCGGCGCCGTCGGGCGCCCCGATGGCGGTGTGGGTCGAGTGGGCGTTGACCGAATAGAGGTCCACGCGCGGCGCGGCATTCAAATACTTTGTCTGCAAAGAAGCGCCGGGCCAGCTGGCGCCGATCAGCTGGCTGTCGGTCGGGATCAGGTCGGCGGTGAAGAGGGCAGCGATCGTGCTGGCGCTGTCCTGGACAAAATCGTAGCCGGTCACCAGGGCTTTGCCTGCTGAAGCGTCGATGGTCCTGGCGCCGTTCAAAAAACCATCGACCAGCGCGCCGATTTCGGCGGGCGTCTCGACCAGGCGTCCGACCGCGTAGTCGGGCAGAAAAAGATCGTAAACATTGCCCTGGCGGTCCTGCCACTGCGAAGGGGTGGGGTCCACCAGGTAGTCGTCGGTCAGCACCTGGTTCTCTGCCAGGGCGGCGCGCACCGTGCCGGTGGCGTCGACGATCTCGGTGGCGTAGGCGGCTTCGACCGACGTGCTGCTGGGCCCGCTGGGGGAGACCTGGTCGGGCACCCGGTGAAAGGGGAGGACGCGGTCGCCGCCGACGATCACGACCGCTTCGAGATGGGGGGCAGCGGCCAGGAAGGTCGCCAGCCGGTTGCGGACCGCAGAGGTCACGGCGTTGGCCAGTTCGTTGTCTGCCAGCGTGGTGGCATCGGCAGTCCAGGCTGCGTAGGCAGCGGCAACCGCCGGGTCGTTCTCGACCTGGAGGAGCGCGCCTGCCACCTCAGGGAGGTCAGCCAGCGCGAACAGCTTGTCCAGCAGGCTGCTGACTGCGCTGGCCCCGTAGAGTTCTGTCATCTCGGCAGCGTTGAACAGGATCAAGGTCTTGGTGGCCGTCAACACCGGGGCGGGGGTCGGCAGCGGGGTCGGCGTGGGCGACGGCGTGGGCGACGGGGTCGGTGTGGGAGGGGCGTCGCTGCTCAGCTGGATCGTGTAGGCGGTGTCGTTTCCGGTGAGGGTGCTGTTGTACTGGCGGGCACGCACGTAGTACGTCGTGTCGGCAGCAGCTGTAAAAACCAGCGAAGCTTCCAAGCCTGTGCCGGTATCGTCGTTGTCCTGCAGCAGGGTGGCGCCGTCGTCGGCATACAGTTCGAGCACCGTATCGGTGTTGGGGCCGAGCAGGCCGGTGGTGACCTGGTAGCGGTTGCCCGCCTGCGCCGAGACGGCAAGCCAGTCCTGGTCCCCCAGCCCAGGGTCCAGCGGGTCAGCACAAAAATTGTGCTGTTGCGCAGCGGGCAGGTTGGGTGTCAACGCTGTGGCGTCGCCAGGGCCGTTGTCCCCGCTCTCCCCCTCCTGGCCATCCGGTTGGCAGAAGCCGGCGCGCGCCACGAGGCTGTATTGTGTGTGGGGCCCATTGGCTGTCGGGTTGGCATGGCGTACCCGCACCAGATACTCCCCGGCTGCCGGTGGGGTGAAGAGCAGGCGTGAGCCGTTGACGTACCCGTAGTCGTCGTTTTCCGCCAGCCGGGTCAGCCCATCGGCGCTGAAGATCGTCAGAAGCGTGTCGGCGGCAAAGGCCAGATCGGTGGTCTGCACCACATAAGGTTGGCCGGCTTGCAGCGTCAGCCGTGCCCAATCCTCGTCGCCGCCCGGGCAGCTATTGTGGACCACAGGCTGGTCGAGCGCCAGCGGCCGTGCAGCCGCTGGCAGATCGTCTGGTTCGCTGGCATCGGGGACACAGGCGGCGACAGCCACGCGCACGTCGTAGCGTTTGTCTGCGCCGAAACTGTCTGGCGTCTGGTTGGCGATCCGTGCGTAATAGACTGCGCTCTGGGTGGTCGCCTGCAGCAGCTGGCTGGACGGGCTGGAGAGGCTGTTTCCGGCATCTACCTGGTCACAGCTGGCGAAAAGGGTGATTTGAGGAGCCACCCCTGGCGTGGTGTTGTCCGCCACCATCTGGAAGGTACTGCCGGCCTCCACGTTGAACTTGACCCAGTCGGCGTCGGCTGGCAGCTGGAACAGGTGGCTCTGACGCACGCCGTTGGTGGGCAGGTCGTGTGCCTGGGCACAGCTGTCGTCGGGCTCGTAGAGATCGACGACCCCGCTGGCGCTGCGCAGTGTCAGCGAGTAGGCTGTCAGCGGCCCGACCAGCGCAGCCTGTTCGACCCCCGCATAGCAGATGCCGTTGATCGGCGACTGCCAGAGCAACGGGCCGGCCTGGCTGCTGGCCACCGTGCCACAGCTGGCGTCGAGTTCGATGCTCGCCCGCACATGTTCCTCGGGGGCGCCGATCTCCAGGGTGTAGGTGATGCCGCTGAAGACTGTAAATTTGACCCAGTC